>CAKTCT010000088.1 GCA_934539585.1 uncultured Oscillospiraceae bacterium | reverse complement strand
GCGGTGAGCATCCGGCGGTCGATGTTGTCAAGTCCCAGCTTGTCCACTTCCAGACGGCGCAGAGCAAGGTCGGCGGCGTCCTTCGTAATGGTGCCGTCGCCCATGACCTCGGCGAAGTCCCGCACCCGGCGGAGAAAACGGTTGGCAATCCGGGGGGTGCCCCGGCTGCGGGAGGCGATCTCCATGGCGCCCTTCGGGTCGATGGGCATTCCCAGAATGGCGGCAGAGCGGGTGACGATCTTCGCCAGCTCCTCCGGGGTGTACAGCTCGAGACGCAGATTGACGCCGAACCGGTCACGCAGAGGGGCGGACAGCTGGCCTGCCCGGGTGGTTGCGCCCACAAGGGTGAACTTCGGCAGATCCAGCCGGATGGAGTTGGCGCTGGGGCCTTTGCCGACGATGATGTCGATGGCGAAATCCTCCATGGCGGGGTAGAGAATTTCCTCCACCACCCGGTTTAAGCGATGGATTTCGTCGATGAACAGAATGTCGCCGGGGTTCAGGTTGGTCAGCAGAGCGGCCAGGTCGCCGGGCTTTTCAATGGCAGGGCCGGAGGTGACCCGGATGTTCACGCCCATTTCGTTGGCGATAACGCCCGCCAGGGTGGTCTTGCCCAGGCCGGGAGGGCCGTACAGCAGGGTGTGATCCAGAGGTTCCCCCCGCCGCCGGGCGGCTTCAATATAAATGGACAGATTCCCCTTGGCCTTTTCCTGCCCGGTGTAGTCGGAAAGGAGCTTCGGCCGCAGACCGATCTCCCCCGCGTCCTGAGGCGCGAAGGTGGGGGAAACGATGGGGGTATCCAGTTCCTGGGAAAATTCGAGACTCATAGTTTACCTCCAGAGTGCGGAGTCGTTATTTGTAAAAATCAGCCCTTCATCACCATGGCGCGCAGGGCGAAGCGCACCATTTCCTCGGTGCTGGCGCCCGGGTCAACACCCTTGAGGGCGGCGGAGATCTCCACGGGGGAGTAGCCCAGCTCCTGCAAGGCGGCTCGTGCCATGGCGGCCGCGCCGCCGGTCTGCGCCGGGGCGGCGGGAGCTGCACCGGCGGAAAAATCCAGCTCCATGCCGCTGCCGCCGATTTTTTCTTTCAATTCCAGAATGATGCGCTGGGCGAGCTTTTTGCCCACACCCTGAGCGGCGGTGAGCATCTTTTCGTCCCCGGTCATGACGGCCAGGGTGAAATTCTGAGGCCCGCCGGAGGACAGAATCGCCAGGGCGGCCTTGGGGCCTACGCCATTGACGGAGGTCAGCAGTTCAAAGCACCGCTGCTCTTCCCGGCTGATGAAGCCAAACAGGTCGAAGGCGTCCTCCCGGATGGACTCGGTGATGTACAGCCGGGCGTTCTGGTTCAGCTTTAACTGACCGGCGGTGTAAGCGGTGATGCGGCAGCCGTAGCCCACGCCGCCGCAGTCGATGACGGCCAGACCCGGTTCCAGTATGGCAACCGTGCCGGAAACGTAATATAACATAGAAACACCTCGGTCGTTGGATACAAATTTAATGAAGTGGGTCAGAT
>CAKTCT010000087.1 GCA_934539585.1 uncultured Oscillospiraceae bacterium | reverse complement strand
GCCCGGAAGCCTCCGTATCTGCTCTTTGAAAATGTTCCCGGACTGCTTCACCATGACGAAGGGCGGACGTTTGCGGCAATCCTCCATGCACTGGACAGACTGGGGTATTTTGTGGAATGGCAGGTGCTTAACAGCAAGGATTTCCACGTTCCCCAATCCCGAAAGAGGGTGTTCCTTATCGGCTATCTTGATGAAAGATGCAGAGGAAAAATATTTCCTTTCACCGAAACAGCAGGAACGCCTCTTAAACAAGTCCTTGCAGGCAGCTAGGGCGGACGGGTCTACTCGGCGGAAGGAGTCAGCTGCACCTTGACCGCCCAGGCAGGCGGGATGGGCGGGAAAACCGGGCTGTACGCCCTCCCCTGCTGTGTGGACCTGAATGAAAGCCCGGAATTCACGCAGTACGCCCGCTGCCTGATCGCCAAGCAGGACGGCGGCATCCATCATCATAAACGGGGAGCCTCCGGCGTCTGGGACGGATGCCGGATCCGCCGCCTGACGCCAAGGGAATGCCTGCGGCTTCAGGGCTGGAAGGATGAACGCATTGATTTGATCCTTTCCCTTCACTCGGACACGCAGCTCTACAAACAGGCCGGGAACGGCGTCACCGTGAATGTGGTGGAAGCCATCGGAAAACGGCTGGCGGCCCTCCACCGGGAGGTGACAGCCATCGATTGACCTGAAGGATCAATATTTCGGCTGCGAAATTGAGATGACGGGTCTGACCCGGCGGCAGGCGGCGGAAGCGCTGGGCGCTCTGTTCGGAACCCAGTTCCGGTACCTGGGCGGAACCTACAAAGTCTATGAGGTTCCTGACCGGGAGGACAAGATCTGGAAGATTGTGTACGATTCCAGCATTCGGGCAACCCGGCAGCAGGGCGGACGGCAATCCTCTGTTCTGAGCGATGAATACAAGGTGGAAATGAACTCCCCCAAACTCGAATACAGCGAAATGGAAAAGCTGCAGGAGGTTGTCCGAACCCTTCGCCGTGCCGGTGCGGTGGTCAATGACTCCTGTGGAATGCATGTCCATGTGGACGCTTCCAAGCATACTCCTCAAAGCCTCAAGAACGCGCTGTCCATCATGTACTCCAAAGAGGACATCCTATTCAAGGCCCTCAAGGTCAACGAACACCGGGTGGAACGCTGGTGCAAAAAGGTCCGGGAACCCATGCTGGAGAAGATCCGCAAACTTCCGGCAGATACCACCATGGAACGCCTGAAGCAGGAATGGTACGACGGGCAGGACGGAAGCTATCAGCACTACAACTGGACCCGGTACTATGCTTTGAACCTGCATTCTGTTTTTTACCGGGGCACATTGGAGTGGCGGTGTTTTGAAAGCACGCTTCACGCGGGAAAGGTGCGGGCCAATATCACGCTGGCCCTGGCGATTTCCGCTCAGGCCATCAACCAGAAGCGGACGGTCATGCGCAAAACCGAAATCAGCGAAAACTCTGCCTTTACCTTCCGGACCTTCCTGCTGCGGCTGGGACTCATCGGGCCGGAATACAAGAATGTTCGGGAACACCTGTTATCCAATCTTCCCGGCGACCGGGCATGGCGATATGACAAGTCCCATTACTCCAGCAGAGAAAATCAGAGGAGGTAATGAAAATAAAAGAAAAGCTGTATTTTGCTTACGGCAGCAATATGAATACAAACCAGATGGCGTTCCGCTGTCCGGACGCCCAGGCGGTGGGGACGGTGCGGCTGGAAGGGTACCGCCTCACCTTCGCCGGAAACGGCGGCAGGAGGGGTGTGGCCACCATCCTGCCGGAAAAAGGAAGCTATGTGGACGGCGTCCTCTGGCGGATCTCCGCAAGGGAC
>CAKTCT010000086.1 GCA_934539585.1 uncultured Oscillospiraceae bacterium | reverse complement strand
TTCACCATGACAAAGGGCGGACATTTGCGGCAATCCTCCATGCACTGGACAGACTGGGGTATTTTGTGGAATGGCAGGTGCTTAACAGCAAGGATTTTCACGTCCCCCAATCCCGCAAAAGGGTGTATCTTGTCGGATATCTTGATGTGCGATGCAGAGGAAAAATATTTCCTTTCACCGAAACAGCAGGAACACCTCTTATACAAATCCAGCCTGGAAAGCAAGGGGAACGGGTCTATTCCCCGGAAGGAGTCAGCTGCACCTTAACCGCACAGGCAGGCGGAATGGGCGGGAAAACCGGCTTGTACGAAGTCGGGCTTCCCATCCGCGAAGATACCCGGAAAGGCTACAAAATGGCTTATCCGGGGGACAGCGTCAATCTGGCCTACGCAAAAAACAACCGGCGAGGACGGGTCGGCAGGCAGATCGCACATACCCTCACTGCCTGTAATGATCAGGGAACTGTGGAAGCATGTGCTGTGCTGACTCCTGACCGGGAAACAGTCCGGCAGCAAGGGCGGCGGATCAAATCTGCAGAAGAACCCATGTTTACCCTGACCATTCAGGACCGACACGGTGTTTTGCAGCATGGAAGGATCAGGCGGCTGACACCGCGGGAATGCCTGCGGCTTCAGGGCTGGAAGGATGAACGCATTGATTTGATCCTTCCCCTTCACTCGGACACGCAGCTCTACAAACAGGCCGGGAACGGCGTCACTGTGAATGTGGTGGAAGCCATCGGAAAACGGCTGGCAGCCCTCCACCGGGAGGCGACAGCCATCGATTGACTTAAAGGAGCAATACTTCGGCTGCGAGATCGAGATGACGGGTCTGACCCGGCGGCAGGCAGCGGAGGCGCTGGGCGCGCTGTTCGGAACCCAGTTCCGGTACCTGGGCGGGACATACAAAGCCTACGAGGTCCCCGACCGGGAGGAGAAGGTCTGGAAGATCGTTTATGACTCCAGCATCCGGCCGGTCCGCCCGGAACGGAGCCGCTATCCGGAGGATGAGTACAAGGTGGAAATGAATTCCCCCAAGCTCGAATACAGCGAAATGGGAAAGCTGCAGGAGGTTGTCCGCACCCTGCGCCGGGCGGGGGCTGTTGTGAACTCGTCCTGCGGGATGCACGTCCATGTGGACGCTTCCAAACACACCCCCCAGAGCCTCAAGAACGCGCTGTCCATCATGTACTCCAAAGAGGACATCCTGTTCAAGGCCCTCAAGGTCAATGAGAGCCGGGTGGAGCGCTGGTGCCAGAAGGTCCGGGAACCCATGCTGGAGAAAATCCGGAAGCTCCCGGCCAATACCACTATGGACCGCCTCAAACAGGAATGGTATGAAGGTTCCGACGGCAGTTACCAGCACTACAACTGGACGAGATACTACGCGCTGAACCTGCATTCGGTGTTCTATCGCGGCACGCTGGAATGGCGGTGCTTTGAGAGCACCCTCCATGCAGGCAAGGTGCGGGCCAATATTACCCTGGCGCTGGCCATCTCCGCCCAGGCCATCAACCAGAAGCGGACGCTGATGCGCAAAACCGAGATCAGCGAAAACCCCGCCTTTACCTTCCGGACCTTCCTGCTGCGGCTGGGACTCATCGGGCCGGAATACAAGAATGTTCGGGAACACCTGTTATCCAATCTTCCCGGCGACCGGGCATGGCGGTATGACAGATCCCAGTATCCCAGCCTGAACCAGAGGCATGGCAATGAGGAACGATAAGGAGGTGCGTATATCGAAAAGAAACTGTATTTTGCCTATGGCAGCAATATGAACGAAAACCAGATGGCCTTCCGCTGTCCGGACGCCCAGGTTGTGGGGACAGTGCGGCTGGAAGGGTACTGCCTCACCTTCGCCGGAAACGGCGGCGGGAGGGGTGTGGCCACCATCCTGCCGGAAAAAGGAAGCTATGTGGACGGCGTCCTCTGGCGGATCTCCGCAAGGGAC
>CAKTCT010000085.1 GCA_934539585.1 uncultured Oscillospiraceae bacterium | reverse complement strand
CAGCTCCTCCTGTTGCAGTTTCTATTCTACAACAGGAGGTGCTTTTTTTCACTGTCCGTTTTTGGGGGGATGGTCCAATACGCCTCCATGGGATTTCATCGGATAGAGGGCGCCGACAGCCTGACCGTTCACTGGCAGATTCCGGCGGGGGAATCCTTCTTCCCCGAATAAAACCCCGCGCTGCGGAGTTGAAGCGGCTGCACGCTTCTTCTTGCGGCGCGGGGTTTATTTTGTGGGGGGGGGATTTGCAGGACTGCGTCCTGAGGGGAACCCCTTGGTAGGGTTCCCCTCGTCCCAACGTCCCACCGGGACGTTGGGACTCCCCTTCCTGACCTTACGGTATCATCAGGGAATTTCGCCCTCTGCGGAGGGCGAGGAAGGGGCTTTGCCCCTTCCATCCCTACCAGCCTTTTGAAAAAGGCTGGACCGAAAACTTTCTTGTGCTGACAGGCAGGTCCTACACAAATCCCACAGGCTACCCTACCCCGTCGCCGCGCAGCCTGTCGCGCGGCTACCGAACCCCAGCGTGAGACGTCCAGCCGCGTCGTCATGGCTGCGGCGACACGCCGCCCGCGCAGCCCGTCGCGCGGCTACCGAAGCTTGGCGCGAGGTGCCAGGCCGCGGCGACTTAATCACTTTTGGATTTCGGCTTAAAAATCAACGCCGCCAGCAGCCCAAACACCATCGCCGCGGTGATTCCCGCCGCCGAAGCGGTCAATCCCCCGGAAAGGACCCCCAGGAGCCCATCCTTCTCCACAGCCTCCCGGACGCCCTTGGCCAGCAGGCTGCCGAATCCCGTCAGCGGCACGCTGGCCCCGGCCCCGGCAAAGTCGATCAGGGGCTGGTACCATCCCAGTCCCCCCAGGACCACCCCGGCCACCACATAGGCCACCAGAATCCGCGCGGGGGTCAGCTTGGTGTAGTCGATAAGGACCTGCCCCACGGCGCAAAGGGCCCCGCCCACCAGAAACGCCTTGGCGTATTCCAGAAAAATCTCCATACTATCCCTCCCGCTTATGACTCAGATGGACCAGATGGGCGATACCGGGGATACTCTCCCCCTGCTGCACCGAGGTCGGCGACATCAGCGCCCCGGTGGCCGCGAACAGCACGTCCTTGTACACCCCCGACGCGATCCGGGGCAGAACATACCCGCAGAGCACCGACGCCGAGCACCCGCAGCCGGAGCCCCCGGCGTGGACGTCCTGCTCCTCGTCATAGAGCATCAGCCCGCAGTCGTCGTGGTTCCGGGAAAGATCGATGCCCTGGCGCTTCAGCAAATCCAGAAGCAGCGCCTTCCCCACCTTCCCCAGGTCCCCCGTGAGGATCAGATCGTAATCCTCAGGACCGGTCCCCGTGTCCCGGAGAAACGTCTCGATGGTAGATGCCGCCGCCGGAGCCATAGCGGCCCCCATGTTGTTGGCGTCGGTGATCCCCAGGTCGGTGATCTTGCCGATGGACACCTCCCGAATAAAGGGCGCCTGGGCCGCCGCCCCGACGATCACCGCCCCGGAGGCCGTAGCAGTCCACTGGGCCGTAGGGGGCCGCTGACCGCCGTATTCCAGCGGAAACCGGAACTGCCGCTCCGCCGAGCAGAAGTGGGAGGACGTCACCGCCGCCGCCCGCTCCGCCAGCCCGTTGTCCACGAACAGCGAAGCCACCGCCAGACTCTCCGCCATCGTGGAGCACGCCCCGTAAAGCCCCAGAAACGGAATTTCCAGATCCCGGAGCCCGTAGGTGGAGCCCACGCACTGGTTCAGCAGGTCCCCGGCGAAGATCAGGTCGATGTCCCCGCTGGAAAGCCGGGCCTTTTCCAGCGCCTTGTTCACCGCGTCCTTTTGCAGGCGGCTCTCCGCCTTTTCCCAGGTCTGCTCCCCAAAGGAGGAGTCGTCGCAGAGGAGGTCAAAGTCCCGGGCAAGGGGCCCCTCCCCCTCCTTTTTGCCGCCCACAGCGGCGTAGGCCAGCGCCGACGGCGGATTTGTCAGCCGGAAGGTGCTCCGGCCCAGTTTTTGTGACATTGTCCCACTCCCTTCCTACCGCATCAGGTAATAGATCAGCCCGTAAACGCAGGATGCCGCCACCCCGTAGACGATGACCGGCCCCGCAATGGAGAACAGCTTGGCCCCCAGCCCCAGAATCAGCCCCTCTGCTTGTGTCAAGATAGGACACATAATTTTTTTGCTTTTCTCGAATTTTACGATTCAGTCCAACGGTAATCA
>CAKTCT010000084.1 GCA_934539585.1 uncultured Oscillospiraceae bacterium | reverse complement strand
AGTAGGCAACCGTGCAGCACTTTTTATCGCTTCGATTCCTGTATGAGGATTCGGAGATACGCGTCGGCTTGACGTGGGGTGCTTGGGCGAGCGGCCTGACGTGGTACGATGGGCGCATACTCCCACAGGGCTGTGCAAAAAAGCGGACGCCCACGATCTTCGTGGGCGTCCGCTTTTTTAAGGAGAATATCAAGAAGAGAGGTCTTGCAAGGTTTATCTGCCGAAGGGCAGCTTCTGGATGTCGCTGCTTTCGGACTCCTGACTCTGCTGGTTGTTGGAACTGCTGTTCAGAGAGCCTTTGTCCTCCGCCAGCTGGGCTTTGATGGTAAAGGTCTTGATCTTGCCGGAAAGGCTCTGCTGTACCACCGTCAGCTCCACGGTGTCGCCGGGCTTCTTGGCGGACATGATGCTCTTTACCGTCTCGGAATCCCGGACGTCCTGGCCGTCGATCTGGGTGATGATGTCGCCGGCGCGGAGACCCTTGGCGTACACGTCCATGTCCTCACGGACCGACTGGACCCACAGGCCGGGAGTGTAGCCGTTCATGGCCCCTACTGCGTCGCTGACGGCGTAGTAGGTGATGCCCAGCAGCACCCGTCCGCGGACGTAGCCGTAAGCCACCAGGTCGTCTACAATGGGCTTGGCTGTGGAGATGGGGATGGCGAAGCCGATGCCCTCGATCTGGGTGGAAGCCAGCTTGGAGGAGTTGATGCCCACCACCTGGCCGTATTTATTGATCAGCGCGCCGCCGGAGTTGCCGGGGTTGATGGCGGCGTCCACCTGGATGGCCTCCATCTCGATGGTCTCGTTGGTCTCCTCGTTGGTCACGGAGATCAGCCGCTTCAGGCCGGAGACGATGCCCTGGGTCACGGAGCCCGCCAGGTTCATGCCGGTGGGGTTGCCGATGGCCACGATGCGCTCGCCTACCACCAGCTCGTCGGAGTTGCCGAACTCGGCGGCGGTCAGGTTCTCCGCGTCGATTTTGACCACGGCCACGTCGGTTTTTTCATCGATGCCCACCACGGTGGCCTCATATTCCTCGTCGTTATCCAGAATGACCAGGATGCCGCCGGTAGCGCCGGACACCACATGGGCATTGGTGACGATGTAGCCGTCGCTGGTCATGATGATGCCGGAGCCGGTGCCGTAGACCTGCATGGGGTAATCGGTGCGGTAGGTCTGGATGCCCACCACCGAGGGCCGGACCTTGGCCGCGATTTCCTCTGTGGAGAGGACGCCGTCGGTATAGTCCTCCTCATCCGGGGCCGGGCGGTTGTTCAGGGAAAGCTGGGGTCCGTCCCGGGGCTGGTCGATGGAGGAAGAAACGTCGTTGTTCAGGGTGGGAGAATTGCCTCCGGTCTGGTTCCGGCTGTAAAGGATGAATCCGGCGAAGGCCGCCGCCGTCACCAGGAACACTACGGTCATGACCACGGCAAAGACCTTCAGGCCGGTGTTGCTCTTGGGCTTGTAGCCCACGTTGCCTTTGGAAATCTTGTCGTAATCCTCATAGTTCCAGCGGTACTCCTGCTGGGGAGGGGTCTGCTGGCCGCCGAAGTTCTGGAAGCCGTTGGCGGGGTTGTGGTACCCGTTCTGGCCGGGTCCGTAGGGGTTCGGATTGGTGCCGTAAGGGTCCGGATTGGGTGCGCTTTGGGTAGGGTCGGGACCGGGGGCGCTGGCCTGGTAGCTCTGCCAGTTGTTGAAGTTGTTTTCCGCTCCGGGCGCCGCGCCGGAGGGGGTGTTTTCCGGAGGGACCGGCTGGGGTCCGGCTTCCGGAGCGGACGCCGCTGTATCTTCATGAGGTTCCTCGGGCTGAGGGCCGTTGGTTCCGTAGAAATCGTTTTGTTCGTCCATGGTGGATAACCTCCTCTTGGTTGATACCCATAGTTTACCGGAATTTTGTGAACAAATTTAAAATGCCGGTTCGGAGAATTTCTGAATTTTTTTGACGGGATTCTTAACAATTTTCACCGGGCCGTCACACAGGCCCGATTTCGCTCAAAATCCGTCACAAAGCCGTCACGGAGACGGGGCTGCGCGCTTTGAGCGGTCCCTCTGGCGTGCCGGAACGGGTTGGGACGGATTCGCCGCGGCGGCGCGGGCAGCGACTTCGGGAAAGGGGTGGACATTGCATGACTCAGGGGGGATGGCCACTCTATTCGGGGATTCCTATGCCGTCAACGGAGCGTGCCTGACGCTTTGGCCGGGGCTCCGGTTATGGCAGGCCGGGAACCGTCCGGGCCTTGGCGGGACGGTTTGGAGGGCAGACGTGTGGGCGCATAGCGGTGTTCTCCTGTCACTGCCCGGTCGAACTGCCTGGCCGATGTTGGTCAGGCGGG
>CAKTCT010000083.1 GCA_934539585.1 uncultured Oscillospiraceae bacterium | reverse complement strand
ATGTCGCTGTTTGTCTGTTCCAGGGTGTCCAGATTCACCCGCCCATGCACGACCTCCCAGATCAGCACCTGAGTGGCCATGTGATAGGGGATGTTGCTGTCATCCCTGGCCCCGTACTGCATGATATGGCCCAGCACATATTTCTGGTCAGCGGACAAACTGGGGTATGTCGTACTGCTGCCCATGTTCACACCGGAATTGGTGTGAAAGTTGGTCATGTCAATGCAGTAGGCCAGCTCGCCGCCGATGGTGGCGGTGGCCCAGGGCGCTTCCTTCTGCTGGAAGGCATGGTAGTAGGTATATTCCCAGTGGGTCGTGATCTGCTGGATTTCCCGCGCGCCGGTATCCAGCATGGCAGCCAGAATCCGGGCCTCCGGGTCAAATTCCGGCTGGGATTCCGGTTCGGACATCTCCGGCTCCGGGTCGGGGATCTCCGGCTGGCCGGGGGTTTCGCTGATTTCCGGCAGATCGTCCTCATCGCCGGAAGGCAAAAACTCCACATTTTCGTCCGTCAGGTCGGTGACTTCGTCCACCTCGGTGATAATGCCGGGGTCGGATAGATCCAGCACATCCTCCGCAAAAACAGTGGCTGGCGATGACGCCAGTAACGTCACCGCGGCCAGAATGGAGGCTGCTATCCTTCTAAAACTTGGTCGTTTCACTTCTTGCACCTCATTTCGTGAAATTAAAGTTTTCGTCAACCTTTTTCAAAAGGTTGTGGGATTGGAAAGGGCAAAGCCCTTCCTCGCACTCCGCAGAGTGCGA
Organism: uncultured Oscillospiraceae bacterium; assembly: GCA_934539585.1. GTDB lineage: Bacteria > Bacillota > Clostridia > Oscillospirales > Ruminococcaceae > Merdivicinus. The sequence goes on along the minus strand of CAKTCT010000083.1, from coordinate 1,924 downwards.
AATCTTACTCTTTGCGCCTCGGGCGCGAAACATAAAAAGAAAAGGCGGTCCGCAGACCGCCCGGCGATGTTCCGCCGCCGTCATTTTGCCTGCAAAATGGCGGTTTAGAATGTTCCATCACCTCCACTGCGGTTCATTTGCGAAAGCAAAGCTGGAACTTTCCTTGAGAATCAATTGATTTTATGCGAACGGGCCGGGAAACCCGACCCCTACGATTCAGATGATACCTCCACCGCCTGCACCACCAGCCGCTTGCTGGGTTTCCCGTCAATGCAGGTGGTCATGGTGATGCGGTTATCCTCGGTCCGTCCCAGCATGGACCAGTCGGTTTCATCAATTTCCTTGATTTCCGTCACCTCATAGGTCCGGGTTCCCAGGGCGGTCTGATAGGTCACCACGTCGCCCTTTTCCACCTTGTGCAGGTCATGGAACCAACAATACGAAGCATTTCCGTTGTGGGCACACAGCCCGATGTTTCCGGACCATGCGCTGGTGGTTTTGTAATGGGCGATGCCTTTGCGCATGGCTTCCATCTCATCATCCGTTTCATATACCGGGGCGGAAACGCCAATGGAATCGATAGTTAGGACGCCGATGCTGCCGTCTTTCAGCTCCGCTTTTTCCGGCAGGGTGTAGTTTCCGGCGTCCGCCGCGTCATCTGGGTCGGTCTGAGGGACAAATACCGCCGCTTCCGTGATCACATCCTCCTTTCCGCCGGAATTTTTCACAGCTTCCGGCTCAATGACGGTGGCTCCATCCTCCGAGATTTCGATTGTATTGGAGTCACTGATAACATTGGATGTTATCGCATCGGATTCCGCCGCCGTTTTTTCCGGCTTGTCACCAGCAGGCTGGCCGGAAACCAACTCCACCGGCATGGGAAACAGGCTCCAGGCAATCATCCCGATGCCGGACAGGAACAGCAGGCCCATGACGATCCAGGACAGCTTCTTCATTGATCCTCAACCTCCTTTCTCCGCTTCAGCGCCTGCAGGTTCCAGCCCGCGATGCCCGTTGCCGCTGCCAGGGCGATGCCGCCGGAAACCATCAGCGGAGAAACCCCTGCCGGTTCTTCCTGAACAGGCTCCGGCGGGATTTCCTTATACACCAGGGTGTACTGGACTTTCCCGGGGATCTCCTTGATTACCTCGCCGGAGTAGGGCAAAGTAGCGGTGTAGCCGGTGACCTTGGAGCCCCAGCCCTTGCCGGAATAACTGGCGGTAGCGGTATAGCTGGCGGGCTGGCCGCTGCCGTCCGGTTTGACTCCGGTGGGCGTCCACTGGATGTCATTCAATGCAAGGGTTACGCCGTCTTTATTTACCTCTTTCGGCACCAGGTAGGGGTCGTTGGAAGCAAGGCCCGTGTATTCCCGCGAATCATTGATCGTGTAGGAATAGCTCTGCCGGCCGCTTTCCTCGGCGGTGATTCCAGAAGAATCCAACATGAGTTCGCCTTTGAACCCGTCCTGGTCGTAGGGAATCGTCTGTTCCGCTTGGGCGGCAATGGCGTTTTTATCCTTGCTGCCGGTGGAAATGGTTTCCTTCTGGCTGACCGTTTTGGTTTCAGTGGAACCAGGGAGTTCCTCTTTGACCATTTCCAGATATTGATAGGAAATCCCCCGGCGGGTGATACTGCCTTCCATCAATTCGGATGGGGAAACACCGGCGTCCACCACAAAGGTCTTTTTCAGCAGGTGGGTTCCATCTTCTTCCTCTGTCCAGATTTTGGTGGGGAGATAGCCGCCGGCTGGTTCCGGCAGCGTATCCTCGGTAATGTCGATGATGGACACTTCCGGGGATTCCGCCGCCTGGACGGCCGGGGCCGCAGTCATCATGACAGCTGTCAGCAAAGCCGCGGTGAGGCAGGCTTTTCGATGATTCATATACTTTCATCCTTCCTGAAAACAAAAAGCCCCGCAGTTTTG
>CAKTCT010000082.1 GCA_934539585.1 uncultured Oscillospiraceae bacterium | reverse complement strand
TTGCGGCCGCGGGGACATCCGCGGGCGGCCTGCGGGCCGCCTTTCCTTCTTTTTGGGTTGCGCCCGAGGCGCAACGGGTAGGATTTCGCTTTCTGCGGAAAGCGAGGAAGGGGCTTTGCCCCTTCCATCCCTACCGCCTTTTGAAAAAGGCGGGCGAAAACTTTACTTTAGTCAATCAGAACCTCTCTGCCCTCCCGCACCGACTGCTCAATGGCATTGATCACCGCCACGGGCTTGATCAGCTCCTCGGGCGTATGGCCGGCCTTCCCGGTTTGCAGCATCTCCACGAAATCCCCGATCTCATGAAGGTAGATCATGGAAATGTCAATGTCCCGGGTCACGTTGCCCCTCCTGCCGATCAGCGTCCCGGTGCTGGCGCAGGTGCCCCGGGTGAAGTTCAGGGTCACGTCGCAGTCCTCGTAGCGGAGAATGCAGGCCCGGCTGCCGTTCCTCTCCAACGCCAGCACCGATCTGGGGTCGTAGCCGAACACCGTCAGGGCCATCTCCGTCAGGTGGGAGGAGTAGAAGAAGAACCCGTCGTACTCGCTGGCGGGGTCTGCGGCGAAGTTCATGGTGCCGGTGACGAAATCCCCGGCGGCCTTCCAGTTCTTCACCGTGTTTTGCAGCATGAGAACGTCGTAGGCGAACTTGCACCCGGAGCCCCCGGCCAGCAAGGCCCCCTTCTCCCGAGCAATGGACACCAGCTCTTTGGCCTCGTTCATGTCAACGGTGAAGGGCTTGTCGATGAACATGGGGATTCCCGCCTCCAGGAAGGGCTTGGCGTAGCGGTAGTGAAGGGACCCCTTCCGGCAGGTGACGATCATGGCGTCCACCTTGCCGAAGAAATCCTCCGGCCGGTCCGCCAGGAAGTCGGCCCCGGTCTCGTCGATAATGGCCTGGGCGGATTCCAGGTCCGGGCCGTAGACCCCCGCCACCCGGACGCCGGGGAACCGCATTCCTCCCTTCTCGTCCGGCAGGTTCAGGGCCCTGGCAAAGGCCATGGCGTGGGAGTTTTCCGTTCCGATGATGCCGATGCGAATCATTTCCGATACTCCTTTCATTTCCAGCAGGGACGCGCTGTCTGCGTCCAGGTAGAGCCGGGCCCCGGGGCGCTTCCGCAGGATGGAGGCCGGGCAGGATTCCGCCACCGGGCCCTCCAGGCAGGCTTTCACCGCCTGGGCCTTGGTCCTGGCCGGGACCATGCAGAAAATGGTCCCCTTCCGGGTCAGGGTGGGGATGGTCAGGGTCAGGGCGTGGGTGGGCACCTGGTCCAGGGAGGCAAAGCACCCGTCGTGGACCTGCTGCATCCGGCACACCGGGTCCAGCTCCACCACCTTCACCGGCTTTTCGTCGCAAAAATCCGCGAAGGCCGGGTCGTTGAAGGCGATGTGGCCGTTCTCGCCGATGCCCATGCAGACGATGTCCACGCCCTCCGCCAGCAGCGCGCCGTAGCGGCGGCACTCGGCCTCGGGGTCCGGGGCCTGACCGTTCAGGTAGTTCACACTTCGGAAGGGGACCTTGGAAAACAGCCGGTCCCGCAGGAAGTTCCCGAAGCCCTGGGGCGCGTCGGCGGCCAGGCCGATGTACTCGTCCATGTGGAAGGCGTCGATGCGGGAGAAGTCCACCGTGGAATCGGCGGCCAGGGCGGCCAGGAACTCGTCCTGGGAGGGGGCGGCGGCGAAGATCATCCGGATCACGGGCTTTTCCGCCAGCAGCGTCCGGATCCGGGCGGCCACGTCGGCGGCGGCCCGGCGGCCCAGCTCCTCCCGGGTCTCAAAGGGGAAAACGGCCAGGCAGTCATTGGCAAAGGGTCTCACAAAGCATCCTCCTTTTTGGAAAAAATCCTTCTGAAACCACCTTACTACACCAAGGCCCCCGCCGTCAACAAAACCCCGGGGAAATATGAAAAACGTCTAGTTTTTCCCAGAATTGTCCAACTTTTTCAGAGCCGCAGGGCCGCCAGGAACAGCTCGTAGGTGTCCTCCCAGCCCTCCATGGGGTACTCCGCGCCGCCGTTGACGCTTTTTAAGAGGTTGTCGGTGTACTCCTGGCCCATGGCGAAAAGCTCCCCCACCGTGACGGGGAAGCCCGCCGCCGTGGCCGTGGAACAGAAGTCGCTCATGGGGTCCGCCGCCTGCTCCGAGGCCAGGAGGGCCTGCCGGAGGGGTTCGTTTTCCCGGGCGGCGTCCAGCAGCCGGGACAAGGTCTCGTTCATATGCATCGTCCTTTCTTTTGTTCATCCTACCACTTTCGCCGGGGTTTTGCAAGCCTCTTTTGGGTCAAAAAAGGTGCGGGGAGGGTGCGGGAAGGGTGTAGGGAGGGTCACGTTCGGGCGGCGGGAAACGGGGACTTCAGCGGGGAATTTCCGGGTGCGTTTTCCCTTCGGAAGCTGGTCAACGCTCCGGTGTTTTTTTCAGAATATTGCTGGGGGAAATTTTTGGTGGATGCGGTATTTTTTGCGGACGATTTTGGGTTCGGGGGGTGCTCCGCCGCGTTGATCAATTTGGAGGGAACGGATATCGGGAATCCGAATTGGGAAGAAGTGGAAATTTATCCGGGCGGTGGGGGGATGGTTTCGTCGGGGGATTTCTCGGCGTGCTCCTTTCGGAGGGGAGCAGCGTTCCGAGGGGCAGAAGTTTGCTGCGGGGAAAATGGCAACGGGCGTTTCGTTGGGCGGCTTTATTGACCGGTTCAGAAGGGCCTTGGGGGCACGGGGCGGAGGGAAAAGGGGTGCGGGCAAGGTGTAGGGAGGGGCACATCCGGGCGGCTTTGGCGATCTGCCGTAGATGGTGCCGGGGGGGATTTGGGGTCTGCTGAGAGGCTGTGCTGGCAAATTCGGGCGGCGGGTCCACCTGGGGGGCTCGTTGACAAGGACGGGCATTTTGGAGCAGGCGGTCCGCGGAGGAGATTGACGGGCCGGGGGTCCGGAGAGGCGTCTAGGGGGAGCTTCCAGGCTCTGTCGGAAAACTCCGCCGAAGGAGGGAAATTTTTGGGGCGAATTTGTTTAGGCCGCTCGTTTACAAATTTGGATAAGTGCCTTGGGGCGTGGGTCGGAGAGGAAAGGGTGCGGTCAGGGTACAGGGAGGGA
>CAKTCT010000081.1 GCA_934539585.1 uncultured Oscillospiraceae bacterium | reverse complement strand
GCCAGGCAGTTGGTGGTGCAGGAAGCAGCGGAGATGATCTGATCCTCGGGGGTCAGGGTCTTCTCGTTGACGCTGTAAACGATGGTCTTCAGGTCGTTGCCCGCAGGAGCGGAGATGACGACTTTCTTGGCGCCAGCCTTGATGTGGGCGGAAGCCTTCTCTTTGCTGGTGTAGAAGCCGGTGCACTCCAGGACCACGTCGACGCCCAGCTCGCCCCAGGGGCACTCGGAAGCGTCTTTGATGGCGTAGATGGTGATCTTCTTGCCGTCAACGACGATGTAGTTCTCGCCGGCCTCGACGGTGTGGCCCTCGTAACGGCCTTGAGCGGTGTCGTACTTGAGCAGGTGAGCCAGCATCTCGGGGCTGGTCAGGTCGTTGATGGCAACGACTTCGTAGCCCTCCGCCGCGAACATCTGACGGAACGCAAGACGGCCGATGCGGCCAAATCCATTGATTGCAACTTTAACTGCCATAATGATAAACCTCCATTGATTTATTCTGTCTCTATTTTATACCATCTTTCGAAAAATAACAAGAGTTCGACAGAAAATTAACGGAGATTTGGCAATGAATTTTTTGTGAACAACGGGCCTTCTTTTTGGGAAGATTGCCTTTTTCCCCGAAAAGGCGGCGATTTTTCAGAATGTTCAGACATTGTTCGTTGTATTCCCACGGGATTTTTTGTATAATGACAGAATAAGCATTGTTTCGTCCCGACAGGAGGCGCGTATGAAAACCGAGTTCCCTGAAAGAAAGCGGAGGGGCCGGGGGCTTTCCCTTTTGCTGGTCCTTTCCAATTTTCTCCTTTGTCTGCTGCTGGCGGCGGCGGTGTTCCTCATTCTCCGGGCGGAGCGCCGGGAGAACCAGCAGGCCGTGGCCGCCATGGCCGAGACCAGCCGGGTCCAGCAGGAGCTGGACGACGCCCACGCCCGGATCCAGGAGCTGGAGGACACCACCATTCCCGTGGAGACCTTCAAGGGCTACGCCCAGCAGTACGGCGTTGGGTCCGAGTTCATCCAGCGCTTCTTTGACGACGTCATCGTCTACAAGGATGCAGGCGGGGTGGTCTATCAGCCCATCGACCCGGAGCTGGCCAAAAACTCCTACAACTGGAGCAATCTGGTCCGGGAAAACGGGCGGCTCCACTACCGTCCCGCCGACGGGGCCGAGGCCCTGACCGGGGTGGATGTTTCCACCCACCAGGGGGAGATCGACTGGAAAAAGGTGGCCGCCGACGGCATCGACTTCGCCATCATCCGCCTGGGATTCCGGGGCTACGGCCAGTCCGGGGTGCTGAAGGTGGACGACCGGTTTGAGGGAAACCTCACCGGGGCTGCCGAGGCCGGACTCAGGGTGGGGGTCTACTTCTACTCCCAGGCCATCACCGTGGAGGAGGGCCTGGAGGAGGCCAAGCTGGTCCTGGAGACCCTGAAGGGCCGGGCGCTGGACTTCCCGGTGGTCTTTGACCAGGAGGAGGTCTACGAGGCCGAGGCCCGGACCGACGATCTGGACGCCGGTACGGCCACGGACATCGCCATCGCCTTCTGCGACGCCGTGGAGGAGGCGGGGTACCGCTCCATGATCTACGCCAACACCAAATGGTTCATGGCCCAGATGGACTTTTCCCGGCTGGACAAGTACGGCAAGTGGCTGGCCCAGTACTACCGGACGCCCTTCTTCCCCTACCAGTTCCAGATCTGGCAGTACACCAGCACCGGCAGGGTGGACGGCATCCAGGGGGACGTGGACCTGAACCTCTGCTTTTCCGGGGACTTTCTGAATCCGTGAAGGGAATAGCCGCGCCCTCTCCGGGCAAAAATTACAACGAAAGGCGGGATTTTTCATGACCGGAAACGGCATCAGCAAGCTGGACCTGAAACGGCAGAACCGGATACAGATTCTCCGGCTGCTGCGGAACAGCGGGCCCACCTCCCGCATCGACATCGCCCGGGAGATCGGCATCACCAAGGCCGCCGTCACCGTGATCACCAACGAAATGATCCGGCAGGGCTGCCTTTACGAAAAGGGCGAGCAGGCGCCCAAAGGTTCCAAGCTCCCCCGAGGGCGGAAAAAAATCCTCCTGGACATCAGCCCCACCTATAAGATGGACATGGGCCTGGTTCTGGAGGGGGACACCCTGTATTTCGGCGTCTGCACCCTCCACGGGGAGCCGGTGGAGAAGCACGCCATCCCCGTCCCCGACGGGGAGACCGCCGACGGGGTCTTTGCCCTGATCGAGAAAATCTACCGGGACCTCCTTTACAAAAACGACCTGACCCCGGGGCAGATCACCGGGCTTGGGGTCTGCGCGGACGGGGCCTTTCAGGAGGCCCTGGGGGCGTCCCTGGAAAAGCGGCTGGGGGAGTTTGTCTCCCTGCCCATGACCTTCGGCAGCGTGGCGGAGGGGGCGGCGCTGGCGGAGTGCGACTACTGGCAACCCGCCGGGGAGCCTGCCGGGGAGCTGCTGGCCTTCCGGTGCGGCGACGGCCTTTCCTGCGCCCTGGTCCTGGGGGCGGAGCTCCGCCGGGGAGTCCACAACCGGGCCGCCGCCATGGCGGAGAGCACCGGGGTGGAGGCCCTTCTGGCCCGGTGCCGGGTGGTTTTCTCCCAGGAGACCGCGCCGGAGCTGTGGGTGGCCGCCGGGGGAAATCCCGGGCGCATCCTGCCGGAGCTTCGGCGGACCGACGCGCCGCCTCTGGACCCGCCGGTCCGGGAGGCCGTGGACGGCTTCCTCGGAAACCGGCTGGACGCCATTCTGGACGCGGTCCGGCTGCTGGACCCGGGCCGGGTGGTCCTTTTGGAGGACGGCGCGCCGGGGTCCGACGCCCTTTTCGACCGGCTGGCCGCCGCCGCGGAGGAGCGGCTGGGGGAATTGGGGTATCCCGTGACCCGAAGCCGGATTCAGGGGTCGGATCGGTTCCTGGCCGGAGCCGCCCTGGCCACCCGGGAGTTTTTCCTCAATCGCGGCGGGATGTAAAGCCGCGCACCACCTGCCCAGAATCCAAAACAAGTTTTGGGTCCAGCCTTTTTCCAAAAGGCTGGTGGGGTCCTTAGGGGCAAAGCCCCTAAGTCGCCCGACCCAGAGGGCGAAATCCCTGATGATACAAAGAGATCAGGAAGGGAGGCCAAACGTCCCGGTGGGACGTTTGGCCGTGGGGAACTCCTTGATAGGGTTCCCCGCAGGACGCAGTCCTGCCCCACCCGCCTACCAAACAAAAACCGCGCCGCAGGAAGAAACGACAAACGCTTCGACTCGCTGGCGCGGTTTTTCGCTTTGGATGGATCAGAGGTGCGTCATGCCGCAATTTTTTCAAAATTGCGGCCGCGGGGACATCCGCGGGCGGCCTGCGGGCCGCCTTTCCTTCTTTTTGGGTTGCGCCCGAGGCGCAACGGGATTGGATTTCGCCCTCTGCGGAGGGCGAGGAGGGGCGCTGCCCCTCCACCCTGCCAGCCTTTTGAAAAAGGCTGGACCGAAAACTTAGGGCAACACCGCATAAATTGCAAAGTTTCCGTTTAGCAGAGGTCTACCAGCATATTCTGTGGATAACCTCGG
>CAKTCT010000080.1 GCA_934539585.1 uncultured Oscillospiraceae bacterium | reverse complement strand
GGGGCGGATTCCGTTGGCAGATCCAGGCGGCTGGTTTCGCCGGGGAGGTCTGCGGCGGAAAACTCGGGCGGCGGGTTTTGTTGGAAGTCTGCTTTGGTAAATCCGGCGGCGGGTTCGCTGGGTCGGCTCGTTTACAAATTCGGATAAGTGCCTTGGGGCGTGGGTCGGAGAGGAAAGGGTGCGGTCAGGGTACGGGGAGGGGCACGTTCGGGGAATGGAGGCGGTTCGGAGGTGGAGCTGCGGTTTCCGGGGCGGCTGGCCCTTTGGCGCTTCGCTATAAACTCTGCTGCGGGAAAATTTTTGGGGGCGGATTCCGTTGGCAGATCCAGGCGGCTGGTTTCGCCGGAGAGGTCTGCGGCGGAAAACTCGGGCGGCGGGTCCGCCTGGGGGCTCGTTGACAAGGACGGGGGCATTTTTTGGGGGAAAGGACGGCTTCGGGTACAAAAGAATTCGCCGAGGAGGCGGGGACGGGTGCTCTTTGGGACAGGCGGTCTGCGGAGGAAACTGACGGACCGGGGGTTTCAGGGAAACGCCCGGGACGGGCCTTCGGCGCTTCGACGGAAATTCTGCGTTGGCAAATCTGACTGGCGGGTTCCGGTGGGGCTGCGTTGACAAATCCGGCGGAAAACGGTACAATAAAAGCAATGATCCTACCGCCGAAAGGAGCGTTTCCCCATGGCCAAACGCAGAAAAAACGCCTTGCCGGAGCTGGGCATCCTGGTACGGGACCCGGAACTTGGGCCCTATGCCGCCGATTTACGGCTGCGGATGGAGCTGTACTGGGAGACCCGGGAAAAGCTCGTCGGTCAGGGCGGCAGCCTTTCCGACTTCGCCAACGGCAGCCTGTACTACGGCTTCCATCGGGGGCGGAACGGCTGGTACTACCGGGAGTGGGCCCCCGGGGCGGAGGCCATGTCCCTCATCGGGGACTTCAACGGCTGGGACCCGGAAAAAACGCCCATGAAAAAGCTGAAAAACGGCAATTGGGAGGTCTTTGTCCGGGGGAGAAGGACCATCCCCCACGGCTCCCACGTCAAGGTCCGGGTCACGGCGGGAGGGCGGTCCTTTGACCGGATTCCCCTGTACATCCACCGGATTCACCAGTTCGGCGACGGCTCCTGCACCGGGGAAATCTGGGAGCCGGAGGAGCCCTTCCTCTGGTCGGACCAGGACTTTTCCGTTCCCCGGGACAAGCCCTTATTCATCTACGAGGCCCACGTGGGCATGGCCACGGAGCGGCCGGGCATCGGCACCTACCGGGAGTTCACGGAAAACGTCCTCCCCCGCATCCGTGAGGAGGGCTACAACGCCGTACAGCTCATGGCCATTATGGAGCACCCCTACTACGCCTCCTTCGGGTACCAGGTGACCAACTTCTTCGCCGCCTCCTCCCGGTTCGGGACGCCGGAGGAGCTGAAAGGGCTCATCGACGCCGCACACGCCATGGGGATCGCGGTGTTTCTGGACCTGGTCCACTCCCACGCCTCCCGGAACACCATGGAGGGCATCAACGACTTCGACGGGACGGCCTACCAGTTCTTCCACCAGGGGCCCGAGGGGGACCATCCCGCCTGGGGGACCAAGCTCTTTGACTACGGCAAGCCGGAGGTCCTCCACTTCCTGCTTTCCAACCTGAAATACTGGCTGACGGAGTACCACTTCGACGGGTTCCGGTTCGACGGCGTGACCTCCATGCTCTACCACCACCACGGGCTGGGGGTGGCCTTTGACTCCTACGAAAAATACTTCACCATGGCCACGGACACCGAGGCCGTGACCTACCTCCAGCTGGCCAACGACCTGATCCGGGAGGTGAAGCCCGGGGCCGTCACCATCGCCGAAGACATGAGCGGCATGCCGGGGATGGCCCTGCCCATCGGGGAGGGGGGCCTGGGCTTTGACTACCGGCTGGCCATGGGCGAGCCGGATTTCTGGATCAGGACCTTGACGGAGAAGCGGGACGAGGACTGGGACTTAGGGCAGATGTGGTACCAGCTGACCACCCGGCGTCCCGGGGAGAAGAACATCGGCTACTGCGAGTCCCACGACCAGGCCCTGGTGGGAGACAAGACCATCATGTTCCGGCTGGCGGACAAGGAAATGTACTGGCACATGGACAACGCCTCCAAAAGCGCTGTCATTGACCGGGCCATGGCCTGCCACAAGCTGATCCGGCTGATCACCGGGGCCCTGGGAGGCGAGGGGTACCTGAACTTCATGGGCAACGAGTTCGGCCACCCGGAGTGGATCGACTTCCCCCGGGAGGGCAACGGCTGGAGCTACCAGTACGCCCGGCGGCAGTGGAGCCTGGCCGAAAACGGCTATCTCCGGTACCGGAACCTACTGTGGTTCGACGAGGACATGGTGGCCCTTCTCAAGGAGGTCAACATCAAGGAGCACCCGGAGGCCCGGCTCCAGTTCATCAACCACGACGCCAAGACCATGGTCTTTGAAAAGGGCGGGCGGACCTTTGCCTTCAACTTCCATCCCTTCAAGGAGCAGCGCATTGCCCTGGCGGCGGAGGAAGGGGTCCTCTGCCCCGTCCGGCTCAACACCCAGCGGATGCGGTACGGCGGGAGCCTCCCCGACGGGCCGGAGACCCTAACCGTCCGGAAAGGGGTCCTGGGGAGCTATGTGGAGGTGGTCCTGCCGCCTAGGTCCGCTGTGGTTATCTGAGCCCGGACAACGATTTTATGCTACTGTGACGAAAGCCACGGGAGGAGGGCGGCGCGGCGCCCTCGGAAAGGAACCATATGAAACCGACTGAACAGACCTTCCGGGTGGAGGAGCCCGGCCAGCTGCTGCCCTTTCTCCGGGAGAAGCTGGCGGGGGTCCCCGGCGGGAAGGTGAAATCTTTACTGGAGCACGGGGCCGTGGCCATTGACGGGCGCTCCACCACCAAATATAACGCGCCCTTGCGGCCGGGACAGGTGGTCTCCATCCGGAAGCACCGGCCGGAGCCGCCGGTGAAGGCGGAGCACCCGGCCATCCTCTATGAGGATCGGGATTTGCTGGTCATTGACAAGCCCGCCGGGCTGCTGACCATCGGCACCGGGGGCAAGGAGCCGGAGGAGACCGCCTACCGGCAGATGACGGCCTATGTCCGGCGAAAGAACCCGGAGAACCGCATTTTCGTGGTCCACCGGCTGGACCGGGATACCTCGGGAGTGGTGGTTTTTGCCAAGAATCCGGAGATGAAGGCCGCCTTGCAGGACAACTGGGACAAGCTGGCCCTGTACCGGGGCTACTACGCCGTTGTGGAGGGGCGGATGGAGGAGCCAACGGGCCGGCTGGTGGGCTGGCTCAAGGAGACCAGCACCCACATCGTCTACCTCAGCCGCCGGGAGGGGGACGGGAAAGAAGCCGTGACCAACTACCAGGTGCTGCGGAGCAACGGGGATTACTCCTACCTCCGGGTGTGGCTGGAGACCGGGCGGAAGAACCAGATCCGGGTGCAGATGCAGGCATTGGGGCACCCTGTCACCGGGGACAAGAAGTACGGGGCCCAGCGGGACCCCTTGAAGCGTCTGGGGCTCCATGCGTGGAAGCTGGAGCTGACCCATCCGTTTACGGGGAAGCGGCTGGATTTTGTGGCGGAGCCGCCGGGGCGGTTTGAGGGGTTTTTGAAATCGTAGAACCTGCCCATCAGCCCAAAACAAGTTTTGGGTCCAGCCTTTTTTCAAAAGGCTGGCGGGTGGAGGGCAGCGCCCTCCTCGCTTTCCACAGAAAGCGAAATCCTAACCCCGTTGCGCCTCGGGCGCAACCCAAAAAGAAGGAAAGGCGGCCCGCAGGCCGCCCGCGGGTACCGCG
>CAKTCT010000079.1 GCA_934539585.1 uncultured Oscillospiraceae bacterium | reverse complement strand
GGCTTTCTTCCCCGTTAGGGTGTAGGAAAACTGCGGGCGGGCGTCTATGGCGCCGGGAGTCCCGGCTGCCGAAACGGCGGTTCCCACGGTCAGTGCCATGAAAACGGCCGCCGCCAATGCTAAGAGCTTTTTCATGATGATTCCCCCTTTACTTTTATTATAGCAGTCCCCCGGAGGGAGTACCACTACAAACCTCCTACAAAATACCAACAAAACCCTTACAGCTTTCCCGAAATCCTTACAATCCGTAACGGAAAGGCGGCGTGTCATGACCATCGAAGAACTGAAAAAGAAGGCGTTGAGCCTGACCCTCCAGCCCGGCGTCTACCTGATGAAGGACAAGCAGGGGGAGATCATCTACGTCGGGAAGGCCAAGGCCCTGAAAAACCGGGTGGTCAGCTACTTCCGGGAAAATGCCTCCCACACCGAAAAGGTCCGGCAGATGGTGGCCCATGTCAACGACTTCGATTACATCGTCACCGGCAGCGAATTCGAGGCCCTGGTGCTGGAGTGCAGCCTCATCAAGCTCCACACCCCCAAGTACAACATCCTATTGAAGGACGACAAGGGCTACCACTACATCCACATCTCCGCCGGAGACTACCCGCGGATCACCGCCGCCAAGCAGAAGACCGGGGACGGGACCTTTCTGGGGCCCTACACCAGCTCCTTCATCGTCAAGCAGAGCGTGGACGAGGCCAACCGGGTCTTTTGCCTGCCCAGCTGCTCCCGGAGGTTCCCCCAGGAGTTCGGCAAGGGGCGGCCCTGCCTGAACTACCACATCCACCGGTGCTTCGGCCTCTGCATGGGGAAAATGGGCAGGGAACAGTACCAGGCCCTGGTCAACGAGGCCATTGACTACATCCGCCACGGCAGCACCACCTCGGTGGAGGCCCTGGAAAAGCAGATGGAAGCCGCCGCCGAGAACCTGGACTTCGAGGAGGCCGCCCGGCTCCGGGACCGCATCCGGGCCATCCAGAAGATCACCGCCACCCAGCAGGTCCTCCTGGGGGCCGACAAGAACCTGGACGTTATCGCCTTTGCCCAGAACCACCTCCTGGCCTGCGCTGTGGTGATCCAGTACCGGGAAGGGCGGCTGCTGGACAAGCTGACCTACTTTTTCGACGAGGTCTCCGACCTTTCCGAGGTCCGCAGCGAGTTTCTGAACCGCTACTACGCCGCCGCGCCGGACATCGCCCGGGACATCCTCCTGGACGGTGAGCCGGAGGATCCGGAGCTTTTCGCCCAGTTCGCCCGGCATCAGGCGGGCCACGCCGTCAACGTCTCGGTCCCCCAGAAGGGCGACCGGAAAAAGCTGGTGGAAATGGCCCACAACAACGCCGTGGAGCAGCTCTCCGACCGGGTCCAGCGCACCGGCCGGGAGGTAGCGGCTCTGGAGCAGCTGGGCAAGCTCCTGGGGATGGCCTCCCCGCCCCTGTACATCGAGGCTTACGACATCTCCAACTGGGGGGAGACCGGTCGGGTGGGGGGCATGGTGGTCTTTGAAAACGGCCGGCCCCTGAAATCCGACTACAAACGCTTTGCCATCAAAGAGGTGGCGGGCCAGGACGACTTCGCCTCCATGGCGGAGGTGCTGCGGCGGAGGTTTCTCCGGTACCAGGCCGGGGACCCAGGGTTTTCCCGGCTGCCGGACCTGATTCTCCTGGACGGCGGCAAGGGGCAGGTGTCGGCGGTGCGGCGGGTCTTTGACGAACTGGGGGTGGACGTTCCCCTATTCGGCATGGTCAAGGACAACCGCCACCGGACCCGGGCCATTGTCAGCGAGGAGGGGGAGATCGCCCTGTCGGCGGTGAAATCGGCCTTTACCTTTGTCACCTCCATTCAGGACGAGGTCCACCGGTTCGCCATCGCCTACCAGCGGACCCTCCACAAGAAGGCCGCCTACGACAGCGACCTGAAGAAGCTGCCGGGCATCGGCGACGCCCGGGCCAAGGCGATCCTCCGGGAGTTCCGCACGAAGAAGCGGATTCTGGAGGCCACCCCCCAGGAGCTGGCCGACGCGGCGAAGCTCTCGCCGGAGAAGTCCGAAGAAGTCTGGCGGGGCATCCACGAGCTCTGGGGGGAAGCGCCTACGGAGTAGGCGCAAATCGCACCAATCGTACCACGTCAAGCTGGCACCAGCAACCCACGTCAAGCCGACGCGTATTTCCGAAGTCTCATACAGGAATCGAAGCGTTCAAAAGTGCTGCACGGTTGCCTACTGTCCGAGCACCGATAGCGGCGGCGGGAAGTGTCGCGTGCGGTCATCCATATCCAGCGCCTGCCGCCATTGGGGTTTTTAGGGGCGGGAGCCCCTAAACGGTTTTTCTCCCCAATCTTTTTTCCGTAAAAAAGATTGGGTGCCCTGGTAGGACAGAACAACTCTGTACAAACGTAAGTAGCCGCATAGGCTAGTAGGGCGTGCCGATTACGAATCGAATTCGGCAGCACTACCGGCCTATGCGGCTACGCTCACTTTGGATTATTGATAGGTGGTTCATAGCACCCCTTCTTTTCCCGCGTGGGAAAAGAAGGGGGAGAAAAGGACGCTCGGGTGGCTCCCGCCCCCCGAGACCCCCTGAAGTCGCGCCGTAGGCTTTGGAGAGCCTGACCGCCTACCCCGCGGTGAACACGGCCGCCGCAATTGGTGCTCGAACAGTAGGCATCCGCACACCACTTTCGAACGGTAGCGTCCTCACGATGGGCTTTTGGGGGAGGCGGCGGCCTGACCTGGTGCCAATTGGTTCGCCCACCCAACGTGGCGCTGCCGCGGTCTATCGACGTCAGTTTTGTGCATATTTCCGCTCATCTTCTTTATGGAAAATTGCGGCGGGGTCCTGTATAATGAGAAAAGAGAGGCTTTGTCCCGCTCTTGGCAACGACAATCTTGTTAATGAGGTGATCCGTACATGCTGGTTGAAAATTTCTTTGAAAACCTTTCGGTCCTCCACCTGAACACCATGGAAAACCGCGCTTACTACATCCCGGTTTCCCAGGACCGCGGCCCCGTCTGCCGCCGGGAGGACTCCGACCGCTTCCTGCTCCTCAGCGGCGAATGGGACTTCCGTTATTACGATAACGTCCGGGCCCTTTCTGAGGAATTCTGGAAAGAGGGCTTCTGCCGCTGCGGCTTCGAAAAAATCCCCGTGCCCTCCGTTTGGCAAAACCACGGCCACGACCGCCACCAGTACACCAACGTAAGCTATCCATTCCCCTACGACCCGCCCTACGTTCCTCTGGAAAACCCCTGCGGGGCCTATGTCCGGGATTTCGACCTGGACGCTGTGGAGGGCAAGTACTTCTTGAACTTTGAAGGCGTGGACTCCTGCTTCTACCTCTGGCTCAACGGCCAATTCGTGGGATACAGCCAGGTTTCCCACTCCACCAGTGAATTTGACGCGACCCCCTATCTCCGGGCCGGAAAGAACACCGTTGCCGTTCTGGTGCTGAAATGGTGCGACGGCAGCTACTTTGAGGACCAGGACAAGCTGCGGATGTCCGGCATTTTCCGGGACGTCTACCTTCTCCGCCGCCCGGAAAACCACATCCGGGACTTTACCGTCCGGACGCCTCTTTCCGACAACTATTCCAAGGCGGCTGTTACCGTTTCCATGGAATTCTACAAGGAAACGGCGCCGGTGTCCTACACTCTGACGGATCCGGAGGGCAAAGAGGTTGCCGCCGGTGTTTCCGAGGACGGCTCTCTGGCTTTGAACGTGACGGAGCCTGTGCTCTGGAACGCTGAGCACCCCGCCCTGTACACCCTGACCCTTACCGCCTGCGGCGAGACCATCTACCAGAAGGTCGGCCTCCGGGAGATCACCCGGAATCGCAACGTGGTTCTTCTCAACGGACAGAACATCAAGTTCCGGGGTGTTAACCGCCACGATTCCGACCCCTTCGTAGGCTATGCCGTGACCCCGGCTATGATGGAAAAAGACCTGCGCCTGAT
>CAKTCT010000078.1 GCA_934539585.1 uncultured Oscillospiraceae bacterium | reverse complement strand
TGACTGCCCTCGTCACTCAGCCTATGGTGCGGATGAACGTCACCTGGACGATCTCCCCCGACGGCGCTCTGATGGCGAATATTGACGCCGTTTCCGCCGAACATATGCCCTATCTGCCCCGGTTCGGCCTGCGGCTGTTCCTCCCGGAGACCATAAACAAAGTGGAGTACTTCGGCTACGGCCCCTACGAAAGCTACATCGACAAGCACCGCGCCTCCCGGCTGGGACGGTTTGAAGCCTGCACCGACTGCCTCCATGAGGACTACCTGAAGCCCCAGGAAAACGGCAGCCACTGGGGATGCCATTACGTCACCGTGGGCTGCGGCTGCACCGGATTGGCGGTCTATGGCCAGCCCTTCTCCTTCAACGCCTCGGCCTACACCCAGGAGGAGCTGGCAGAAAAGGCCCACAACTTCGAGCTTGTCAAGAGCGGCCGCACCGTTCTCTGCCTGGACGGCCAGATGAGCGGCATCGGCTCCAACAGCTGCGGTCCGGAGCTGCTGGAACAGTACCGGGTGGGCGCAGAACCCATCACCCTGCACCTGATCCTGAAGCCCCTGACGAAATAATCCAAAAAACGACCCGGCCTCCCTGCGATTTTCCTGGGGAGGCCGGGTTTTCTATTCTCCGAAGACCTGGGGTTCGGTTTGGGATATGACGTCGATGATCTGGTTCTGGGTGAAGATGCCGTAGTGGGTCCATGGCGCGGGGAGAAGGGCGCTGTCCGTGACGGCGGTCAGGTGCTCCAGGAGCTTGGACCGCTGGAAAATGCAGAGATACCGTCCCTGCCGAACCTCCGAAGGGTCAAAGGAGCAGAAGGACTCGTTCCGGACCTGGTAGAGGAGGTAATCCGGGAAGACGATCTCCATTTCCCGGGCCGGGTCGGGGAGGATGGGGGTGCAGCGCCGCAAGATCCGGTCCAGAGATGGGCGGTCGGTGGTTTCCGGGGGAACCTCCGGGGCGGTTCGGGCGCAGCGGATGGTCAGGCGCAGCTCGTTTTCCCCGCCTTCCCGCAGTTCCCGGAGGAAGGGAGCGTCGGGGCCGCAGTTCACGATGGCGCTTGCTTCCCCAAAGGTCAGGGGCGTTTTCATAGCGGACCTCCTTCTGGCACAGGGATTCAACGCCATTTTACCACACCTGCCGGAAATCCGCAAGGGTCAATCCGCCTCTCGCCTGGTCCGGAAAATCTTCACCGCAGCCACTGCCGCGCCTGCCGCCATGATGACGCACCACAGGTCGATGAGCCCGGTCCATCCGGCCAGGCCCACCACCCCGGAAAACACCGCGTTGGCCGCCGACGCAGCGGCGTATCCCGCCGCGTCCATGACGCCGTTGGCCGCCGAGACCTTGCCGCAGCCCCCCAGCCCCGGAACATAGATGGACCAGGTGATGCTCCCGGCGCACTTGGCCGCGAATCCGCCCAGGATCAGCAGCACAACGTTGACCACCGGCGAAGAAATCAGCCGGGTCAAAACAAACAGCGCCGTGGCCAGGGCGAACATCCAGCAGGCCAGCTTCCTGCCGCTTTTCAGCACCTTTTCGTAGAAAAACATGGTAGCAAAGGGCACGAAAATGCCGGTCAGGGACACCAGGGAGTACACCAGAGCCGCCCCGTCCCGGGAAAGGCTCAGGTACTCCGTGGAGTAGGTAGGCACCCAGAAGGTGATGGAGGTCCCGGCCACCTCGCTGATGGCGGCAATGGCCAGGAAGAACAGGAAATCCTTTACCGCAAAGACGCCCAGCAGTCCCCGGATCCCCGGGGATTGGTCCGGGATAAAGCGGACGATGGCCTTCCGCTCCAGGCGCTGGATGAGGAAAAAGGCGGCGGCAGCGGCGGTCAGGGACAGTATCCCGGTAACGGTAAACACCATCCGCCAGTCCAGAAGCATGGACAGAAAACTGGCAATCAGCGGCCCCGCATAGCAGGTCATGTTCAGCAGCGTGCAGAGAATCCGGGCGGGGCCGGGGGCGGTGTTTTCGGAGATGATCTTGGTCATGGGCCCCCGGAGCATAGACAGGCTGTATCCCATCACCGCAAAGCAGACGAAATGAGCCGTCCGGCTCTGGACCAGGGGCACCGTCAGGGCGGTCAGGCCGCTGATCAGCAGTCCGGCGGAGACCATATACTTGGGCCGGACGCGGTCGCCGATAAAGCCGTTGATCAGCTGGCCCACGGCGTAAAAAATCAGGCAGACAGAGGAAAGGAGACCGGTGTACTCCTTGGTGAAGAACGCTTCTTCCACCATCTGGGGCGCGGAAACGCTTAAAACGTTCCGGGTGATGTAGCTGACCAGGTAGGTCGTAATGCACGCGCCGCCGATCCGGGCGGCCTTGGAGGTTTCCTGCTTCAATGAAATTCTCCTCATCCTGGGTAGATTCTGGCTTTACACGAATTTTACCAAAGTATCATAGCACAGGCTTTGGAAAATGTAAATTGCAAAATTCCTGCAAGGTGCAAAAAAGTGGATTTTTTCCAGATTCCGTCAACTGTCCAGGAAAATCGATACAGCGGAGACCCGGTTATCTGGCGAACAGCTTCGGTTTCACCGCCTTGCCGGTAGCCGCGGATTCGTAGATCGCCATGCAGGTCGCGACGGTGTTGGCCCCCTCGTAGACGGTGGTTTCCACGGGTTTGTCGTTGACGATGATGTCGAAGAACTCCCGGAACTCCCCGGCGGTGTTGTGGTTGTTGACCTCCACGGGGACTTCGATGGGCATGGTTTCCTTGTTCATCCCGGGGAAAAGGTCTTCCTTGAACACGGTCATGGTGGGGCTGGTGTTGTCCACGATGATGGTGCCCTTAGTGCCGTAAAAGACCGAGCGCATGGTGTAGTTCCGCTTGCAGCTGACAGAAACGAAGACCTTCCCGATGACCTCGTTGGGGAATTTCAGCACCGCCACGTGGGTGTCCGCGTAGGGGGTCAGGTCCTTGAACGTCTTGTGGGTGCCATAGGCCACGACTTCCTCCGGATTTCCGGCAATCCAGCGGAGCAGGTCCACGGCGTGGCAGCCGCCGCCGACAACGCCGTTGCGGTTGGGGTCCTTCCGCCAGGTGCTGGAAATTTTGCTGTAATCGTGGGCGTATTCCGACTCCACAAAGGTCAGCTCTCCGATGGCCCCGGAGTCGATGATCTCCTTGGCGTGGCGGAAGCTGGGAGTGTAGCGGCAGATCTGGCCCACCATGAACTTCCGGTCGCTTTTTTCCACGGCGGCGGCGATGGCTTCGCAATCCTCCCGGGTGATGGCCAGGGGCTTTTCGCAAAGGACGTGCTTGCCGGCGGCCAGGGAGGCTTCCACCATTTCCCGGTGGTCCTGGTCGGGGGTGGCGATGATCACCGCGTCCAGGGCCGGGTCGGCGATCATGTCCTTGTAGTCGGTATACACATGGGGGACTGAGAACTCCCGGCCGATTTCTTCGGCCAGATGCCGATCGATATCGCAGACCGCATACAGGCAGGCGGCGGGGATTTTGTGGCCCTCCTCGTTGAGCAGGAACTGGGAATCGCCCACCTCCCTGACACCTTCCGCATGCAGTTTTCCCATGCTAAGACCGATCACACCGACGTTCATTGTTTTGTTGCGCATAAAAAACCTCCTAAAGCAAAATGTGCCTCTCAGCACAGTAAACATAGCACAAAAATTTTCAAAAGTAAATTGCAAAGTTTTGCGCTATGCAAAAAAGTGGATTTTCACAGAGGTTGTCGGCAATTCATGCGGGCGATAAAAAAACTGCGCCGAAATCCCGACGCAGCTTCGAAAAAACGGATGCTCAGTGGAAATATTCCGGCTTCACCAGCTTGCCGCTGTTGGCGGAATCGATGATGGCCATGCAGGCGGCGATGGTGTTGGCGCCCTCATAGACGGTGGTCTGCACCGGCTTGTCGTTGGCGATGATGTCGAAGAATTCCCGGAACTCCCCGGCGGCGTTGTGGTTGTTGATGTCCACGGGAACGGTGATGGGCATGGAGTGTC
>CAKTCT010000077.1 GCA_934539585.1 uncultured Oscillospiraceae bacterium | reverse complement strand
GCCGAGGTTATCCACAGAATATGCTGGTAGACCTCTGCTAAACGGAAACTTTGCAATTTATGCGGTGTTGCCTTAGATAAACAATCGGCAAAGTCAAGAGCAGGTACAACTGCCAGCGGGACAGATAGTATTTACGGAAACGCCGCACCCAGCTCTGTTCCAACCGCAAGGACTGCGTCAAGTAGGTCAACTCCTCTCTGATATCAAAGCCGGGGCGGCCGCATTCACGGCCGCTCCGGCTTGGCTGCGGTCAGCGGTAGCTTCGATCATAGGCTTCCTGAGAAACCTTCAGATACTCATCCAATCCCATTTTTTCCAGCTCCTGAAGATAGCTGTCCCATTCGGAGAGAGGTTTATTACCAGTAATAAATGCTACTGCCGTATCATAGGCATACGCGTCGATACTGGTCTTCATATCAGCAATCGTCTCGCGTTCTGCCTCGGTATAGGTGATTTTGGGGATGATATTCTTCGGGATGTGGGGCATATACAGCTGGGTATGCATCTGGGTGAAGTTGACCACGTTGTCAAGCTCGGATTTTTTACCGATGGTGGAAAATGCTCTGGCGTCCGCTACTGACAGATAGGCGGGATTGCTGCCTTGCCAATGCTTATTTTGGGGTTTCGACCAAATATTGTTCAGGACAATCAATTTGGGCTTGATACCGTCTGATTCCTCATAGGTTCCCTGATATTCCTCACAAACCGCCGCATCATCGGTCCAGTCGACGCCCGGCTCGCCATAACGCCCCACGGTGAAGGCGTCATCTCCCAACAGATAATCGCCCAGCTGAAACGCCTGTTCCGGATTTGCACAGTCCTTGGTAATATACCAGTAATCTGTGGGCATGATTGCCAGATAGGTGGCGTACTGTGCGCCAGAGGGCCCTTTCAACGGCTCAAGAAGCGTCATATCGCCAGAAATCTCTTCTCCAAAGGTGCTGGTGCTTCCGCTGGCGATTGTACCAGCAACACCGCCCTCTACGTTGACCAATGCGGAAAGCTGCGTATAGTCCTGGGTAAAGCTGAGAGGAGAAAGGAGTCCTTCTTGGCAGAGCTTATAGATATACTCCAGTCCTTCCCGCCATCCAGACACGGTAACGAGCCGCATTCCAGTCGCTGGGGCCATAATTGAAAAGAGAGTAGACATTGCCATCGGGCAAAGTCAGACATTTGTAGATGAAATCCCGATCCGCCTCTGCGATGTTCTGAATATTAGGGGCCAAATCCGGATCCGCATAGTAATCGTTCAGGGCGGTGAAAACCCCTTTGGAAGCATGCGTATTCCTGGGGGACAACTCTATAGGGCGGCGGGGGCGCGGCCGTGCCTTGTTCCAGGCAAAGGGGTTCGGCTGGGGCAGAGGGGCTGCTCTCAACGGAGCGGCGGCTGCGGCTTGTTTCAGAGGGCTTGGAAGCCCAAAGGCCGGCGGGGTTGGGATGCGTATTCCTGGGGGACAACTCTAAAGGGTGGCGGGAGCGCAGCCGTGCCTTGTTCCAGGCGAAAGGGGTTCGGCTGGGACAGAGGGGGCAGCATTTCGGCAAAACCGGGACGAATCCGGACGGCGTGAAGCGCGGGAGAAGCGGCGACTCGGCAATGGAGAAATCGCCGGTTTGCGCCGCGGATCCTTCCCTGGGAAACCGGCGCAAGGGCGGCGTCATTTCTGGCCGTAATAGGCGCCGGGGCCGTGTTTGCGGAGGAAGTGCTTATCCAGAACGTGCTGGGGGGCGGGGGCGGCGGTAGGGTCGATGGTCAGGGTCAGGAGGGCCATTCTGGCCACCTCCTCCAGGACCACGGCGTGGTAGACCGCCTGGGCCGGGTCCTTGCCCCAGGTAAAGGGGCCGTGGCTGGCGCAGAGGATGCCGGGGACGTGGACCGGGTCGATGCCCCGGGCGGAAAAGGTCTCGACAATGACCTTGCCGGTGTTCCTTTCGTAGTCCTCGTCCACTTCCGCCGGGGTCAACTCCCGGGTGCAGGGAACCGGCCCGTAGAAGTAGTCCGCGTGGGTGGTGCCCAGGGCCGGGAGGTCCCGGCGGGCCTGGGCGAAGGCCACGGCGTGGGTGCTATGGGTATGGACCACCCCGCCCAGGGCGGGATAGGCCTTATAGAGCTCCAGGTGGGTCTTGGTGTCGCTGCTGGGGTTCAGGCTGCCCTCGATCCGGTTGCCGTTGAGGTCCAGGACCACCAGCATATCCGGGGTCAGGTCCTGGTAGTCCACGCCGGAGGGCTTGATGACCACCAGACCCCGCTCCCGGTCGATGCCGGAGACGTTGCCCCAGGTATACGTCACCAGGCCCCGGCGGGGCAGCTCCAGATTGGCTTCACAGACCTGGCGTTTCAGTTCTTCCAGCATAATTATGCGAAGGGGTTCTCGGTGGGGTACGGCAGGTTCTTGGGCTGGTTGTAGGCGATGTCGGCGATGCCCAGGAACTTGAAGACCTCAAAGAGAGCCTTGCCGTAATGGCCGAAGGCCACGGCACCGTGGTGGGGGTAGCGTTTCTGGATCAGCACGTGGCGGTAGAACCGGGCCATTTCGGGGATGTCGAAGATGGCGATGCCGCCGAAGCTCCGGGTGTGGACGGGGAGGATGCGGCCCTGGGCGATATAGGCCCGGAGATCGCCGTCGCTGTCGCACTGGAGGCGGTAGAAGGTGATGTCGCCGGGGGCGATGTCGCCCTCCAGGGTGCCGCGGGTGAAGTCGGGGTCGCTGCCGGCGGGCTCCAGGAGGCGGTGCTGGATGAGCTGGTACTTCACGGCCCGGTCGGAGCACATCTTGACGCTGGGGGTGTTGCCGCAGTGGAAGCCCATGAAGGTGTCGGTGAGGGTGCAGTCGAACTTGCCGCAGATGTCCTCGTCGTAGATGTACTGGGGCACGCTGTTGTTGATGTCCAGGAGGGTGGTGGTGTCGCCGGAGACGCACATGCCGATGTACTCGGAGAGGGCGCCGTAGATGTCCACCTCGCAGGCCACGGGGATGCCCCGGGATGCCAGGCGGCTGTTGACGTAGCAGGGCTCGAAGCCGAACTGGGACGGGAAGGCGGGCCAGCACTTATCGGCGAAGGCCACGTACTTCTTGCTGCCTTTGTGCTTCTCGGCCCAATCCAGGAGGGTCAGCTCAAACTGGGCCATGCGGGTGCTCAGGTCGGGGTAGTAGCGGCCCTCCCCCATCTCGGCGGCCATGTCGGCGCAGACGGCGGGGATGCGGGGGTCGTTTTCGTGCTCCTTATAGCTGACCAGGAGGTCCAGCTCGGAGTTTTCCTCGATCTCGACGCCCAGCTCATAGAGGCCCTTGATGGGGGCGTTGCAGGCGAAGAAGTCCTGGGGACGGGGTCCGAAGGTGATGATCTTCAGGTTGGCCACACCCTGGAGGGCCCGGGCGATGGGGACGAACTCCGCCATTTTCTGGGCGATCTCCTCGGCGGTGCCCACGGGGTACTCGGGGATATAGCCCTTCAGGTGGCGCATGCCCAGGTTATAGGAACAGTTGAGCATGCCGCAGTAGGCGTCGCCCCGGCCGTTGATCATGTCGCCATCGCCTTCTGCGGCGGCGACGAACATACATGGGCCGTCGAAGTATTTGGCCACCAGGGTCTCAGGGGTCTCGGGGCCGAAGTTGCCCAGGAAAACGGTGAGGGCGTTGCAGCCGGCCTCTTTGACCTCGGCAACGGCCTTGAGCATGTCCGCTTCGCTTTCCACAACGGTCTGGGCCTCGTAGACCGGCAGGTTTCTGGCGTCGCAGGCGGCCTTGATGGCGCTGCGGCGCTTCTGGCTCAGCTGGATGGGAAAGCAGTCGCGGCTGACTGCCAGGATGCCCAGCTTGATTTCGGGGATGTTGGTGCTTTTCATGAAAAAACCTCCTAACGTTATTTGCGTTTAAAAACTGGAAAAAACATCCGCGCCGGACGGACCTTTGCAGATATTTTTCTTGACAAAACCCTGGAAAATTGATTAAGATAAGAATATCACAAGGAAGGCAGGCGACGTGCCATGAGCGCGATTTTTGAGAAAAAGCAGCTGACGGTGCTGCTCCAGGACTTTCACCGGCTCACGGGGCTGCGGGCCGCGGCCTTCGACGCCCACGGCGCGGAGTTTCTGTCCTATCCGCCGGAGCTGCCGGCCTACTGCAGGCTGATCCGGAGCGCGCCCGGCGGGGCGGCGGGGTGCCGTCACTGCGACCTGGCGGCCTGCCGCAAGGCCATTCAGCAGAAAGAAAGTCTCATCTACGCCTGTCACGCGGGGCTCATCGAGGTCATCACGCCGGTCCTCATTGAGGACGCCGTGGTGGGGTTCCTGCTTCTGAGCCACATCGTCCAGGGCGAGGACGAGGATGCGGAGTGGCAGTACGCCAGGGAGTGCTGCCAGCCCTTCCAGCTGGACGAGGGGGCGCTGAAGCAGGCGTATTCCGAGCTGCAGCGGATTTCCTACCCCAAGCTGAAGTCGGCGGCTGATCTGTTAGCGCTGGCGGCGGCGGCGCTGTACCAGAAGGGCATGGCGCGGCTGGCTCCCGGAAGCCCTCAGGCGCTTCTGAGCCAGTATCTCACCGACCATCTGGCGGAGGACCTGTCCAGCGAGACCATCTGCAAGGCCCTTTCGGTGAGCCGGACGGGGCTTTACCACCTGTCCTGCCAGACCTACGGCTGCGGGATCAAGGAGCAGCTCACCCGGATGCGGGTCCAGAAAGCCATGGACCTTCTGGCGACTACCACCCTGAGCCACTGGGAAATCTGCCAGCAGACGGGGTTCGGGGATTACAACTATTTTTACCGGGTGTTTCGCAGTCAGACCGGGCTGACGCCCAGGCAGTACCGCATTTCTACAATATCAGAAGAACCGGAAAAAGTATAGGGCAGGCTGTTTCAAATACTGGATTTTTGTTCAAATACTTGTGTCGACGCGCGGCGTGTCGCCGCTCCCATGTCGACGCGGCCTGGTATTTCGTGCTGGGCTTCGATGGCCGCGGCGGCGTGTCGCCGCTCCCGTGTCGCCGCGGCCTAGTATTTCGCGTTGGGCTTCGGTGGCCGCGCGACGGGCTGCGCGGCGACGGGTTTGGGTGGGCCGTGGGGATTTTAAAAGAAAACCGCGCTGGCGAGTTGAAGCGTTGCTTCTCGCTGGCGCGGTTTTATGTTGGGAGTCATTTGAAGAATATTACTTCTGCCGTCTTTTGAAAAAGGCGGCAGAAAACTTTGATTGAGTTGGCGGGGAGATGGTTCAATACAGCTTCGCGCCGGCGGGGATGTGGGGGTCCACCATGAGGAGGTGGAGCTTTCGTAGGTGTGGTTGAGGATTTCGGACGGCTCCTGATGCAGTAGCCAGTCCCGGTATTTGTCCTGCTCGGCTTTCATTTTCTCATAAAGACG
>CAKTCT010000076.1 GCA_934539585.1 uncultured Oscillospiraceae bacterium | reverse complement strand
AGTTATGCGGTTTCTTGGGGTCTGGCGGAGTTGGAGAGACTCGAACTCTCGCGCCGGGGTTTAGCCGACCTACGCCCTTAGCAGGGGCGCCTCGTCACCAACTTGAGTACAACTCCATTGGAACGTCCTGTCAAGGTATTGGATTGTTTGGTGGCGGAGAGAGTGGGATTCGAACCCACGGTCCCTTACGGGATCACTGGTTTTCAAGACCAGCTCCTTAAACCACTCGGACATCTCTCCGTGCAATTTCTTCACACGGAACAAGTATTATTTTATCACAAGGTTTCGGGTTTGTCAACGGTTTTTGAAAAAAACTTCCGAATTTCCGGGAAAACCTCCCGGGCGGTCCGGCGGGACCGCCTTCAGCGGGAGGCAAGGGTTTGGTAGCAGCGGGCGAAGCGCTCCTCAAATTCCCGGAGCTCCTGGGGGGTGGTGCGGTGGCTGAGGCTGATCCGCCAGGAGGACAGGGCGTTCCGGCGGTCCCCGGTGACGGCCAGGACGGCTCGGGAGGGGGCTCCGTCAGAGGAGCAGGCGGATTTTACCGACACGCAGACGCCTTCCCGGTCCAGGGCGCTCTGGAAGGCCGGACCCCGGACGCCCTCCACGCTGAGGTTCAGGATGTGGGGGACGGCGTCTTCCGGGCTGTTGATCCGGACCCTGGGGAAGGCGGCGAAGAACCGCCGCAGCTCCCGGTTGTGGGCGGAAACGGTGGCCAGCCGCTCCGCAAAGCGCTCCGTGGCCAGGGAGAGGGCCTTGGTCTGGGCCACGGCCAGGCCAAGAGCCGGGGTTCCGCTGCGGTAGGGGGTGGCGCTGGCTCCGCCGTGGATTAGGGGGGGCAGGTCCAGGCCCCGAGCCTTGAACAGGATGCCGCAGCCCCCGGGTCCGTAGAATTTGTGGGCGGAAAGGGTGGCGGTGTCCGCGCCCTCCAGGGAGAGGGGGATTTTTCCCACGGCCTGGGTGGCGTCCACGTGAAGGCGGCAGTTTGGGAAGTCCCGGAGCAGGGCGGAAATCTCCGCCAGGGGCTGGACGGCTCCCAGCTCGCTGTCCACGGCGGCCACGGCGACCAGGGCGGTGTCCGGCCGGAGCAGGCTTTGGAGGTGGGAAAGGTCGATTTTACCGTCCGGGCCCACGTTGACCAGGTCGATTTCGTACCCCTGTCCCTTCAGGACCTCCAGGCAGCCGCTGACCGAGGCGTGCTCCAGGGGGGTGGAGACGATGTGCCGTCCTTTGGAGAGCTGGGCGAGGCCCTTGACGGCGGTGTTGTTGCCCTCGCTGGCCCCGGAGTTGAACAGGACCTCCGAGGGGAGGACTCCCAGGAGGCGGGCAGCCTCCTCTGTGACCCGGGCCATTTCCTCCCGGGCGGCACGGCCGGCGGCGTGGTCGGAGTTGGGATTCCCCGGAAAGCGGGTCTCCGTCTCCGCAAGGCAGCGGAGGACCTCCGGGTCCGCCGGGGTGTTGGCGGAGTAATCCAGGTAGATCATACGCCGATGCCCCTGCCCCGGACGCCGGTCAGGTCCTTGACGACCTCCCCGGCGATGATGAGACCCACCACCGACGGCACAAAGGCGGTACTCCCCGGGACCTGCCGCCGCTGGGTGCATTTCCGGGCAACGCCGGGGGGGCAGATGCAGTGGGCCTTGCAGCTGACGGCCATGTCGTCGATGGGGGTCATGGCCAGCTCCTTGGAGTAGACCACCTTCAGGTGTCTGATCTTCCGTTTCCGCAGCTCGGTGCGCATGACCTTGGCCAGGGGGCAGACCGAGGTCTTGTAGATGTCCGTGACCTCAAAGGCCGTGGGGTCCAGCTTGTTCCCGGCGCCCATGGAGCTGATGATAGGGGTTCCGGCGGCCTGGGCCTGCTCCACCAGGGCCAGCTTGCCGGAGACGGTGTCGATGGCGTCCACCACGTAGTCGTACTGGGTGAAGTCGAACTGGCCCGCGGTCTCCTTGGTGTAGAAGGTCTTATAGGTCCGGACCATGGCGTCGGGGTTGATCTCCGCGATGCGCTCCTCCGCCACGTCCACCTTGTATTTTCCCACGGTTTTCCGGGTGGCGTAGAGCTGGCGGTTGATGTTGGTCAGGCAGACCTTGTCGTCGTCGATGAGGTCCACGGCTCCCACGCCGCTGCGAATCAGGGCTTCCGCCGTGTAGCTGCCCACGCCGCCGATGCCGAAGATGGCTACCCGGGCTCCGGCCAGCATGTCCATGGCATCTTTTCCCAGAAGAAGCTGGGTCCTTGAAAACTGATTCAGCATATGCTCTCCTGTGGCTGGTTCAGACCAGCAGTTCGTAGTTATCGATGTCCCGGAGGGCCCCCATTTTCAGGCCCACCTCATGGAGGGTGCCGCAGAAGCGGAAGCCGAACTTCTCATGGATCCGGGCGCTGGCTTCGTTCCCGCTGGTGATCACCGAGACCACCGAGTGGATGGTCGGGTTCTCCCGGGCGATTTTCAAAATGGCCTCCATAAGGGCCGAGGCCACGCCCTTCCGGCGGAAATCCCTGCCCACGTAGATGGACAGCTCCACCGTGGAGGCGTAGGCTTCCTTGGAGCGGTACTCGGAGAGGGAGGCGTACCCGGCGGGGGTCCCGTCGATCTCCGCCGTCAGGATGAAATGGGTGTCGCTGCTGTGGTCGGCGAACCACTGGTCCCACTGCTCCGCGGTCCGGGGGTGGAGGTCCAGGGTGGCCACGCCGTGCTCCACCTCATCGTTGTAAATGTCCAGAAGGGCGGGGAGGTCCCGCCGCTCCGTTTTCCGGATGATCATGGTGCTTGCTCCTTTCGGTTATTCCAGGACGCCGGTGATGGTCCCGCCGCCCAGGACGGTGTCGCCGTCGTACATGACCACGGCCTGTCCCGGAGTGACGGCCCGCTGGGGCTCGTCAAATTCCAGGCGGATGCCGTCGCTGTGGGGGTAGGCGGTGGCCCACTGCTCCTGCTGGCGGTAGCGGGTCTTGGCCTTCAGCCGGAGGGGGAACTCCGGCCGGTCAAAGGCGATCCAGTTCAGGTCCCCGGCGATAAGGCCCTTGGTGAACAGCAGGCTTTCCTTCCCCACGGAGACGGTGTTGGCCGCCATGTCCTTTTTGAAAACGTAGGCAGGCTCCCCCAGGGCGATGCCCAGGCCCTTCCGCTGGCCGATGGTGTAGGCCACGGCTCCCCGGTGCCGGCCCACCACCTTGCCGGAGGCGTCCAGGAAATCCCCGGCGGGGTAGTGCTTGCCGGTGTACTGCTCCATGAATTTCACGTAGTCGCCGTCGGGGACGAAGCAGATGTCCTGGCTGTCGGGCTTTTCCCAGTTGACGAAGCCCTGGTCCTCGGCGATCTTCCGGGTGTCGTGCTTGGACATTTCCCCCAGGGGGAACAGGGTGTGCTTCAACTGCTCCTGGGTCAGGGAGTAGAGGACGTAGCTCTGGTCCTTGGAGGGGTCCAGGGCCTTTTTCAGGAGGAACCGGCCATCCTTCTCCTCGATCCGGGCGTAGTGGCCCGTGACCACGTAGTACCGGCCGTTTTCCGCAGCGAAGTCCAGGAGCTTGTTGAATTTCATGTAGCGGTTGCAGTCGATGCAGGGGTTGGGGGTGCCGCCGGCCTCGTAGGTGTCGATGAACTTCCGGATGATCTGCTCCTTGAAGTCAAAGGTGAAGTCCAGGACCTCATAGGGGATGTCCAGGCGGAAGGCCACGTCTGCGGCGTCGTCGATGTCCCTCTGGGAACAGCAGGTGTGGAACCGGCTGAGGCCGATGTCCTCGTTGCGGTAAAGCCGCATGGTGGTGCCCATGCAGTCAAATCCCCGGGAGACCATGAGGTAGGCCGCCACGGAGCTGTCAACGCCGCCGCTCATGGCGATGAGCGCGGTCTTTTCGGTGGGGTTCATATGCACCGTCCTTTTATGGTAAGGGTGAGTCGGTTTGGGGCGGCGTCTTCCTTCTATAATGGCGACGCTCCCGAAAACCGATTGAACGGATAGGCTATTGGCATTATAGACCCAAAACCGCCGGTTTGTCAATAGAAGGGAGGGTTGATTGGGAGCAATCGATTTTTTTGATAACTCCGGCGGAAAATTTTTCCGGAAAATGGGTTGACAACCGGGGAAAGGGGTGCTATAATAAAGCCTAGAAAACAGGTAGGTTTTATGGTGAATTGAAAATCCGGCCTTCCCGCTGAAAAGGAGATGCTTTTATGAAAGTGTATGAACAGATCACCGACCTCATCGGCTCCACCCCTCTGGTCAAGCTGAAAAACTATTCCGCCAACCGGAACCTGGAAGCTGCCATTCTGGCCAAGGTGGAGTATTTTAACCCCGCAGGCAGCGTCAAGGACCGCATTGCCAAGGCCATGCTGGACGACGCCGAAGCCAAGGGCCTGCTGAAAAAAGGCTCCGTGATCATCGAGCCCACCAGCGGAAACACCGGCATCGGTCTGGCAGCTGTGGCGGCCTCCCGGGGCTACAAAGTGGTGCTGACCATGCCCGAGACCATGAGCGTGGAGCGCCGGAACCTCCTGAAAGCCTACGGCGCTCAGCTGGTCCTCACCGACGGCGCCAAGGGCATGAAGGGCGCTATCGCCAAGGCCCAGGAGCTGGCCGCCGAGACCCCGGACAGCTTCATCCCCAGCCAGTTCACCAACCCCGCCAACCCCGCCGTTCACCGTGCCACCACCGGCCCTGAAATCTGGAACGACACCGACGGCAAGGTGGACATCTTCGTGGCTGGCGTGGGCACCGGCGGCACCGTCACCGGCGTGGGC
The DNA here is from genome assembly GCA_934539585.1 of uncultured Oscillospiraceae bacterium. GTDB lineage: Bacteria > Bacillota > Clostridia > Oscillospirales > Ruminococcaceae > Merdivicinus. The sequence continues at coordinate 966 of CAKTCT010000076.1, read as the reverse complement.
GAGTACCTGAAATCCCAGAACCCCAACGTCAGGGTCGTGGCGGTGGAGCCCGCAGGCTCCCCGGTGCTGTCCAAAGGAACCCCCGGCCCCCACAAGATCCAGGGCATCGGCGCGGGCTTTGTCCCGGAGACCCTGAACACCAAGGTCTACGACGAGGTCATCGCCGTGGAAAACGACGATGCCTTTGCCACCGGCCGGGCCCTGGCCCGTGAGGACGGCCTGCTGGTGGGGATTTCCTCCGGCGCGGCGGTCTTTGCGGCTACCCAGCTGGCCAAGCGGCCGGAGAACAAGGGCAAGACCATTGTGGTCCTGCTGCCGGACACCGGCGACCGGTATCTGTCTACCCCCATGTTCGCGGACTGATCCCCATACGCGGAAAAGAGCGCCCCTCCGACGGAAATTGCTTCGTCGGAGGGGCGCTGTGCGTCAGAGGTCCCGGCGGAAAAGGCCGTGGCGGGAGCAGTGCCACAGAAGAATCCCGCGGGGCGGGAAGGGGAGCTGGGTCTCCAGGTCCCACTGGGGGTAGAACTTTCTGAGGACCAGGGTGTCGCCGTTGAGCAGGGCCGCAAAGGTGATGAAGTGGTCCCGGGTCATCTCGTGGCGGGAGGAAAGGAACCATTCGCCGTCCCGGTATGCGGCGTCCAGCTGGTGGGCGTCGTCGGGGGACTGAGGGCGGATGGGGGAGAGCTTCCGGCCGCAGCAGGACACCTCCCCGGCATCGGTGGAGAACAGCAGGTTCCCGCAGGCGGGGCAGAGGTAGAAGTTGAGCTTTTTCAGGTTGCCGTTGGTGCGGGCGTTGGGCTCCAGGTCGCCCCGGAGCAGCGCGTCGGCGTCTACGCCCAGGGCTTCGGCCAGGGCGGGGAGCAAGGAGAGGTCCGGAGCGCCGCAGCCGGTATCACATAGTTAAAGATATTGGTATCATTCAATCAATTTTGCCGATAAAGCGGTAGAAGATTTCTACCTCCT
>CAKTCT010000075.1 GCA_934539585.1 uncultured Oscillospiraceae bacterium | reverse complement strand
GGGCGAATCACGTCTACGACAGTGATACCGACGTCACCTGCGATATCTGCGGCTATCAGCGGACCATCACTCCGCCCACCCATGAGCACACCTACGGCAATTGGAGCACGGACGAAACCTCCCACTGGCACACTTGCACCGACCTTGATTGCCCCGATAAGCTCGCCAGCATCCGGGACCGGGCGAATCACGTCTACGACAGTGATACCGACGTCACCTGCGATATCTGCGGCTATCAGCGGACCATCACTCCGCCCGCTCATGAGCACACCTACGGCGATTGGAGCATGGACGAAACCTCCCACTGGCACGCCTGCACCGACCCCAATTGCCCCAACAAACCCGCCAGCATCCAGGATCGTGCAAACCATACTTTCGGTTCTTGGACCGTAAATCTGGAGCCCACTGCGACCCAGCCCGGCGAAAAGGAACGGAGCTGTGTCGTCTGCGGCTACACAGAGACCCAGGAAATCCCGGCCACCGAGGAGGGCGGGGAGGTTTCTCCCAGCCTCTGCACCCTGACCTTTGAATCCAACGGCGGAAGTTCCATCCCGGCGGTCCGGGTAAGATTTGGCGCCACGGTGGAGCTGACGGCATACGCCCCGGAAAAGGACGGCTTCACCTTCACCGGCTGGTACCGGGACGCGACCCTGACCGAACCCGTCACGGCCCTTCGCCTGACCCGAAATGTCACGGTTTACGCGGGCTGGAAGGCCGTCTCCGACCCCATCTTCTCCGATGTGGACCCCTCGGACCGGTTCTATGAAGACATCCGCTTCGTCTGGGAAAAAGGGCTCCTCACCGGGACCGGCGGGACCTTTGCCCCCAACGATGACGTCACCGGCCGGATGCTGGCCGACATCTTCTGGCGCATGGAGGGCAGCCCCTCCGAGGACAGCGTCCAATGGGCCAAAAAGGCCGGAATCCTCCGGAAAGACTGCGACCCCGACGCCTCCCTGACCTACCGGGAGCTGGCTGAATTGTTCTACCGCTACGCCGAATACAAGGGCTATGACTCCGCCCCGGACGCCATGGCCTGGGCGGTCTGCGGCGGCCTGCTGGAGGAGGGGCTGAATCCCCAGGACACCGCCAGCAGGGGCGACGCGGTCGCCATGCTGCGGCGCTTCATCGAAAAGTACGGCGCTGCTCCGGGAACCACGCCGGGCCAGACCGACCCCGACCAGCAGGACCACCAGGAGCAGCCGCCGAAAACCGGCCGTCCTCTAGACCTGTGGTGCCTCCCCCTGAGCGTTTTTCTCGCGGCCTACCTGGGACTGGCTGCGGTGAAACGCAGACGGTCCGCGGAAGAATAATCCCGCAGAAAAGCGGCGTGACCCTAAAGTCACGCCGCTTCTTCATTGAATTCAACTGCCGGTCTGGCCGGCGGAGGTGTGCTGTAAAAGGCTTCGCTTCAAGTGCTTGGTGAAGCGGGTGGAGAATCGCAGTTCGGCAGCTTCGCATACATCGATAAAACGGCCGATTTCCGCTTGCGGGCGGCGGTGGACGTGATGCGGGGGGCGGTAAGGGGGCGTTTCGGGTTTTGGTTCCGGAAACCAACGGTTATGTTTGTGGAAGTGTCCTGTAAAAGGCTCGCTTCAAGCGTCTGGTGAAGCGGGTGGAGAATAGCGCCCGACTGCTTTGCATACATTCGATAAGAATGGCCGATGTCCGTTTATGGATGGCGGAGGGCGTGATGTGGGGAAAGAAAAGTCTGTGATTCTTTCGATGCCGGGCGGTAAAGGTGCCCCGTTTCGGGCTTCTTCAAGCCACTGGAGGTCCCGGCGGTTTTGATTCTGGAAACTGGCGGTCTGGACGGCGGGGGGTATCCCATAAAAGGCTATCATTGGGACGGCAGGCTGCCTGTTTTGGGCTGCGGGGCAAGTGGTCCGGCCGCTGGACGCTAGACCTTCCGCTTCCGCCGGAGGGCATGGATCACGGCTGCCACCGCCAGAAGCCCGCCTGCCCCGGCGGCCAGCTTATTGCCGGTCCGCTCCACGGTTTTGGGGGTGTATGCGGCAAGGGGGCCGATTAGTGCTTCGTCAAGCTACTGGGGGGCCCGGCGGTTTGGATTCTGGAAACTGGCGGTCTGACCGGCGGAGGTGCTCCCAAAGGCCGCCATTGGAACAGCAAGCTGCCGTGGGGCAAGTGGTCCGGTCGCCGGACGCTAGACCTTCCACTTCTGCCGGAGGGCATGGACCACGGCTGCCGCCGCCAGGAGCCCGCCTGCCCCGACGGCCAGCTTATTGCCGGTCCGCTCCACGGCGCCGGGGGTATACTCCGTGGAATAAAACGCCGCCCGGAACCCACCTTTATTTATAAGGAAAGCCCCCGGCTTCTGTCCGGCGAAATCCACCGTCCGGCGCTCCGCTCCGATTTTCCGACACACCGCTCCGGGGACCGTCCGGCAGGCCGCCCCCAGGGCTCCCAGTCCCGCCGCCAGGCCGCAGAGCAGTTTTTCCGCTTTTGCCATGTTCCTCGCTCCCTTCGTGGTTTCAGTCTACCATTCCCGGCGGGTTTTGTCAACGTCCGGCGGGGTTTCCAGGCGCTGGAAGGGGGCCTTGTCATCTTTTTCACAAATTTTGAATTTCGCCTTTGCAGATTCTGCATAACCTCACAAAGTCCTGACGGATTTTCCAAAAGGGCTTGTTAAAATGTTGACATTTGACGGAATCGGTACTATAATATCGATATTGGAATATGGATAACGGACGGGATTGCGGCGATCATCAATACTATTTGCCCAATCCCTTTTTTACGCAAAGTGCCGGACCTTCCGTGTTCCGCCCGATCCGCACAACCGTTACCCCCTACTATCTTACAGATTGGAGAATGTATTATGACAAACAAGATCACCATCATCGGCGCAGGAAGCGTTGGTTCCACCATCGCCTACACCCTGGCGGTCAACGGCATTGCCTCGGAGGTCGTCCTCATCGACGTCAACACCCAGAAGGCTCTGGGCGAGGCCATGGACATCCGTCAGGCCACCCCCTTCGCCGCCCAGACCCAGGTCTACGCCGGCAGTTACAGCGACGCGGAAGGCTCCAACGTGGTCATCGTCACCTCCGGCATCGCCCGGAAGCCCGGCCAGAGCCGCATCGACCTGACCCAGACCAACGTCAACATCATCAAGAGCATCGCCCCTGACATCGTCCGCCATGCTCCCGACGCCATCTACATCCTGGTCAGCAACCCTGTGGACATCCTGACCTACGTGTTCGGCAAGGTCTCCGGCCTGCCCACCAACCGGGTCATCGGCTCCGGCACCATTCTGGACACCGCACGGCTCCGCACCCGCCTGGCCGAGTACTTCTCCATCAGCCAGAAGAACATCCACGCTTACGTTCTGGGCGAGCACGGCGACAGCTCCTTCATTCCCTGGTCCATGGCGTCCATCTCCAGCATCTCCCTGGAGGACTACCGCAAGAGCCTGGTGGGCGACGACGACATCCTCCCCGAGCTGGACGTGGCCGAGGTGGAAAAGTACGTCCGCACCTCCGGCGGCAAGATCATCGGCCGCAAGGGCGCGACCTACTACGGCATCGCCGCTTCGGTATGTCACATCTGCCGCTGTCTGTTCAGCAGCACCGACACCATCCTGACGGTCTCCTCCACCATGAACGGCGAATACGGCCTGAAGGACGTGGCCCTCAGCGTCATGTCCGTTGTAGGCGCTGAAGGCATCAAGGGCAACATCTGCGCCAAGCTCACCGACGAGGAAATGGTCAAGCTGAACCACAGCGCCGATGTTCTGAAAGACGTTATCCGCCAGATCAGCATCTGACCTGCCGCAATACATTTTGGAGGTTACGCAATGGAATACCGCATCGAACACGACTCCATGGGCGAGGTAAAGGTCCCCGCCGACCGCTACTGGGCTGCCCAGACGGAACGGAGCCACGAAAACTTCAAGATCGGCGTGGGCATCGAGACCATGCCCCGGGAAATCACCCACGCCTTCGGCATCCTGAAAAAGGCCGCCGCTATGGCCAATCACCAGCTGAAACCCGAGAAAATGACCGACGAAAAGCTCTCCGCCATCAGCGAAGCCTGCGACGAGGTCATTTCCGGCTCCCTGAACGACCACTTCCCTCTGGTGGTGTGGCAGACCGGTTCCGGCACCCAGTCCAACATGAACGCCAACGAGGTCATTGCCAACCGGGGCAATGAGATCGCCGGCAAGAAGCTCCTGCATCCCAATGACGACATCAACATGAGCCAGTCCTCCAACGACACCTTCCCCACGGCGATGCACATCTCCGCCGTGCTGGCCATCGAGGACAAGCTGTTCCCCGCCATCGACCTGCTGGTCGGAACTCTGAAGCGGCTGGAGGCGGAAAACGAGGGCATTGTCAAGAGCGGCCGTACCCATCTGCAGGACGCCACCCCCATTCAGTTCAGCCAGGAGATCAGCGGCTGGCGTTCTTCTCTGGAAAAAGACAAGAAGATGCTGGAGCTGGCCCTCCCCGAACTGAAAGAGCTGGCCCTGGGCGGCACTGCCGTGGGCACCGGGCTCAACGCCCCCAAGGGCTTTGACGTGAAGGTCGCCGAGGCTGTTTCTCAGCTTACGGGCAAGAACTTCGTCACCGCCCCCAACAAGTTCCACGCCCTGACCAGCAAGGACGAGATCGTCTTCGCCCACGGCGCGCTGAAAGCGCTGGCGGCGGACCTGATGAAGATCGCCAACGACGTCCGCTGGCTGGCAAGCGGCCCCCGGGACGGTCTGGGCGAAATCTTCATTCCTGAAAACGAGCCCGGCTCCTCCATCATGCCCGGCAAGGTGAACCCCACCCAGTGCGAGGCTGTCACCATGGTGGCCGTTCAGGTCATGGGCAACGACGTGGCTGTGGGTATGGCCGCTTCTCAGGGCAACTTTGAGCTGAACGTCTTCATGCCGGTCTGCGCCTACAACTTCTTACAGTCTGCCCGGCTGCTGGCGGAGGTCATGGTCTCCTTCAACAACAACTGCGCTGTGGGAATCAAGGCCAACAAGGAGAAGATGCACCACAACCTTTACAACTCCCTGATGCTGGTCACGGCGCTGAACCCCTACATCGGCTACGAAAACGCGGCCAAAACCGCCAAGAAGGCGTACAAGGACAACATCTCCCTGAAAGAAGCCTGCGTGGAGCTGGGCTTCCTCACCGCCGAGAAGTTCGACGAGGTCTTTCATCCGGAGCAGATGGCATAACGCCGCGATTGGAGGAATCGGAACATGAAATTCAGCTATTATCCGGGCTGCACCCTGAAAACCAAGGCCAAGGACCTGGACGCCTACGGGCGCCGGTCCGCCGAGGCCCTGGGGATCACCCTGGAGGAGCTTCCGGAGTGGCAGTGCTGCGGCGCGGTCTATCCCATGGCCAAGGACGAGATTGCCACCAAGCTGTCCTCCGTCCGGGCCCTGGTCAGCGCCCGGGAACTGGGCAACGACCTGGTTACTCTGTGCTCCGCCTGCCACCACGTGATCAAGCGGGTCAACGGCGACATGCAAAACGACGACAACGTCCGGCTGAAGGTGAATAACTACCTGCAGCTGGAGACCCCTTACGAGGGCGAAACGAAGGTGCTCCATTATCTGGAGATGCTCCGGGATGTGGTGGGCTTCGACGAGCTGAAAAAGAAGGTCGTCAACCCCCTGAAGGGCCGGAAGATCGGCGCGTACTACGGGTGTATGCTCCTGCGCCCCAGCAAGGAGATGCAGTTTGACAACCCCGAAAATCCCACCATCATCGAGGACTTTATCAAGGCCATCGGCGGCACCCCGGTGATCTACCCCTTCCGCAACGAGTGCTGCGG
>CAKTCT010000074.1 GCA_934539585.1 uncultured Oscillospiraceae bacterium | reverse complement strand
CCGGGTAGTAGGTCGGCGCCTGCTCATCGACGACAGTCTGCAGGTCGCTGATCGTCAGCACACGAATGTCGACATATGCGATGCTTTTTATCTTTTCGTATGCGGTGCGGTAGTGGGACTGCTTGTCCTTGGACAGCTTCAGCATCTGGCTTGTGCTCCAGCCGCCCCACAAGGCGGATAAGGTGGATTTCTTCCTCACCTGCTCTGCGCCCAGCTGCGGCAGATACTCGATCGCCGCTTTTTTCGTAGAAAAGCCGCCCTTTGTGATCCGGATCGTCTTCACTCGTCCGTCGTCCAGCGGCTCATAGCCGATGACCTTCACGGCCATCCAGCCGCCGTCCTTACGCTTGTAAACACTGCCGGTGCCATTCCCCCGGCGTGGGCCTTTGCGCTGGGTCACGACCTGCTTTTTTCCGCACTGGGGGCAGAAAAGGGAGCCTTCTGGAATCTCCCGCTTACATTTCACGCAAATCAAGAAAAACACCTCCCAAGCCCTTGCAAAACGGACCGGAAGGTGGTAGAATAAAGGTAAAACTTACGATTACGGACAGCAAATGCAGAAGCGGTTATTTCAAAAAAGGCCAGGAATTCATTGTTGAGGATTTGTGTCCGCCGTTATGTCACGAGTTATGGAATAGTATGTACCCGCTTGTTTATGCACTCCAGAATGGAGCAGAATTGGACTATGGAAATACCCGTGCGAAGATGTTTGATATAAAATGTCCGGATGGAGGCAGAGTGTGTGTCCATGGGGAAGTTTCAGAAGACTGCTGAATTCCGGTTTGCCGAACCCCCAAAAGGACCCGAACCGCCCATGACCGGCGCCAACACTCCCGGCAGCCTTGCGGCGGGAAATCCATTTCAGGGCCCTTTCAAGGAATCGTGTTCGTTACAGAAGATTTCACAGACCGGCGATTCAGAATTTGCCAAAGGAGTGTGACTGCATGAAAAAGATACTTGTCTTATTTTTCGCGTTGGCCTGTATTCTGAGTTTCGCTGCCTGCAGCGGAAACCTGGTGGAAGGCTCTGAAAAAACTTACCATGGCACAGTCACAGACCGTGCCATGAGCGTTGTAAAAGAGGACGATAGACAAGGCCGTGCATACATCACAATTTCTACGGATAATGAAGATGTTTGTCTTTGGCTGGCAAAGGGCTGCGAAACCAATGCCGGAATCGGAGACGAAGTGATGATTGAAAGTGCAATCGAAAAGCAGACCGGCTTGCTTGTTGCAATCCGCATTACAGTAAAGTGACCTCCGGTTTGACAAAAATCCAAAGCACCCATTCCCGCTCAAACATCCCTTGTCCCCCAGCGGGACCCGCCGTACCCTGCCGATACCCGAAACGCACCCAAACCGCACCCTCCGGCGACCCAAAATGACTCGGTTTTGACGAAGAATAACCCGGTTTTTCTGAAAAATTTCCCCAAACCCCTTGACAAAACGCTTTTGCACTGTTAAGCTTTAAATTACAAAAGCAAAGGAGCGTTTTTCCATGACCATTCAAGTTGTCGGCCTGGGGCTCATCGGCGGTTCCCTGTGCAAGACCATAAAAAAGCGGACCTCCCATCGGGTCCTGGGCATGGACCGGGACCCTGCCGCCGTGGAAAAGGCCAGAGCCGCCGGCGCCATCGATGGGGAAGGCTCCCCGGACACCCTTGGGGAGGCGGACCTGACCATGGTCTGCCTGTACCCGGAAGGCACCATTTCCTTCCTCTTAGACAACCGGGACCGGTTCCGGAAGGGGAGCATTGTCATGGATGTCTGCGGTGTCAAGGGGGCCGTCGTCTCCGCCGCCGCGGGGCCCTTGCAGGAAGCCGGGGTGCGGTTCGTGGGGTGCCACCCCATGGCCGGCCGGGAGTTTTCCGGCTTCGACTACGCCAAGGACGACCTGTTTGACGGTGCGTCCTTCATCCTGACCCCCAACGAGGAGACCGACCCCGCCGCCGTAGAGACCCTCCGCACCCTGGCCCTGAATCTGGGCTTCGGAAAGGCCGTGGTCTCCACCCCGGAGGATCACGACCGAATCATCGCCGCCACCTCCCAGCTGGCCCACGTGGCCTCCAACGCCTACATCAAAAGCCCCACTCTCCGGAGCCAGGCCGGGTTCAGCGCCGGAAGCTATCTGGACCTGACCCGGGTGGCCAAGCTCAATGAGGACATGTGGACCTCCCTCTTCCTCCTGAACCGGGGCGCCCTTCTCTACGAGGTGGACACCCTCATCGGGAGCCTTGCTCAATACCGGGACGCCCTCTCTGCCGGAGACGCCCCGCAGCTAAAGGCTCTGCTCCGGGAGGGCCGGGAGTTGAAGGAAAAGGATTTGACCCGGAAATAAAAACCGCGCTGTACGTTCATCGTTCGTACAGCGCGGTTTTTGTCAGACGGTAGAGGTTTTTCCGACCCTGTTTGCCTGCCCGCTCCGCCAGGCCCAGGACCTCCAGCACGGCCAGGGACTGCCAGGCGTCGTCCTTCCTCTGGTGGAGGAGTCTGCCGAATTCCTCCGCCGTGAAGGTCTCCGGGACCTCTTGGGGCAAAAGCTCCCGGTAGTCCCCGGGGCTTTCCAGGACCCACTCCCGCAGGAAGGCCCGGGGGACCCGGTCCAGGTGCTGCTTCCGGCCCCGGGAGCGGCCGATGTCCCAGCGCTCCGTCTCCAATTCCACAACCCGCAGGTGAAATTGTGGATTTTTCAGGAACTCCCGGAGGGGGTACAGCTCCGTCAGCACGTCGGCGGCCCGGCCCTTCCGGGAGGAGCGCCGCCGGACCACCTCGCCGGTATCCGGGTCGGTGCGGTTGATCCACTCTGTGGGGTACACCGGGTGGACCACCGTCACGGCGCAGACCTCCAGAAAGGCCGCCAGCTTGTCCCGGAGCCGCCACAGGGCCCGGGTCTGGATTTCGATGACCCCGTCCTCCCCCAGGATGTCGGCCACATAGCCCCCCACGGGCACCTCCTGGTTGAGAGCGTGGGGCTCGTAGGCCGCCTTGAGCACCGCGTGGACCGATTTTTCCCCCAGGGTCCCGATGCCGCCGGGGGTCCGGGCGGCGGTCAGCTCCAGGGCGGTCTGAAAATCCTGCTGGTTCAAAGGGAGCCTCCTATTCGTCTTCTAAAACAAAGTCCACGTTTCCGGCGCTGACGTCCGCGCCCACACAGCGGACCTTCACCCGGTCCCCCATGGCGAACCGCCGGCCGGAGTGGACGTCCGTCAGGGAGAGGACGCCGTCGAAGAAGTACTCCCCGGCGGGGAGGTCCTCCATCCGCACCAGGCCCTCCACGGTGTTGGGCAGCTCCACATAAAGCCCGAAGGACGTCGCTGAGGACACGATGCCCTCAAAGACCTGTCCCACCCGGGACTCCATGTACTCCGCCTTGTAGCAGTCCTCGCAGTCCCGCTCCACCTCCATGGCCGTCACCTCGGCGGCGCTGGACTGGGCCGCGGCCCGGGCGGCGAACTTCCCGAAGCGCTTTTTCAGCTCCCCGGGGTCCTCCCCCTGAATCAGGGCGCTGAGGATGCGGTGGATGGCCAGGTCCGGGTACCGCCGGATGGGGGAGGTGAAGTGGGCGTAGTCCTCCAGGGCCAGGCCGTAGTGGCCCACGGGGTACTCGCTGTATTTGGCCTTGGCCATGGACCGGAGGACCAGCCGGTTGAGGACCGGCGCGGCGTCCAGGTCCCGGGTGCGGTCCAGAAGGTCCGCCAGGGCCGCCGCCTTGGGCCGCTCCTTCAGCTCCGCCCCGGAAATGCCCAGGCTTTGCAGGGTCTCCCGGAGAGAGGCGATGCGCTCCGGGTCCGGGTACTCGTGGATGCGGTAGACAAAGGGCAGCTCCAGCTGTCTGGCCAGCCGGGCCGCCGCTTCGTTGGCCAGGAGCATGAACTCCTCGATGATGATCTCGGCCTCCCCGCGCTCCCGGGGCTGAACGTCTACGATGCGGCCGTTTTCGTCCAGAATCAGCTTGCTTTCCACCGAGTCGATGTCCGGCGCGCCACGGTCCCGGCGGTTTTTCCGGAGGAGGTCCTTCAGCTCCCGCATCAGGGGAAGGGCGGGGAGGACCTCCCGGTATTTTTCCAGAAGCTCCGGGGATTCCTCCCCGGCCAGGAGCCGGTTGACCTCGCCATAGACTCCCTTGACCCGGGAGCGGATCACCGTTTTCCGGAAGTCGAAGTCCGTCAGGCGGCCCTGGGCGTCCAGGGTGAGGATGGCGGAAAAGGCCAGCCGGTCCTCCCCGGGGTTCAGGGAGCAGATGCCGTTGGAAAGCTCCTTGGGCAGCATGGGGATGACCTTGTCGGCGTAGTAGATGCTGGTCCCCCGGGCCAGGGCCTCCCCGTCCAGAAGGGAGCCCTTCCGGACGTAGTGGGAGACGTCGGCGATGTGGACCCCCAGCTCGTAGAAATCCCCGTATTTGTGGAGGCTGACCCCGTCGTCCAGGTCCTTGGAGTCCGCGCCGTCAATGGTGAAGATCCGCTCGGAGCGCAGGTCCTCCCGGCCCGCCAGCTCCCCGTCAGAAAGGCCCCGGTGGGCCAGGGTCCGGGCTTCGTCCAGGACCGCCGCCGGGAACTCCGGGGAAATCCCCCGGGTTTCCAGAATGGCCTGGCAGCACACCGCCGCCCGGTCCGCCGGGCCGAAGCGCTTGAGGATGCGGACCTGGTGGTCCCAGTGGCTCTCTCCCCGCCGGACGATCTCCGCTAAGACCTTGTCGCCGTCCCGGGCATCGGAGAGGTCCCCGGTCACCCGGAGGTCCATGTTCCCCAGGTCGTCGGGCTGGAGGAAGGCCCCCTGGGGCAGAATCCGCAGGACCCCGGAAAAGGGCTGGGCATTTTCCTCCAGAATCTCCCGGACCTCGCCGTCGGGAAGGCCGCTGCCCCGGGGAGGCAGCACCCGGAGAAGGACCCGGTCCCCGGTCATGGCTCCTTTCAGCTTGCTGCCGGGGACAAAGACCTCGCCGCCCTCGGGGGAGAGCTCGGCGAAGGCGTAGGTCCGGTTCAGGCGCTTGATTACCGCAGGCCGCAGGCCCTTGGCTCCGGCGGAGATCAGGCGCTTTTTCTTTTCCAGGACCTGCCCTTCCTGGAGGCATTGGTCCAGGGCTTTGGCGAAGGATTTGCGGTCCTCCTTTTTCACTTTACAGGCTCCGGCCAGCTCTTTCAGGGAAAGGCCCTTTTTTCCGGCCTTTTCCAGAGCCAGCTGGATGCGTTTTTTCCATTTTTCCATGAATGTTCCTTTCTGATCTACGAAAAAGGGCTGCCCCGATCCCGTCTGCGCACTGCGCTCCGTCTGATCGAGACAGCCCCTGTGTCACGTTCCGTCTTACTTAATGTAAACGGTGAAAATGCTGACCAGCAGCGTCAGCACAAAGAACGCGATGGCCGCGTACTTGGTGATCTTGGACAGCATGGCGTCCAGGGTCCGGCCGGAGTTTTTCCCCAGGTAGGAGTCGCTGCTGCCGCCGGTAAGGGACTGCACGCCGTTGTCCTTGCTCTCCTGAAGCATGACCAGCACGATGAGGATGATGCAGGCAATCAGCAGGATGATACCGCCGATAATTTCAAACACGTTCATTTTTGACCCTCCGCAGTTTTTTTTATTGGTTCCAACGCCTGCGCGCAAGCAGGCAGACGATTCGCTTTTATAGTATACCATACTTTTTTCGCCGGCGCAAGGGGTTGGGGGAAAGTTTTCGGGGGATTTTTTGCGAAGGCGGGCGTTTTATTTGACAAAGGTAGACGGCCTATGATATGATAAAGGCGTAAGGTGATACCTGAAACGGTAGGCGGTTTAATCAGGCTCCCGAAAGGGGCGTTGCCGATGGATGAGATGAATCTGATTTACTTAGGGCAACACCGCATAAATTGCAAAGTTTCCGTTTAGCAGAGGTCTACCAGCATATTCTGTGGATAACCTCGG
>CAKTCT010000073.1 GCA_934539585.1 uncultured Oscillospiraceae bacterium | reverse complement strand
TCTGTTTATCCATAATTTCATTATATCACATTTGGCACTATCTCGCTCCTTTTTCTGTGCGGTGTTGCCTTAAAAAAAAATAGACGAGGACCCGGAAATGAACCTGATGTACTATCTTTTCCGGGAGCATAACCTGACGCCCGGGGAATACTACCGGCTCCCCGCCGGGGAAAAAGCGATTCTTCGGGCGTTCTTCGTCTACGACATGGAAGGGAGGAAGCAGCGTTGAGCCTGCGGAAAATCATCCTCAAAGACACCTCCGGCGGGACGGAGCTGGTGTTCCCGGTGACGCCGTCGGAGTTTCAGGCGTCCTTCGGGCGGAACGTGTTAAAGGTCAGCATCCACCAGATGGGGGACGTGAACTTCTGGGGACAGGCGGAGGCGGCAGAAATTTCCCTGTCCGTCCTGCTTCCGGCGGAGGACCGGAGCTACGCCTTTTCCGGCGGCTATGCCGGGGACCCTTACGGCGCCATTGAGAAGCTCAAGAACTGGCAGACGGCGGGGACGGTGCTGCGGTACATCGTGTCGGATACGGCGGTGAATCTGGCGGTGCTGCTTTCCCGGGTGAAGTACGGGGAAAAGGACGGCACCGGCGACGTGTACGCCGACCTGACCCTGGCGGAGTACCGGCCCCTGGGGGCGGTGAAAACCGAGAAAACCGCTGCGGCGGCAGGCTCCGCCCGGTCCTCGGAATCCGGCGGGACCCAGAAGGCTGTCCAGTCCTACGTGGTGGTCAAGGGGGACACCCTCTGGGCCATTGCCCGGAAGTATTACGGCGACCCCCAGCTTTGCTGGCGGCTGGCCAGCTACAACCAGATCAAAAACGCCAACCTCATTTTCCCGGGGCAGGTCGTCAGGCTGCCGGATAAGGGGGCCTTGTGATGCTGGGGCTTTTCCTGACCACCTCCGCCGGGACCTGGGACATTACCGGTCTTGTCCGGCAGATCACCTGGAGCGGCAGCATCAGCCAGGGAGCCCGGACCCTGTCCTTTGACGTGGCTTCTCCGCCATATGGGCCGGCGGTGACGGTCCCGGACATGCCGCCCGGGGCGGGAATCACCCTGTTCCAGGAGGAACGGGAGCTGTTTTCCGGCTTTGTGGTGTCCCGGAGCCGTTCGGCGGGGTCCGGGAGCTTTTCCGTCACCTGCTATGACCGGGGGTTTTACCTCCTGAAAAATCAGGGGGTCTATCAGTTCCGGGCCCAGACCCCCGACGCCATCGCCCACCGCATCTGCGCGGACTTCGGCATCCAGCCCGGGAACCTGGCCGCCCCGGGGAAATCCGTCACCCGGAATTTTCTGGGGACCGCCCTTTACAAGATCATTATGACGGCCTACACCCTGGCCGCCCAGGAAAACGGCAAAGCCTATCAGGTCCGGTTCCGGGGCAAGGCCCTGGACGTGGTGGAGATCGAGAAAAACGACGAGACCCTGATCTTAGAGGGCGGCGTGAACCTCCAGAGCCTGTCGGCCTCCGACAGCATCGACAAAACCGTCACCCAGGCGGCCATCTACGATTCCGGCGGCAAAATCATCCGCACGGAGAAAAATCCGGAGCTCATTGCCCTGTACGGCGTGATTCAGAACGCCATCCGCCAGTCCGACGGCCAGGATGCCGGGGCCAAGGCCAAGCGGCTCTTAGCCGACAACGGCCTTTCCCAGACCCTGACCGTGGAAGCCCTGGGAAACATTGCCTGCATCACCGGCGGGACGGTGGCGGTGAAAGAGCCTGTCACCGGGACCTTCGGCCTTTTCTGGGTCACGGCAGACAAGCACGTCTGGAAGGACGGCCAGTATTACTGCCAGCTGACATTAAGTTACAAGCGGACCATGGACGAGGCGGAAGCCGGGAGCCTGCCCAACAAATCCGGCAGCAAGACGGCGGCGTCCTCCCGGCGGGTGAGCCTGAACCTGGTTCCCTACAATGAACGGCTCCGCACCTATCAGTAAGGAGGACCCATGAACGAAAATCCATACAGCCGCATCGTCGGGCTGCTCCAGACGGAACCGGCGGGGCTGTTCTTCCGGCTGGGGACCGTATCCGCCCTGTCGCCTCTGACCGTGGAGACCGGCGGGGCCAGGATCGGCGGAGCCCAGCTCTTCTGCAATTCCTTTCTGCTGCCGGAGGACCAGGCCATGGAGCTTACGGTCTCCGGCCAGAAAATGACAGGGAGCATCCGGTTTTCCCAGCCCCTGAAAGCCGGGGACCGGGTGATCCTCTGCTCCGACGACGACCAGGTATTCTATATTCTTTGCAAGGTGGTGAGCCAATGAGCCTGTTCCCGACCGTTCAGCCGGAGGTCTCCGTAACGGTGGAGCGGCTGCCCCTGGCCCGGGAGGTGGCCTGGAATTTTGTCCGGGACCTCCCCATCATCCGGCGGGGAGAACCGGTCTTCTGCGAGGGAGCCGAAGCGGTGGCCGTCTGGGCCTTCAACGCCCTGTCCACGGTACGCTACCGCCACGAAATCTATTCCTGGGACTACGGCTGCGAGCTGGAGACCCTCATCGGCCAGAGTTACAGCGCCGACACCAAAAAAGCCGAGGCGGTGCGCTATGTCCGGGAGGCGCTGTTGGTAAGCCCCTATATCACCGAGGTCAACAGCATCCGGGTGGACTTTGACGGCGCGGGGACCCTGACGGTTTCCTGCCAGATCCGGACCGTCTACGGAGATTTGACCATCCAAAGGAGGATTGCAGATGTATGAGGATGTGACGCCGGAGACCATCGAGGCGGCAATCTTAGAAAAAATCACGGAGTTCGACACCCGGGAGGGCAGCTTTGCCCGGTCCCTGGTGGCTCCGGCGGCCTATGAGCTCTGGAAGTACTACACCGCCCTGGAAGGCGTGCCGGACATGATCTTTGTGGACGAAAACAGCGGCAGCTACATTGACAAGAAAGCGGCGGACTACGGCATTACCCGGAAGCCCGGCTCCAGGGCGACGGCGGCGGTTTCCTTTACCGGCACGGCGGGAACCATTCTCCCCGCCGGAAAGGTCTTTCTCACCGAGGACGGCTTAGAGTACCTTCTGGACGAGCAGGCGACCCTTTCGGCAGACGGCTCCGGCTCCGGGACCCTGACCGCCGCTGCCGCCGGAGCCAGGTACAACGTTTCCGCCGGGGAAGTGAAGCTCCAGCAGTCCCCGGCGTCCGGGCTGACGGCCTTTTCCGTGGGAGCCGCTTCCGGCGGCGTGGATCCGGAGACCGACGCCCAGCTGGTGGAGCGGTACTACGACTACCTCCGGAAGCCTGCCACCTCCGGCAACGCTTATCAGTATGAGCAGTGGGCCAAGTCCGTCACCGGCGTGGGCAAAGCCAGGGTTTTCCCCCTTTGGAACGGTGCGGGAACGGTAAAGGTGGTCATCTGCAGCGAATTAAGCGGCGTGGCTCCCGCCGAGACGGTCTCCGCCTGCGCCGCATACATTGAGAGTGTCCGGCCCATCGGCGCGTCGGTAACGGTAGTCAGCGCCACGGCCCTGAGCCTCACCGTATCCGCCAAGGTGTCCGTAGACGCCACCACCAGCCTTGCGGCGGTGAAAGCCCGGTTTGAAAAAGACCTGGCGGCCTACCTGAAAAGCATCGCCTTTGAGAAATCCGAGGTGGTCTACGCCCGGGTGGGCTTCCTGCTCCTGGACATCGACGGCGTGACGGACTATTCCGACCTGCTCTTAAACAGCAAGGCCCAGAACGTGGCCGTGGGCAGCACCCAGATTCCCATTGTATCGGAGGTGACGCTCATTGCCGCGACTTAAAGACTACCTGCCGGACCGGCTGGTCTCCCCGGCGGTGGAGGACTTCGAGGACGCTCTCCAGCCCCAGCTTGACGCCATTGCGGACCTTTTCGCAGGAATTTCGGAGAATGAGCTCTTTGCGGCCTCGGCGGAAACGTGGCTCCCCCTCTGGGAGGCGGCCTTCGGCATCCCCACGGAGCCGGACAAGAGCCTTTCCGACCGGCGCTCCCGGCTCATGAGCAAGCTCCGGGGGGCCAGCACCACCACCAAGGAGCAGATTCGCCAGGTGGTGGCCAGCTTTGCCAACTCCGACTGCGAGATCATCGAGGACCCGGCCAACTACTCCTTTACCGTCAAATTTGTCGGGACCGTGGGGATTCCGCCCAACATCGCCGACGTCAAAGCCGCCATCGAGGAGATAAAGCCCGCCCACCTGGCCTATACGCTGCTCTACCTGTTCTACTGCTGGCAGGATTACGCGGCCCAGACCTGGGGCGACGTCAGCACCAAGACCTGGGCGGAAATGAAAGGATGAGGACATGGAAAAAACCACCAATTACCAGCTGAACAAACCGGCGGCCTCGGACTATATCAGCCCGACCCCCTTCAACGACAACGCCGACATCATCGACGCGGAGCTGGCCAAAATGGCCCTGAACACCAGTCTGACGGCCCACACCGGAAACGCGAATATCCACGTGACGGCGGACCAGAAGACCAAGTGGGACGGCTACGAGACGGTCCACACCCTGACCCACGTCCGTTCCAGCTCCACCAAGGTGCATATCTTATCGGTGCTGGGAAGTGTGACAGGGGTGGTCAGCTGCCAGTTCAAGGCAACGGCGGCGTATACGGCTGGGGACACCTTCCGGGTCAACGGGGCGACGTATGCGGTGAAGCTGCAGAACGGCGAAGATGCCGAGGATAACCTGTTCGTTTCCGGGGCGCTGGTTTCCTGCATCATCGACACGGCGGGGAAAACCATAAATTTTAGGGCAGGTGGCGCGGGTCAGCTGAAAAAGTATGCGGCGGGCAGCGTCACCATCACCAAAACCGCCGATGGAAAAGGCAGCGGAACGGTTTCCGGGCTGGCGTTTACGCCCCAGGTTGTTGTTCTTTCCAGTGATCGAATTGGCAGGGAACACCAGGTTTATATCCGGGAAAAAAGCCACAAATACTGGCACGATATGAGATACGGCAACAACGAACTCAAAATTGACGATGCGGCTGACCCTTTAACCATTACGAAAAACGGCTTTCAGCTGACGGACATTTCGCTGGATACCTATTACACCGACAACATTTCCGTTGGAGGGACCTTCACCGTTCCCTACTGGTGCTACGGATAAGGAGGCGGACACGTGTACATTCGGCGGTTTTATTACGATCTTGCGTCGGGGCAGACGGTTCTGTCCTACATGCGGCAAGGGGATGTTCTGGCCGGCAGTGCGGCGGAGGATTTCCGCACCTGCCCGGAGCTTTCCGGACGGTCTGCCGGGGACACCGGCCTGTTTGAATGGACGGAGCCGGTCCCGGAGATCGAAAGCCAATTTTCCACCGCGTCCCAGGTCACGGTAGAAAACGGGGCGCTGAAATTCGTGGCCATGGAGCCCGCGCCCACGGTGGAGGAGCGGATTCAGGCGGCCATCGACGCATACACACTGGAACTTGTAGAAGGAGGATTGTTATGAGAACATCAGCCGTTCCGTCTGCGTCAGCAGCACATTGTTGTCAAAGACGGGATCAATGAACGGCTTGATGTCTGCCGCTGTGCCCCATGAAGCGTTTTGTCAAGTGCTTTTTTGAGTTATTGACGCAAATTATCGTGAAAGTGCGAAAGTGCAAAGTGCAAAGGGTCTGCGTTTTGCACTTTCAGCTTGCGGGTTCGGGTGGCTGCTTCTTCTTGATGAAGTTGTACCATTGACCGCCGACACGCCTTGCGCCTAAAATGCCGCCCATGTTGCGCTTGGCGTTCTGTACCGTCCTCTCGGATATTCCGGCTTCGGCTGCGGCTTTTACAATGTCCTCGCTGGCAAGCTCTTTCCCGTCTGCAAGCAGGTCAAGTATCAGCCGTTCAGCCTGTTCGGTTTTGGTGGCGTTGTTGCCGCCCGCGCCGGACAGCAGCTCGTCGGCGGTGATGTCATACTCGCCTATCCACGAAAAGCCTGTTTCCGGGTCAAGGCAAAAGGCTATGGGCTTGCCCTCCGGCGCAAGGGAAGATTT
>CAKTCT010000072.1 GCA_934539585.1 uncultured Oscillospiraceae bacterium | reverse complement strand
AGCAAGGCCGTGTAATTCGTCGCTATTCTGCGATCGGAGGCTTTTTTATTTGTCTGTTAAACGGGGGACGGTCCCAAAAGACCACCTGGGCGTTTTCCACGGTGATGGCTCCGGCCGTCGGCGGGGTGGAAAGGGTGATGGGCTTCAGCCGGGGGAGGCGTCCAGAATCTCCCGGACCTCTGCGGCGGTACCGGCGTCCAGGGGGAGGGAACCCTCCGGGTAATAAAGGGTCCGATAGGTCCCGGGGTCGCCTGGCAGGGTCAGGGAAAGGTCATGCAGGGGTGCGCCCCGGATGGCGTCCCACAGTCCCGGGGCCCGGGCGAAAAGTGCGGTCAGGAGGAGGGCGGCAATCGCGAGGCCGGCAAGGATACGCGAGACACGGACGGCGGGCTTCATAGGCCCCTCCTTTCGGTCAGTTGGCGGCTTCTTTTTCCTTGAGCTTTTCCACGATGAGGTGGGCGCATTTGTTGACGTCGCCGCAGCCCAGGGTCAGGACCAGGTCGCCGGGCCGGACGTGGGAGACGACGTAGTCGGCGATCTCCGGGAAGTCGGGGAACCAGACGCAGCCGGGGATTCTGGCCGCCAGGTCCTTGGCGTAGATGTTGTAGGTGTTCTTTTCCCGGGAGCCCATGATCTCCGACAGGACCACGAAGTCCGCGTGGGAGAGGACCCGGGCGAAATCGTCCAGCAGGGTGGCGGTCCGGGAGTAGGTGAAGGGCTGGTGGACGGCCCAGACCCGTTTGAAAGGAAGGACTTTGGCGGCTTTCAGGGTGGCTTCGATCTCCGTGGGATGGTGGCCGTAGTCGTCGGCTACGGTGACGCCGCCGATCTTGCCCAGAACCTCAAAGCGGCGCTGGGCCCCATGGAAGCCCTCCAGGCCCCTGGCGCACTGGTCCCAGGAGGCACCGGCTTCGTGGGCGGCCACGCAGGCGGCAATGGCGTTTAAGATATTGTGGTCCCCGGGGATGTGAAGGGTGATTCTGGTGAGGATTTCCTCCTCGTGGCAGAGGTCGAAGGACAGGGTGACGCCGTCGATGTGCTCGATGTTTTTGGGGTAGTAGTCGTTGACGTTCTGGTAGCCGAAGGTGAGGATGGGCTTTTCCAGGCCGGAGACGGCTTTCCGGGTATTGGCGTCGTCGCCGTTGACGATGAGGACCTTTGTTGCCTTCTGGGCGAACTTCCGGAAGGAGGCGATGAGGTTCTCCATGGTCTTGAAGTAGTCCAGATGGTCGGCGTCGATGTTGAGGATCACGGCGATGTCGGGGTAGAGCTTTAAGAAGGTGTCCACGAACTCGCAGGCTTCGCAGACCATAACGGGGGTATTGCCCACCCGGCCGCTGCCGTGGATGGCCGGGAGCTTGCCGCCGATGACGCAGGTGGGGTCCAGGCCCGCGTCCAGGAGAATCTGGGTGGTCATGGAGGTGGTAGTGGTCTTTCCGTGGGTGCCGCTGATGCAGACGGCGCTTGAATAGTGGGCGGTGATCTCCCCCAAAAGGACGCTGCGCTCGATGGTGGGGACGCCGCTTGCCTTGGCGGCGATGAGCTCGGGGTTGTCGGCCATGATGGCGGCGGTGTGGACGATGAGGTCGGCGCCCTGGATGTTCTCCGCACGCTGGCCCAGGGTCACGGGGATGCCCATCTCCCGGACCATCTGGAGGGTGTCGGTCTCGTTGTTGTCGGAGCCGGTGAGGTAGTAGCCCTTGGCGTGGAGAATCTGGGCCAGGGGGAACATCCCGGAGCCTCCGATGCCGATGAAGTGGATGTGGCGTTTGTTTTCTAGATACATACTAGCGTTCCTTTCCGCTTAATTCCAGCCGTCTTTATTCTGGTCAAAAATTTCGTTGATAATCGCGCCCATGGCCTGGTGGTCCGGGGCGGTCAGGTCCGGGTCCGCCTGGAGAAGGGTCCGGGCGGCGTCCTGGGCCTCCTGGAAAAGGTCCCGGTCCTCGATGAGATTGGCGATGGCCAGGGCGGGCATCCCATGCTGGCGGGAGCCGAAGAAATCCCCGGAGCCCCGGAGCTTCAGGTCCTCCCGGGCGATGACGAAGCCGTCGGAGGTGGATTTCATCACCGAGAGCCGGCGGCGGTTCTCCTCGCTTTCGTTGTCGGAGACCAGGATGCAGTAGGACCGGGCGCTGCCCCGTCCCACCCGGCCCCGGAGCTGGTGGAGCTGGGCCAGGCCGAAGCGCTCGGCGTTTTCCACCATCATGATGGTGGCGTTGGGGACATCCACGCCCACCTCCACCACGGTGGTGGAGACTAAGAGCTGGATGCGGTTTGATTGGAAGTCCGCCATGACGGCGTCCTTTTCCGCGGGCTTCATCCGGCCGTGGAGAAGGCCCACCCGGCAGCCGGGGAGCTGCTTTTCCAGGCGGTCCCGGTACTGGACTGCCGCCAGGAGCTCGCTGTCGGAGTCCTCCACCAGGGGGCAGACGATGTACGCCTGCTGGCCCTGGGCCAGGTGCTCCTGGATGAAGTGAAGGGCCCGGGCACGCTTGTCGGAGTGGACCACCAGGGTCTCCACGGGCTGGCGGCCCTTGGGGAGCTCATCCAGAACGGAGATGTCCAGGTCGCCGTAGAGGATCAGGGCCAGGGTCCGGGGGATGGGGGTGGCGGACATGACCAGGCTGTGGGGGCTCTGGCCCTTGCCGGCCAGCTTCCGGCGCTGTTCCACGCCGAAGCGGTGCTGTTCGTCGGTGACCACCAGGCCAAGGGAGCGGAACTCCGTGGACTGCTGGACCAGGGCGTGGGTGCCCACGGCCACGTCGTACTCCCCGGCGGCCAGGGCGGCCTTCCGCTCCGCTTTCTGTCTGGGGGTCAGGGAGCCGGTGAGGAGGCAGATGCGGAGGCCCAGGGGCTCCAGGACCTTTTTCAGGGTGGCGGCGTGCTGGCCCGCCAGAATCTCCGTGGGGGCCATAATGGCGGACTGGAACCCGGCTTTGGCCGCCGCGTAGGCTGCCGCCGCCGCTACCATGGTCTTGCCGGAGCCTACGTCGCCCTGGAGGAGGCGGTTCATGGGGTAAGGCTTCTGCATATCCGCGAGAATCTCGCCGATGGCGCGCTTTTGTGCGCCGGTGAGGGCGAAGGGGAGGGACTGTTCAAAGGGGGCCAGGTCCACTTCCGGGAGGCGGACGGCGGTTTCCTGCCGCTCCCGGCCGCGGAGGCGGATGAGCCCTAAAGAAAGGGTGAAGAATTCCTCAAAGACCAGCCGCCGCCGGGCGATGTCGTAGGCTTCCTTTCCCTGGGGGAAGTGGATGTTGTCCACAGCGTAGCGGAGCTGGCAGAGCTGGTGGTCCCGGAGGACGTCCCGGGGCATGGGGTCGGGGAGAAGGTCGGCGAAGCGCTCCACGGCTTCGGCCATGTTGTTGGACACCATGCCGTTGGACAGGCCCTCGGTGAGGTTGTACACCGGCCGGAGGGTCCCGGCATCCTTCTCCTCCACATAGGAGGAAAGGGCCAGCTGGTAGCGGCCGCCGGTTCTGGAGAAACGTCCGGCGAAAACGTACTCCTCTCCGGCCTTTATCCCATAGTATGCGTATTCGTTGTTAAAAATTGTCACCTGGAAGTTGGAAACGCCGTCGTTGGCAATCAATTTGTAGAGGACCAGGCCCTTCCGGATGGGGGCCGGGGGCATCCGGCGGGTCACGACGCCTTTGACGACGCAGTTCTCGCCCTCGGGGCACTCGGCGGCGGGGAGGGGGGAGGTGTAGTCCAGGTAGGTCCGGGGGTAGAAGCGGAGCAGGTCGCCCACAGTGGCGACGCCCAGCTTTTCGTAGAGGGCGGCCCGCTTGCCGCCGACGTTTTTTAAGATCGTCACCGGGGACGACAGGGTTTCTTCCGGCATGGGCCGCCTCCTTTCCGGAATGGGGTAAAACGAAAAGCAAGCCCATTGCTCTGCAATGGGCTTGAGCCGGTTTTTTGATTATTCCACCGAGATGATGTAGTAATAAACGGGCTGGCCGCCGTTGATGAGGTTGACCTCCAGGTTGGCCGACAGCTTGGATTTTAAGAGATTGCAGGCTTCCTGGGCCTGGTCGTCGGTGACGTCGGCGCCGTAGAGGACGGTGATGAAGCTGGAATCCTTCCGGACCAGGGAGCGGGTCAGCTTGTAGAGGGCCTTGGTCAGGTCCTTTTCCACGAAGCTCAGCTTGCCGTTTTCCATGGCCAGGATCTCGCCGGCCTTGATGTTGTGGCCGTCGTAGTCGCTGTCCCGGGCGGCGAAGGTGATCTGACCGGTCTGGACCCGGGAGAAGGCCTCGGTCATCAGGACCTGGTTGTCGTTGAAGGAGGCGTCGGGGTCAAAGGCCAGCATGGCGGAAATCCCCTGGGGGATGCTGACGGTCTGGAGCACGCAGACCCGGCGGTCCGCCAGCTTCACGGCCTGCTCCGCCGCCATGATGATGTTTTTGTTGTTGGGGAGGACGAAAACCGTCTGGGCCGGGGTGGCCTGGATGGCTTTCAGGATGTCGTCGGTGCTGGGGTTCATGGTCTGGCCGCCGGTGACGACGTTGTTGACCCCCAGGTCGGTAAAGAGGGACTGGACCCCCTGGCCCGCCGCTACGGCTACGAAGCCGAAGGGGATGTCCGGGTCCACGGGGACGTAGGAGGCGTCTTCCTCCTTCTGCTCGGCCTCCTCCACCTGGGCGGAGTGCTGTTCCTTCATGTTTTCGATCTTCATCCTGGTCAGGGAGCCGAATTTCAGGCCGTTTTCCAGGGCGTCGCCGGGGTGGTTAGTGTGGACGTGGACCTTGATGATATCCTCGTCGTCCACGACCACCACGCTGTCGCCGATGGATTCCAGGTAGGCCCGGAGCTTCAGGGCGTCTTCGGCGCCGGGGGCTTTTTCCACGATGAATTCGGTGCAGTAGGTGTTTTTGATGTCGCCGCTGGCTTCGGCCACGGCGGAGCGCTTGGGCCTGGGAGCCTCGGCGGCGGGCTGAGAGGACTGGGGACGGGCCACGGGGCCGCCCTCAAAGACGTCCAGCATGGCCTGGAAGATCACCACAAAGCCCCGGCCGCCTGCGTCCACCACGCCGGCTTTTTTGAGGACCGGCAGCATTTCGGGGGTGCGCTGGAGGGTCTCCTCCGCCTGGGCGACGATGGCCCGGAAGACGGTGAGGGCGTCGTTGGTCTGGTTGGCCACTTCCTGGGCCTTTTCCGCGGCCTCCCGGGCCACGGTGAGGATGGTGCCCTCGGTGGGCTTCATCACCGCTTTATAGGCTGCGGTTACGCCTTCGCCCAGGGCTTCGGCCAGGTCCACGCCGGTGGCCTCCACCTTGTCCTTGAGGCCCTTGCTGAAGCCCCGGAACAGGAGGGAGAGGATGACGCCGGAGTTGCCCCGGGCTCCCCGGAGCAGGGCGGAGGCCGCAACCTTGGAGGTCTCGGCCACGGTGGGGTCCTTGAGGAGCTCCAGCTCCCGGACCGATGCGCCGATGGTCATGGACATGTTGGTGCCGGTGTCTCCGTCGGGGACGGGGAAGACGTTTAGTTCGTCCACCTTTTGTTTCTGATTGGCAATGGTATGGGCTGCGGAGACGATAGCATCCCGCAGCAAACTTCCGTTAATCACTGAAAGCCGCACTCCTTATCCGGCGCCAGGGACGCCGTCCTGAATTTCTGAATCCGCGCTCAGTTGGTACGCATGCCGTCTACATAGACATTGACGTGGTCCACCTGGATGCCGGTTACATCCTCTACGGTATAGCTGACCTTATGCATGATGCTCTTGACGATGGCGGAAACGTTGGTGCCGTACATCACGATAATGTGCAGGTCGATGGTGAGCTTTCCGTTCCGGCTGCGGATCTTGACGCCCCGGGAGTCCTCGCGGCTGCGGAGGACCTTGCTCAGAAAGCCTTGGGCCGGGTCGGAGACCGCCATTCCGGCAACGCCGAAGCAGCTGGTGGCCGTTGCGCCCACAAGGTTCACGAAAAAGTTCTGGGAAATGTCTATCGTACCGAGATGGTTTTTGAATCTTACCATGAACAAACCCCCTTTTATTCCAAAAAAGCACGGTTTCCGGCGGGGGAAAACCCGGCGGCTCCCGTATGCGATCGATGGCTATTCTTATTAACAGTTTACTCAAAAAAACGGCCTTTGTCAAGGGAATCTCCCAAAGGTTCACAGTCTTGTAAGGAGTAGTATTAAGTTGCAAGGTTCAAACGAGCCTTCGCAACTTATTTTTTTACCACGGAGGACCCCAAAAT
>CAKTCT010000071.1 GCA_934539585.1 uncultured Oscillospiraceae bacterium | reverse complement strand
AGATTTGTTTTGTCCTACATAGCGCACTTACTCTTTTCCCCGGAGGAAAAGAGTAAGCAGAAAAGTCCGTTTAGGGGTTACACCCCTAAAAACCCCAATGGCAGCAGGCGCTGGATAACCATATCCGCACACGACACTTCCCGCCGCCGCTATCGGTGCTCGAACAGTAGGCAACCGTGCAGCACTTTTTATCGCTTCGATTCCTGTATGAGACTTCGGAAATACGCGTCGACTT
Source organism: uncultured Oscillospiraceae bacterium (assembly GCA_934539585.1). Lineage (GTDB taxonomy): Bacteria > Bacillota > Clostridia > Oscillospirales > Ruminococcaceae > Merdivicinus. Next base: position 6,117 of record CAKTCT010000071.1, on the reverse strand, counting down.
GACGTGGTGCGATTGGTGCGCCCATCCGAGCGCTTCCGCTTCAGAAACGGCGCTTGGCTTTGCGGCGGCGGCGCTTGCGGTTATTATAAAGGATAGCAAAGACGATATACGCGGCGATGAGCAGCAGCACTACCACAATCGCCAGCTTGAACCATACCGAGGAGAAAAAGCCCTTGACCTTCCGGAGGAACTCCAGCCAGCTGCTGCGCTCCAGGGTCTCCCCGGCCACCAGGTCAACGGTGGCGATGGTCACATCGTCCAGCTTGACCTCCATGGTGCCCAGGACCTGCCCCTCGGCCACCGGGGCGTCGATGGAGTCCGGCAGCGTGAGGACCCTCTGGATGCTGGACGTGTCAATGTCCCCGTGCATCAGGTAGGTGACGTCCTCCGCCGGATAGACCGGGATGGTGTCCTTGTCCTTGGCCAGCTCCACCTTGACCTCGCCCTGGGGTGTGGAGGTCTTCATGACGGTGCGGACGGCATAATTGTTAAAGGCCCAGGTGTAGAGCTGCTTGGCGTCTACAAAGGACTGATTGTCGGTGATCTCGTCGCCGTTTTCATAGTAGCGGGGAGCGTTCAGCGTCACCAGGGTGTAGGAGTAGGCGTCCTTGGTGGCGGTGGAGACCAGGTTCCGCCCGGTGTTGGTGGCCCCGGTCTTGACGCCCCGGACGTAGGGGGAATACTGGGCCCCGCCCCGGCTCTCATTCATCATGGAGTTGGTGTGGGTGATGGTCCGCTCCGCGGCGTGCTTGTTGGTGGCCGGGAGGGTGTAGCTGTCCGTGGAGGCGATGGTCATGAAGATGGGGTCCATCTCCATGGCGTACTTGGTGATGAGGTACATATCCTTGGCCGTGGTGTACTGGTTGTCGTCGGGGAGGCCGTGGGGATTGGCGAAATGGGTGTGGGTCGCGCCGATCTCCTGGGCCTTCTGGTTCATCATTTCCACAAAGACCGCGTTGTCGCCGTTGCCGATGTAGTTGGCGATGATGCTGGCGGCCTCGCAGGCGGAGCGGAGGATCATGGCGTAGAGCAGGTCGATCATCCGGACCTCCTCGCCGTGGCGGATGTCCACGTTGGCGGCGCCCAGGGTGTACAGCTCGTCGAAAATGGAGGTGGGAGCCGTGACCACGGTGCCCTCCAGGTCGGAGCAGTTCTCAATGGCGATGATGGCGGTCATAATGGTGACAAGGGAGGCCGGGGAAAGCATCTTGTCCGCGTTTTTCTCGTAGATCACCCGCCCGGTCTCGTTGTTGACCAGATAGGCGGCCTCGCTGAAAACGTCGAATTTGGGCTCGGGCTCCTTGGCGTGGACCGCCGGGGCCGCCAGGACGGTCATGGAAAGGGCAAACGCCAGAAACAGCGCCAGGAACTTTTGGAAACAGTTGGTACGGGGCATCACAGGCCGGAACCTCCTTTATTTGCAGCACGTTTCATTTCCCGTCTCCATCTTTCTCTTTGCCGGAGGGCCGGGGAGACGCAGGATCATTATCAGTATACCATAGAATGACGGCCAGGAAAAGAGAATTCCGGATTTTTTCGGCAAAATCTTCTTAATTTTTTCTGAATACCCTCCCCCATGCCTGGAATGCCGGAAAAAATATTGAAAAAAAGGTTGTGTTTTTGCGCAGAATATAGTATAATAAATAAGCGTTCCGGACCGCGCCTTGTTGTCCGGAGCTTCAATGGAGACCGCACGTTTGGAAAGAGCGTGCAATCCGACATACGGAAGAGCGGGTCCCGCGCGATGAAACGCCGTGAACCATGTCAGGCGGGGAACCGAGCAGCATTAAGCGGCCGCGTTCATGTGATGCGGCAAAGCCTTCTTTTCCGTATGTCCGGTTGCACGGTCTTTTTCAGTAAAAGGGGGATGGAAATGTATCTGGCGCTTTACCGCAAGTGGCGGCCCCGGGTCTTTTCCGAGGTCATCTCCCAGGAACACATCACCCAGACCTTACAGAACCAGGTCCGCACCGGCCGCATGGCCCACGCTTACCTGTTCACCGGCTCCCGGGGCACGGGAAAGACCACCTGCTCCAAGATTCTGGCCAAGGCAGTGAACTGCCTCCACCCCGTGGACGGCAACCCCTGTCTGGAGTGCAGCGTCTGCAAGGGCATCGAGGACGGCTCCATCCTGGACGTTGTCGAAATGGACGCCGCCAGCAACAACAGCGTCGACGATGTCCGGGACCTGCGGGACGAAGCGGGGTACGCCCCCACCGTCTGCAAGTACCGGGTGTACATCATCGACGAGGTCCACATGCTCAGCACCAGCGCTTTCAACGCGCTTTTGAAAATCATGGAGGAACCCCCTCCCCACGTCCTGTTCATTCTGGCCACCACCGAGGTCCACAAGGTCCCCCAGACCATTGTCTCCCGGTGCCAGCAGTACGACTTCCGGCGGATCCGCCCGGCGGACAGCGCCAAGCGGATGCTGGAAATCAGCGGGCAGGAAGCCTTTACCCTGGAACCCGACGCAGCCGCCCTCATCGCCCGGCTGGCCGACGGCGGAATGAGGGACGCCCTCTCCCTTCTGGACCAGTGCGCCGCCTTTTCCGACCACATCGACGCCCGGACCGTGGCGGACACCGCGGGCATCGCCGGTTCCGAGCACCTTTTCGCCCTCTCCGACGCCATCCTGCGGAAGGACGCGGCAGCGGCCATCTCCCAGGTGGGCGAGCTTTACGATAACGCCAAGGGCATCGACCGTCTGGTCAGCGAGCTGATCGGCCACTTCCGCAACGTCATGCTCTGCAAATCCGTGGCGGAGCCCCAGAACTTAGTGGTCTGCCTCCCCGACGAGATGGACCGGTTCTTAGCCCTGGCCAAAGCGCTGCCGCTGAGCCGGATTCTGGAAATCCTCTCGGCGTTCCAGCGGTGTCTGGACGCCCTTTCCCGCAGCGGGAACAAGAAGGTGGAGCTGGAAATGACCCTGATCCGGCTGTGCAGCAGCCCGGAAGCGCCTCCCGCTCCCGCCGACCTGACCCGCCGCCTGGAAAAGCTGGAACGGCAGGCCGCTCAGGCCCCCGCCGCCCCCCAGCAAAAGCCCGCGGCCCCCGCGCCTGCCCCCGCCCGGAGCGAACCTCCGGCAGAAGGCGGCGCCGTCCGGCCCATGGCCCAGTGGGAAGGCCTCCTGGGAGAACTCTCCCGGACCGAACCGGCCCTTTACGTCATGCTGGAAGGCTCCCGGGCCTTTATCAGCGGCGGGATGGTCCTCATCGAATCCCCCAACCCCATGCTGAAAAGTCTGCTCCTCACCGACAACATCGGGGCCAAGCTGGCCGACGTGGTGGAACAGACCCTGGGGCAGCGCTACCGCCTGCGGATCACCCGGCGGGAATCATCTGCGGTTGCCGGGCAGAGCGAATCTGCCCTTGACCATATTCTTCAAAAAGCAAAAGAGCAAAAAATCGAGGTTCACGAATCATAAGGAGGACTCACAATGAAAGCAAGACTTCCGCAAGGCTTCGGCGGCGGCGCCCAGAATATGAACAGCATGATCAAGCAGGCCCAGAAGATGCAGGAGGAGATGGAGAAGGCCCAGGAAGAAATCAAGGCCAAGGAATACTCCACCACCGTGGGCGGCGGCGTGGTTGAGATCACCATGACCGGCGACAAGGTCCTCAAAAGCATCACCCTGAAGCCCGAGATCGTCGATCCCGAGGACATCGAGACCCTTCAGGACCTCATCGTCAGCGGCGTCAACGAGGTCATCCGTCAGGTGGAGACCGAGACCGAGTCCCGGATGAACGCCATCTCCGGCGGCCTCAACATCCCCGGCCTCTTTTAAGCCATGGATTCTACGCCGGTTGCCCTGAAACGGCTCATGGAGTGCTTCGCCGCTCTCCCCGGCATCGGCCGGAAGACTGCCCAGCGCCTGGCCTTCCACGTCCTGGATATGCCTGAGGAGCAGGCGAAGGGCTTCGCCAGGGCCATCCTGGAGGCCAAGGAAAAAATCCACAGCTGCAAAATCTGCCAGAACTTCACCGACCAGGAAATCTGCGGCATCTGCTCCTCCCCGGAGCGGGACGGCAGCGTCATCTGCGTGGTGGAGGACCCCAAGGACGTCATGGCCTTTGAGCGCCTTCGGGAGTACAAGGGCCTTTACCATGTGCTCCACGGCCTGATCTCCCCCTTAGACGGCGTGGGACCGGAGAGCATCCGGATCAAGGAGCTGCTCCAGCGGCTCCAGACCGCCGACGTGAAGGAGATCATCATGGCCACCAACCCCACCATCGAGGGGGAGGCCACGGCCATGTACCTGTCGAAGCTCCTGAAGCCCCTGGGCTACCGGATCACCCGGCTGGCCTTCGGCATCCCCGTAGGCGGGGAGCTGGAATACGCCGACAACGTCACCCTGAACAAGGCGCTGGAGAACCGCACCGAAATCTGACCGGAAGGAGGTCCCGCTATGGCCAAGCACGCGGCGGACGGAAAGATCATCACCATCAACCGCAAGGCGCGGCACGACTACTTCGTGCTGGAAGCCTTTGAAGCGGGCATCGAACTGACGGGGACGGAGGTCAAGTCCATCCGGGCCGGCGGCGTCAACCTGAAGGACAGCTGGTGCAGCATCGACAACGGCGAGCTGTTCCTGAAGGGCGCCCACATCAGCCCTTACGAAAAGGGCAACATTTTCAACAAGGATCCCTTTCGGGTCCGGAGACTCCTGATGCACAAGTCGGAGATCTCCCGACTCTACGGCAAGGTCAAACAGGAGGGGCTGACCCTCATTCCCCTTTCCCTTTATTTCAAAAAGAGCAACGTAAAAGTGGAGCTTGGCCTCTGCAAGGGCAAGCAGCTCCACGACAAACGCGCCGACATGGCCGAACGGGACGCCAAGCGGGAAATCGACCGCGCTCTGAAAAGCCGCCAGCGCGGATAACAGATAGGAGTGTCAAAGCATGATCGTAAAAGAACTGGACTTAGGACTGGACTACGAAAAAGCGGGGCTGCCCGTCCCCAAGAAACTGCCGACTTTTACCGGGTTTATTCTCAAGAACTATGAGGAATACTGTGAAGACCGGAAGCGTCCTGCGGTGCTGGTGCTCCCCGGCGGCGGGTACGCCTTTACCTCCAAGCGGGAAGCCACGCCCATTGCCTTGGAGTTCACTGCGGCGGGAATCTCCGCCTTCGTACTGCACTATACCTGCGCGCCGAACGGCTACTTCCCCACCCAGCTCATCGAGGCGCTTCAAGCCGTGAAGGTCATCCGGGAGCACGCCGAGGAGTGGCACATCGACCCGGATAAAATCGCGGTCTGCGGGTTCTCCGCGGGCGGACACCTGACGGCCTCCACCGGTGTTTTCTGGAACCACCCCCTGGTCCGGGAGCACGGCCTGGAAGGCGACATGCACAAGCCCAACGGCCTGATCCTCAGCTACCCGGTGATCACCGGCGGCGAGAAGGCCCACCGGGGCTCTTTCCAAAATCTGCTGGGGGACCAGTACTCCGACGAAATGGTGGCCTTCACCTCCCTGGAGACTCAGGTGACGGAGAGCACCCCCAAATCCTTTATCTGGCACACCTACGAGGACAGCGGCGTTCCCGTGGAGAACTCCATGATGTTCGCCAGCGCCCTCATCGCCCACAAAGTTCCGGTGGAACTTCACATCTATCCCCACGGCGAGCACGGCCTGAGCCTGGCCAATCCTCTGGTCTGCGGTCCTGATGGCGTGATCCCCAAGGTCCAGACCTGGATCGGCTTCGCCAAGGAATGGGTCTACGATCTCTAAGCAACCGGCGGCGCACTGCGCCGCTCTCATGGGGGCGTAAAGGTTTCGACGGGGATTTTGAAGTCCGGTAAGCGAGTAGAGCGGGCGAAAGCTCTTTAATCGTCGCACCTAAATAATAAACGACAACAACAATTATCGTTTAGCTTACGCCGCCTAACTTTAGGCGGCTGCCTGACCGGTTCAGCACCGCGGGTTCCGGCCGGGCCTAATGAGCGGTCAACGTCCCAGGGGAGTTTCCCGGCCCCTCTGACGTATTCGGGAATACCCTTTCGGTGAGCTTGCTTACCGGCGCTCCGAAGGGGGAACTTTAAAGGATAAGCTACACTCGTAGAAAGCCGGATGGAGAGGTTTTCGGACGCGGGTTCGACTCCCGCCGCCTCCACCA
>CAKTCT010000070.1 GCA_934539585.1 uncultured Oscillospiraceae bacterium | reverse complement strand
GTAGTGCTGCCGATTTTAATTCGTAATCGGCAAGCCCTACTAGCCTATGCGGCTACTTACGTTTGTACAGATTTGTTTTGTCCTACACAGCGCACTTACTCTTTTCCCCGGAGGAAAAGAGTAAGCAGAAAAGTCCGTTTAGGGGCTGCGCCCCTAAAGACCCCAATGGCGGCAGGCGCTGGATAAACCTATCCGCACGCGACACTTCCCGCCGCCGCTATCGGTGCTCGGACAGTAGGCAACCGTGCAGCACTTTTGAACGCTTCGATTCCTGTATGAGACTTCGGAAATACGCGTCGGCTTGACGTGGATGCTGGCGGCGGACTGACGTGGTGCGATTGGCGCACATGCCCAGACGTTTCTCCAAAAAGCCAAGCCCTGCGGCAGCCAAATGGCTGCCGCAGGGCTTTTATAAGGAAATATGGAGAGAATGGGGATGTCAGAATTCGCGTTTCTTCTTCAGCAGGTAGCCAATGGCCAGCCCCATACCCGCCAGCGCCATGGTCCACAGGATGGACTGGGCGGCGTCGCCGGTCTTGGGAGCGTCCTGCCGGTCCTTATCGTCGGGATCCGGCTTGCCCATGTTCAGCTCCGCTTCCGCCTTGGTCAGGGTATCGCGGTTCTTCACCAGCTCCTTCTGCGCCTCGGTCAGGGCGTCGTAGGCTTCCCGGGCCGCTTTGACAGCGTCTTCCGCGCCGGGAGCCGTGGTGTCGATGGCGTCGATGAGCTTCTCCACCTCGTCCGCAGCCTTCCGGTCCTCATCGGTGAGGTCCTTGGATGCGTCCAGAATGGCCTGATAGGCTTTCTCCGCTTCCACCAGGGTGTCGTAGTTCTTCACCCGCTTCTGCTGGCTGCCGGTCAGGGCGTCGTAGGCGTTCCGGGCGGCCTTGATGGCGTCGCCGGAGTCCGCCGTCACCATGCCGATGGCGTCAATGAGCTTGGTGACTTCCTTGACAGGGTCCTTGCTGGGGGTGATGTCGCCAGGCTCGTCCTTGTCGCCGTCCAGGATGGCCTGGTAGGCTTTCTCCGCATCAAGGAGGACGTCGTCGTTTTCGACCATGTCCTTCTGAGCGTCGGTCAGGGCGTCATAGGCTTTCCGGGCTTTGGCGATCGCGTCGCCGCTGTCCTTGGTGACTTCCCCGATGGCGAGGATCAGTTTATCCACTTCCTCAGCGCGGATCATGTCGCCGGTGGGAATCTTCACCTGGATCAGGTCCAGGCAGGACCAGGTGTCCGGGTCGCCGGTGCCCTCGGAGTCCAGCTCGCACTTGAGCAGCATGGAGTTTGCGGTAACGTTGGTCAGATAAATGTACTGATCGCTCTGCCACTCGCCGGTTTCCGCCTGGTCGCAGATCAGCTCCCAGGTCTGGCCTTCGTCGTAGGAAACGTAGAACCGGAACCCGGTGTTCAGGATGTTTCTCTGGCGGTACTTGATGGTGACGTCCCGGAGGGCGGCGTCGCCGTCCTGCTGGATCCGCCAGACAATGGAGCCCTCGCGGCCCTTGTCCTCAGCGGTGAGGACCTTGTTGTGGTAGTTGCCGTCCAGGTCGCGGATGAACACGTTGTCGGTGCTTACGCAGTCGCCGAAATCTCCGTCCTCGAAATCCTCGTCGAGGACAATCTTGGTGTAGTCGTCCTTGTAGACCTTGATGGCCTTGATGCTGCTGCCGTTGTAGGTGTAGGGGGAGTAGGAAATCTTGATCTTATCCCCGGCTTTCAGGCCGTAGTCGGTCAGGTCGGAGGTCTGCATGTTGTGGCCGGTCTGGCTGGGATAGCTGAAACCGGTGATGGCGCAGATTTCGTAGGTGTGCTCCACGCCGTCAATGGTGCGGATGGTGATGGAGGGGTTCTCCAGACCCACCATGCCGTCCACCACAGGGTACTGGATGGAAACGACCCGGCCGGTGACATAGCCGTAGGTGGCCCGGATTTCCACGACCTCGTCGTTTTCGTTGAGCTTCAGCTCCAGGGCGTCGTAGTTGGAAAGCTCACTGACGGACACGGTCTTGCGGTCCGCTTCCTTGCCCTCCTGGGCCCGGGTGATGACGCAGTTGTCGGCCAGTTTCAGGGTCACGTAGTTGACATACTCGCCGATGCTGGCGTCCTGAGTGGTGATGCGGATGGAGCCGTTGCTGTAACCCTTGAAGACCGCCTCAAAGGCGTCAGGGTAATCCTTGTGGTAGTAGGCCGCGCTGGTCAGCTGAGCCGCACCGGAGCGGTCGCCGCCCTTGGTCAGCTCATAGACGCCATCGCCCAGGTCGGTGACGGTGTAGGCGGAGACGCCTTCCCAAGTCACGGAAACCTCCTGCGCAGTCTGGCTGGTCAGACGCAGCTTCAGGGTATCGCCTGCGCTGTAAAGCCGCACATTGACCGCGTCCGCAGCAGTGATGGTCACAGGGTAATCCAGCAGCGTGCCGGTGCCGGAGATCACAAAATCCATGGGAAGCTCGCCGGTGGACCCGATCTTCATCAGCAGGTCGTAAGCCGTCTCATAGCGGCCGTTTTCGTAGGCAGCCTTGGCTGCTTCCAGGTCAACGGAGGCGCTGGGGGTGGCAGCCGTGGTGGATTCCAGCAGCCGCTCCACGTCGGCGCGGCAGGCGACCCACAGGTTCCGGGTACGGGCCTTGACGGTTTCGGTGATGGAGGACAGCGCGCTGTCCGCATCCTCTACCAGGCCGTAGTCGTCCCGGTGAACGTTGAAGATGATGGCGTAGTCCGCGCCGTACTCGTACAGCTGGTTGAGAACGTCGAAATTCCGCAGAGCGCTGCGCTCGATGTTGACGTCGGCGAAGGTTCCCCGGGCGGCGACGTACTGGAGCTCGGTGGCGCTCATCTCATAGGGATAAGCGTATTCCAGGCCCATGCGCAGGTTTTCAGTGAGGTGGTACTCCCAGCTGGGATAGGTGATGCCGCCGATGGTCTGCTTGGCCGTCTGAACGTGGCTGAAGACCTTCTCGGTCATCTGGGAGGTGGGATAGGTCACTTTGCCGTCCACGATCCGGATGGCGTTGCTGCCAAGGCCGCTGGCCACAGCCGCGCCTTCCGCCTCAATGTAGGGGGTGTGGTTGTCAAAGAGCCACTTCTGCTCCTCGTCGGAGAGGCCGTCGGTGGGGTCCAGGGTGAAGCCTTTGCGGGCGGCGTCCCGGATCACGGTGTAGGACAGGTCGGCCCGGCCGCTGGTGGTGCTGGTGTTGTAGTGGCTGTACGCCCAGTAGGTGGGCTCGTTTTCCATGAAGATGTTCAGGTCCACGTCCTGCCCCTTGGCGGCGTATTCCGCCTGCTTCTGGGCCAGGTAGTCGGAGACCATTTCCAGCCGCTGGTTGCGCACTTCGTTGTACCAGGACTCGTTCATGCTCAGCCAGGGGGTGTTGCTCCAGATGTTGGGAGTGGACAGCTGCCAGATACCATGGCCGTTGACGTTATCGGGGTCGTAGATGACCTGCTGATAGGTCAGGTCGCCCCAGAAGCCGCCCTTGCCGTCCATGCCGTTGGGGGTGCCGCTCCACCAGGAGTTCAGGTCCAGATACAGGGGCACACCGGTCTCGGCGGACAGCCGCATGAGCCAATCCAGCCGCTCAAAGAGGACCTTGTCCTCCCAGGCCATGTAGAAAATGTCGAAGGCCATGGCGATGGAGTACTTCTCATAGCCGGAGTAATCGGCCATGTACGCCTTGACCGTAGCCAGGTCCTTGGCGTAGTCGGTGTAGGTGACGGGCAAGGTAAAGAGGACGACCTCCAGAGGCCGGTACACGTCTTCTTCCACCATCAGCGCGTCGCTGTTCTCATAGAACCAGACGGACTCCAGCCGGACATCCTGCTCGCCGCGGTTGGTAACGGTGATGACGTCGGAGCCGGTGAGGTTGTTCTTGTTGATGTCCACCCAGGTGTGGATGGGGCCCTCGGAGAGAGGCGTCGCCTCCCGGTCCAGCAGGCTGTCGCCGTTGAGGGCCACGGTGTAGCTGATCTTCCCATCGCCGTGCTTGTGGATCTCCCGGAGCTCCATAGCCAGGTTGGTGGCAGTGCCCAGCTCTGCGGGCAGCTCGAACCGGATGGTTTGGCCAGCGCCCAGGACCAGGACGTTATAATCGTCGGAGACCGCTCCGGCCGTGGCGTTAACGGTGGTTCTCTCCACGCCTTCCCCGGAAAGGCCGTACTTGTCTTCCTTGCCGATCTCCCAATGGAGGACCTTGGTGCCCTTCACATCGGTGGGGTTGGGCTCGTATTTCTCGCCGGGGTCCTTGGGGACCGCTTTGGTGCTGATGGCCCGGATGGTCCACAGCGCGGCCCAGTCGGCGCAGCCGGTGCTGGGGAAGATGGCCCGGACATAAACCTCGTCCCAGCCCTCGATGGCGTCGGAGATGTCCACTTCCACATCGGTACCGGAGACGCCGTCCGTTACGGTGTAGACCTTGGTGAAATTGCCGTCCACAGCGTTGGACACGGCGAAGCTGACGGCGGTGCCGTTGCAGCTGCGGCCGTTGACCAGCAGTCTGTTCAGGGTCGTGCCTTCTTCCACGTTGATCTTGAAGGTGGCGTAGCCGCCGTCGTTGGTGCTGTACAGGGCGTTGACGGTGGCGTTGTGGTTGGCCCAGTGCTCCTTGCTGCCTTGCCAGCCGGCGGAGGTCTTCATTTCCGCATTGTTGGAATCCACCAGGTTGACGTTCCAGTCGGGATTCAGCTCCGTGGCGGTCACGTTGCCGGAAAGCTCGTCATAGGTGCAGGAGTTAGCGGCGAAGACGTCGTTATAGACGTCTACCAGTTCCATTTCCACAGGAACCAGGATCACGCCCTCGGCGCGGATGTTCCACATCGCAGCCCAGTCGGCGCACATGGTGGAGGGGAAAATGGCCTTGACATAGACCTCGTCCCAATCCTCGGCGTAAGCGGAGATGTCCACCTCGACATCCTGACCGGTGTATTCGCTCTCTACGGTATAAACGGTCCGGAAATCGCCGTCCACAGCGTTTGCAATGGCAAAGCTCACGGCAGTGCCGGCGCAGTTCCGGGCGTTGACGATGAGCTTCCGGATGATGGCGCCCTCGTCAGCGGGAACCCTGAAGATTGCGTAGCCGCCATCGTTGGTGCTGTACATAGCGTTGACGCTGGCGTTGTGGTTGGCCCAGTGGCCCTTGGTGCCGGACCAGCCAGCAGAGGTCTTCATTTCCGCGTTTTCGGAAGCCACCAGGTTGGTGTTCCAGTCAGGGTTCAGCTCCGTGTTGGTCACGTTGCCGGAAAGTTCGTCATAAGTGCAGGTGTTGGCGTCAAAGACGTCGTAGGAAACCGGTTCTTCCACCGTGGGGACCTCGACGGTCTCCTTAACGGTTCCCGCAGCGCGGATGTTCCACATCGCGCCCCAATCCGGGCAGCCGGTGGGCGGGAAGATTGCCTTGACATAGACCTCGTCCCAGTCCGCAGTATAGGCGGAGATGTCCACTTCGACATCCTGGCCGGTGACGCTGTCGGTGACAGTGTAGACCGTCTGGAAATCGCCGTCCACGGCGTTGGCAATGGCAAAGCTCACGGCGGTGCCGTTGCAGCTCCGAGCGTTGACGGTCAGGGTCTTGATGGCCGCGCCGTCGTCGGAGGGAACCTTAAAGACCGCGTAGCCGCCGTCGTTGTCGCTGTACAGGGCATTGACGGAGTTATTGGGGTTGGCCCAATGGCCGTCGGTGCCGGACCAGCCTGCGGAGGTCTTCATCTCTACGTTTTCGGAGGCAGCGAGGTTGGCGTTCCAGCTCTTGTTCTTCGCAACGCTGGCCACATCGCCGTTATCCGCATAGGTGGGGATGTTGGCGGCAAAGAGGTCGTAGGAGACGGGCTTCTCCACAGTGGCGGGAGGAGTCGGCTTGCTGGCCGTCTTGCCTACAGCGCGGATATTCCACATGGCGGCCCAATCCGGGCAGCCGGTTTCCGGGAAGATGGCCTTGACGTAGACTTCATCCCAGTCCGCGGTGTAATCGGAAATATCCACTTCGGTGTCACTGCCGCTCTTTTTTTCTTCCATGGTATACACGGTAGTAAACTCGCCGTCTTTGGCGTTGGAAATCGCGAAGCTCACGGCAGTGCCCATGCAGTAGCGGGCGTTGACAATGAGCTTGGTGATGGTCACACCTTCCTCAGCGGGGACCTTGAAGGTGGCGTAGCCTCCCTCAGCGTCGCTGTACAGGCAGTTGGCTCTCAGCTCGTTGGCGTTGGCCCAGTGGCCGTCGGTGCCCCACCAGCCTGTGGATTCTTGCATTTCCACATTGCTGGAATCCATGAGATTGGCATCCCAATCCTCGTTGACCGCAACGCTTTCCACGTCGCCTTTTGCGTTGTACGTGGCTACATTTGCTGAAAAGACATCATAGGAAACTTCAGCAGCATGTACGGAAATCGTGGGCATCACAGACATCACAATGAGCATTGCCAGCATCATGCAGAGGCTGCGCAGCCCAAACGATTTGCGGTTTGTTTTCATTCTCGCATCTCCTTTTGTCATATTTAGCAAAGCAGTCCTTTGCTCCCTTTTAGTATAAATGCCAATTGCACAAAAAACAACCAATCCCATCGACACCTTTGTGACATTTAGCGACATCCACATTTTACCATCAGAAAGAACTTGGAATACTTGTAGAAGCAGCCAAAATTAAACCCCGGCAAATGAGCGCATCCCGCCCCCCACACCAGCCCCCCTGACGCCAAATCAGCCCCCCTGACGCCACCTCATCCCGCCGCAATACCACTTGTGCAACCCCCTCCCGCAATACCGCCCCATACCCCAACCGCCACCCCCGCAATACTCGCTCCCACACCCGGACCGCCGTTTCCCCACAATATTCGCTCTCATGCCAAAGCCACCTCCCCCACAACACCGCCACGCAACAGCCTCCCGCACCATCACTCCACAAAAATGCTTGCCCTTCCCCTTCGCAAACCTCTCCCGCAAATCCCCCGAAAACCAAACAACGCCAGGGTGACCCACCATCAGCACCACGTCAGGCCGCCGCCTGCCCCCGAAACCTATCGTGAGGACGATACCGTCCGAAAGTGGTGTGCGTATGCCTACTGTTTGAGTACCAATTGCGGCGACCGTGTCCACCGCGGGGTAGGCGGGTAGGCTCTCCGAAGCCAACCCCCGCGACTTAGGGTCTTTAGGGGCGCCAGCCCCTAAACGGTTTTTCTCCCCAATCTTTTTCCGTAAAAAAGATTGGGTGCCCTGGTAGGACATAACAAATTTGTACAAACGTAAGTAGCCGCATAGGCTAGTAGGATCTGCCAAATCCGATTCGATTTCGGCAGCACTACCGGCCTATGCGGCTACGTTCGCTTTGGATTATCGATAGGTGGTTCATAGCACCCATTCTTTTCCCGCGCGGGCCGCAATATCGCTCCGCGAAATTGCTTGGCCTTTTCCTTCGCGGGCATCGCCCGCGATTTTCTGGCGAAAACCGGAAAACGCCCAGGTGCGCGGCTCTAACCAACGGCTCCCGCCCCCCGAGACCCCCTAAAGTCGCGCCTAAGGCTCCGGAGAGCCTACCCGCCTACCTCGCGGTAGACACGGCCGCCGCAATTGGTGCTCACACAGTAGGTATCCAGCTGCCACTTTCGGACGTTCAAATCCTCACGATGGGCTCCGGGGCAGGCGGCGGCCTGACGTCGTACCAATCCCTATCCCTGACAATACCCTTTCCTCCCCTTTTTTGACCCAAAATTCCCGGAAAAAGGGACCGGAGCTGCCGCCTGAATATGCAAAAACCGGCACAGCAGATTTCTCTGCCGTGCCGGTATCCTGCGAATTCGTCCCAGCCTTAAACGACCGGGAATTTCAAGAACACCCAATTAGGAGTTGATCTTGGAAACAACGCCGGAGCCAACGGTTCTGCCGCCTTCACGGATAGCGAAGCGGAGGCCTTCCTCAATGGCGATGGGGGTGATCAGTTCCACGTCGAACTCCAGGTTGTCGCCGGGCATAGCCATCTCAGTGCCCTCGGGCAGGGTGATGATGCCGGTAACGTCGGTGGTCCGGAA
>CAKTCT010000069.1 GCA_934539585.1 uncultured Oscillospiraceae bacterium | reverse complement strand
TTCAGGGAAAGTGCAACAGAGAGATACCGCCGGGGTTTCCCCGGTAAGGGTGGAAAGGCGAGGTAAGAGCTCACCGGGGCAAGGGGAACCTTGCCGCCATGTAAACCCTATCCGATGCAACACCAGCTGGGAGGCAATCACTGGTCCGGTGCTCCCGAAAGGTGGCTTGAGCGGCGCGGCGACGCGTCGTCGAGATAGATTGTCACACACGACAGAACTCGGCTTACAGGTCCTCTCAGCAGATTTGAAACAAAGCCCCCGCCGTGTCCGGTTTTTCCGGTGCGGCGGGGGGTTTCTTGTTTTTAGGACCTGCGGTTACTCGGCCGCCGGGATTTTAGAGGCGTCGTCCGTCCATTCCCGCTGTCCCTCTGCGTTTGTGAACTCCACAAAATTGCCGGGGAGCACAACGGTGGTATTGGCGGAATTGGAAACGATCAGCTTCTTTATTTCACTAAATCTTGTATCAACAATCTTTAAATAAGAATTGCTTTCCTCCTTAGCATCTAAATAAATTCCTTTTTCATTCCCGAATAAATACACGTTTTCTAATTCAATTTTTGCATTTTCACCTAATATCAGAGCATCCATGCTACTACACATCACACTCACACTTTCACAACGAAGTGTGGAGTCCACCACTTCAAAATATGCAGGCACTATTATTGAATCCCTATAACTATATCCACAATCGAACGAAAGGTTCTTAAAAGTTACTGTTGCACCATTAGTAACAACAATAGCCGATGCTTCTTTGGCACTCCAGTCTTTGGAAAGGGTCCATTCCACTCCCTTATTTGATAGTCCGCTAATCTCAATGTCTCTGTCGATTATCAAAGGGTTTTCAAAGAGAATTGAATTTGTATTCCATACCCCCAGATTTGTAACGGTTTCATCGGCCAATGCTTCTCGAATATCTTGCTCACTTGCAACGATTTTCGTTGTATCAGACAGATAAGCCATACGAACAATAACAACCATTCCCTTAGACGATACGCCAAGCAAAGTCACGCTTTTACGATCTTCTGCACACCTCAGTCGAAGCGTACAATCAACGTCCAAATCCATAAAGCGTAAGTTTAAAATTCCCATTTCATCCAATGAAGCGGAGTAAAGTTTTACACTTTTTACTTGCTTAACTCCTTCTGGGAGGTACTCAAAGCTTCCTGTAATCTTAGAAGGATCATCGAAAATGTTATAAAGAGATAGATTTTGAATGTTTATGGAGTCAACGTTAAAAGAATAACCTGCATGGCTTACTATACGAATATCGTTATACATATAGTACCCATCATTCAGGCTAAACTTCAACCCTTCTTCCGTATCTTCCCAATAACCGTTATCCACGTCAATTTCCGCTTTATCTCCACTCTCCGAACCGCCGCCGGTCCCACCGGACGAGCCGCCAGACGAACCTCCGGAAGAACCTCCGGAAGAACCGCCGCCGGAATACCCGCCGGTCACGGTAATCTCCGCCGCGTTGCCCGCAGAATCAAAGGCTTTGTCCGGCCGGGGCACCCGCCGGCCGGCGGCTTCTCCGGTCTCCGCAAAGGTATAGGTTTTGCCGTCCAGCCGGACTTTTCCGGTAACGGCGGCCCCGTCCTCGCCGAAATAGTAAACGCTGCCGTCAACCTCGATAAGGCCCGTCTGCATCGCGCCGGAGGCATCCAGGAAATACCGGCTTTCCCCTACGGTGATCCAGCCGGTGGCCATTTCTCCGGAAGCCTTCAGGTAATACCACACGTCCTTTACCTTCTGCCAACCGGTGGCCATGCCGCCCCAGTCCTTGAAATAGTACCAGACGCCGTTGATTTTCTGCCAGCCGGTTGCCATTGCGCCGTTGGGCTTCAGGTAGTACCAGGTGCCGTTATAGAGCTTCCAGCCGGTCTTCATCACGCCGTTTTGCTCCAGATAGTACCAGGTGTTCCCCTCTTTGAGCCAGCCGGTAGCCTTGACTCCGTTGGAATCAATGTTGTACCAGTTCCCGGCTGCGTCCTTTTTCCACGCCGCCGAAGCGCTCATTGGCATCGACAGCGCCATTGCCGCCGCTGTAATTGCTGCCACAAACCTTTTCTTCATGTCCATACCTCCATTTTTTCACGTAGTAGGTTTGCACCACAACTATTATACTACTTATGTAATCATTTGTAAACACAAAAATCACAATCCGTCACACATTTTTCCTGGACAAATCCCCCCATCTGACCCTTTACACCGCCTCCCTCCCCGTGCTATACTAAAACCAAAATCACCAAAAGGAGCATCCCTATGACGGACCCCCTCAACATCCTGGCCACCCTGGACCAGAACTACGTCCCCTACTTCAACGTCATGCTGTCCTCGCTGCTTTTCGCCAACCCCGGCGAGGAGTTTGCGGTCTACCTTCTCCACGACTCCCTGACCCCCGCCGACCTGGCGGAATCCCGCAGGATTCTGGGGGACCGGGGCCGCCTGTTCCCCGTCCGCGTGGAGGAGTCCCAGCTGGAGGGCGCCCCCACCACCGACCGCTACCCCAAGAAAATCTACTACCGCATCTTCGCCGCCAAGTACCTCCCCCGGGACCTGGACCGCATCCTCTATCTGGACCCGGACCTGGTGGTCAACCAGAGCCTCCGGGAGCTTTACGACCTGCCCATGGGGACGGCCTTTTTCGCCGCGGCCTCCCATATCGGCAACCTGCTCCACTTCTTCAACGAGCTCCGGCTGGACATGGACGAGGAGATGCCCTACATCAACTCCGGCGTCATGCTCATCAACCTGCGCCAGCTTCGGCAGGAGCAGCAGTACCAGGCGGTTTTTGACTACATCGAGAGCCACAAGGGCAAGCTCCTCCTGCCGGATCAGGACATCATCAGCGGCCTTTACGGCGACCGGATCATCCCCCTGGACTCCTTCCGCTACAACATGACCGAGCGGCTGTTCCGGTTCCACCGGCAAAGCGGGGACCGGATCGACCTGGACTTCGTCCGGCGGCACACGGCCATCATCCACTACTGCGGCCGGAACAAGCCCTGGAAAAGCGGCTACGTGGGCAAACTCAACGTCTTTTACGAGGAAGCCGCCGCCCGGCTCCGGGCCTCGGAGCCCTCCAACTCCTGAACCGGACCGCCGGAAAGAGCCGCCGCGCTTTTTCCGGCGGTTTTTCCAATTCTCCCCCTCTCCCCACCAAAAGAGCAATTGACACCGCCCCCTCCCGCCGGCTATAATATCCTTATCCCTCTCGGAGGACGTTTGCTGCCACAAATGCACGCCGTCCCACGGCTTCCTTTGAGACCCATCATCCCTTTCACAAGGAGGACGCTATGCAAAACGAAAAATGGACGCTGCGCGGCCGGGACGCGGCAGGAAACGACTTCACCATCCCGGCGGAGGTGCCGGGGTGTGTCCACACCGACCTCATCCGGGCCGGGCTCCTCAAGGACATCTTCTACCGGGACAACGCCAGAGCCTGCACCTGGATCGAAAACGACGACTTCACCTACCTCTGCAACTTCGACGTCCCAGCCCCCGCCCCCAACGCCTTTCTGGAATTCGACGGCCTGGACGTCTACTGCACCGTGACCCTCAACGGCACGGTCCTGGGCCGCTGCGACGACATGTTCCGGGCCTACGCCTTCCCCGTGGACGGCCTGCTGAAGCCCGGCAGGAACCGCCTGGAGGTCGCCTTCCGCTCCCCGGTGAAGGAGGTGGAGGGCCGCCCCCTGCGCGTGGCCTCCTTTACCGCCGAGCGGCTCTACACCCGGCGGATTCAGTGTACCTACGGCTGGGACTGGGTGGCCCGGTTCGTCACCATGGGCATTTACCGCCCCGTCCGCCTGGCCTTCCGCAAGGCCAACGAGATCGACGGGTTCTATCTCTACACCAAAAACGTCAACCCCTGCTCCGCCCAGCTTTCCCTGACGGTGAACCTCCGGGACTTCCGCTCCTGCGGCGACGCCCTGACCCTCCGGCTCCGGGACCCCGACGGCCAGACCCTCTATGAAAAGCGCCGGACCCTCATCGAACCGGAGCTTTTTGAGACCCTGGACGTCCCTTCTCCGCACCTCTGGTACCCCGCGGGCTACGGCCCCCAGCCCCTGTACACCCTGGAGCTGGAGACCCCATCCTCCAGGATTTCCCACCCCTTCGGCATCCGGGAGGCGGTGATCCTCCAGCTCCCCGACGGCCCGGAGGAAAAGGCCCGCTGCGCCCGGGCCAAGGCCGACTCCCCCAGCAAGGATTTCGGCTCCCTGGAGGACACCGCCTGCTTCACCCTCCTGGTCAACGGGGTGAAGATTTTCTGCAAGGGCGGCAACTGGGTCCCCTGCGAGCCCTTCCCATCCGCCGAAAGCAGTGAGAAGATCAGGCGCCTCCTGGCCATGGCCAAAAACGCCGGGGTCAATATGCTCCGGGTCTGGGGCGGCGGCGTTTTCGAGAAGGACGTTTTCTATGAGGAGTGCGACCGCCTTGGCATCCTGGTCACCCAGGACTTCCTCATGGCCTGCGGCGAGTACCCGGAGGACGACCCGGACTTCCTCCAGAAGCTCCGGGAGGAAACGGAGTACGCCGCCAAAAAGCTCCGGAACCGCACCTGCCTGGTCTGGTGGAGCGGCGACAACGAAAACGCCGTCATGGGCAGCGAGAACCGCACGGATTTCCCCGGCTACAAAAGCGCGGCCTACGGCATCGCCCCGGTGCTCCGGACCCTGGACCCGGCCCGGCCCTTCCTCCCCTCCTCCCCCTACGGCGGGGACCCCTACTGCTCCGCCACCCGGGGGACCACCCACAACACCTTCTATCTGGGCGATGTCTTTTCCTACATCCTGACCAGCGATTTTGCCCATTACATGGACTTTTTCGACGCCTTCATCGCCCGGTTCAACGCGGAGCAGCCCATTATGGGCCTGCCCTTCACCGCCTCCATGGAGCGCTTCATGACCGACGCGGACATCTTCGGCGAAAATGAGGAGATGCACGAGTACCACTCCCAGTGCAACCCCGCCCTGCCCCAGACCCTCTACGGCTACATGCGGATCATGGCGGAGAAGATTTTCGGGCCCTATGCCAGCGGGAAGGACCGGGTGTGGAAGCTCCAGGCCCTTCAATGCGAGTGGGTCCGGCAGAGCATGGAGCTTTTCCGCCGGAACAAGTGGTTCTCCTCCGGCATCCTCTACTGGATGTTCAACGACTGCTGGCCCGCGGCCAACAGCTGGTCCATTGTGGACTACTACGGCTGCCCCAAGCCCGCCTACTACGCCTTCCGCCGGGGGGCTAAACCCTTCCTGGCCAGCGTGACCAAAAAGGACGGCCGGCTCCTGGTCTACGGCTGCAACGACAGCCTGAAGCCGGTCTCCGGCACGGGGACCCTTTCCCTCTACGACTTCGCGGCGGACGAAACCGTCCTGGAAAAGCCCTTTTCCTTCCAGGTGGCGGCCAACGCCTCCCAGGAGGTGCTTTCCTGTGACTTCGGGGAGTGGGAAGCCATGCTCACCGACACCCGGGCGATCCTCTGCGACGTGGAATCCAACGCCGGGAAGGACCGGGCCCACCTGGTCACGGACCGCTACCTTTCCTGGAAGCAGCCCTTCGGGTCCGTGGAGGTCCTGGAGGAGACCCCGGACTCCGTCACCGTCCGGGCCGGCGGCTTCACCCCCTTCGCCATCCTGGACCGCACCGACCTTCTGGACGACAACTGCTTCCTCCTGAAAAAAGGCGAGGTCCGGACCCTGAAAAGGTGCGGGCTTCCCCGATAGTTTCCCAAGGCGGCCTTTCGGGGCCGCCTTTTTTCGAAAAAGCGGTTGCGCCCCGTCGAATTTTGTATTATCATGGAAGGTAGAAACCCCGACGAAAGGATGGTTCCCATGAAGTGCCCGAAATGCGGCCAAGAGCTCATCAGCGGCGTCTGCCTGAACTGCGGCCATATCCAGACCTACGAGAACCTGGACGACGCCTTCTCCCAATATACCGGCTACGCCTCCCAGGGGCAGCCCCTGTCCACCCAGGAGGTCCCCCAGACCCCGCCTCTGGAGTTTTCCGCCGGCATGGAGGGCCTTGTCCAACCCAATCCCGCAGAGAACCCCGCCCTGGCGCTGGAAGCCAACCCTTTCCCCGCCGGCCCTGGCGTGCCCGATGCGCTCCGCCCAGGCCCGGCGGCGGAAATTGAAACGGTCTCCTACGGCGGCTCCAACTCCAAAATCGCCCGCCGTCCGGGACCGGAATCCGCCGCAGGCTCCCCCGCGGAGAACCCTGCCCTGACCCTGGAAGCCAATCCCTTCCCCGCCGACCCTGACGTGCCTGACGCGCTCCGCCCGGGCCCGGCAACGGAAATTGGAACGGTCTCCCCCGCCAGTTCCAACTCCAAAACCACTCGCCGTCCGGGACCGAAACCCGCCGCAACCTTTCCCGCAGAGAAGCCCGCCCTGGCCCTGGAAACCAACCCTTTCCCCGCCGATCCTGACGTGCCTGACGCACTCCGCCTGACCGCTCACCCGGAATTGGATACCGTCCCCAGCGCCGAGGGTCCCCGGCCTGATTCCGCCCCGGACCCTGCCGCCGTTTCCCCCACCAAGGACCCGCCGGTCCCCTCCGACCTGGACCCGGCGGGCCTGTGGAGCAACCCGGCTCCCGCGGAAAATCTGCCGGTCCTGCCGGAGAACGCCGCCCTTCCGGAAAAAGCGCCTGCCAAACCGGCCGCACCCGGCTTTACCCCCATCTGCCCCAAGTGCGGGCGGCCCTTGCGCGGACGCTATTGCGGCGGATGCGGCTATGATTCCGGCCCCCGGTACGAAACCGGCGGCGTCCGGGTCTGCCCGGTCTGCGGCGCAAAGTCCAGGGGAGCCTTCTGCGGCCGATGCGGCCGGGACCTCCGCAGCCAGCGGCCAGACTCCCCGGAGACCGCCGTTTCTCCTCCCGCCCAAAGGCCGCCGAGCCCTTCCGGCTCCCTTCCTCCCCTCCGGAAAAAGTGGGTCGCCGCCGTTCTCTGCCTGCTGGGCGGGTTCCTGGGGCTCCACCGGATGTACGTGGGGAAGGTGGGCACCGGGCTGCTGTGCATGCTCCTCTGCGGTCTCTACGGAATGTGGCCTCTGGTAGACCTGATCCTGATCCTCACCGGCCGCTTTACCGACAAGGAAGGCCGTCCCCTGTCCTGATGGAGCCATGAAAATCCACAAAGTGTGCCGACCCCCCGCACCTGCCTGGCACAACCGCCCGGAGCTCATTTAACCCCGTTGCGAATCTGCAGCCCAAAACGAACCCCCGGCACCCGCTGTAAAAAACGGATGCCGGGGGTTCCCTGAATTGACCCAACCGTTCCCCAAACGTCACCCTTCCATGCCCTCCTTGAGCTTTTCCAGGGCCCGTT
This sequence comes from uncultured Oscillospiraceae bacterium, assembly GCA_934539585.1. Classification (GTDB taxonomy): domain Bacteria; phylum Bacillota; class Clostridia; order Oscillospirales; family Ruminococcaceae; genus Merdivicinus. Next base: position 961 of record CAKTCT010000069.1, on the reverse strand, counting down.
TTTCGATGCGGGAGACGTAGGAACGGGAGATTCGCAGCTTCCTGGCGATCTCCCGCTGTGTCAGGGGCTCGCCGCCGGTGAGGCCGTAGCGCAGCTCGATGATGACCCGCTCCCGGGGCTCCAGCGCGGCGGCCACCAGGCCGCGGAGCTTTTCCGACTCGATTTTCAGGTCGATAAGGTCGGCCACGTTCACCTCGTCGGCCACTACGTCCAGCAAGGTCAGGGGGTTCCCGTCCTTGTCGGACTCGATGGGGTCGTTGATGTAGACGTCCCCCGCCGTTTTTTTCAGGCTGCGGAAGTACATGAGGATTTCATTTTCAATACACTTCGCCGCATAAGTAGCAAACCGCGTCCCCTTCCGGGCGGAGAAGCTGGACACCGCCTTGATGAGCCCGATGGTGCCGATGGACAGCAGATCGTCGGGGTCCGTCTGGCCGCTGGCGTACTTTTTGGCGATGTGGGCCACCAGGCGCAGATTGTGCTCGATGAGCTTTTCCCGGGCTTTTTCGTCCCCCTGCTCCAGGCGCTGGAAATATTCCTGCTCCTGGACGGCGGAAAGGGGCTTGGGGAAGGTGCTGCTTTTTTCCAGGTGCAGCGCGAAATACAGCAAATGGGACGCGAGAAAGGCCAGCAGTTCCGACCACATATTCTCTCCACTCCTTTTCCTGGGTAGTTTTCGGAATATGTATATGTGTCCCCGGGGCGCCCTTTGCCTGTCCGGGAGGCCCTTTCGGCGGAATTCGCCTCTGCTGAAAATCATGTCTTGACAAACGCGGAAAAATATACTATACTATAACTTATTCGCCGCCGTGGTGAAATCGGCAGACACAAAGGACTTAAAATCCTTCGGAAGCAATTCCATACCGGTTCAAGTCCGGTCGGCGGCACCATGGCGAGTGTTCTTACAGCATTTGAAAAGCTGTGAGGACACTCGCTTTTTTCTGCTCAAACAGCAGGTCTG
>CAKTCT010000068.1 GCA_934539585.1 uncultured Oscillospiraceae bacterium | reverse complement strand
TCCATCACAAGTGATGAAAAATGCTTGATTAAAAAGGCTCCCGCCCCCCGAGACCCCCTAAAGTCGCGCCGTAGGCTTTGGAGAACCCCAATACTACCTCGCGGTAGACACGGCCGCCGCAATTGGTGCGTGAACAGTAGGCATCCAGCTACCACTTTCGAACGTCCGTGCTCTCACGATAGGCTTTTGGGGGAGGCGGCGGCCTGACGTGGTGCTAATTGACGCACTCGGTCAGGCGTTTTCCGGCTTTTGAAGAAAACCGCGGGCGAGAGCCGCGTGGCGATTTACAACACCTTGGAAAGAAACTCCTTGGCCCGGGGGTGCTTGGGGTTGGCGAAGAATTCTGCCGGGTCGGAGGATTCTTCCAGAATCTGCCCTTCGTCTACGAAAAGCACCCGGTTTGCTACCTCCCGGGCAAAGCCCATCTCGTGGGTCACGCAAACCATGGTCATGCCCTCGGCGGCCAGCTCCTTCATCAGCTGGAGCACCTCGCCTACCATCTCCGGGTCCAGGGCGGAGGTGGGTTCGTCAAAAAGCATCACGTCGGGATTCATGGCCAGAGCCCGGACAATGGCCACCCGCTGCTTCTGCCCACCGGAAAGCATGGCCGGATAGGTGTTGGCCTTGTCCAGCAGCCCGATCCGGGAAAGGAGCTCCCTGGCCTTTTCCTCGGCCTCCGCCTTGGTCTGGAGCTTCAGCGTTACCGGCGCCAGGGTGATGTTCTGCAGAATGGTCAAATGGGGGAACAGGTTGAAGTGCTGGAACACCATGCCCATCTTGCACCGCAGCTTGTCTACGTTGACCTTGGGGGCGTTGATCTGCTGGCCCTCGAACCAGATTTCGCCGCCGGTGGGGGTCTCCATCAGGTTCAGGCAGCGGAGAAAGGTGCTCTTTCCCGAGCCGGAGGGCCCGACGATGACCACCTTGTCCCCTTTGTTGACGGTGGTGGTGATGCCTTGAAGAACTTTCAGCTTCCCGAAGGATTTCTCAAGATTCTTAATTTCGATCACTCTTGGCCAGCCTCCTTTCCAGACGCCCCATCAGGGCCTGCAGAACCAATACCATGGCCAGGTAAATGGCCGCCACGGCCAGCAGAGGCATGAACGCGCTGTACGTCCGGCCCTGGATGATGTCGCCGCCCTTGGTCAGGTCCCGCAAAGCGATGTAGCCGGAGACGGAGGTTTCTTTCAGCAGGGTGATCATCTCGTTGCCCAGGGCCGGGAGGACGTTTTTCACCGCCTGGGGCATGATGATCTTCCACATGGTCTGGTTGTAGTTGAGCCCCAGGCTCCGTCCGGCCTCCATCTGGCCGGGGTCAATGCTCATGATGCCGGAGCGGAAAATCTCCGCCACGTAAGCCGCCGAGTTCAGGCCGAAAGCGATAACGGCCACCACAACGGGATTGATCCGCACGGAAGCAAACACCACGAAGTAGATAATCATCAGCTGGACCACCACAGGGGTCCCTCGGATCACGGTGAGGTACAGCCGAGCCAGGCCGTTTAAGAATCCCAGCTTGCCGGTCTTATCGTGGGTCGTGCGGATCAGAGCCAGCAAAAATCCCAGAACAATGCCCAACACCAGCGCACCCATGGTGATGATCAGAGTGTTGCCCAAACCGGTGGTCAGGTACTTCCAACGGCTGTCCTTGATGAAGTTCAGGTAGAATTCGTCCGCAAAACTCCGGCCCGCTTTTGCGAAGAATGAAAGAATCGCGTTGAAGTTCAAGCAAGCGCCTCCTTTATAATAAACAAACATCGGAAAGGGACAGACCCGCGCCTGTCCCTTTCCGGATACCCGTCAAGGTGCTTATTTCTTTACGATGATGACCTGCACGCCGGTGGCGTAGCTGTCGGTGAAGTCCACGTTCTCTTTCCGGTCCTCGGTGACGGTGAGGCCGGCGGCGGCGAAGTCCGCCTTACCGCTCTGGACGGCGGTGATGATGGAGTCGAAGTCCATGTCGGAGATCTCCAGCTCCTTGCCCAGCTTGTCGCAGATGGCTTTGGCGAAGTCGGCGTCCAGGCCGGTGATCTGGTCGTTCTCATAGTACTCGTAGGGCGGGAACTGGGCGTTGGTGGCCATGATCAGCTTGCCGTCGTACTGGATGCCCTCGGGGGAGGTGTAGGGCTGGGCGCTTTCGTTCTTATTGATGTAGTAGTCCAGGAGCTGATCCAGGGTGCCGTCGGCTTTCAGCTCAGCGATGGCGGCGTTGATCTGATCCTTCAGGTCGGTGTTTTCCTTGGCCACGGCAATGGCGTAATCCTCAACGATGTAGGGGGTTTCCAGGATCTTCAGCCCGTCGTTCTGCTCCACAAAGACCTTGGCAGGTTCGTTGTCGATGACCACGGCGTCGATCTTGCCCTGTTTCAACGCGGTGACAGCCTCGATGCCGCTCTTGAATTCCTGGAGGGTAGCTTTGCCCAGCAGGCCGTCGCTGATGTCGCCTTCGATGTAGATGGAACCGGTGGTTCCGCCCTGGACGCCGATGACGCTGTCCGCCAGATCGTCGGCGCTTTCGATTTTCTTCGCGCTGCTTCCGCAGGAAGCCAGGGAGAGAGCCAGAACAACTGCGGCCGCACCGGCCAGAATTTTTTTCAATTTCATAATGGTCATCCTTTCAATTGCAATTCCTCGAAATGGAAATGTTGCTTTCGTTTTCGTTACTCATACTTTATCACACTGCCCGGAGAAATGCAAGGGAAAAACGCAAAAAAATTCAGATTTTCGCAAACTTTATGCACTGTAACAATTTTGCAGCGAAAATTCGCCTGCTCTCTATGTATTTTTCTGGAAACTATTTGAATTTTAATTGCATATATTCGTATATATTCCAAGCGGTTTTGCATATACATGTATAATATGCACATTCTTGTTTGTTTTTCGTCTTTTCCGAAAAAATTTTTGATTTTTCCGAAAAAACCGTTTACAATCGGGAAAATATTTGCTAGAATGGAAAAAGTGACCTGAAATTCGGCTGCATTTCAGGCGCCGCCGCCTGCCCGGCGGTGTTTTCTTCGACCGGACACTTGTCCACGGAGGACTTCATCAAAAAACATGCCCAGAATCATCCACTGAATCCCACCCCGAAGGAGGTGCCCATGTGTTCTTTTTAAATCTGCCGGAATCGGTATCCGCCGCCTTTGCGGACCGCGGGATCCGGGAGGCCGACATCCGTTACACGGCAAAGGCCGACGTATCCCGGGAAAACCAATACGCGGAAATCTACCTGGCCCTGACGGGGGACGAGCTCTGTATCCTTTACGGCCACGAGCGATTCGTGGGAAAGAAGCGGCGCGAGACCCAAGTGCTCTACGAAGTCAGCGATTACAAAAGCTACCCGCTGGCCCAAATTCAAGAGGTCGTCATCGACAGGCTGTATACCGTTTCCTCCTTTATCATCCGGACCAAGGACGAGGAAACCACGGTGTGCAGGCTGTCGCTTTCGTCTGTGGGACTCTTTGAGAAATTCCGCAGCCGGATCCTGGCGCTCCGGGACGGAACCCCCATCGACGACAGCGGCCTCAAGGACGAGCACCGGGTATGTCCCCGCTGCAAGCGCCCCTACCCCAATCAGGAGCGGACCATCTGTCCCAACTGCCTGTCCAATACCACGTCCTTCAAGCGACTCCTCAAGGAATACCTTTCCTATAAAAAGGAAGCCGTGATCATCTTCGTGCTGATCCTCATCAGCAGCCTGCTGACCCTCATCGTGCCGGTGTTCTCCTCCCAGATGTTCTATGACCAGGTGCTGACCAGGCCCTCGGTGGTGAACGGCACGGTCTACGGCAAATACTACGGCAAGCTGCTCCTCATCGTCCTGCTGATCTTCGGCATCAAGCTCATCGCCAGCTTTTTCAGCGCAGTCTACGGCATCATCGTTTCCAAAATCTCCTGCGACGTTCTGAACAAGCTGCGCATCAAGATTTTCTCCTCCATGCAGCGGCTGTCCGTGAGCTTCTTCGTCAGCAAGGCCACCGGAACCCTGATGACCCGCATCGACGACGACTCCGACTGGCTCTACCACTTTTTCGTGGACCTGGTGCCCTATTACATCGTCAGCGTCTTTACGGTCATCGGCCTGGTAGCTGTAATGTGTACCATCAGCCCTTTACTGACCGTGCTGATCTTCGGCTCCATCCTGATCATCGGGTTCTTCATCTCCCGGCTCCAGCGGCACCTGAAGCGGCTCCACCGCCGCCAGCACCGGGCCGTGCGGTCCATGAAATCGGTGATCACCGACTCCCTGGGCGGCCAGAAGGTGGTCAAATCCTTCGCCCGGGAGGACCAGGAGATCCGCCGCTTCGACAACCGGAACCAGAACTACTACGACGCCCGGATCACCGCCGGATATTACAGCGCCTCCCGGTTTCCCTTCCTGCGGATGCTCTACCGGGTATCGGAGATTGCCGTGTTCGGCCTGGGAGCCGTCTTTGTCATCCGGGGCAACGTGACCCTGGGCGCTCTCACCGCCCTCATCGCCTACTCCGACATGGCCCTGAACTGCATCGAGTTCTTCATGAGCTCCGCCAACGAGGCTGCCCGGTGCCTGGACTCCGCCTCCCGAATGTTTGAGATTCTGGACACCGAGCCCGCCGTCCGGGAAAGCGACCATCCCGTCCGCATCGACCGGATGAAGGGCGACATCTCGGTGAAAAACATCTCCTTTGAGTACGAGGTGGGCCGGCCCATTATCAAAAACGTCAGCTTTGACGTGAAAGGCGGCCAGATGATCGGCCTGGTGGGCCGCACCGGCGCGGGAAAATCCACCATTATCAACCTCATTGCCCGGCTTTACGACGTCACCGAGGGCGAGATCACCATCGACGGCGTGAACATCAAGGACATCGCCTTTGAGGACCTCCGCCGGAACATCGGCGTCGTCACCCAGGAGACCTACTTGTTCATGGACACCATCGCCGGGAACATCCGCTACGCCCGGCCCGACGCCACCATGGAGGAGGTCGTCGCGGCGGCAAAAGCAGCCTACGCCCACGACTTCATCCTGCGGTTCCCCGAGGGCTACGACACCAAGGTGGGCAACGGCGGCGTCCAGCTCTCCGGCGGCGAAAAGCAGCGGATTTCCATCGCCCGGGCCATTCTCCAGGACCCGTCCATCCTGATCCTGGACGAGGCCACCGCCGCCATGGACACCCAGACCGAACGGAACATCCAGAACGCCATCCAGAAGCTGCGCCAGGGCAAGACCATCATCGCCATTGCCCACCGGCTCTCCACCCTCCGGGACGCCGACAGCCTGGCGGTCATCGACGACGGCCGCCTCAGCGAAAAGGGCACCCACCGGGAGCTCCTGGACCTCCGGGGCGTTTACTACAATCTTCACAAGATCCAGCTCGATTCCCTGAAGTTCATCAACCAGGACTGACCGGGCAGAAAGGAGCGCGCTATGAACGACCTGAATTACCTTCCTCCCAAGGAGCTTTCCTTTTCCCTCAGCGAAAACGGCATCCTCTCCCTGGACTGGAACGGCGTCCACTACGACCCCGTCCAGCTGACCCGGCTTTTCCCCTTCCAGGACCCGGAGGAATACCTTTCCGTTTCCGCCACCGTGGAGGAGGAGCCCAAGGAGCTGGGCATCCTCCTGCGGCTTTCGGACCTTGCGCCGGAACAGCAGGAGCTTCTCCGGGGCTATCTCCGCTACAAATACTTCATCCCCCGCATCGAAAAGATCGGCAAGGTGGAGGAGAAGCTGGGGTACGTCTACATGGACGTCACCACCGTTCTGGGGCAGAAGACCATTTGCATCTCCGATGTTACCTCCAACATCCGGCTGATCCGTCGGGACTACATCAGCCTCATCGACGTCCAGGGCAACCGCTATTACATCGATAACCTGGACAGCCTGGACAAGAACACCCGGCAGAAGATCGAGCTTTACATCTGACCGTATCCTCTTTTGAAAGGAGGAAATCCCATGCAGTTTACTTCTTCCCGGCTGGAGGAGGTCCGCGGCCTTCTGGGCTGCGAGCCGGTATACAGCCTGGATTACAACCTGGATGGCCGGGGAAATCCCGTAAACGGCGTCTGCGCCGTCACCGACTCCGAGCTGGTCATCCTGGAAAACGACGCCGTGACCTTCCGCTGTCCCTTGAGCGAAATCGAGGAATTCGTCACCGACCAGCTGGTGGGCAGCGGCTCCCTGGCCATTGTCCGGAAGGGCGAGACCCGGCAGCTGTGCATCTTCACCCAGGACCGCTTGAACGCCTTTGCCGAGCTGGGCAAGCTGGTGGAGTACCACCGGGACACCGGCGTCTTCCCCGACCCCGGCGAAGCGGAGGACGAGGTGGTGATCTGCCCCAAATGCGGCAGCATCATCCCCGAGGGCACCAACATCTGCTTCCGCTGCGAGAAAAAGGGCAAGTACCTGGGCCGGGTGATCCGGCTCTCCCTGAAATACAAGTGGTCCCTGATCTTTTCCGTGGCGGCCACAGCGGCCATCCAGCTTCTGTGGATTCTTTATCCCTACCTCCAGGGGGTCATCATCGACGACTACATCACCCCCCGGAACCCGGACCTCCGTCCGCTGCTGGCCCTTCTGGGTGGCTTCCTGCTGATCCCCATCATCATTATGGTCATGGAGATCGTCAACGAGCGCTGCACGGCCAAGGTCTCCATGGCCGTGGGCCGGGACCTTCGGGAGCAGCTTTTCCGGAAAATCCAGGAGCAGTCCATGAAGTCCATCACCAAGCGGCCCACCGGCGAGCAGATCAAGCGCATCTCCAGCGACACCGAAAAGGTCCAGCAGTTCGTGGCGGTCTACGGCAAGGAGGCCGTGGTGCGGATTCTGTCCACCCTGGTCATCCTCACCGTCATGCTGCTGATGAACTGGAAGCTGACCATTCTGGTGCTCATCCCCATCCCCTTCGCCCTCTGGGCCGTCAAGGCCATTTTCAAGCGCATCCACGGGAAATACGAGCTGGTGTGGAACCATTACAGCCAGTCGGAGTCCACCCTCCACGACATTTTGAGCGGCATCCTGGTGGTCAAGACCTACGGCAGCGAAAAGCGGGAGATCGCCCACTATTCGGAATACTCTGACCGCTTCGCCAAAAGCATGTACAAGGCTGACCGCTACTGGAGCATCGTCTTCCCCATCCTGACCTTTCTGATGACCATCGGCGAGTATTTTTACCTCTATTTCGGCGGCCAGCAGGTCCTCATCGGGGCCCTGACCCTGGGCGAGCTGCTGCGGTTCTCGGCCTACATTTCCATGATCTACGGACCTCTGCGCTGGGTCATCCAGCTGCCCCGGTACGTGGCGGAATGTGCCGTCAGCGCCGGTAAAATCTATGAGATCATCGACGAAAAAGAGGACGTGGCCGACCGTCCCCACTCCGTGGACCTGGACGTCAGGGGGCAAGTGACCTTTGACCATGTGAATTTCGGCTACAAGGTCTACAAGCCGGTGCTCAAGGACATCTCCTTCCAGGTCCAGCCCGGAGAGATGATCGGCATCGTAGGTCCCTCCGGCGTGGGAAAATCCACCATGATCAACCTGATCATGCGGCTTTACGACGTCAGCTCCGGCTCCATCCGCATCGACGGCACGGACATCCGGGACATCTCCCAGAACACCCTCCGGAGCCAGATCGGCGTGGTTCTGCAGGAGACCTACCTCTTTGAGGGCACGGTGCTGGACAACATCCTCTACGCCAAGCCCGACGCCACCATGGATGAAGTGGTCCGGGCCGCAAAAATCGCCAACGCCCACAATTTCATCTGCAAGATGCCCAACGCCTACCAGGAGTACATCGGCAACAAGGGCTACAAGCTCTCCGGCGGCGAAAAGCAGCGGATCGCCATTGCCCGGGCCATTCTCCGGGACCCCCGGATCCTGATTCTGGACGAGGCCACAGCCTCCCTGGACACGGAGACGGAGAAGCTGATTCAGGAGGCTCTGGCCAGGCTGACGGAGAACCGCACCACCTTCGCCATCGCCCACCGGCTGTCCACCCTCCGCAACGCCGACCGGCTCATCGTCCTGGACAAGGGCCGGATTGTGGAGATGGGCACCCACGAGGAGCTCCTGCGGCACAAGTCGGTCTACTACAACCTGGTCATGGCCCAGCGGCAGACCTCGAAGCTGAGCAAGGAAGCGTAGTTTTTTCTGAAACGCCGAGTGAGGGCACCAAAGTACCACGTCAAGCCAACGTTTGAGGAAGTACGCCTATCGGTACAGCGTCAGGCCGCCGCCTGCCCCCAAAGCCTATCGTGAGGACATGAGCGTCCGAAAGTGGCAGCTGGATGCCTACTGTCCACGCACCAATTGCGGCGGCCGTGTCCACCGCGGGGTAATATCGGGGCCCTCCGAAGCCCCAGGCGCGACTTTAGGGGGTCTCGGGGGGCGGGAGCCACCCGAGCGTCCTTTTCTCCCCCTTCTTTTCCCACGCGGGAAAAGAAGGGGTGCTATGAATCACTTATCAATAATCCAAAGCGAACGTAGCCGCATAGGCCGGTAGTGCTGCCAATTTTGAATCGGATTTGGCAGGTCCTAC
>CAKTCT010000067.1 GCA_934539585.1 uncultured Oscillospiraceae bacterium | reverse complement strand
TTCCGTTTGTCAAGACTTTTTTCAAATCTTTTTCCGGATTCCTCTGCGTTACCGTCCGCTTTTCGAGACAGCTTTATTATTATATCGCCCCCTCCCCCTTTTGTCAACCCTTTTTTGAAAAAAAGTTGAAGTTTTTTGCAAAGCACCCGTTTTCCTCAAAAAAGCGCGAAAAAATCGATCCCCTTCAAATATTGTCTATTGCAAACGCCCCCTTCATCCATTACACTAAAAGTAACCCCACACAGAAAGGACATCACCCTATGAACTCTCCCACCTGGATTTGGAAATTCGGCGACTTTGAAACCCACCTTCACCTCCTGACCGCCGTCCGGCGGCTGGACCGCAACTGCATCCGCCCGGAGCCCTGGGCCGTCCGGGACTGCTGGCACACGGTCTTCTTCCGCCGGACCTTTCACCTGGAAAAGCCGGAAAAATTCCGCGTCACCATCGAAGGCATCGGCGGCGTGACCATAAACTACGTCTACCACCCGGCCGGCGAATGGCTGGAAGCCCCGGCGGGAGACGTCTCCATCACCGTGGAGACCGCCAACCTCACCGGCCTCCCCGCCATTTTCGTGGAAGGCGCGACCATCGTCTCCGACGACACCTGGGAAGCCGCCCACAACAATTTCGACTACCGCCCTGTGGGCTTCTGGAATTTCAACGCCCGGGAGTCCGGCCCCTCTACCTACCGCCTGGCCCTCCGCCCCTTGCCCCTGACCCCCGTGGACTGCGCCCAGGGCCTCCTCTTTGACGCCGGGCAGGAGACCTTCGCCGCCCTCCGCCTGGAGCTTTCCGGCTCCGGCACCGTCCGGATCCTCTACGGCGAAAGTCTGGAGGAAGCCCTCAGCGACACCCCCTGCAGCTGGATCGCTGAAACCGCCGCTCCCGTGCTGGAGGAGCCTGCCCGGGGCTTCCGCTACGTCCGCATCCTCCCCGATGACGGCGTGACCCTCCAAAGAATCGAAGCCCGGTACGAGTACCTCCCCCTGGAACGCAAGGGCAGCTTCACCTGCTCCGATGAAACCATCAACCGCATCTGGGACGTAAGCTGCTACACCCTGGAGCTGAACTCCCGGGAATTCTTCCTGGACGGCATCAAGCGGGACCGCTACGTCTGGTCCGGCGACGCCTACCAGAGCTACCTCCTAAACGACTACCTGTTCTTCGATAACGACATCTGCAAACGCACCGCCATCGCCCTCCGCGGCAACGGCCCCATGGACCGCCACATCAACACCATCATGGACTACTCCTTCTACTGGGTCCTGGGCTTCGCGGATTATCTCCGCTATACCGGCGACCTGGCCTTTGTCCGACAGATTTACCCCGAGATGGAAAGCCTCATGGAGTTCTGCATCAGCCGCGCCGATGAAAACGGCCTGGCCTGCCAGCGCCCCGGGGACTGGATTTTCGTGGACTGGGCCAACCAGCTGGACAAGGACGGCCCCATCTGCGCCGAGCAGATTCTCTTTACCGCCGCCCTGGAGGTTTTCGCCGACATCCGGGACCGCCTGGGCTATGACGCCGCCCCCTTCCGGGACCGGGCCGCGGACCTCCGGGCAAAAATCCTCCGTCTTTATTGGGACGAGGACCAGGGCGCGTTCATCGACAGCTTCACCTCCGGAAACCGTCGCGTCACCCGGCACACCAACCTCTTTGCCATCCGCTTCGGCATCGCCGACGCCCGCCAGGCGGCCCTCATCCGGAAAAACGTCCTGGAAAACGACGCCGTGGCCCCCATCACCACCCCCTATTTCAAATTCTACGAGCTGGAAAGCGACTGCGCCGGCGGCCGCCTGGAGACCGTGACGGAAAAGATGCTGGAATACTGGGGCGGCATGCTCCGGGAAGGGGCCACCACCTTCTGGGAGGAGTACGACCCCACCCTCCCCGGCGCGGAGCAGCTCCATATGTACGGCACCCCCTTCGGCAAGAGCCTCTGCCACGCCTGGGGAGCCAGCCCCATCTACCTCCTTGGCCGGTTCTACCTGGGCGTCAATCCCACCGGAGACGGCTACTCCACCTTCACCGTGGAGCCCAACCTGGGCGGCCTGGACTGGTTCCGGGGCCAGGTCCCCACCCCCGGCGGCCTCATCCGGGTCTCTGCGGAAAAAGACCGGGTGGAGGTCCTGTCGGACATCCCCGGCGGCACCCTGAAATTCGCCGGGAAGACCCTCCCCATCCTCCCCAACACCCCAACCGTCCTGACCCGCTGACCCCATACCGCGCAAAAACTCCCGCCCTCCGGAATATGGAGGACGGGAGTTCTCTTTTCAGAAACTCTTTTCGATCTCCTGGCGGACGATCTCCACCCACCGCCGGACGTTTTCCGGCTGATGGTGGACGGTCTCCACGTCCTTCAGGGTGATGTCGAAGAAGTTGCCGTTTTCCTTGAAAATGGCGAAATGCTCCTGCATGTACTTCCGGACGAAATCCTCGTCCAGCCCCGTCGCCAGCATCAGAGACGGGCTGGGCCGCCAGGACAGGATGTAATCCTTCCCGATCTGCTCGGCGCACTTCCGGGGTTCGGCAAAAGGCGACACCGCGATCCGGCGCAGGTTGGGCACCCTCCGCAGGCAGGGGATAAATTGGGCCAGATTCTCACAGCAGCCGTAAGCCGTCAGGCCGAACTTTTCCAGAATGGGGATCTGGTACTGCAAAAGGAACTCCCAGAACATATCCGGCCCCACGCTGGTGAATTCCTGAGCCGCCATGAACCGCCACATCTGCTTCATGGAAACGCCGGTGACGTCCGGATCGGGGTCGCCCAGCTCCAGGCTGTATGGCATGCACTGGTTCTGGTGGTCCGCCAGGGAGAATCCCCCGGCCTTTTCCGCCTGCTCCAGATTGGCCAGAATGGCGTCCCGCATAAAGGCCAGCAAGGTGTGGAGCCACTCCGGATTGTCGTAGGTGTCCCACATCAGCTGCTCCAGCCCCCGCATTTTGGCCAGGTCCGTGGAGATGTCCCCGCTCCACATGGAGTACGGCCCCTGCCGGGATACAAACACCCGCATAGCGCCGCCCAGCGCCTCGGACAGCCGCTCCGCCCGCCGGGCGGTCTCCTCCTCGTTGACCTCATAGGGCGCGGCCCGCAGGCAGGAGATATCCTCCTCCACCAGACTGGGATGGAACGCCACCGCACCGCCGCCCGCAGGCTTCTCGCCCAGCGCCACCGGGATACCCCAGCGCTGGCCGTTTTCCATGACGTAGGTGGCGTCCAGGGTCAGCCAGGGCTCCACGATGTAATCGTCCCCCAGAGTGCTGCGGTATAGCTCCTGGTGAAGCTCCCGCTCGTAATGCCGGAGAAAGGGGTCGGTACACTTCAGGACCGAGGGGTCAAAATTCTCGTCAAAGCCGAAGGCCCGGAGGTAGATCAGGGGCCGGTCCCCCTTGAAGCTGTTCTGGTTCCGCCAGAGACGCCGGTGCTCCTGCATCTCCGGGCTGTGGGCGACCTCGGATACCCGGGACGCCAGATCGTAAAGAATTTTCTTATCGCTCATGCGCTTACACTCCTTTTGACTCGCCTGTGTTGATATCTTCAATATATCACACTCCACCACCGGAACGTTAGAAGAATATCACCCTTTTACCAGCACAAAATCACCATTCCAAGGCAAAACGCCCTTGCTTTTTCCGGAGCGGCCGTGATACAATAGGAACAGCAGCACCTTTTAAGGAGGCGGTCTCTTGTCAGAGCCCAACAACCCGGAACTCGCCCTGCGCGGAACAGATTCCTTCACCTACGCCTTCTACCGCCACGACCCCCAGAGAGCGGACCACTTCGATGTCCACTACCACGGGGAGTACGAGATCATCTACGTCCCCAAAGGCTCCTTCCATTACCTGGCCGGCGGTGCGGACTACTGGCTCCGCCCCGGGGAGGCGCTGTTCCTGGACCAGTACAGCATCCACGCCTTCCTGGAGCCCGCCCAGCCCTGCGGCTCTTACCAGGGCATCCTGTTCGGGAAAAAGTTCCTGTTTCCCTCGGACACCAACCCCGCCTGCCGGCAGTTCTATGAGGAGATTCCACCCCAGCGCTTCTCCCTGACCCAGAAGCTCACCGGCGCAACCCCCTGGCAGCAGGAGATTCTGGCCCTGATCCGCCGCCTCCTCCACCTTGGCCGCACCCCGGAGGAAAACGCCTTGCCCATCCAGATTTCCCTTCTCACCATCCTGGACATCCTGCGGCAGGAGCAGGCTTACACCCCCATCCAGAACCACCTGGCGACCCAGAACGAAACCGTCCGGGAAGCGCTGTTCTACATCCGCCGGCACTTTGACAAAAAGCTCACCGTCAGCGGCATCGCCGACGCCCTCCATATCAGCGTGAACCACTTCATCCGCCTGTTCAAGCGGCTTTTGGGCGCCACCCCCCAGAAGTATATCCAGACCTTCCGCATCCAGCAGGCCGCGGCCCTGATCCGCCAGGACCCGTCCCTCCCCCTGTCGGAGGTCGCCGCCCGGACCGGCTTCCCCGACGCCAACTACTTCACCCGCAGCTTCAAACAGATCATGGAAATAACCCCGTCCCAGTACCGGCAGACCACGAAAATGCAATAAATCGGCGGCCCCAGGAACTTTCACTCCCCAGGGCTGCCGGTTTTCGATTTTGAACGAAGAAGCTCCGCCTCAACCCTCCGGCTGAACCGCCTTCCTCGCATATTCCTCATAAAGCCGGCGGTAAATCCGGTAGTTTTCCAAAGAGACGTCCGGAGGCGTCTGGTGGTCCACCGCGGGGATGAACCGCCCCGAACGCATCACCGGCAGCAGCCGTTCGAACTCCTGCCGCATGGCGTCCTCTCCCAGATGCATGATCATCTTGTCGAAAGCGCCCAGCATCTTCCAATCGGGGTGCTCCCTGCGGATTCGCTCCACATCGACTCCCGCCTGGTGCTCCAGAGGAAGGATGCCCTCAATGCCGCAGGCTTCCAGCCAGGGGATCATGGAATCCACCTGCCCGTCGGAATCGATGAGAATGGAAACGCCGTAATCCTTCAGCACCGGCACCACCGGCCGGTAGTAGGGCGCCAGAAACTCGTCAAACAGCGCCTTGGACAGCATGGGCCCGTGATTGTAGGACATATCCTCCGCAATGGTGATGAAATCCGGCGCAAACACCTGGCACACCGCATGGATGGCCCGGATGCAGAAGTCGCACTGGTCCTGGTTGATCTGATGCATCAGCTCCGGATAGTCGTAAAAGGCGTACAAATGGGGCTCGATCCCGAACAGCGTCCGGGGGAACCAGAAAAAGCCCTTGAAGGTGTTCCACACCACGGCCTCGCCGCTGTCGTGGCGGGGCTTTACTTGCTTGGTCCACTCCACCATCCGGGCGATGGATTTGTCCTGGTACAGATACGGACGGACCGCTTCGTAACCCGCCTCGTCCTCGATGATCCCCAGCCCGTGTTCCTTGGGCCGCGGGCATCCCTCCCCCGCCGATCGCAGCCAGTACTGGAGCATGGGGTCCAGATTCCAGTAGGCGATGATCTCCGGGTTCTTGAGTCCCGCCGGAAGTCCTTCTCCTTCCCAGCGTCTGACAGTTTTGTCCCACCAGTCCGCCCATTCGACCATGGGCAGACGCTCCTGGGGACTCCCGTTCAAAGCGGCCAGAAACCGCTCGCGATTTGTCATGCTATTTCCTCTCCTGCGGCGCGCCGCCGCCGTTGATGCCTTCCCGCCGGACTCCTCCGGCGGCCCTGTTTAAGGAAAAGCCGGGAGCCTGTATGACCCCCGGCTTTGAAAGGACGCGATTACTGATTGTAAACTTCCTGCATGATCTTGGTGTATTCTTCCAGTCCCAGATCCAGCAGCTCCTGCTTGTAGGCTTCCCATTCGGTATCCAGATTCCGGGTGCCGATGACGAAGGCCACCTCGTTTTCCTTGACGTACTCGTTGATCAGCGTCCGGTAGTTGCTCTGCTGTTCTGCCAGGGCGCTGTCGGAGCTCCAGCTGACCAAAGGCTTGCCGGTGTAGACCAGGTAGTCGTTGTAGGGCTGGGCCACCTGCCACAGCAGGGTGTCGATGTTGGTGGGGTCGTAGGTCATGGAGAACCGGACGTCATAGAAGTCGCAGCGCGGAATAACGGTGTTCAGCCAGTTGGTGTTCTGCACAGGGTTGGCGTTAAAGAGCATCCGGTAGGATTTCGCGTCGCCGCGAACGCTGGGCTCGTCCAGGACCTCGTAGTCAACGCCTTCTTCCCAGCCGTAGTACTGGATCCAGGTCGCTTCCTCACCCAGCCAGTAATCCACAGCGACTTCGGGGTACTTGCACTCCTTGGTGATGGCGCAGTCATTCTGGAAGAAGGTGTAAATGCCGTCAGGGCAGGTGGTAGCCGTCTGACGCAGACCGGTGGGCCCCTTCAGAGGAGGAATGGCGATGTATTCGCTCTGCTGGTTGACGCCGGTGTTGTCGCAGAACATGCCCTGCCAGATACCGGAGGAGCAGCCCACCACAACGCTGCTCTCATCCGTCGCCGCAACCACGGAGTACAGCTGGGTCATATCCTGAACGAAGGTCTCCTCGGTGATCAGCCCTTCGGCATAGAGGTCCCGCATGTAGGCCAGGCCGTCGCGGAAGCCGTCGGTGTTGCGTTTGTAGACCACGGTGCCGTCAGCCTCTTTGAAGAAGTCGGTGGACAGCTCAAAGGGATCGATCATGTAGCCGAAGGGAGAAGAACCGCCCCAGCCCATCCAGGACAGGTAGGGAATCTCGTCCTTCTTGCCGTTTCCGTTGGGGTCCTGGTCCCGGAAGGCAATGAGCATATCCTTGAATTCCTCGGTGGTCTCCGGAACGTCCAGTCCCAGCTTATCCAACCAGGGCTTGTACACGAACATCTTGTTCTCGGCCAGCAGATGGGTGCCGGTGTCCGCGTCAAAGAAGGTGTAGACGTTGCCGTCCGGCGCGGTCATATACTTCACGAAGCTGGGATTTTCCTCCCATTTCTGCTTGAGGTTGGGAGCATAGTCGTCGATGAGGTCGTTCAGCGGCAGCAGAACGTTATCGTCGGCGCACATCATGATCTCGCTGGTGGAGAACCGGCAGGCGTACACGTCGGGATAGTCGTGGCTGGCCAGGGTCAGGTTGAACGCGGTGGTCGCATCGGCGCTTTCGATGGAGATCCAGTTGATATGAACGTTGGTCTGTTCTTCATATGATTTGCGACCCGCAGAGCACCCGTCAGAACGCCCAACATTTTCAGCCGTCCCAGCAGGATTTCCAGCGAAATCACACATACAGCATACGGGATTCCCCGCCGCAAATCAAGGGTTTGTTTTTCTGCCGGGGACGTTTCTTTGGGAAATCCCCCCTCCCCGAAAAAGTGTACCTCCCGGAACGATTGTCCGGCTGCCTTTTTCCCGAAAAAATTATCCCCGCTCTTTCCCGTCCATCCGCTTCCTTTGGCAAAAAGTCCCCCTTTCCCGCCCGGATTTCCGGAAAAAGCCTCCCCTGACGCCCGATTTCCCCGGTTTTCCGCCCCGGATTCCCGGAACCGAAAAAATGTCCCGCTCCGATAAATTGGCTGTCCCGCTTCTTCTCCAAAACGACAAAAACCGCCGGATCCGAAGCTCTCCCCTGACGCTTTCAGGAAAAATCTTCGGATTCGACGGTTTCTTTTTCCAAAGGAGCAGCCCCTAAAAGAGGAACTGCCCAGGCGTCACGCCCATCTGCCGCTTAAAAACCTGGATAAAGTACCGGGGACTGTTGAACCCCACCTTTTCCGATACCTCGTTGATGGTGTAATTCCGCGTTTTCAGCAGGTCGCAGGCGGTGTCGATGCGGATTTTGGTGAGAAGCTGCACGAAGGTCATGTCCGCGCAGGCCCGGATCACCACGTTGACGTAGTTCTTGCTGATCGAAAGGTGCTCGCTGACGTCCCCCAGGGACAGGTCCTCGGCATAGTGCTCCTGGATATACGCCAGAATCCCGGCATAATACTGCTCCATCCGCTGCTCCGAGGAGGAGTTGGTGGCATGGATCACCGCAGTAATGACTTCAATGAAGTAGCTCCGCAGATCATCGTGGTAGGTCTCCGGGAGGTAAAGCCGCTCCAAAGTTTGCCGGTCCAGGATTTTTTCCGGCTGCTTCCCCGATTTCACCAGCAGCTCGCTGAGCCGGCGGATAAAGCTGCTGATAAAGTTCTGGAGAAAGATTGGCGACCGCATCCGGGAAATGGTATCCAGCAGAAGGTCCAGCTGCTCCGTGGCGTCGGCGATGTCGGCGTTGTTGATGGCGTTCATCAGCTTGTTCTCGCAGTCGGCGGGATACTGGTCCGGACTGTAACTCCCCTGCTTCTGCCGGCATCTTCATGGAAAAAGACGGCATCGGCCCCAACTACCTCTCCGAGGACGGAAAGATCATGACCCGGGCCTCCCACCCCCTGTACCTCTCTTATCTGACCAAGCTCCGGGAGTGGTACGAAAAAGGCTACATCTACAAAGAGTTTTTCGTCATCAAGCAGCCCCAGATCGAAGATATGGTCACAGCGGACCGCATCGGCGGCACCAACATCTGGTACTCCCGGGTCGTCCGGCCCTTCGAGTCCATTGAGACCGCTGACCCCACGAAGTCTTATGTGGAGCTGCCGGAGCTCACCGATGCCACCCGCCTGAGCCGCTCCGACGCCGACACCGCCGTGGAGGCCGGGAAGTTCATCATCTGGCACGACGGGCGGAAGTTCAAGACCGGCCGGGCCGTCAACAGCCTGACCACCCTGACCGGAAAAAGCGCGGCCTACCAGAAAATCAAGATCATCGAGGTCATGGATCTGATCCGGGAGGACATCACCCTCACTGCCGAGGACCAGTTCATCGGAAAGTACCCCAACTCCTATGACAACCGCTGCCTGCTTTTAAGCGCCATCAAGGGGTATTTCGAAAGCCTGGCCACCGACGGCATCCTGGGGGCGGACCCGGAGGTGGCCATGGACCCCGACGCCAACCGGACCTGGCTGAAAACCAACGGCTTCGACGTTTCCGGCATGACCGAGGACGAGCTGCGGCAGGCGGACACGGGCAGCGTGGTCAACCTGAAAGCCACCATCCGCATCCTGGATGTCATCGAGGACATCGAGCTGCCCATCCTGCTGAACCAGTAAAGGAGGACGAACATGGACGCATTGCAGATTCTTCTTGCCCGGGAAAAAGAGATCCCGGTGCAGGAGCGGGAGGTCAGGATCAAGCGCCTTTCCCGGAAGGGAGAGGAGCCGGTGGTTTTCGTCCTCCGGAGCCTTTCGTATAACCGGGTGGAGGAGATCCGGAAGATCAGCGGGGACGACGCTAAGCTCCACATCCTGCTGGCCGGGGTGAAATCCCCGGATTTCCGGAACCAGGAGCTCATGGACCACTACGGCGCGGCCACTCCCACCGACCTGGTCAAGCTCATGCTGCTGCCGGGGGAGATTGAGGACCTGGGCCGGGAGATTGAGCAGCTTTCCGGCTACCGGACCGCCACCCTGGAGGTCCTTAAGGCAACACCGCATAAATTGCAAAGTTTCCGTTTAGCAGAGGTCTACCAGCATATTCTGTGGATAACCTCGGC
>CAKTCT010000066.1 GCA_934539585.1 uncultured Oscillospiraceae bacterium | reverse complement strand
GCCCACCGGGCTGTCGGGCCTTCCCTTCCTGATCTTTTGGGATCAGTAGGGGGATTTCGCTTTCTGCGGAAAGCGAGGAGGGGCGCTGCCCCTCCACCCTGCCAGCCTTTTGAAAAAGGCTGGACCGAAAACTTATTTCTGTTATTTCTGCCAACGCTGCGGAAAAATTTCCTACGGGTTTCTACAATCGTCGCCGCGCAGCCTGTCGCGCGGCTAATGAAACTTGGCGCGAGGATGATGGCCGCGGCGACATGTCTATGAAAAAACTACGATTTTTCGTTGTTTTTTTCCATTGACAAAGCATGCGTTCCATGCCACAATAGTAGCGAAAAATACAAAATCCTACTGGTTATGGTTCCACGTTTACCGTGGATGAAAAGGGAACCCGGTGAGAATCCGGGACAGCTCACTCTACTGTATGGGCTACGAAACGCGAATCGGTCACTGCGTCAGCGGGAAGGCACGCGGAGTAGGCTGGAAGCTCTAAGTCAGGAGACCTGCCATAAACAGCCAACAGTCTGTCGGTGGGGATCAGATTGGTATGTTTCGTATTGCCAAAATACGATTCATATAGAAATGCAGCCCACGGTTTTGAGGGCTGCTCTTTTGTTTTCATGAGGAAAACGGAAGAAAGGAAAGGATGGATGAACGTGAATTGGAAAGCAGTCTGGAAGCGGATTACCGCTTCTATACTGGCTGTGGGGTTGGCGCTGTCAGCGGCTCCCACAGTGGTTTTTGCCGACGAGGCGGCGGAAGCAGAGCCTATCGGCAAGGTGATTTTGTCCGGCGAGACATTCACCCTGGGCCAGGGCTATTTCTATGAGCCCACCCTGGTGGACCTCTACGAGGGCGACACCTGCGCTACGATCCTGGTGCGGGCCTTTGAGGAGGCTGGGCTGGAGATCAAGTACACCGGCAACATGAGCTCCTTCTACCTCTCCCAGATCAAGGGCGCGGACAAGGGCTGGACCTGCCTGCCCCAGTATCTGCAGGAGTATCTGGACTCCAAAAATGTTACGCTGAAAGAAAACAAAGACGAATGGCTGGGCGAGTTTGACTACACCAATATGTCCGGCTGGATGTACACCGTCAACGGGACCATGGCCAACGTCGGCATGGGCCAGTATAAGCCCAACAGCGGCGATGTGATCCGGCTGCAGTTCACCACCTACGGCTATGGCTGGGACCTTGGCTGCGGCTGGGGCGCTGCGGCGGATATGGCGGACAAGACGGAAATCACCGAGTATCTGGCCCAGACCAAGGAATTGCCCGATGATGTGAAAGACCGGTACGTCCTGGGCGAGAACATTATGCGTCTCTTCCCGGGTGCGCTGACCTTCAGCGATGTGGTGAAGGAGCTCACCGTGACGGACCGGGCCTCCAAGACCCCTTGCTGGCTGGCCGGCGGCGTTGCCGACGGCGTCACCCAGGATCTGGTGGAACTGATCGTGGAGGAGCTTGACAACTCCGTGAGCCACCGCTACTCCCTGGATGATGTGAATGGCGCCCTTAACGAGAGGGTGCATGCCGCCTGCGAATACCTCGCCAACTACCGCCTGGCGGAGCAGAACGACGAAAACCGTGAGCTGTGGGGGCAGCTGGTAAAATCATGCATTACGGCGATTGAAAATTCCAATGACGCGGAAGAAGTGGCCATGCTGTTCAAGAAGGCCAAATCGGCCATCAACTCCCTGGCCAACAACGGAGACGAGCCTGACCCCGAGGAACCCCAGGTTCCCTCCAACATTCCCGATGATTTCGAGAACGACCTGTGGCTCCAGTACGACTTCAAGGAGCTGCTGGTGGGCGAGACTGCGGAAATCTATCCCCGGCGGGTCCCCCAGATCATCAGCGACGCCATCAACAACGACGTGCAGCGGCCTACCTTCCACTTTGAGGTGGTCAGCGGCAGCAGCGTGGGCCTGGATACCGACGCCACCACGGACAAGGTGACGGTTACGGCAATCATGCCCGGCGTTACCATTATCAAAGTGACCTACGACGAATTGGAGTACAAGGACCTGTATTTCGGCAAGACTGCCGACTGCAACGCGGCATATGTGGTCTTCTCCGTTTCCAAAAGCGATCCGGAGAAAACCGGCATCTCCATCCTCTCCGAGGCGAAAATTAAGGCCGGGGAGCCCCTGACCTCTTACGACACCATCTACTACACCGACGGCGACACCGTGGATTACCCCTATAACCTGGCCATTAAGGGCGCGGATTCCGTTCAGGTGACCTGCAACGGCCATATCGTCAAGGGCGACGGCGGCGAGTACATCCTGCCGCTGGAAAACCGCAGCAACATCATCGGTGTGACTGCGAAAAACAAGGCCGGTATCCGGCATTTCTACCAGGTCATCGACGCCCGGAAGATCGAGATCAACGTGGCCAACAAGACCAACCCCGGCCAGCCTCTGGAAAGCGGCGACACTGCGGTGGTCTCCTTCAGGGGCATTGCGAACCCTGTCTACAAGCTGGCGACCATTTACAATCCCACCTGGCACAGTACGGGCACACGGGCCAGTGCGGGCACCTTTGTTGAGTATACCATGTCCAAGGATACCTTCAAGGGCTATTGCTCTCAGTGGGATCTGGCCACCAAGAACTCCTTTGAAGTGACTTTTGACAAGGGCGGGGAGTTCACCTTCACCGGCGGGCGGATTTTCTCCTCCTAGTGGGGCTCTCAGCTGGGCGCCGACAAGGGCGTTTACGGCCAGGGCGACCCCAACCTCAACGCGCCGATTATGGAACGGTACTTCTGCCAGCTGCCGGACTTCACCGTCAGCGTGAAGAAGACCGAAGCGGAGATTCTCCAGGACGCCAAGGACGCGGCTTCCGCGGAACTGGACGGCTACAAGGACCCCGCCAACTACGACGATGCCGCCAAGGACGCCATGGCCGACGTCATTGCGGCCGCTAAGGACGCCATCGCCGCCGCCGAGGACAAGGACGCGGTGGACAAGGCGCTTGCCGACGCCAAAGCGGCTCTGGACGTCATTGCCAAGGAAGCTACCGACCGGAAGGAACTCCAGGACGCCAAGGATGCGGCCACCGCGGAACTGGACGGCTATAAGGTCGCTTCCGAATTTGACGAGGACACCCAGAAATCCATGGCCGACGTTGTTGCCGCCGGAAAAGAAGCCATTGCCGCCGCCGAGGACAAAGATGCGGTAGCCAAGGCTCTCACCGACGCCAAAGCAGCTCTGGACGCCATCGAAAAGACCTACACCGACAAGAAGGAACTGGAAGCTGCCAAGGAAGCGGCCATCGCCGAGCTGGAAGGCTACAAGGACGCTTCCAAGTACGACGAAGCGGGCCAGAAGGCCATCGCCGAGGCGGTTGCCGACGGAAAAGCGGCCATCAACGCCGCTGCGGACAAGGCTACGGTCGCCAAGGCTCTGGCCGACGCCAAGACCATTCTTAACAGCATCCCCCAGACCTCCGGCGGTTCCGGAAGCGTGAAGGAGCCTGCGGACGTTTCCGACGTGCTGGAACGGACGCTGGACTACATCTACCGGCATACTCCTGATCCCACCATCGGCACCGTCGGCGGCGAGTGGTCCATCATCGCCCTGTCCGGCGGCGAGTACGGCGTTGCTTCCGGGTACTATGACAAGTACTACGAAAACGTGGTCAACACCCTGAAGGAAAACGACGGCATCCTGGAAGGCGACCGGAAATACACCGAGTACTCCCGGGTGATCATGGGCCTGTCCGCCATCGGCAGAGACGCCACCAACGTGGGCGGCTACAACCTGGTGGAAAAACTGGCCAACTTCGACAAGGTCAAAAGCCAGGGCGTCAACGGCGTGATCTTCGCGCTGATCGCTCTGGACACCAAGGGCTATGAGACCTCTGACCCTGACATCCGTCAGAAGTACATCAACGAGATTCTGGCCAACGAGATTTCCGGCGGCGGATTTGACTTTATGGGCGTTTCCGCGGACCCGGATATGACCGCCATGGCCCTCCAGGCCCTGACTCCCTACCGGGACGACCCCAAGGTTGACGCGGTGGTGAAACGCGGCGTGGCCATTCTCTCCAAGCTCCAGGAATCCAACGGCGGCCTCAGCAGCTGGGGTTCCAACAACTCCGAGTCTGTGGCCCAGACCATTATCGCCCTCTGCGGCATGGGGATCGACCCCAACAGCGACAGCCGGTTTGTCAAGAACGGCCACTCCCTCCTGGATGCCCTTCTGACCTTTGAGGCCAAGGACGGCGGCTTTATGCACGTCCAGGCCGGGGCTGCCACCGGCGGCGGAGCCGAAGGCGGCGTTGCCGACGGCATGGCTACCGACCAGGCTGCTCTGGCGCTGCTGGCTTACCAGCGGATGACCGGCGGCAAGGCTCCCATCTACAACAACCGGGTAGGCTCCAAGACCAAGGTGGTCAAGGCGTACCTCTCCAAGGACAAAAAATACCTCTGGCGGCAGTACGAGGACAGCCATTGGGAGCTCTTTGATCCCACCGGCTCCGAGCACTTCACCGGCTGGGTCAAGGTGGACGGCTTCTGGTACTTCTTCCAGAGAGACGGCGTCATGAGCACCGGCTGGCTGACCACCGGCGGCAAGACCTACTACCTGCGTCCCTGGGGCGCGATGCTCACCGGCTGGTTCAAGCTGGACGGCAAGTGGTACTTCTGCGACGGAAACGGCGCTTTGCAGGACCGGAGCGATGCTCTGGGCGAGATCGTTCTCCAGTACCCCGCTTCGGACGACAGCGGCGTCTGGCGCAAGCACGACAGCGGCAAGTGGTCCTTCCTGAAGGACGACGCCCTGGCGGAAGGCTGGCTGAACATCGAAGGGACCTGGTACTTCTTCGGTTCCGACCACGCCATGGCCACCGGCTGGCAGATGGTCAACGCCACCTGGTACTATCTGGACGGCGGCAAGATGGCCACCGGCTGGAAGAAGGTCAATGGCAGCTGGTACTACTTCCTGGGTTGGGGCGGCATGAAGACCAACTGGCTCAACCTGGACGGCAGCTGGTACTACCTCAGCGCTTCCGGCGCAATGCTTGCCAACACCACGACCCCGGACGGATACAAGGTTGACGCATCCGGCCGCTGGATCGGCTAAACACACAGAGGGGGCTTTCCCGGCCCCCTCTTACTTTGATTTTTGCAGGAGAGAGCGAACATGAAAACTTGGAACCGGTTATTGCTGGGAATAGGTCTGGCGGCGCTGCTGCTCACCGGCTGCGGGCAGACACGGCCCCTGCCGGAGACGGAAAGCTCCGTTTTCTCCGTGGTATCGGAGGTGTCGGAGAGCTTTGAGTCGTCTGAGGCTTCCGAGGCGTCGGAGGTTTCGGTCCCGGAGGAGAGCTCCGCACTGGAGGAATCCTCTGCGGAAAGCGGGGAGAGCTCTGCGGCGGAGGGAAGCGCGGCTCCGGCGGAATCCTCGGCTCCGGAAGAACCGGTTTCCTCCCAGCCTGCGGAAAGCTCTGCTCCGGCGGAGCCTTCCAGCGCGCCGGAACCGGCTGAAAGCAGCGCTCCCCCGGAAAAGGACCGCTACCAGACCGACCCCATCCCCGAGGGCAAGCCCAAGCCCGTGGAGCCCCAGGACGTCCAGGTGGATACCAAAACGGCGTATACCTGCACCCTATCCATCCGGTGCGACACCATTCTGGACAACATGGACAAGTTCAACATGGACAAGGAGTCGGTGCTCCCCGCCGACGGCGTGATCTTAGCGGAGCAGACGGTGACGTTCTACGAAGGGGAGTCGGTTTTTGACGTCCTTCTCCGGGAAACCCGGAACAACAAGATCCACATGGAATTCACCAACACCCCCATGTACAACAGCTGCTACATCGAGGGCATCCACAACCTTTATGAGTTCGACTGCGGCTCGCTGAGCGGGTGGATGTACCGGGTCAACGGGTGGTTCCCCAACTACGGGTGCAGCCGCTATCAGCTGAAGGACGGGGACAAGGTGGAATGGCTTTATACCTGCGACCTGGGCCGGGACCTGGGCTGCGACTGGCTGGGAGGAACGGAATAACATGGGCGACGCCTTTTCCCGCTGTCATCCGGCGGTGAACTTCTGCTTTTTCGTGGGGGCCATCGGGTGTACCATGTTTCTGATGCACCCGGTGTTCCTGGCGGTCTCCCTGCTGGCGGCGGCGGTGTACTTCGGGTATCTCCGGAAGGCCGGCGCGGCCAAGGGCGGGATGCTCTGGGTAATCCCCACGGCGCTGCTGGTGGCGGTGATCAACCCCATGTTCAGCCACCAGGGCGTCACCATCCTCACTTATGTGCGGAACAATCCCATTACCCTGGAATCCATCCTCTACGGCGCGGCCATGGGGGTGCTGTTTGCGGCGGCGGCCCTGTGGTTTTCCTGCTACAACGCCGTGATGACCTCGGACAAGTTCCTGTACCTTTTCGGGCGGGTGATCCCGGCGCTGTCTCTGGTGCTGTCCATGGCGCTGCGGTTCGTGCCCCGGTTCCGGGCCCAGCTCCGGCGGATCTCCGACGGGCAGCGGTGCCTCGGCCGGGACCCGGGAAGCGGGAACGTTCTGGAACGGGCCCGCCACGGGCTGCGTATCCTCTCCATCCTCACCACCTGGGCCCTGGAAAACGCCATTGAAACGGCGGATTCCATGCGGTCCCGGGGATACGGCCTCCGGGGGCGGACCAGCTTTTCCCTGTACCGGCTGGACCGCCGGGACCGGATTCTGCTGGGGATCATGGGGGGACTGGCCGCGGTGTTCCTGGCCGGGGTGTTCCTGGGGGAGACGAAGATGCGGTATTACCCCTCCTTGGGGATGAAAGCGCCGGGGATCACCGGCATCATGACGGATGTTGCCTACACGGCGTTTCTGCTGCTGCCGGTAGGACTGGATGTATGGGAGGACCTGCAATGGCGGCGTATCAGATCGAAGCTCTGACCTTTACCTACCCTCTGGCTAAGAAAAAGGCCCTGGACGGGGTGACGTTTTCCGTGGAGGACGGGGAATTTCTCCTGCTCTGCGGGAAGTCCGGCTGCGGAAAAAGCACTCTGCTCCGGCAGCTGAAAACGGTGTTGGCCCCCCACGGGAAGCGGGAGGGCCGCGTCATTTACGGCGGGAAGCCTTTGGACGAGGTGGATTTCCGGACCCAGTCGGAAAAAATCGGCTTTGTCATGCAGAACCCGGAGAACCAGACCGTCACCGACAAGGTCTGGCACGAGCTGGCCTTCGGCCTGGAAAGTCTGGGCCTGGACACCGGGGAGATCCGGCTGCGGGTGGCGGAAATGGCCAGCTTTTTCGGCATCCAGACCTGGTTCCACAAATCGGTGACGGAGCTTTCCGGCGGGCAGAAGCAGCTTCTGAACCTGGCGTCGGTCATGGCCATGCACCCGGACGTGCTGATTTTGGACGAGCCCACCTCCCAGCTGGACCCCATCGCCGCGGCGGAATTTTTGGACACGGTGAAAAAGCTCAACCGGGAGACCGGCGTTACGGTGATCCTTTCGGAGCACCGCCTGGAAGAAGCGTTCCTTCTGGCCGACCGGGTGCTGGTCATGGAGGAGGGGCGGGTGGCCGCCCTGGGAACTCCGGAGGAGGCCGCCCGGATCCTGTGGGAGACCCGCAGCCCCATGGAGCAGGCGCTGCCCGCCCCTATGCGGATCTACGGGGCCCTGGGGGCCGCGGGGGAGTGCCCCATTACCGTCCGGGACGGCCGCCGGTTTTTGGAGAAGGGATACCGGGACAAGCAGGGCTTCCTCCTTCCCGAGGAAACGGCTCCCGCCGGCCCTTCGGCGCTGGAGCTCCGGGAGGTGTGGTTCCGCTACCGGAAGGACGGGGACGACGTTCTCCGGGACCTGTCCCTGAAGGCGCCCCAGGGGAGCCTTTTTGCGGTGGTGGGGGGCAACGGCTCCGGGAAATCCACCATGCTGTCAGTGCTCTGCGGCTTGCAGAAGCCCTATCGGGGCAAGGTCCTCTACGGCGGGAAGCCCTGTAAGGGCAACCCTGTCACTGAGGCGGGCGTCTCCATGCTCCCCCAGGACCCCCAGACCCTTTTCGTCAAAAGCACCGTGGCCCAGGACCTGGAAGAAGTTCTGGACCGGCGGCTCCCGGCGGAAAAGCGGAAGGCCCTCCTCCAGGAGGTCACGGAGGTGGCGGAGCTTTCCGGTCTCCTGGACCGGCACCCCTACGACCTCAGCGGCGGGGAGCAGCAGCGGGCGGCTCTGGCCAAGGTCCTGCTGCTGGAGCCGAAAATCCTGCTCCTGGACGAGCCCACCAAGGGCATGGACGCGCCCTATAAGGAGCGGTTCGCGGCCCTTCTGCGGCGGATTCTGGCCCAGGGGAAGACCATCGTCCTGGTCTCCCACGACGTGGAATTCTGTGCGGAATATGCGGACCTCTGCGCCATGTTCTTCGACGGCTCCATCATCGCCCAGGGGACGCCCCGGCGGTTTTTCAGCGGCAACACCTTCTACACCTCCGCCGCCTGCCGGATGGCCCACGGGCTGTTCCCCAACGCTGTTACCTGTAAGGATGTGATTCAATGCTGCCAAAGCTGAGCAAACGGACCGCGGCCGCCGCCGTGGGGATTCTGGTGCTGATCCCGGCGGTCATCACCTTCGGCATCGTGGTGCTGGACGACCGGAAATACTACCTGATCAGCCTGCTGATCCTGGCCGTGACCATGCTGCCCTTTTTCATGGTCTTTGAGCACCGGCGGCCCATGGCCCGGGAGCTTGTGACCATCGCGGTCCTCAGCGCCATTGCTGTGGCCGGGCGGGCGGCGTTTTTCATGCTGCCCCAGTTCAAGCCGGTGGTGGCCATCGTGATTATCACCGGCGTGACCCTGGGGCCCGAGGCCGGGTTCCTGGTGGGGGCCATGGCGGGGTTCGTCTCCAACTTCTTCTTCGGACAGGGGCCGTGGACCCCGTGGCAGATGTTCTGCTTCGGCATCATCGGCTTTCTGGCCGGGATTCTGGTCCAGAAGGGGCTCCTTCCCCGGAAGCGCTGGGCGCTGTGCCTTTTCGGCGGCGTGGCCACGGTGGTGGTCTACGGCGGCATTATCAACGTGGGGTCGGTGATTATGTTTTCCGGGACGCTGACCTGGAAGGCGGTGCTGGCCTCCTATGCGTCGGGCTTTCCCTTTGACCTGGTCCATGCGGGGGCTACGGTGTTCTTCCTCTTTGTCCTGGCCAACCCCATGATGGAGAAGATTCAGCGGATCCAGATCAAATACGGCCTGCTGGAGCCGGAGGAATCCGGGGATTCCCCGCCATCCGCCTGATTTTTGGCAGAAAAAACCGCCGGTCCTTGAGAGGATCGGCGGTTTTGCGTTGGGAGTCACAGCTTCCAGCCCACGGCCTTTTCCCGGCCCACGACGAAGCGGCGGTAGAGGCCGTCCTGGCAGAGCAGCTCCTCGTGGGTCCCCCGCTGGACGATGCGGCCTTTGTCCACCACCAGAATCTGGTCGGCGCGGCGGACGGTTTTCAGCCGGTGGGCGATGAGGATCACGGTTTTTTCCCGGGTCAGCTGGTCCAGGGCTTCCATCAGCTCCTTTTCGTTTTCCGGGTCCACGTTGGCGGTGGCTTCGTCCAGGAGGATGATGGGGGCGTCCTTCATCATGGCCCGGGCAATGGACAGCCGCTGGCGCTCGCCGCCGGAAAGGGAGCCGCCCCCTTCGCCGATGACGGTGTCATAGCCCTGGGGCAGCTTTTCCTGCCGCTTTAATACGGCATAAAAGTTATTGGTCTGGTAGGGACGCTGCTTGGGACGGATCACAGCTACTTTG
>CAKTCT010000065.1 GCA_934539585.1 uncultured Oscillospiraceae bacterium | reverse complement strand
GCCAAACGGCTCAAGGCTCGGTACGACACCAAGATGGACGGAAACGAATGGTTGGAGGTGTCCTCGGACGGCATCCCACTCTGCCGGATAAAATACAACGGTCAATATTTGAGCAATGCCGACCAAAACCTCTCGGATGAATACCGCAGTAAAATTGCAGACATTCAGGATGAGATTTCTACGGTGCGGGAATATGTCGGACTCTACGAACACGCACCGCAGATGAAAGCTGATGGCGTCTCCGATTACAGACAGCTTGCCTCTTTCGGAGATACCGTATTGGCGGCAACCTACAACGAAAAGAACGGCTTTATGTTCTGTACCTGGAAACAGAATGAAAGTGGCGACTCGGTGTTCTGGGGAGATTACTCGCAGAACTATGAATATGTCAAGGAAGCCTTTGCCGTGCGCTCCGGTCTCGTCAGCAAAGACCGCCTGTTCAGCGAGAATGAATCGGCATACCTTTGTCGCTGTGTGGATTTTGCCAAAGGCAACTGCGAAACGCTGACCGACAACGAGGGCGAGGACATCGGCGTAAAGCTGTTCAGTGAGACCGACTTCGGTCAGCATCTGTTCCTCACGCTGAGCGAGAAAAACACCATTGCCGATGCCAATATGCTGACGCTTGTTATTGGGGCGGCAAGCGAGGACATCAAAGAGGAACTGGAACAGGATATCCTCTATGACCAGTACGACTCAATGGATGAAGTGATTTCTGCCGTCCGTCAGATGACGCAGGACGCCGGTCCTGTAAAGGCTGTGTTCTTCTGTCCTCTCATCGGAAACATTGACGAGGGCGATGGAGATATGTTTGCCGTCCTCGGTGCGATAACGCTGATCGCTCATAAGCCAGAGCCAGGGCCGTCAGCCCCCGCCCCGCAAAAACCCCCGCCAGCATCCGGGCCAGCCCGATTCCCCCGTCGCTTCCGCTGAAGCAGATGAGGGCCTTCCCCGGATACTTGTCCTCCGTCGGCCGGACCAGCTCCCCATAAAATCCATCGGGTTCCACACGGTATGTCAGATTTTCCGCCATGTCGTTTGTTCCTTTCTCTTAAAGCTGATTCCATTGTACCACATTCCCGCCGGTTTTTCCACCGAAAAGTCAATCCTGTTATGGTTCCCTGTCAAGAAAGCAGTTGAAATCTCCCCCAAAACCAATTAGACTGAAATCATACCATCAACAGAAATGAGGGTCCCTATGAAAATCGGTTCCTTTTTCGACAGCGAAACCGCTGGGAAAACCTGTTATTCCTACAAAAAGCGCGGCACGGACGAGGCGTACCTCCCCGACATGGCCCGGGAGTTCTCCCCCCGGGAATCCTATACCGCCGCCTCCGGAAACCTGTTCTTCGGCAAAGAGGTGGCGTGGTCCGGCGCGGCCCTCCTGGACGGAGGCATCGACCTCTGCATCCGGCTCTTTGAGCGTTGCTACGCAGACCATGCGGCCCTGACCTTCGGCCCGGGCACCGGCGTGGAGAGCATCGAGATTCTCACCAAGGAAAACGGCCGCCTGCGGAAAGTCGGCGTCTGCCGGGCCCAGAGCGGAAAGCTCGTCACCGATCCGGACCTCATGATTCCTATCGGCATCTACTGCGATAACCTCATCCTTCGCATAAACGGCGCCTGCTGCAATATTTCCCTGAAAAAGCTCGACATTTTCGGCGCCCTGGAGCTGGAAAACACCCTCTACCCCCTCCCCTCAAGCGTTGACTTCCGCAGCGAAGCCTTCCACCTGGACCCCTCGGTCTCCATCTGCGCCAGCGGAGCCGACGCGGAGTTCGCCGCCTCCTATTTCTCCGAAAAATTCCGGGAGAAATTCGGCAGAAGCCTCCCCGTCTCCGACAAAACCGGCTGCATCATCTTTACCGCCGCCCCCCGGGAAAACGACGGCTTTTCCATCGACTGCACCAAGGACGTCTGCCGCATCACCGCCGGAAACCGCCGGGGATTCCTCTACGCGGCAGACGCGCTGATGCAGCTCACCGACGGAAACACCATCCGGGGCTGCCAGGTCGATGACACCCCCTTCATGGATTTCCGCGCCGTCCACCTGGCCCTCCCGGAGCGGAAGCAGATGGAATTCCTACGCCGCATGGTGAAATACGTCTTTGTCCCCATGCGTTACAACGCCGTTATCCTGCAGATCTCGGCGGCCATGCGCTACGATGCTTTCCCCGAAATCAACGAAATGTGGCAGACGGCCTGCGAAAACTACGAAAAGGGCCTCTGGCCCCTGCCCGCCCACTACGGCTTTGTGGGCCGGGACATCCTGGAAAAAAGCGAAGTGGCAGAGCTCTGCGCCTTTTTCCGCAGCTACGGCCTGGAAATCATCCCCGAGATCCAATCCTGGAGCCACTGCCAGTACATCACAACCGCCTACCCGGAGCTGGCGGAAGAGGAACACAGCGAAGCAGTCGAAAGCAACATGTTCGTCGCCGACGACCGTCCGGAGACCTTCTACAAACACTCCATGTGCCCGCTGCATCCCCGGTACTACGACGTGATCTTCACCATCGCCCAGGAGGTCCTGGACGTGGTAAAGCCTGAGCGATTTGTCCATATGGGCCACGATGAAATCTATCAGGTGGGCCTCTGCGACCGGTGCAGGACCCACAACGGCGGCGAGCTTTACGCCCAGGAAGTCACCAACCTCAACAACTTCGTCAGAAGCCGCGGCCTGACCATGATGCTCTGGGCAGACATGATCCAGGAAACCAACTATTCCACCGTCACGGCCATCAACAAAATCCCCAAGGACATCATTTTCCTGGATTTCACCTGGTACTTCCATCTGGAGTCGGACATCGAGGACAACCTCCTGGCCCACAACCTCCCGGTGATGATCGGCAACCTCTATTCCTCCCACTTCCCGCGGTACGAGACCCGCTCCAAGAAACCCGGTATCCTGGGCGCAGAGGTATCCACCTGGGTCCCGTGTACCGAAGAATCCTACTCCTTCAAGGGAAAAATGTACGATTTCGTATATTCCTCCAACTGTCTCTGGAACAAGGACTACGACGGCTCCATGCGCCTCACCTACGATGAAATCATCCGCCCCTTGCTCCTTGACATCCGCGCCAGGATCGGCGGCCTGGACCTCCACGGCCAGGAACGTCCCCTTCCCCTTGAATCCGCCCGGAAAAATCTCCCGCCGGAGCTTTGGGACGTCACCCCCTATGACGCCGCGGCCGTATGCTCCAAGGACCAGCCCTGGCTGGAAATCCCCGTGGACGGCTTCGCCAGGCTCTTTACGGTGGTCCACGCCACCGACGTCAGCGGCGGCCGGGAGCTTTGGAAATCCGCCGTCAAAATCGGAGAGTACCGCATCGAATACGCCGACGGAACCGCCGCCACCCAGGACATCCTCTACGGCGACAACATCTATAAGTTCTCCTCCCGCTTCGGCATGCCCCTGGAGTCCCCGCTGTTCCGCCACGAAGGCTACGTGGCCTCCTACATGTCCCAGCCCCAGTCCTACAAGGACCGTTTTGGAAACGACTGCACCCTTCTCAAAAACTTCATCAAGAACCCCCACCCCGAGAAGCCCGTCCGTTCCCTCCAGGTAACCGCCCTGGGCAATACCGACGCAAAGATTCTCCTGTTTGCCGCTGCAGCCGTCAACTAAAACCAACCGCCGTCCCCTGTACCTCCAAGGGACGGCGGTTTTCTGTCATTTTACGGGAATCCCGCCCTTTTTATACTGGGACGGCGTCAGGGATGTCGCTTTCCGGAACACCTCTGAAAAGTAGCTGGCGCTGCAAAAGCCGCAGGCCATGGCCGTTTCCGATACGCTTTTGGAAAGGAGCAGTTCCTTTGCCTTTTCCACTCGCCGCAGATTCAGAACCGTCGAAAAATCATCGGAAAAGCTCTTTTTGAACAGCCTGCAAAAGTAGCTGGGATTGTAGGAAAGCGCCCTGGCCGCGTCCGCGGAGGTGACAGGCTCCGCCAGGTGCCTTTCCAGATACCGCAGCATTTTCCTGGTAAAATCGTCGCTTCTTTTAAATGGGGCCACCGCATCCGAAAGCCCGGCGAAAAACAGCAGCAGGTTCCCCCGCACCGCAAGCTCCCACCCCTTGGGCGTTTCCTCAAAAGCGGAAACCGCGCCCAGCAGATACGGAACCAGCTCCGCCCGCCCCTCCAAATGGGAGCGGTATTTCATCGTTTCCTCCATCAGCCCGTGCCCGTCAGGAAGCGCCAGCTGCCTCACGTCAAAATCCAGACACACATAGGAAAAAGCGTCGCTTTCCGTGTGCGCCCAATGGGTGTCGTAGGGATTGATCAGAACGATGCTCCCCTCCGCCGCCCGGAAGCCCTCCGCGTTCACCTCAAACCACGCCTCCCCCTTTTCCACCAGGATGATCTCGAAATCCATGTGGTAATGCACCGGCATGATCGGGATGTTTCCGCCCTTCCTCACCAGCTCCTTGCGGAAGGAGACAAAAGGGATGCCCTTCGACTTTACAAAATAGTCCGGATCGTACATAAAATCACCCATTCGACTATACCACGTCCTGCGCAAAAAGTCAATGAAATGATACTTTTCCCCCACATTCCCCATGTAGCACTATAATACATCTTGGACAGAGAAATAAAAAAGACGGTATAACACAAGACATGGCCTATCGTCAATCCCTGATGAAGTATGCGGAAAAATACGGCGTCAGCCGGGCAAGCCGGAAGTACAACAAAAGTCGCTCCTACATCTACTTCTGGAAACAGCGCTGGGACGGAACTGTGGCGTCCCTGGCCTGCCACTCCAGACGCCCTCACAGCCATCCGAACCAGCACACGGAGGCCGAGCTGAAGCTTATCCGTGACATGCGCCGCCGAAACCCGACCCTGGGCATGATCGAGCTCTGGCACCGCCTGAAGGCCCGGGGCTACACCCGCTGCCCGGAAAGCCTGTTCCGGGTCATGCGCAGGCTGGGTCTGTTTCCTGCCCAAAAGCCTAAAAAGAAGTACGCTCCCAAGCCCTACGAGCAGATGACCCATTCCGGAGAGCGTATACAGATCGATGTGAAGGTCGTTCCACGAAGCTGCATCGCCGACCCGGAACTCCGATTGTTCCAATACACCGCCATCGATGAGTTCACACGGCTGCGTTTTCTAGCCGCCTATCCGGAGCAGTCCACCTACTCCTCGGCGGACTTTCTGCGGAAGCTGACCGCGTGGTACGCACGCCGTGAGATCAAGGTGGAATGTGTCCAGACGGACAACGGATTTTAGTTTACCAACCGGTTTTCGGGCAGTAAGCGGGACCTGCCGACGCTGTTTGAGAAAACCGCCGCCCAGCTGGGCATCCGCCACAAGCTCATCCGCCCCTACACGCCCCGCCACAATGGCAAGGTCGAGCGCAGCCACCGGGAGGACCAAAAGCGGTTCTATTCCTGCCACTCGTTCTATTCTCTCGAAGATTTCGCCAAGCAGCTTTCCCTTCACAACCGTCGTTCCAACAACTCGCCCATGAGGCCTCTTGGCTCTCCCCGTGTTCTCCCAGCGCGTATGCGCAGATGGACTTCTGATCCACATGGATTTTCTCCGCCAATGCCCGACAAAGACGGGCCGAGTCCAATGTTGTGCTGGTAGATAAGATGCGCTTTGCCGGCCAATTCAGCTGATGCTGGATATAATGGGTGATGACGTCGGCAGGATTTGAAATGTTCAGGATGATCCCGGAAAAGCCGGACGTCCGTATGGACTCCACGACCTCTTTTATGACGGCGATGGTCTGACGGAGGGTGTCCATTCTCGTCTGCCCCTTGCTCATGTCGGGCAGAGGCCCTGCCGCAACCACCAGCAGCTGCGCATCGGCGATGTCGGCATAGCCGCCTGCGTACACCCTGGTTCTGCTTGGAAGATACTTGGTGGCGTCGAACAGGTCCAACGCCTGGGCGGCGGCCTTCTTCTGGTCAATGTCAATGTAGACGATTTCCTCGGCCAGCCCCTGGGAAATCAGGGAATATCCGGCGTGGGAGCCCACGTGTCCGGCTCCGATAATGGCAATTTTTCTCTTTTGACAGCTCATTTTTTCCACCTCAATGTGTATTTTTCTTAACGACTTGTCCGCCAATGAATTCCATGATACAGACGAGAAGGACCAGAACAATCACCGTCACATTGGTCACATCCGTCATATTCCGGTCGTGCCCGTAGCGAACGGCGAAATCGCCAAGGCCTCCGGCGCCGACCACACCGGCCATTGCGGTCAGATTCAGCAGACTGATGGCTGTGATGGTGGTTCCCCGTGCGATCGCTGCTACGCTTTCCTTCAGGTAGACGCGGAAGATGATCTCGATGGGGCTGGAGCCCATGGAGAGTGCGGCTTCGATCAGTCCTGGGTCTAACTCTGCCAGCGCGCTCTGTACCTGCCGGGTGAAGAAGGGAACACAGCCGAACACCAGTGGAACGATGGCGCCGCGCACGTAAATGGCAGTCCCCATAATGGCACGGGACACCGGCATGACCCATGTCAGCAGGATGATGAAGGGAATGGACCGGAACAGGCTGACCAGCTTGTCCAGAATCTGATAGACAACCTTGTTTTCGAGAATACCCTCCGGCTTCGTGACCGTAAGCAGTACGCCAAGAATCAAACCCAGGACAAAGGAAATCGCTCCCGACCAGATCACCATCAGCAGGGTGTCGCCGATGGCGGCAAAAAAGTCCGGCAGCCTCGCCATGACATTGGGAATCAGATTATTCAGAAATTCTTGCATCCTTGATCACCTCCACTCCTACGTTTTTCTCAATCAGGTATTCCACCGCTTCTGTGATTTGTTTTCGCTCTCCGCTGATGATGGCTACGGTGCCGCCGATGGGCGCGTCCTGCACGATGGTGATATCCGCGAAGATGATGTTCAGGGAAATCCCGAATTTCTGGGATACGGCAGAAATCAGCGGCTCGGAAACATTTCTCTGTAAGTAAGAAAGCCGAACAATCACTTCACCCGGCTGAAGTCGGACCACAGGGGAATTTTCAGCAACCAGCTCCTCGATCTTCTGGAGATTCGACGTCGTATGGATAAAGTTTTTTGTGATTTCCTGTTTTGGGTCGGCAAATACATTGAATACTTCGCCCTGCTCCACCACACGCCCATGCTCCATTACAGCAACGCGGCGGCAGATTTCCTTGACCACAGCCATTTCATGGGTAATGAGCACGATCGTGATGCCAAGTGATTCATTCAACTGCTTCAGCAGGCGCAGAATGGACTTTGTGGTCTGGGGGTCCAACGCGGATGTTGCCTCGTCGCACAATAGCACATTGGGGTCGTTGGCCAATGCTCTGGCAATGGCCACGCGCTGCTTCTGCCCGCCGGAGAGCTGGCTGGGGTAGGCATCTGCTTTATCTCCAATGCCCACAAGCTCCAGCAGGCGCATTACCTTGTCCGCCGTTTCTTTTTTGCTCAGGCCGCTGCCCCGCAGCGGATAGGCGACGTTTCCGGCAACCGTGCGGGACGGCATCAGATTAAAATGCTGAAAGATCATTCCGATTTTTTTTCGTGTCTGCCGGAGTTCCTGCGCGGTCAATGCCGTGACCTCTTTTCCATCTACCGTGACCGTGCCCGCGGTGGGCCGCTCCAGAAGATTGATGCATCGGACAAGTGTAGATTTTCCCGCCCCGGAAAAGCCGATAATCCCGAAAATCTCACCCTTGTCGATGGACAAGGAAACATCGCGCACAGCATGGACCTGCTGCTGTCCTTTCCCGAAATCCTTGGAAACGTGTGCCAACTCAATCAAGTTGATTCCTCCTTTAACGAAAAAGCGGGAAGCTCAGATGCTCCCCGCTTCAAATGCGTAAATATCTCTGCATATCATCGTTCAACAGAGACACATTCGACCCCGGATGTTCCGGAAAGGCAGCAAATAAGCACACAAAATCGTGGGCATCGGCATAGCCATGTCCATACACATGCAGGTCATCATTCGAGAACTCTGATGAAACATCGTCGCCGCCTCCACACCACTAACATACTATTTTTGTTGGTTTTATAATAATACGGATTCTATCCGGTGTCAATCAGAATTTTGTCAATTTCATAAAGTTCGGCATCTTTTCCAAAGCCCGCTTTCTGCGCAGCAGGAATTTGCACACATTGCCCCGCTCCCCCACAGCCTTGCTGGACTGCATCGCCAGAATCGTTTGACCAATCCGCGTATCCAAATCCCGCCCCAGCATGGCAGCGCCTCGTTCAGTCACTCCTCGGGAGCAGCCTGCAGCAATTTTTTATCCTTGTACGTTTTCTTCACGGACTTCATTTCCATGTCACGGACGCTCCTGGACGGCCGCATGCGTGCGACTGCACCAATTCTGTTTAGTCTGCGAACAGTGGCGTGGAGAGATAGCGGTCGCCGGTATCAGGCAGCAGGGCAACAATCGTCTTGCCCTTGTTCTCCGGCCGCTTTGCCAGCTGGATGGCAGCCCATACGGCGGCACCGGAGGAAATGCCTACCAATACGCCCTCTTTCTTACCAATTAGTTTGCCGGTGGCAAATGCATCCTCGTTTTCTACGGGAATAATTTCATCGTAGATCTTGGTATCCAGCACCTCGGGAACAAATCCGGCGCCGATGCCCTGAATTTTGTGGCTGCCGGCGACACCCTTGCTCAGCACCGGAGAGGACGCAGGCTCCACGGCCACCACCTTCACATTGGGGTTCTGGCTCTTGAGGTACTCACCGACACCGGTGACCGTACCGCCGGTGCCGACGCCTGCCACGAAGATGTCCACCTTGCCGTCGGTATCCGCCCAGATTTCGGGGCCGGTAGTTGCTTTGTGAACGGCGGAATTGGCGGGGTTCACGAACTGGCCGGGGATGAAGCTGTCCGGAATTTCCCTGGCCAGTTCGTCGGCCTTGGCGATAGCGCCCTTCATGCCCTTGGCGCCTTCGGTGAGCACCAGTTCCGCGCCGTAGGCCTTCATCAGCTGGCGGCGCTCCACGCTCATGGTCTCGGGCATGACGATGATGATGCGGTAGCCCCGGGCGGCAGCCACGGAAGCCAGGCCGATACCGGTATTGCCGGAGGTCGGTTCGATGATCACAGAACCGGGCTTCAGCAGGCCTTTCTGCTCCGCATCGTCGATCATAGCCTTGGCGATACGGTCCTTCACGCTGCCGGCGGGATTGAAGTATTCCAATTTGCCCAGGACCTTGGCCTCCAGACCTTCGGCCTGCTCAATGTGGACCAGTTCCAGCAGAGGGGTCTTGCCAATCAGCTGGTCAGCGGATGTGTAGATTTTACTCATAATATTTTCCTCCTAAGCCGTTTATTTGATATTCTGCTGTCGGTATGCCTTCTCACTGACAGTGGCGGCATCGGTATCTCCATATAAATCTCATTTCATAGCCAACCTTTCCTGTGGGTTTATATGGATTATAAAGCCGCTGTCCCCATTTGTCAATAGCTTTTTTCCACTTTCTTATTGATTTACCCACTTTCCCGATGTATAATAGGATTATTCGTTAAGGGAGGGAGCAGAAATGCTGATTTCAACCAAAGGGCGGTACGCGCTCCGGGTCATGATCGACCTGGCCGAGCATCAGGCAGAAGGCTTTATTCCTTTGAAAGTCCTTGCGCAGCGGCAGGAAATATCTGAAAAATATCTGGAAAATATTATCAAGCTGATGGTAAAGGCCAAGCTGCTGACAGGCGTGAGGGGGAAGGGCGGCGGATATCAGCTGGCAAAAGCGCCTGAGCAGTACACAGTGGAAAGCATCCTGCGCATCACAGAAGATTCCATGGCTCCTGTTTCCTGCCTTGACCCCGGCGCTGACGCTTGTCCCCGCTCCGCTGAATGCCGTACGCTCCCCATGTGGCGGGGCCTGAATAAGCTCATTACGGAATATTTTGAGAATATCACTCTTGCGGATCTGATGCACAGTGACCCTGACGGGTATGACTATGTGATATGATCGGTACTTCGCTCTAAAAAAGATGTCCGCCAACATAGCTGGGTGTACGTAAGACAGTATTGCGCCGAGATTGACGAAGCGGCACGAAATCGCATGGAGCTGATCGCGCCGGAGCTGGTGAAGCGCAACGGCGTGACCGAACAGCTGAAAGCCGAAAACCAAATGGAATGGGTGCGGCAGATGA
>CAKTCT010000064.1 GCA_934539585.1 uncultured Oscillospiraceae bacterium | reverse complement strand
TATCAAGGGGTTCCCCGCAGGACGCAGTCCTGCCCCTCCCGCCCACCAAACAAAACCCGCGCCAGCGAGAAGAAACGTAGAAACGCTTCGACTCGCTGGCGCGGGTTTTCGCTTTGGGTAATTTGGAGGTGCGTCATGCCGCAATTTCTCCGAAATTGCGGCCGCGGGAACCGCGGGCGGCCTGCGGGCCACCTTTCCCTATTTTGGGGTTGCGCCCGAGGCGCAACGAGTAGGATTTCGCTTTCTGCGGAAAGCGAGGAGGGCGCTGCCCTCCACCTGCCAGCCTTTTGAAAAAGGCTGGACCCAAAACTTGTT
Organism: uncultured Oscillospiraceae bacterium; assembly: GCA_934539585.1. GTDB lineage: Bacteria > Bacillota > Clostridia > Oscillospirales > Ruminococcaceae > Merdivicinus. The sequence continues at coordinate 9,946 of CAKTCT010000064.1, read as the reverse complement.
TTTGGCAGGTTATCCCGCCTTATTCATACAACGGATGCTTCGCGCAAAGGGCCTCCACCATGCCCCGGACTTCGTCCTTGGTGTTCTCGAAATCCGACGCCACTTTCCAGATGCACTCGGCGATGACGTCCATGTCCTCCGTGGTGAAGCCCCGGGTGGTGACGGCAGGCGTGCCGATCCGCACGCCGCTGGTGATGAAGGGACTCTGGGGATCGTTGGGGACGGCGTTCTTGTTGGCGGTGATGTAGACTTCGTCCAGGTTGTGCTCCAGTGCCTTGCCGGTGATGCCCAGGTTCTGGAGGTCCACCAGCATCAGATGGTTGTCCGTGCCTCCGGAAACCAGGTGGAAGCCCCGTTTCATCAGGCCCTCGGCCAGGACCCGGGCGTTTTCCACCACGTTCTGGGCGTAGGTCTTGAAGGAGGGCTGAAGGGCCTCGCCCAGGCAGACGGCCTTGGCCGCGATGACGTGCATCAGCGGGCCGCCCTGGGTGCCGGGGAAAATGGCCTTGTCAATGGCCTTGGCCAGGGATTCCTTGCAGAGGATCATGCCGCCCCGGGGCCCCCGGAGGGTCTTATGGGTGGTGGTGGTGACAACGTCGGCGTATGGCACGGGGTTCTGGTGGACGCCGCCTGCCACCAGGCCGGCGATGTGGGCCATGTCCACCATGAGGTACGCGCCGCAGGCGTCGGCCACTTCCCGGAACTTGGCAAAATCAATGGCCCGGGGATATGCGGAGGCTCCGGCCACGATGAGCTTGGGCTTCACTTCCAGCGCCTTGGCCATGAGCTGGTCGTAGTCGATAAAGCCCTCGTCGTTGACGCCGTAGGGAACGAAATTGTAGTAGGTGCCCGACATGTTCACGGGAGAGCCGTGGGTCAGGTGGCCGCCGTGGGCCAGGTTCATGCCCATGACGGTGTCGCCGGGCTTCAGCAGGGCGAAGTACACCGCCAGGTTGGCCTGGGCTCCGGAGTGGGGCTGGACGTTGGCGTGCTCCGCGCCGAAGAGCCTGCAGGCCCGGTCCCGGGCGATGTTCTCCACGATGTCCACGTCCACGCAGCCGCCGTAGTACCGCTTTCCGGGGTAGCCCTCGGCGTATTTATTGGTCAGCACCGATCCCATGGCGGCCATGACCGCGGGGGAAACGATGTTTTCACTGGCGATAAGCTCGATGTTCCGGCGCTGGCGGGCCAGCTCCAGATTCATGGCGTCGGCGATCTCCGGGTCCGTGCGGCCGACAAAGCCGATGGTGTCCATCAGGTCGTTGTACATACTATCCAAGTCCTTTCTGTTTTCCGGAGATTCCGGCGTTTTCCCGGCTGGCGGGTCTACTTTTAAGTATACAGGATTTTTCCCCGTTGCGCAAGGCCGCAATTCGCCGAGAAATCCGTGGACGGAACCGGCCTTTTCGGCAATTCTGTCCACGGATTGTGAAAAGTTGTTTCCTTATCGTGCACACTCATCGGTTTCCAGCCGCGCCTGGAGCCAGCGGCAGACCTCCTGGTAGACGTCCCGGCGGTTCAGCTCGTTGAGGACCTCGTGGCGGCAGTCCGGGTACATCCGGCAGGAGACGTCCCGGAGCCCGGCGTCCAGCAGCCGCGCCGCCACCCTCCGGACGCCCTTGCCGTAGCCGCCCACGGGATCGTCCTCCCCGGCCATCAGGAGCACCGGCAGGTCCTTAGGCACCGATTTTGCCCAGGATTTGGCGGAGACCCGCTTCACCAGAGTGAACAGCTCCCGGTAGGCCGCGGCGGTGAACTGGAAGGTACACCAGGGGTCGGCATCGTATTTCTGGACAATCTCCCAGTCCCGGCTGAGCCAGGCGCTGCCGCCCTCGGCGGGGTCGAAACGCCGGTTGTAGGAGCCGAAGGCCATTTTGGTCAGGAGCGCGCTGCGGTGCCGGGGCCCCTTGACCGAAGCGGTAACTCCGGCCAGAAGCGCGCCCATTCCGGCCATGGGGTTGCCGCCGGTGGTGCCGCAGATCACGGCCCCGGTGAGCTCCCCGCCGTAGCGGCTCAGGTACATCCTCGCCACAAAGGAGCCCATGCTGTGGCCGAACAGGAAGTAGGGCAGCCCGGGATACCGCTTTTTGGCCAGATCGGTCAGCTGCTTCAGGTCCTCCACCAGAAGATCGCCGCCGCCCTTTTCGCCGAAGAATCCCAGGTCCTCCGGAGCGGCGGCGGTGCGGCCGTGGCCCAGGTGGTCGTTGCCGCAGACCGCGAAACCCCGCTGACAGAGGTACCCGGCGAACTCCTCATAGCGCTCCAGATACTCGCACATGCCGTGGGAAATCTGGACCACCCCCACCGGCTCCTCCAGAGGCTCATAAAAATAGCAGGCCACGGCGGTCTTTCCGTCGCGGCTCACGAACGTATCGGTGCTTTTGCGAAAATCCATAAAATTTCTCCCTTCCGCCTTGTTTTTTTCAAAAATTCATGGTATCATACAGGGGAATTCCCCACGAAAAACGAGAGGATGTGGACAAATGAAAAAAATCGTGCTTTTAGGCGACTCCATCCGGCTCATCGGCTACGGAACCAAGGTGCCGGAGCTGCTGGGCGACGGCTACGAGGTCTGGCAGTCCCCGGACAACGGCCGCTTTGCCCAGTACACCCTGCGGATGCTGTTCGAGTGCCGGGACAAAATCCAGGGTGCCGACGTGATCCATTGGAACAACGGCCACTGGGACCTCTGCGAGCTGTTCGGCGACGGCTCCTTCACCCCGCTGGAGGTCTATGTGGAGACCATGGAGCGCATTGCGCGGCTCCTCCAGAGCTACGGCAAAAAGGTGATTTTCGCCACCACTACGCCGGTCGCGCCGGGCTCCCCCACCAACCGGGACGAGGTCATCCGGCAGTTCAACGAAGCCATCGTTCCCCGTCTGGCCGCCCGGGGCATTGCCATCAACGATCTCTACTCCCTGGTCGCCGCCGACGTAGAGCGGTACATCTGCGACGATGGCATCCATCTTTCCGCCGAGGGCATCGACCTTTGCGGAAACGCAGTGGTCCGGGCCATTCGTGAGGCGGAAGCCGGCTGCTGATATTCTCCCGGAACAGTCAAGGCGGTCCTTTTTTGGGGCCGCCTTTTTATATCGGGAGTGAGAGGGTGGGGGCAGGACTGCGTCCTGCGGGGAACCCCTTGATAGGGTTCCCCGCGGCCGGACAGCCCACCGGGCTGTCCGGCCTTCTCTTCCTGATCTTTTGGATCAGTAGGGGGATTTCGCTTTCTGCGGAAAGCGAGGAAGGGGCTCTGCCCCTTCCATCCCTGCCAGCCTTTTGAAAAAGGCTGGACCGAAAACTTGGTTGTGTTGGCGGGCAGGTTCTACGAAACTTACGGGCTATTCACAATCCGTCGCCGCGCAGCCTGTCGCGCGGCAACCGAAGCCTAACGCGAGACATACGGCCGCGTCGACATGGGGGCGGCGACACGCCGCCCGCGCAGCCTGTCGCGCGGCTAATGAAACCTGACGCGAGGTGCGTGGCCGCGTCGTTATCGTGGTTCAACAATCAGTTTTATCGCCGTGCGCTCCGCGCCGTCGATCTCCACATTGGCAAAAGCAGGCTTACAGATCAGGTCGATCCCCGCCGGAGCCAGATACCCCCGGGCAATGGCCACCGACTTGATGGCCTGATTGGCCGCCCCCGCGCCGATGGCCTGAATCTCCACCAGCCCCTTTTCCCGGATCACGCCGGCAATGGCCCCCGCCACGGAATTTGGTATCGACTTTGCTGAAACTTTGAGTACGTCCATTCAAAATCCCTCCGAATCGGTTGTCGGGCGGCCGCGGCGCGGCGTCCCATGTTTTGATTATAACACAATCAACCAAAAATTCAAGGGATGATTTTGCTTTTTATGAATTATGACAGCTGAAACCGGGAAATTTTCACACATTTCCCGGGTTTCCGCTCCAGGTCCAGGATCACGCCCTCCATTTTGCACGGAGAATTGGGCACGTCGAACCGGGTGGGCAGGCAGGTGGTCATCCGCCGGACAATGGCCTCCGGATTGACCCCCAGAATGGACCGGATCGGCCCGGTCATCCCCAGGTCGGAGATATACCCCGTCCCCCCGGGGAGAATGGTCTCGTCAGCGGTCTGGACGTGGGTGTGGGTGCCCACCACCGCCGACACCCGGCCGTCCAGATAATAGCCCAGGGCCATCTTCTCCCCGGTGGCCTCGGCGTGGAAGTCCACCACGGTGAAGTCCGCGGAGACCTCCTGCAGAATCCGGTCGCAGCAGGCGAAGGGACTGCCCAGGGGGTCCAGATACACCTGCCCCAGAACGTTGATCACCAGCAGCGAGGCGCTGCCCAAATCCAGCTTGTACCAGCCGTTTCCGTAGCAGCCCGCAGGATAGTTGGCGGGGCGGAGGAGATTGGGGTGCTCGTCCAGGTAGTCCTGGATTTCCCGGCGGCGGAGGCTGTGGTTGCCCCCGGTGATCACGTCCACGCCGCTGTCAAAGAGGAAATCCGCCGAGTGGGGCAGGATGCCGTTGCCCACGGCGGAATTTTCCCCGTTGCAGATCACGGCGTCCACCTTCTGCTCCCGTTTGAAGGCCGGAAGGGTCTTGCGGAGGAAGTCGCAGCCCGGCTGGCTGACCACGTCCCCGATCATCATTACGCGCATAGAACCGCCTTTCCGGTCAATGGGAAGCCAGCTCCAGGATGTCCCGGAGCTGGTCCTCGCTGAAGGCGTACTTTTTGCCGCAGAAATGGCAGCAGACCTCGGTGCCGTGGTCCTCGTCGATGAGCTGCCGGAGCTGCTGGCGGCCCAGGCTCACCACGGCCCGCTCCACCCGCTCCCGGCTGCAGTCGCAGCGGTAGGCCGGGGCGCAGGTATCGGTGATATGGGGGAACAGCCCCTCCAGAAGGAGCTTGCAGATTTCCTCGGGAGTCATTCCCTGGTCGATCATGGCGGACACCGGCTGGATGTCCCTGATGTTCCGCTCAATGACGTCAATGACCTCGGGACCGGCAAAGGGCAGGAGCTGGACCAGGAACCCTCCGGCGGCCCGAACGGTCAGGTCCGGGTTCACCAGGACCCCCAGGGCGCAGACCGTGGGGGTCTGCTCGCTGGTGGCGTAGTAGTTGGTGATGTCCTCGGCGATCTCCCCGGAGACGATGGGGGTCTGGCCGCTGTACGGCTCTTTCAGGCCCAGGTCCTTGATGACGCTGAGATAGCCGCTGGTCCCCACAGCGCCGGAAACGTCCAGCTTGCCCTTAGCGTTCAAGGGGCGCTCCACCACCGGATTCTGGGCATAGGCTTTGACGCAGCCCTGGCTGTCGGAGACGGCGATGATGGTCCCGGCGGGGCCGCCGCCGTCCAGCCGGAGGGTCAGGGAGTCCCCTTCCCCCTTCAGGAGCAGGCCCATCATGGAGGCCGCCGTGGCCAGTCGCCCGGTGGCGGCGGTCATGACGGCGGAGGTGTGATGGATTTCCTCGATCCGTGCGACGATGTCCGTGGAGTCAATGGCCATGGCCATAACGGAACCGTCGGCGGAAAGGGCGCGGGTCAGTGTTGCCATATGAAAACTTCCTTTCCTTAGTCGATGTCGATTTTCCGGTCCTTGTGGTAGTATTCCCAGTCCCGGGGGGAGATTTCCCGCAGGACCCGGCAGGGATTGCCCACGGCCACCACGTTGGCGGGGATGTCCTTGGTCACGACGCTGCCTGCGCCAATGACGGAGTTTTCCCCGATGGTCACGCCGGGGAGGACGATAACCCCGGCTCCCAGCCAGACGTTATCCCCGATGTGAATGGGGAGGTTGAACTGGGCCTGCTTCTTCCGCAGGTCCGGCCGCACCGGGTGCCCCGCCGTGGCCAGGACCACGTTGGGTCCCATCATGACGCAGCTGCCGATGTAAATGTCGGTGTCGTCCACCAGAGTCAGCCCGAAATTGGCGTAAACATGGTCCCCGAAATGGGTGTAGATGCCCCAGTTGGCGTGAAGGGGCGGCTCGATGTAGCAGCTCTCCCCCACCTCGGCCAGGACCTTTTTCATCAGCGCCGCCCGTTTTTCCCCCTCCGAGGGGCGGGTCTGGTTGAAATCGTAAAGAACGTCCAGACAGGCGGTCTGCCGGGCGGACAGCTCCTCCCCGGCAAAGTAAAAGAGCTTACCGGAGTTCATCCGTTCCATAACTTCCTTATAATCCATAAAAATTCCTCCTCTATTCTTCCCCCAAGGGGACGGAAATGATCTTTCGGTTCCGGAAAAGCACCGTTTCGGTAAAGCCGATGCGCCGGGCCGTCTCCATGCACTCCGGGATGCCCGCGGCCAGATCGGCGGCCCGGTGGGCGTCGGAGCCGAAGCTGATCCTCCGGCCTCCCAGCTGGTAATACCGCCGGAGCAGGGGCTCGTCGGGCATGGACCGCCCCAGCTTCTGCCGCAGGCCGCTGGAATTGATCTCCAGCACCAGTCCCTTCTGGATGATGGTCCGGAAAAGCTCGTCGATGAGGTCCCCATAAGGCGCCAGGTCCACCTTCCGGCCGTAGTCCCCGGCCATGTACCGGAGGGGGTAGGTGATGTGGGTGATCACGTCGCATTTCCCCCACTGGGCCAGACGGATCAGCTCCTCGTAGTAGGGCTTCAGCAAAGCGTCCAGGTCCCGGAAGGTGTAGTCAAACTGGGAAAAATCCTCCATGCCCGGAAGGTTGTGGATAGACCCCAGAACCACGTCGTAGGGCTCCAGGGCCAGGATTTCCTCGGCGTAAGCCGGGTCCTCCAAAGGCTCCCCCAGCTCCACGCCGGTGAGAATCTCCGCGGAGCAGCCCTCCCGCAGCCGCCGAACGTCTGCCGCAGAGCCCGCGACGATCTTCACCGCCTCCGAAAGGGGCTGTAAATTGACGTCGCAGTGATCGGTAATGGCAAATCCGGAAAGCCCCAGCTCCTCCGCCCGGCTGCAATGGGCCTCCAGCAGCTCCTCGCTGTCAAAGCTGCGGCGGGTGTGGACGTGAAGGTCCCAAATATTTTTCATAAACATCCCGACTTTCCCAAAAAACGTAGGATTTCGCCGCCGGATGTGCTATAATAGAAAAGGCGCTCCGGAGGGTTCCGGAAACTATTATAGCACAAAATCCGGCGGCTGCCTATGGCCCTTTGGGGAAAAATTCCGCCGGAGATTTGGATTTTATCGGTTCTGCCGCAAAGGAGGCGCCGCTTTTGAAGCATCTGGGAACGGTCACATTGGAGACCGACCGCCTGATCCTCCGCCGCTTTACCGCCGAGGACGCGGAGGAGATGTTCCGCAACTGGGCCAGCAATCCCCACGTCACCCGCTGTCTCACCTGGACTCCCCACGCCGACGTGGCGGAGACCCGGCGGGTCCTGGCCCGCTGGGCCCAGGAGTACGGCCACAAGGACTTTTACGAATGGGCCGTGGTGCCCAAGGACCTGGGGGTCCCCATCGGCTCCATCGGCCTGGCCTACTGCCCCGAGGACCCGCACAGCTGCGAGGCCGGGTACTGCCTGGGGGAGCCCTGGTGGGGCCGGGGCTACGCCTCCGAGGCCCTGCGGGCGGTGCTGGATTTCGCCCTCAACGTGGTGGGCTACCGCTCTGTCACCGCCAAGCACGCCATGGAAAACCCCGCCAGCGGCCGGGTGATGCAGAAGGCCGGAATGTCCATGCGGGTGGGGGAGATTCTCCCCGTCTCCACCTCCAACGGCTTTTTCAACTGCGTGGTCTACGAAATCCGCCGCCCCCGGAAAAAAGGGCTGTTCGGCTCCCCCAAAAAGCCGGCGGCCTTTTACCGCATCCGCACTTCTTGAGAAAGATTCCGCCGAAAAAGGTTGACTTTCATGCTGTGTCGTGTTAAAATCAAGGTAGTGTTCCTTTTTATCAAATACCGACAGGAGGATTCGTCTCATGAACGAAAAGCTCAAGGAATTCAACGTGGAATTTCTCTTCAGTGCGATCCTGGAACTGCGAGACATGGAAGAGTGCTATAAATTTTTCGAGGACCTCTGCACCGTGCAGGAGCTCAAGGCCCTGGCCCAGCGGATTCAGGTGGCCAAGCTCCTCAGCGAGAATCAGGTTTACAGCGACATCGTAGCGGAGACCGGGGCCAGCACCGCCACCATCAGCCGGGTCAACCGCTCCCTCCACTACGGCTGCGACGGATATGAGGAAATCTTCCGCCGCCTGGACGAAAAGGCCAAGGCCGCCAAGGAATAACGGACACACCGGGCCGCCCGAAAGGCGGCCTGATTTTTTGCGGAGGGATGCGCATGAGCCATTACAGCCAGTTCGCCACGGTCTACGACCTGCTGACCTCGGAGATCGACTACGAAGCCCGGGGAAAATATTTCGACGCCCGGATTCTGGAAAACGGCGGGTTCCACGGAATCCTCCTGGACCTGGGCTGCGGCACCGGCTCCCTGTCCGAGGTCATGGCGGGGCTGGGCTACGATGTCATCGGCGTGGACAATTCCGAGGACATGCTCTGGGAGGCCGCCCAGAAGAAGATCGCCAGCGGCCATGACATCACCTATCTCTGCCAGGAAATGACCGAGCTGGACCTCTACGGCACCATCGACGCCGTGGTCTGCGCCCTGGACACCCTGAACCACCTGACGGACTACAAGGACTTCTGCAAGGCCATCGCCCGGGCGGCGCTGTTCCTCCACCCCGACGGGGTCTTTGTTTTCGACCTGAACACCCCCTTCAAGCACCGGGAGATTCTGGCGGACAACGCCTTTCTCTACGACTACGACGACGTGTTCTGCGCCTGGCAGAACACCCTTCTGGAGGACGACGTGGTCCAGATGGACCTGACCATCTTCGCCGACACCGGCCGCGGCAGATACCGCCGCATGGAGGAGAGCTTCGCCGAACGGGCCTACTCCCTGGACCAGGTCCGGGAGGCCCTCCGCCGGGCGGGGCTGGTTTTGACGGGATTTTACGGCGAGGACTCCACCGAAGCCCCCGCCCCCGACGCCCAGCGCTGGATTTTCGTGGCCAGACACGCCGGGAAGGAGGACGCTCCCCATGGCCAATGAGACCGTCTTCAACCACCGGGCGGAGCACTACGCCAAAGCCCGCCCCGGCTACGCGCCGGAGGTCTGGGTGCTGTTTTTCCGGCTGGTCCCGGCGGGAAAAGCGGCGGATATGGGCTCCGGCACTGGGATTTTCGCCGGGCCCCTGATGGACCGGGGCCTAGACGTTTTCTGCGTGGAGCCCAACGCCGAAATGCGGGCCCAGGCGGTAGCGAAATTCGCCGGGAACCCCCACTTTTTCCCGGTGGCGGCTCCTGCGGAGGATACCGGCCTGCCGAAACGCTCCGTGGATGCGGTGACGGCGGCTTCGGCCCTCCACTGGTTCGATGCGACGGCCTTTTCCCGGGAGTGCCGGCGGATTCTGAAGCCCGGCGGGGTGCTGTTTTTCACCATCAACGCCCGGGAGTACGACCCCTTCACCCAGCGCCAGCACGCCCTCTGCGCGGAGCTGTGCCCCGGCTTCACCTCCCTGCGCCACGGCCTGGAAAAGATGCTGCCCATGGCGGAGACGATCCTGGGGGAAGGCATGAACCGGGCGTCCTTCGACTTTCCGCTGACCTATTCCAAGGAAAATTTCCTCCGCCGGAGCCTGTCCTCCTCCTACGCGCCCGACCCCGGCACGGTTCAATATGAGGAGTACGTCAAACGCCTCCGGGCCCTTCTGGAGGAGTTCGCCCCCGGCGCGGACACCATCACCGTTCCCAATAAATCCACGGTTCTCTGGCGATGACGACGCGGCCATCATTCTCGCGTCAAGCTCCAACGGCCGCGCGACAGGCTGCGCGGCGATGATTTGGGTGGCCCGTGGGGTGAGTTCCGCAGCATAAAAAGATAAAGTTTTCGGTCCAGCCTTTTTTCAAAAGGCTGGTGGGGATGGAAGGGGCAAAGCCCCTTCCTCGCCCTCCGCAGAGGGCGAAATTCCCCAATGATCCCAAAAGATCAGGAAGGGGAGGTC
>CAKTCT010000063.1 GCA_934539585.1 uncultured Oscillospiraceae bacterium | reverse complement strand
GGCGCAACGGGGTTGGATTTCGCTTTCTGCGGAAAGCGAGGAAGGGGCTTTGCCCCTTCCATCCCTACCAGCCTTTTGGAAAAAGGCTGGATCGAAAACTTGATTCTTCTACGCTGCGGAAAAATTCCAACGGGCTGCTCAAATCGTCGCTGCGCAGGTTGTTGTCAAGCGGGGCATAGCGTGGTATAATAACTTCGGTGGTTTGATCATTCGGTCGGGCGGGGTGCCCGGCGATCCATAGAAATTCGGGGAAAGGAAGTTTGGAATGGAGTACGGGGAGAAGTTTAAGAAATCCGTTTTCGGCGGGTTCAACCGGCAGAACGTCTTACAGTGCATCGAGGAGCTCAATGCCCGCAGTGCTGAGGAGCTGGAGGCCAAGGAGGCGGAAAAGGAGCAGCTGGAGGCCCAGGTGAAGGACCTGGAGGCCAGGCTGGACGTTCAGCGGAAAACCAACGAGGAGCTCATGGCCCAGAAGGAGGCCCGGGACCGGGATTTTGCCGAGTTTCAGGAGAAGATCGACCGGGCCATTGCCGCCAGCAACGAGCTGAAGAATCAGCTGGAGCTCCAGCAGAAGGAAATCCAGACGCTGAAGGCCGCAAACTCCGAGCTGTCGGTGAAAAAGGGGCTTCTGGAGGAGAACAACCGGGTTCTCAAGGCCCGGGTGGAGGAGCTGGAGGAGGCTCAGAGCGGGAAAAAGGCCGGGTTCGAGATCGGCGAGATGATGGTGGAGGCCAAGAAAACTGCCGACAGCATCGTCAATCGGGCCAGCCGTCAGGCCGACGCCGCCCACACCGTTATCGAGGCCGAGACCGCCGGGATTTCCGCGCGGCTGGCGGAGATCCGTGCCCAGCTTTCTGCGGCGGGGGAGGACTTTAAGGTCTACTCCGGCAACATCCTGCGGAGCCTGGAGGAGATGCAGCGGACCATTGAGGAGTCCCGGCAGCGGCTGGCGCAGCCGGTCAAGGGGCCGGTGGGTCAGGGGTCGAAAAAAGAGGCCGGGAAGGCTGCGGGGAAAGGGAATAAGGACCCGTATGGGTTTTTGTTTCAGAAATAGCGGCTGAGGGTTGCTCTGGCGGTCCCCTGGGGAGTTCTGAGGGGGACGCGGTTGGTCGCTGCGGTGTTTCGGCGGTGGTTGGTTTGATTGTCGAGGGCCGGTCGGCTAAGAGGTTGTAAAAGGACGCTGGGCAAGGGAATAAGGACCTGCATGGGGTTTTGTTCCGGAAATAGCGGCGGAGGGTTGCTCTGGCGGTCTCCTGGGGAGTTCTGAGGGGGGACGCGGTTGGTCGCTGCGGCGTCCGGAGGCGGTTGGTTTGGCTGGCCGAGGGTCGGTCGGTTGAGAGGCTGAAAAAGGTTGCTGGGAAAGGGAGCAAGGACCTGTACGGGTTTTTGTTTCAGAAATAGCGGCGAAGGATTGCTCTGGCGGTCTCCTGGGAGTTTTTGGGGGACGCGGTTGGGCGTTGCGGCGTTTTGGCGGCGGTTGGTTTGGTTGGCCGAGGGGCGGTTAGTTAAGAGGTTTAAAAAGGACGCTGGGAAAGGGAATGAGGGCCCGTATGGGGTTTTGTTCCAGAAATAGCGGCTGAGGGTTGCTCTGGCGGTCTCCTGGGGAGTTTTTGGGGGATGCGGTTGGTCGCTGCGGTGTCCGGCGGCGGTTTGTTTGGTTGGTCGAAGGCTGGCGGTTAAGAGGTTGAAAAGGGCTGCGGGGGGAGTATGGACCCTGACGGATTTCTATTTCAAAAATAAACGGGAGGACCAAGATTCATGAAGAAAATGCTCAAGGACAAGGACTTTCTGCGGATGCTGATTCTCATTGCGCTGCCCATTGCGGCGCAGAATCTCATCAGCTTTGCCATTCAGATGGCGGATACTGTGATGCTGGGGGCTCTGGGGCAGACCCAGCTGACGGCGGCCTCTCTGGCCAACCAGCCCTTTTTCGTGTTTACCGTGCTGACCTTCGGGCTGGCCAGCGGGGCCAGCGTTCTGAACGCCCAGTACTGGGGCAAGGGGCAGGTGGAGCCCATCCGGCTGGTGACGGCGCTGGTCATCAAGGTGGCCTTTGTCTTTTCGGTGGTGCTGACGGTGCTGATCCTGCTGTTTCCGGAGCAGGTCATGCGGATCTACACGCCGGAGGAGGCGGTGATCCGGGAGGGGGTCAAGTACCTGCGGATCATTGTGTACACCTACGTGATCTACGGGGTGACGGCCACCTACATCGCCACGCTGCGGAGCATTGCGGTGATCCGTGTTGCCGTGGTGGTGTATCTGACCTCCCTGTGCGTCAACGTGTTTCTGAACTGGGTGCTGATTTTCGGCAACCTGGGGGCTCCGGCCATGGGAATCCAGGGAGCGGCGCTGGCCACCCTCATCGCCCGGGTGGCGGAGTTGGGCATTGCGGTGGTCTACGCCTTTTTCATCGACAAGAAGCTGGAGCTGCGGCCCCGGGATTTTCTCAAGCGGGACAAGGGGCTGACCCGGGACTACTTCCGCCACGGGCTGCCGGTGGTCTTTAACGAGCTGCTGTGGTCGGTGGGGGTCTCGGTCCAGTCCATGATCCTGGGGCGGCTGGGGGAGGCGGTGGTCTCGGCCAGCCAGATTGCGTCGGTGATCCAGCAGTTTGCCACGGTGTTCGTTTTCGGCATCGCCAACGCCGCCGCGGTCATTGTGGGCAACGCCGTGGGCGAGGGCGACATGGAAAAGGCGGGCCAGCGGGCCGATTGGCTGAAGATCGTCTCGTTGTTGGTAGGCGTTTTCGCAGGCGGGGTGATTCTGCTGATCCGGCCTTTGGCAGTGGGGTTCTACAACGTCCCGGCGGAGACCAAGGAGCTGGCCGGGCAGATGGTGATGGTACAGGCGGGGATCGTCTTTTTCGTCTCCATTACCGCGGTGGGGATCGTGGGAATCCTCCGGGGCGGCGGGGACACCCGGTTCGCTCTGGGCATCGATCTATGCTCGCTGTGGCTGGTGGCCCTTCCGGCGGGGCTGCTGTCGGCCTTTGTTTTCAAGCTGCCGGTGCTGCTGGTGTATGCGTCCATCAAGCTGGACGAGCCGGTGAAGATGATCGTCATCTTCTGGCGGCTGCGGAACCGGAACTGGATGAAAAACGTCACCCGGAACCGGGAGCCGGAACCGCCCATCGTCCTGGAGGAGGGAATGATATGACCCGGAAGGAACGGGCACTGGCTGCGGTGGCGGCCCTGGAAAAGCTGTATCCCGAGGCGGTGTGCTCCCTGCGCTACGCCCATCCCTATGAGCTGCTCATTGCCACCCGGCTGTCGGCCCAATGCACCGACGCCAGGGTGAACATCGTTACCAAGGAGCTGTTTGCGGAATATCCCACCCTGGTCTCCCTGGCGGAGGCGCGGATGGAGGACATCGAGGCCATTGTGAAGCCTTGCGGGCTGTTCCACACCAAGGCAAGGGACATCGTGGGGCTTTCCCGGATGCTGCTGGATTGTTACGGCGGGGAGCTGCCGGATACCATGGAGGAGCTGACAAAACTCCCGGGGGTGGGGCGGAAGACCGCCAATCTGGTCCTGGGGGACATCTTCGGGAAGCCCGCCGTGGTCACGGACACCCACTGCATCCGCATCTGCGGGCGGCTGGGGCTGACTAAGGAGACCGACCCCTACAAGGTGGAAATGGACCTGAAAAAGCTGCTGCCTCCGGAGAAGAGCAGCGATTTCTGCCACCGGCTGGTGAATTTCGGCCGGGAGTTCTGCAAGGCCAGGGGGCCCCAGTGTACGGCGTGCCCCTTGCGGGAAATCTGCCGTCAGGCGGGGGAAGCTGCAAAAAAGGCTTGACAAAGGCGGCTTCCTGTGGTAGAATAATGTCGAATCAGGGGTGCTGGCCTTGAGCCGGCTGAGAGAAACGGTGTTTCAACCCTTCAAACCTGACATGGGTAATTCCATCGTAGGGAGATTTGATACCGAAAATGTCAAATTTCAGCCGCGAGGATTGCCTTGCGGCTTCTTTGTATTCCGCGGGCTTCGGAGCGGACCGGCTTGAAGGGGTCCTCCTGAAAATTTCATCAAAGGACGGATCGTTCATGCAAACCAACCAAAATAAGACGGTGCTGCGGCTGACCGAAAGCGGCATCCTTCTTGCCATCGGTATCCTCATCGATACCTTCTTGAAGTTCGACGCCACCTGGGCCTACGGCGGCTCCATTACCCTGTGCTCCATGCTGCCGCTGGTCATTATCGCCTACAAGTACGGCGTGGGCTGGGGAAGCCTGGCCGGGCTGGCTCACGGGCTTATCACCATGATGATTTCCGGCTGGCGGGCCGGTGGCCTGGCGGCCATGATCGAGGACAAGGGCGGCATCAAGCTGTTCTTGCTCATCACGCTGTTTGACTACCTTCTGGCTTTCGCGGCCATTGGCCTGGCGGGACTGGCGCCCCGGTTCTGCAAGTCCCAGGTTAGCTCCATTGTGGTGGGGTCCCTGATCGGGCTGTTTGGCCGGTATGTCTGCCACACCATTTCCGGGTTCCTGTTCTTCGGCGAGTGGGCCGAGTGGTTCTTCACCGATCAGGTGTCCTGGGGCGGCTGGTTCCTGGATACCTTCCACGGCAAGGCGCTGAGCCTGGTATACTCCATCGTTTACAACGGGCTGTACATGATTCCGGAGATGATTCTCACCGCAGTGGTGGGCGGCATCCTGGCCAAGGTGCTCTCCAAGCAGCTGGCGGCCAACCGGACCAACGTGCCGGTTCCCAAAAACGCTTAACTTCTTCTTTTCCATACTATTTTTTCCGCAAAAACGCCGACAGAGGTTTTCTCTGCCGGCGTTTTTGCGTCTGTCAGGGGGTGCGGAAGCTTTTGGCGTATTTGTAGGGGGTGGAGCCTTTGGCTTTTTTGAACACCGAGGCGAAATAGTTGCTGTCGTTGAAGCCGCAGGCCAGGGAGACGTCGGTGACGGAGGCGTCGGTCTGGGCCAGGAGAAGGGCGGCGTGGTGGATGCGCACATGGTTGATGTACTCCCGGACGCCCATGCCGGAGACGGCCTTGAACTTCCGGGACAGGCCGCTTTCGCTGATGGCGAAGCGGCTGCCCAGGGTCCGGAGGGAAAGGTCCTGGGAAAAGTGGGCGCTGATGTACTGGGAGACCTCCCGGATCAGCTGGCGGTCCGGGTCCTCGGGGGCGGTGGGGGGACACTGGAGGCGGTAAAGGAGAAGGAGCAGCTGCTGGATGTACAGCCGGGTCATGAGGCCGGAGCCGGGGAGGGGGCCGGAGTCCTCCTCCTCCAGCTTGCGGAAAAGGTCCTCGGCCTGGTAGAGCTGGTTCTCCGGGAGGAAAATCTGCTTTTCCTCAAAAAGCCCGGCCAGGACGGTTCGGGCTTCGGGGTCGAAGGAGGCGTCGTCGAAGCTCAGGAGGACCCGTTCGTTATGAAGGCAGGATTCGCTGTCGGTGCCGTGGGGGATGCCTTTGGGGATGAGGATGAAGTTCCCGGGCTCCAGGAAGAAAATCTCGTCGCCGACGATGTATTTGGTGGTCCCCCGGACCAGGTAGTAAAGCTCGTGCTTATCGTGGTAGTGGATGCGGCAGACCTTCCGTTGGTTGCTGACCCGGTGGCGGGAAAAGGGCGGGTCAATCTGAAAGGGGTCCATGGCGTTCCCTCCTTTGCGTTAAGAACAGCATACCATGAATTGGGAGAAAAATCAATCAAGAAATTCGTGTTTTGGCGGAAATGTGGCAAGAAATCCATGGAAAGCAGGAAAAATATGCGGTATACTGGGGGTACAGGGCGGGGGGAATCCGGAGCCTCCGCCGCAGTACGGAAAAAACGACATACGGGAGGAATTGCGATGCAGTATCAGAAAAATCGGGTGGACGGAATCAAAATCGCCTACATCGGCGGCGGGTCCCGGGGATGGGCCTGGGGGCTCATGAGCGACCTGGCGTCCTGTGAGGACATCAGCGGCGACGTGGCCCTTTACGACATCGACCTGGAGGCGGCCCGGCACAACGAGATCATCGGCAACAAGTTCAAAACGGCGGAGGGGGCCAGATCGGCCTGGAGCTACAAGGCGGTGGAGACCATCGGCGAGGCTCTGACCGGGGCGGATTTCGTTATCATCTCCATTCTGCCGGGGACCTTTGACGAGATGGAATCCGACGTTCATGCGCCGGAGAAGTACGGCATCTATCAGCCCGTGGGGGACAGCACCGGTCCCGGGGGGCTGCTCCGGGCTATGCGGACCGTTCCCATGTACGAGGAGATCGGGGAGAACATCCGAAAGTACTGCCCTAAGGCGTGGGTCATCAACTACACCAACCCCATGACCCTCTGCGTCCGGACGCTGTACCGGGTGTTCCCGGAGATCCGGGCCTTCGGGTGCTGCCATGAGGTCTTCGGGACCCAGCGGTTCCTGGCCAGGATGGTGGAGGAGGTCTTTCAGCAGGAGAGCGTGGACCGGCATGAGATCAAGGTCAATCCCGTGGGGGTCAACCACTTTACCTGGCTGACTCAGGCGTCCTGGCGGAACCAGGATTTGTTCCCGGTTTACGCGGAGTTCTGCGAAAAGCACCGGGACGGCTACGGCGAGAAGCCAGTGGACGACAACTGGGTGAACCGGATGTTCCAGTGCCGGGAACAGGTGAAAATGGACCTGTTCCGGCGGTTCGGGTACATGGCTGCCGCCGGGGACCGGCATCTGGCGGAGTTCTGCCCGGGGAAATGGTACCTGGAGAATCCGGAGCGGGTGGAGGCCATGGGCTTCGGGCTGACTCCGGTGCCCTGGCGGAAGGAGGACCTGAAAAACCGGCTGGCCAGAAGCGCCAGGCTCATCAGCGGAGAAGAAGACGTGAAGGTCAACGGCACCGGGGAGGAAGGCGTCAATCAGATCCGGGCGCTGCTGGGGCTGACGGAGCTTGTCACCAACGTGAACCTGCCCAACCGGGGACAAATCCCCAACCTGCCCATGGGGGCGGTGGTGGAGACCAACGCAGTGTTCCGGGACGGGACCCTGACGCCGGTTCAGGCCGGGGCCATTCCGGCGACTATTCTGCCGCTGATCGGGCGCATCTGCGTCCAGCAGGAGGTGATTTCCGAAGGGATCGCCAGGCGGGACCGGGGGATGCTCCTGGGGGCGTTTCTCAACGACCCTCTGACTACCTGCGGCATGGCCGACGGGGAAAAGCTCTTTGACGAGATGTGCCGGAACACGGCGAAGTATCTGACCATGTATCCTTTTATGCAGAAATAATTTTTCCAGAAAGGCGGAAACAGCATGTTTGAAAAACCGGTACGGCGGGAGAAAATCATTCAGTTCGGGGAAGGAGGGTTCCTGCGGGGGTTTGTGGACTGGATCGTCCAGCTCACCGACGAGGCTACGGACTTCAACGCCTCGGTGGTGGTGGTGCAGCCCATCGAAAAGGGGCTGTGCGGGCTGCTGGAGGAGCAGAACTGCGTCTACACCCACGTGATGCGGGGGATGAAGGACGGGGTCCCTACCGTGGAGAAGAAGCGCATCGACGTGATCTCCCGGACGGTGGAGCCGTATCGGGATTTTGAGGCGTATCTGAAGCTGGCGGAGAATCCGGGGTTCCGGTTCGTGGTGTCCAACACCACGGAGTCCGGCATTGCGTTTTCTGCGGAGGACCGGCCGGAGAAGGCACCGGATGTGACTTTCCCGGCCAAGGTGACGCTGCTTCTGCACCGGCGGTTCAGCCTGGGGCTGCCGGGGTTCATTTTCCTGCCCTGCGAGCTCATTGAGAAGAACGGGAAGACTTTGAAGAAATACGTCCTGGACTACGCCGCTTTGTGGGGGCTGGGGGAGGAGTTCGCCGCCTGGGTGGAGAAGGAGAATATCTTCTGCGACACTCTGGTGGACCGGATTGTCACCGGGTTCCCCAAAGGGGAAGACCTGGGGCTGGGATACGAGGACAAGATGCTGGATACCAGCGAGCTGTTCCATCTGTGGGTCATTGAGGGGCCCAGGGACATCGTTAAGGAGTTCCCCTTTGACAAGGCGGGGCTGAACATTCTGGTGACCGACGATCTCCAGCCTTACCGGACCCGGAAGGTGCGGATTCTCAACGGGGCCCACACGTCCATGATTCCTTATGCGCTGCTGCGGGGGCTGGAGACCGTGGGGGACTGCATGAAGGACCCGGAAATGCGGAAGTTCGTGGAAGCCTGCGTCTACGACGAGATCATCCCCACCCTGGACCTGCCGGAGGAGGAGCTGCGGGCCTATGCGGAAAACGTCTTTGAGCGGTTCGAGAACCCCTATATCCGGCATATGTGCGCTTCCATTGCGCTGAATTCCGTCAGCAAGTTCAAGGTGCGGGTACTGCCCTCCATTCTGGAATACATCCGGCGGAAGGGGACGGAGCCGGAGCACCTGATGCTCTCCTTTGCCAAGCTCATCGAGTTCTACAAGAAGGGGACGCCCAACGACGGCCCCAAGGTCATGGAGTTCATGAAAGAGGCCAGCGTGGCGGAGATTCTGGGCAATGCAGAGCTCTGGGGGCAGGACCTGCGGTTCCTCACCCAGGCGGTGGAAAGCGCCGGGAAGGGGCGTGCGGAATGATCCTGCATCCGTTGGACAACGTCGAGGTCAATCTGGAAAACGGGCACAAATACGCGCTGCGGGACATCAGGGCCGGGGAGCCGATCATCAAATACGGCTCTCCCATCGGCCACGCCACCCAGGATATTGCCAAGGGGGAGCACGTCCACAGCCACAATCTGAAAACCAATCTGGACGGGGTGCTGGAATATACCTACCATCCGGATTTCCGGCCGGTGGTCCCGGTGGAGTCGGGGCTGACCTTTCAGGGGTACGTCCGGGAAAACGGGGACGTGGGCATCCGCAACGACGTGTGGATTGTCAACACCGTGGGCTGCGTCAACAAGACCGCCAGCCGGCTGGCCCAGCTCACCGGGGCCAAGCATTTTGAGCATCCCTTCGGGTGCTCCCAGCTGGGGGACGACGGGAAGATCACCCAGCTGATTCTCCGGGGGCTGGTGAACCACCCCAACGCCGGGGGCGTGCTGGTCCTGGGGCTGGGGTGCGAGAACAACAACATCGAGGTCTTCAAAAAGGTCCTGGGGGACTGGGACCCCAGGCGGGTGCGGTTTCTGAACGCCCAGGACTGTCCCGACGAGATTGAAGAAGGGGTCCGACTGATCCGGGAGCTGCAGGAGTACGCCGGGGGATTTTCCCGGCAGGCTGTTCCCATTGAAAAGCTCCGGGTGGGGCTGAAATGCGGAGGAAGCGACGGGTTCAGCGGCATTACGGCCAATCCCCTGGTGGGGGCCTTTTCCGACCGAATCATTTCCTACGGGGCGGGGTGCGTCCTCACCGAGGTGCCGGAGATGTTCGGGGCGGAGCATCTGCTGATGCAGCGGTGCCCTACTCCGGAGCTGTTCCAGAAGACCGTGGACCTGATCAACAATTTCAAGGCGTATTTTCTCCGCCACGGCCAGGCGGTGTATGAGAATCCTTCCCCGGGGAACAAGGCCGGGGGAATCACCACTCTGGAGGAGAAATCCCTGGGCTGCGTCCAGAAGGGCGGGCTCAGCCCTGTGGCCGATGTGCTGGACTACGGCGACACGGTAAAGACCGGGGGGCTTTCGCTGCTCAACGGGCCGGGAAACGACCTGGTGGCCGTGACCAATCTCACGGCGGCCGGGGTCCATCTCATCCTCTTTACCACCGGCCGGGGGACTCCTGCCGGGGGGCCGGTGCCGACGGTGAAGATCGCCACCAATCATGCTCTGGCAGAGCGGAAAAAGGGATGGATCGACTTCGATGCTTCGCCGCTGCTGGACGGCGTCTCCATGGAGGAGATGGCGGGGCGGCTGCTGGATTATGTCCTCCGGGTGGCCTCCGGGGAGAAGGCGGCCAACGAGCGGGGCGGATATGAGGAAATCTCCATCTTCAAAGACGGAATCGTGCTGTAATCGAAAGGAGCAGGACTATGGGAATCATTACGGAAGATTTCATGCTGCACTCGGATGCGGGGCGGCGGCTTTATCAGGCGGCGGAGGGGCTGCCCATTATCGACTATCACTGCCATCTGAATCCCCGGATGATCGCCGAGGATCATCGGTTCGCCGACCCCTACGAGCTGTTTCTGGGGGGCGACCACTACAAATGGCGGCAGATGCGGACCTTTGGCATCGGCGAGGAGTACATCACCGGCAAGGCGGACCCTTTTGAAAAGTGGATGGGCTTTGCCCGGGTGATGCCGTATCTTATCGGGAACCCGCTGTATCACTGGACGGCGCTGGAGCTGAAGCGGTATTTCGACATCGACGAGCCGCTGAACGAGAAAAGCGCCCGGGCCATCTGGGACGCCTGCGGGGAGAAGCTCAAGGGCCAGGGGTTCTCGGCACGGCAGCTGATCTGCCGCTCCAATGTGGAGACGGTGTGCACCACCGACGATCCCGCCGACGATCTTCACTGGCACAGGCAGCTGAAGGAGGAAGGCTTTGGCGTCCGGGTGCTGCCGGCGTTCCGGCCGGATCAGGTCATCAACATCCAGAAGGACGGGTTCCTGGGGTATGTAGAAAAAACCGGGGCCCGGAGCTATGAGGAGCTGGTGCGCTGGCTCAAGGGGCGGATCGCCTTTTTCCACGAAAACGGCGGGCGGCTGGCCGACCATGCTCTGGACAGCGTACCGTATGCTCTGGGCGACGCCAGGGAGGTTTTTGAAAAGCGGATGGCCGGGGGGCAGTTGGACGGCCGGGAGGTCCAGGTCTATCAGACGGCGCTGCTGCGGGTCTGCGGGGCGGAGTATGCCCGGCTGGGATGGACCATGCAGCTCCATATCGGGGCGCTGCGGAACAACAACCGGCAGATGCTGGAGGCTCTGGGGCCGGACACGGGGTTTGACTCCATCAACGACGAGGAGATCGCCGGGAAGCTGTCGGCGCTGCTCAGCGGGCTGGATTCTGAGGGGGCGCTGCCCAAGACCATTCTGTACAGCCTGAATCCCAAGGACAACTATGTGCTGGGGACCATGATCGGCAATTTCCAGCGGGGACCGGTCCGGGGCAAGCTGCAGATGGGGGCGGCCTGGTGGTTCAACGACAGCCGGGACGGTATGGAGCAGCAGCTCCGGGCCCTGGCCAATCTGGGAACTCTGGGGACCTTTGTGGGGATGCTCACCGACTCCCGGAGCTTTGTGTCCTATCCGCGGCATGAGTATTTCCGGCGGATTCTCTGCAATCTGCTGGGGCAGTGGGTAGAGGACGGGGAGTATCCGGCGGATTTTGAGGCGCTGGAGACCATTGTCCGGGGAATCTGCCACGACAATGCCCAGGCGTATTTTGCATTCTGATAAGGAAAAGCCGCCGTTTCGGGAGGAACGGCGGCTTTTTTGAAAAAAATCGAGATTTTTTTCAAAAAAGGGTTGACAAAAGGGGGAGGGGGCGATATAATGATAAAGCTGTCTCGAAAAGCGGACGGTAACGCAGAGGAATCCGGAAAAAGATTTGAAAAAAGTCTTGACAAACGGAA
>CAKTCT010000062.1 GCA_934539585.1 uncultured Oscillospiraceae bacterium | reverse complement strand
TTCGAGACGGCCATCATCGAGCGGTATCGCCGCCGGGAGAGCAGCGTGGAAGAGGCGCTCATCGAAATGTACCTGGCTGGCGTTTCCGTGCGCCGTGTGGAGGATATCACTGAGGCACTGTGGGGCAGCAAGGTCTCGCCATCTACGATCAGTGAGTTGAATAAAAAAGCTTACGTCCACATCGAGGATTGGCGGAACCGCCCATTGCAGGGTGGCCGCTACCCATACGTCTACGTGGACGGCATCTACCTGCGCCGCAACTGGGGCGGAGAATACGAAAATGTCGCCATTCTGGTGGCAAAAGCTCTCTTTTTTATGTTGTAATAGTGGACTTGCCGCTATTCATATAGTGTATTAGCCATTTCTGAAAGGGGGCTAAACATTGGAAAAAGTACAAAACCCTATACCTATTTGTAAGAGTGTTTTCAAAAGCGGCGAAAACACTACTTCTAAAATGCAGTTCACAAAAACGTGGATTGAAATGATAAATAAAATTGAGAAAGGCAAAGTTGTAAACTTTTCTAAAAGATAATGACAAGCCATTTTTGTTGTGGTACGATTACAACAGAAATGGCTTGTTCTATCTCTTGGAGGAGATACGAACATGAAAGTAGCTATTTATTGCCGCTTATCCGAAGAAGATAGAAACAAGCAGTTTGAAACTGACGACAGCAACAGCATACAGAACCAGAAAGCTATGCTATTGCAATACGCTATGGAACAGGGGTGGGAACTTTACAACATATACAGTGACGACGACTATACCGGGTCTGACAGACGACGCCCGGAATTTAACCGTTTGTTGAAAGACGCAGAAGCACATAAATTTGATATAATTCTCTGCAAAACACAATCTCGATTTACCCGTGAATTGGAATTAGTTGAAAAATACATACACGGGTTGTTCCCTATTTGGGGTATTCGCTTTATCAGTATCGTTGATAATGCAGACACCGCAAACAAGGGAAACAAAAAGTCCCGCCAGATTAACGGACTTGTCAATGAGTGGTACTTAGAGGATATGTCGGAAAATATCCGCAGCGTCTTAACAAACAGACGTATGAACGGTTTTCATATCGGTGCATTTGCCCTTTATGGTTACAAAAAAGACCCAGACCAAAAAGGACATTTGATAATTGATGAAGAAGCCGCAGCCGTTGTCCGTGAAGTGTTTACCCTATTCGCACAAGGTTACGGTAAAACTGCAATCGCCCGTATGCTCAATGACAGGGGCATACCAAATCCAACTGAATATAAACGTCTACATGGGTTGCGTTACAAACAACCAAAGACCAAAAACAGCACCTTGTGGAAGTATTTTGCTATTTCCGATATGCTGATAAATGAAATTTATATCGGTAATATGGTGCAAGGTAAATATGGCAGCGTTTCTTATAAAACGAAGCAGAACAAACCCCGCCCTAAAAGTGAGTGGTATATCGTAGAGGGAACGCATGAGCCTATTATAGACCGTGAGTTATGGGACAGAGTACAGGCATTAGTTGAACAGAGGGCAAAACCTTTTGACGTTGGTACAATCGGTTTATTCGCAAGAAAAGCCCGTTGTGCAAATTGCGGTTATACAATGCGCTCGTCCAAATCAGCGCCAAAGCGAGGAAGCAAACACTATCTACAATGCTCTAATCGTCATGTAGCAAAAGACGCTTGTATTGGTTCTTTTATTTCTGTTGATAAACTGGAACGACTTGTAATTGACGAGTTGAACCGTTTGGCAGCCGAATATCTTGACAAAGACGAGTTAGAACAAAACATTGAATTTTGCGATAACTTGCAGGAGCAGAAAGCCCGTCTACTCTCCGATATTGCAGTCTATGAAAAAAAGATTGCAGAGTATTCAAAAGGTATTCGGGAGCTTTACATGGATAAGGTCAAGGGCTTAATTTCTGAAAGTGATTATGTGGAAATGTCTAAAGATTTTACCACAGACCGCGACCGTTTGGAGCGTGTTGTTACTGACGGCGGGAAGCAGTTAGCCGAAATCGAAGAAAAAATTGCGGCAGGTGATAATCGCCGCGAATTGATTGAACAATACACCAACTTGGAACACCTTACCCGTGAGATTGTGGAAACGCTGATTGATTATATATCTGTTGGCAAGCGTATTCCGGGAACAAGGGACGTTCCCATTGAAATTCACTGGAACTTTTAATGAAAAGTTGTTCTTATAAGATTGCAGCAGAACAAAAAGCCCGCATGAGCTACGACAACATCCTCCGCCTGGTAGACGACCCCGACGTCCGGGACGTCATCAAGTTCCTCCGGGAGCGGGAGATCGTCCACTACCAGCGCTTCGGCGAGGCCACCCGCATCGTCCAGGACAAACTGGACGCCAAAAACTTCTACGCCTTCAACCCCGCCTTCGATAAGTAGCCCGGAAAATTTTTCCACCCATGCAACAAAGCCGCCCCTTTCCGACACTGTTTCAGTAGAAAGCATCGGAAAGGAGCGGCTTTATGCGTACCATTCAACGAATTCTCGCCGGATTTGCCTCCTTGGTCCTCCTGGCCTCCTGCGGCTCCCCCAAGGAGCAGGCTCCGGAGTCGGTAACGGCCTCTTTTACCGTCCTTCTGGTCACAGGCGGAGAAAACCGCGGGCTCCTGGTCAGCGGCAGCTCCGGAGAGCCTGCCTCCCTCTCCCTGGGGGACCTGGCCATCACCGCCCCCGACGGCGGCTCCTTCGACTTTGAGAGCCTCCGCCCCGGCCACATCCTGGACCTGACCTGGGACGGCATGTTCCTGTCCACCTACCCCGCCCAGATTCACAACGTCGCCGCTGTTTCCGTCACCGGGGAGCAGCCGGAGGACTGGACAAACCCCATCGACGGCGATCCCTTCTTTGACAGCTGGCGGCAATCGGCCAAGGACTCCCCCTACGGCGGCATGCCCGCCCTCCAGGTGGAGTACCGGACCGACACCGTGGCCGCCTGCCTCAACGCTGCGCGGGGGACCTCCTCCTGGTACGAAAACGGCACAGCCATCTGCGCCGACTCCCCCGCCCCCACCCAGTGGAACCAGGAGTTGATCCCCGTCATCACCCGCAGCGCCGCCCTGGACCTGACCCTCCGGTTCAGCCGGGAGCCGGATACTTTCACCCTCCGCCGCTGGACCTGGGACCAGCTGGGCACCTCCGACGAGGGCGAGCCCGTGGAGCTCCAGGACCACACCCTCCCCGTCCCGGCCAAGGGCGAGTTCCTCTACGAAGTCGCCGCCGGGTGGGAGCAGGGAAACGTCACCTACGTTTTCGCCGTCCGGGAAAAAACCGCCGCAGCCTCCGTTTCCGACTACGCCATCTCCGTTTCCGGCCAGGTCCTGGACCTCTCCGCCATACCCCTGGCCCCCTATCCGGAGAACGGCACGGTCATGGTCCCCCTCCGCCCCATCGCTGAAGCTCTGGGCTACACCGTCGCCGTGGACCCGGAAAACGCCGCCGTCACCGTAGACGACGACTACATCCAGATGGCCGTCCTCACCGGCGGCTCCCCGGAGGCGGTCTTCACCGGCCATCTGTCGGTCATCAACATGAGCCGCACCGTGGAAACCGCCGTCCCCACCGCCTTTTACGATGGCGAACCCTACGTTCCCCTGGAATTCTTCCGGGAATTTCTCAACGACACCGCCGTGGAGGGGACCCTCCTGACCGTCGCCCCCTCCACCTGTGAGCTGGACGCCTGACTCCCGCCCGATCCGCCGAAAACGGACCGGGCCCTTTCATTTTTCCGGCCAGGATACCAGCCGCGCCCCGGGGAACCCCTTTTCCAGGACCTCCCGGAGCCCTTGCAGGTTCTCCTCCCCCGGAGCAAAGCGGAAAAGAAGCTCCGCCCCGTTTTCCGCCCTGCCGTGGAGGAGCTCCCCGGCGTCCTCCGGGACCATCCGGGCGGCAGTATCCTCCGGAACTCCCCGGGACCGCAGCAGCGTCTGGGCCTCCCGGGCCGTGATCCGTTGCAGCTCCATGGCCTCACCCCCGGTGTTATGGTATTCCGGGGCGGATTTGTCCTAGTACAGCCCGGGCAGTCCCCTTCCAAAGACTGCCTGGAAGACCTGCGGGTGTACTTCACCCAGCCTTCCCAGCAGATTGTCGACAACGCCCAGAGCATCAAGTGCCGCCGGGTGGAGGTCCTCAACGTCTTCATGGACGTGGAAAGCGTGCCCTTCAATAAGGGCTTCTACTCCGTGGATATGACCTACTACTTCCTGGTCACAGCCGACGTATTCTCCTCGCCGGTGACGCCTCCCGCCGCCGTCCAGGGCGTGGCGGTCTTCAGCAAAAAGGTGATCCTCTACGGCTCCGAGGGCAGCGTCAAGACCTTCTCCTCCGGCCGCTGCGACCCGGGCCCCGACGACTGCTCCGCCGACTGCCCCGCCGCCAAGGTCCAGGTGGTGGACCCCATCATTCTGTCCTGCCGGCTCTGCGACAGCCCCAGCCCCGGCTGCGACTGCGCCGTCTCCATCCCCCGGAACATCTGCGGGCGGCTGTCCGGCGACTCCGTGGCCCCGGAGGGACGACGCTACGTCTACGTCACCATCGGGATGTTCTCCATCGTCCAGCTGGAACGGGAGGTGCCCATGATGATCCCGGTCTACGACTACTGCGTACCGGATAAGGAGTGCGTAGCCACTGCCGACGACCCCTGCGAGCTCTTCCGGAAGATCAAGTTCCCGGTCAACGAGTTCTTCCCGCCCCGCCTCACCGAACTGGAGTGCGGCGAGGATGCGGAAAGCTGACAAACTCCCGCGGCGTCCGAGTTTCCTTCGGACGCCGTATTGCTGTTTTGCAATATTTTCTACGAAAAAATTCAATATTTTTAGAATAAACGCTGCATTTTCAAAAATTTCCGGGAAAATTCAAAAAAAGGCTTGCTTTTTCCCGAAAAGTCTGCTATATTATATAAGCACGATATTTCCAGTGCGGAATATGCGCCTGTAGCTCAGTGGATAGAGCACCGGCCTCCGGAGCCGGGTGCGTTGGTTCGATTCCAATCAGGCGTACCAGAAAGAACCCCGATGAACACGATGTTCGTCGGGGTTCTTTCGTTGCCTTGAACGCACTCTTTGAAGTGCAACATGGATACTTTTTACTTTTCGTTCTTCCCCTTATTCGCCGCTTCAACCAAAACAGCCAGACCGTTCATTATCGCTTTTAACATGCCGCCAGCAATAATCATACAGAAGGCCGGAATAATTCCTTTAAGCATCGACAAAAAATTAAATCCTAGCGCGAGTTCTCCCCATACATCTGTGGTATAGGTGAAGCCTGAAACAATGAAAGTAACGATGGCGGCTACGATGGCAGCATACCATACTCTACGAGCCCACGACTGTAAATCGAACGCTTGGACTGAAACAGTTGCTTGATCTATGCTTTCTCTTCTTTTATTGCATGAAGTGCAAAAAACAGAGGATTCGCTATTACTTTCCCCACAATTTGGACATCTCCACATACAAATATCTCCTTTTGTCATTTTTTATATATTACCATAATTTGCCATTCTTTTCAACACACCCCCACACAAAAATTCCCCGCAGAGTACCCACTCTGCGGGGAATCCCATTTACGCCCCTTTCCGCGCGTCGTAGTCCCGAAGAATCTTCATGAACTCGTCGCCGGTAATGGTCTCCTTTTCCAGAAGGTACTTGGCGATCTCGTGGAGCAGCGGCTCGTTGTCCGCCAGAATCTTTTCGGCACGCTTGTGGGCGTCCCGGATGATGCTGACTACCTTCTCGTCGATCCTGGCCGCCGTCTGCTCGGAGCAGGCCATGGAGGCGTCGCCGCCCAGATACTGGTTGCTCACCGTCACCAGGGCCGTCATGTCGAACTCCTCGGTCATGCCCAGCTGCGTCACCATGGACCGGGCCAGCTTGGTGGCCTGCTCGATGTCGTTGGACGCACCGGAGGTGCAGGTATGGAAGATCAGCTCCTCCGCCGTCCGTCCGCCGGTCAGGGTGGCGATCTTGTTGAGAATCTCGTCCTTGGACATCAGCACCTGCTCGTCCTCGGCCACCTGCATGGTGTAGCCCAGGGCGCCGGAGGTCCGGGGGATGATGGTGATCTTGTGGACCGGCGCGGAGTCGGTCTGCCGGGCCGCCACCAGGGCGTGTCCCACCTCGTGGTAGGCCACGATCTGCCGCTCCTTCGGGGGAATGACCGCGCCCTTCCGCTGGTAGCCCGCGATGACCACCTCCACGGATTCCTCCAGGTCCTCCTGGATCACGGCGCTGCGGCCGCAGCGCACCGCCCGGAGAGCCGCTTCGTTGACGATATTGGCCAGCTCCGCGCCGGAGGCCCCGGCGGTGGCCCGGGCCACGGCGTTGAAGTCGATGCCGGACTCCATCTTCACGTCCTTGGCGTGGACCTTGAGGATGGCCTCCCGGCCCGCCAGGTCCGGCAGCTCCACCGGGACCCGCCGGTCAAAGCGCCCGGGCCGCAGCAGCGCCGGGTCCAGGGAGTCGGGCCGGTTGGTGGCCGCCAGAATGACCACGCCCTTCCGGCCGTCGAAGCCGTCCATCTCGGTCAGGAGCTGGTTCAGGGTCTGCTCCCGCTCGTCGTTGCCGCCCATGACCCCGGCGTCCCTCTTTTTGCCGATGGTGTCGATCTCGTCGATGAAAACGATGCACGGGGCCTTCTCCTGGGCCTGCTTGAACAGGTCCCGGACCTTGGCCGCGCCCATGCCCACGAACATCTCCACGAACTCCGAGCCGGAGATGGAGAAGAAGGGCACCTTGGCCTCGCCTGCCACGGCCTTGGCCAGCAGAGTCTTGCCGGTGCCGGGAGGGCCTACCAGCAGCGCGCCCTTGGGCATCGACGCGCCGATGCTCTCATACTTCTGGGGATTGTGGAGGAAGTCCACGATCTCCTTCAGCGCCTCCTTGGCCTCATCCTCGCCGGCCACGTCGGCGAAAGTCTTGCCGGTCTGGGCCTCCACATAGACCTTGGCGTTGGACTTGCCGAAGGTCATGGCGTTGGGACCGCCGCCCATCCGCCGCTGGAGAAAGCGCATCATCCAGGACCCCACCAGGGTCATGATCAGAATGGGCAGGATCCAGCTCAGGAAGAAGGAAAGCAACGGGTTGGTCTCCTGATACACCCGACCGAATTCCACCCCGGCGTCGATGAGCCGGTTGGTGATATCCTGGTCCGGCATGGTGGTGGTGGAGTAGATGTAATGGTCGTTTTTGTCCGAAGGGGAGAAAATGATCTGGTTGTCCTCATACTGCACCTGGCTGATCTCGCCGTTCTGAAGCATGGTCAGGAAGGTGCTGTACCCCACTTCCTTGATCTGCATCTTCTGCATCATGGGCACCAACAGGGAGTTCAGCAGCATCAGTACCAGAAAGCACAGGATCGCGTAGTAGATCAAAGGCTTCCTGGGCGTTTTTTGCTCGTTCATAGAACCGCTCCTTTCATTGCTTTTATGGTACACGGAATCGGCTTTTTTGTCAACGAAAATCTGTTAACATTCTTTAAAAAATCAAACTTTTTCCATTCCGGCAAAAATTCCCCCAAAACCCTTCTTCCG
The DNA here is from genome assembly GCA_934539585.1 of uncultured Oscillospiraceae bacterium. Lineage (GTDB taxonomy): Bacteria > Bacillota > Clostridia > Oscillospirales > Ruminococcaceae > Merdivicinus. The sequence goes on along the minus strand of CAKTCT010000062.1, from coordinate 4,559 downwards.
CCGTTGACAGCTGCATACTTTTCCACTATAATAAGGGATAAGTGTAACCGATCTTAACAAAGTACGCGGTCCTGAACTTTCGCCGCGGGAAAGGAGCGATCTCCATGACCCTGGACCAGGTCCAGCCGGGACACAGCGGCATCATCTCCGTGGTGGGTGGCGAAGGCGCCCTACGGCGGCGGCTTCTGGATATGGGACTGACCCCCAACACCAGAGTGGCCGTGCGGAAGGTGGCCCCCATGGGCGACCCCATTGAGCTGTTCCTCCGCAGCTACGTCCTGACCCTACGGAAGGACGACGCCGCAAAAATCGAAATCAAAGAAGGCTCCCTGACAGAAACCCACGGACAGAAAGGATGACCCCATGAAGCTGCTTTTCGCCCTGGCAGGCAACCAGAACAGCGGCAAAACCACCCTTTTCAACCGCCTGACCGGCAGCAACCAGCACGTCGGGAACTTCCCCGGCGTTACCGTCGAAAAAAAGGAAGGCCCCATCAAAAAGCGCCAGGACGCCGTGGTGGTGGACCTCCCCGGCATCTACTCCCTCTCCCCCTACACCTCGGAGGAGATCGTCACCCGGGATTTCGTCCTGAACGAGCATCCCAACGGCATCATCAACATCGTGGACGCCACCAACATCGAGCGGAACCTCTACCTCTCCCTCCAGCTCATAGAGCTGGGCATCCCCATGGTCATCGCCCTGAACATGATGGACGAGGTCCGGGCCAGCGGCAACTCCATCGACGTGATGAAGCTGTCCGCGGAGCTGGGTGTCCCCGTGGTCCCCATTTCCGCCGGAAAAAACGAGGGCATCGACGAGCTGGTGGACGTGGCTATCCGCACGGCGTCGGAGAAGCAGGCCCCGCTGAAATACGATTTCTGCGAAGGCGAGGTCCACAAGGCCATCCACGCCATCGCCCACATCGTGGTGGACCAGGCCAGGGAAGCCGGCCTCCCCCTCCGCTTCGCCGCCACCAAGCTGGTGGAGGGCGACGAGCCCACCATGGCCCTGCTCCGCCTGGACGACGACCAGAAGCATATCATCGAGCACATCATTGAGGACATGCAGAACGAGCTGGGCACCGACCGGGAGGCCGCCCTGGCGGATATGCGCTATACCTTTATCGAAAAGGTCTGCGCCCAGTGTGTGGTCAAGCACCAGGAGACCCGGGAACAGGTCCGTTCCGAGCGCATCGACCGGGTCCTGACCAGCAGGTACCTGGGTATCCCCATTTTCCTGGGGATCATGATGGTGATCTTCTGGCTGACCTTCACCCTCCTGGGCGCGCCCCTCCAGGACCTCCTGGACCGGGGCATCCGGGCCGGGACCGCCGCCCTGGACGGCCTCATGGCTGCCGGAGGCGCCAGCGACTGGGTCCGCAGCCTGGTCATCGACGGGGTCTGCACCGGCGTGGGCAGCGTCCTTTCCTTCCTGCCCATTATCGTTCTGCTGTTCTTCTTCCTCTCCCTCCTGGAGGACAGCGGCTATATGGCCCGGGTGGCCTTTGTCATGGATAAGCTCCTGCGGAAGATCGGCCTTTCCGGCCGTTCCTTTGTCCCCATGCTCATCGGCTTCGGGTGCAGCGTCCCGGCCATTATGTCTGCCCGGACCCTTTCCAGTGAACGAGACCGTAAAATGACCATCCTCCTGACCCCCTTCATGTCCTGCAGCGCCAAACTGCCGATTTATGGCATGATTATTACCGCCTTTTTCCCCACCCACCGGGCGCTGCTGATGCTTTCCGTCTATCTCATCGGCATTCTGGTGGCCATTCTCTCCGGCCTGCTGCTGAAGGGGACGGTGTTCCGGGGAAATCCCGTGCCCTTCGTCATGGAGCTCCCCGCCTACCGGATTCCCTCCCCCAAAAGCGTTCTCCTGCTGATGTGGGAGAAAGCAAAGGACTTCCTCCGGAAGGCGTTCACCATCATCTTCATCGCCTCCATCGTCATCTGGTTCCTCCAGAGCTTCGACCTGCACCTGAACATGGTGGCGGACCCCTCCCACAGCATCCTGGCGAAGCTGGGTTCCCTCATCGGACCGGTTTTCGCCCCGCTGGGCTTCACCGACTGGCGGGCCTCCACAGCCCTGATCACCGGCATCACCGCCAAGGAGTCCGTGGTCAGCACCCTGACCGTTCTCACCGGTGCAGCCACCACTGCGGACCTTTCCGCCGCGCTGAGCGCCATTTTCACCCCTCTCAGCGCCTTCTCTTTCCTGGTGTTCACCGTGCTGTATATGCCCTGTGTGGCGGCCTTTGCTGCCAGCCGCCGGGAGCTTGGCTCCACCAGAGGCGCGGTCCTCACCGCCGCCTACCAGACCGGCGCAGCTTACGTGGTAGCCCTGGCCGTGTACCAGATCGGCTCCCTTTTCCTCCGCTAGAAAGGAGCGTTTCATGACCCCGGCGGATATTCTCATTCTCCTGCTCCTGGCCGGAGCCGTGGCGGCGGTGCTCGTCTTTTCCCGCCGCCGGAAAAAACGCTGCGGCACCGGATGCACTGGATGCACTCGGTGCGCCGCCTTATTGCAAAAGAAGGTTCCCGGCACGGAAAAAGCGGAGCCCCCTCCGGACCCCGCTTCTCCCTCTGTTTCTCACCCGCGCTGATACACCCGGACGTACTCCACCTGCATCTCCTGGGGAAAGACCGAATCGTCGATGCCCTGCGCCCCGCCCCAGAGGCCGCCTACCGCAATGTTGAGGATCAGGTAGAAATCCTCGTCAAAAGGCCACTCAGCGGCAGTCACAGTCCCGCAGTGCTCCTCCGGAACGTACTCCATGTAGCACGCGCCGTCCATAAAGAACCGCAGCCGGTGCTCCTCCCACTCCAGCGCGTAGGTGTGGAAGGTCTCCGACACGTTTCCGCCCACATGGACCGCGGTTTTCTGGGTGCCCTTCCGGTGGTTGAACGCGCCGGTGTGGATGGTCCCGTGAACGCGGTCCGGATCGTACCCCACGTGCTCCATGATGTCGATCTCGCCGCAGTCCGGCCATGGGCCGTGGCCCCGCTTCCGGGGCATCATCCAGATGGCCGGCCAGGTCCCCCGCCCCTTGGGCAGCCTGGCCCGGATCTCGAACCGCCCGCCGGTCCACTGGGCCCCCTCCCGGCTGATCAGGCGGGTAGAGGTGTAATGGTTCCCCTCCCAGTCCTCCCTGCAGGCGATGATGTGCAGCAGCCCGCCGTGTACCCATACGTTTTCCGGGCAGGCCCGCCGGTAGTACTGCGCCTCCTGATTTCCCCAGCCGCTGCCGCCCACCTGGTAATCCCACTTGGTTTCGTCCGGCAGTCCCTCGTAGTCAAATTCATCCGACCAGACCAGCTTCCATTCCTTCATTTCCCGTTCTCCTCCGATGCTGCGCCGCCATGCCCGCATCGGCAGAGCGGCGCAGGTTTTGTATCTTCATTATACCTGCTCCCCGGGAAAAGTCAACATGTTTTCAGCGGATTCCTTGACGGTTTCTGCAAAAAAGCCAGGAGAGCATCCCGCCCTCCCGACTTTTCCTTATTCCGCGTACATCTCGTCCAGCGCGGCCCGGATGTTCTCCAGCGGCGTCCCGCTCAGGATGCCGTTGCCCATGGCCAGCAGCAGTCCGCCCTTTTCGCTGCCGAAGATGCGCTTCATCCGGCGGACCTCCTCCCGGACCTCCTCCGGCGTGGCCTCCACCAGGGTGTGCTGCACGTCCATCCCGGTCAGGAAGGTGATCCTCCCGCCGAAGCGCCGCGCCGTCTCCTCCATGTCCATGCAGCCCTTCTGCACCGGATGGAACACGTCCAGCCCGGCCTCCAGAAGGTCCTCCATCAGCAGGGTGTTGTCCCCGCAGGAATGGAGGAACATCTGCATCCCTTGGAGTGAACGTACCCGATAAACTGCTTGTAGTACGGCAGATACAGCTCGCGGAAGATTTCCGGCGACATCATGGGCCCCCGCTGGTGCCCCAGATCGTCGGAGGTGAAAATTCCGTCAAACCCCAGCCGGGCGCACTCGTCCACAATGGCCATGTCGAACTCCAGAATCTTCTCGCAGATGCACTTGAGGCCGTCCATGTTGTCGTAGTAGTCGTACATCAGGTTTTCCATGCCCCGGATGGTCCACAGCCGCTCGTGGAGAAACCTCCACCAGCAGCCGATCTTGTACCGTCCGTCGGCGTTTTTGATCACATCCTCCACGCCGTCGAAAATCCCCGCTTCCTTCGGGGAGGGATAGTGGTCCAGAAAGGCGTCCAGCTGGTCCCAGTCCGGCAGCAGGACCACTGCGTTGCCGATGCTGTGGCGCTCTGCGTTGCTGTAATCCAGGAACCCCATGCGGTACTCCGGGTTGCCGTTGCTGGAGGTCTCATACCCCGGCTCCCGGAACCAGAAAGCGCAAAGGTCGTCGGGATAATCCTCCTGCAAGGGGATGAGCTTGTCGCCGTACTGCTCCCGCAGCCCCTCGCCCCACCACTTGGCCTGAAAGACCGGTACACCGGAAAAACCCTCCCGCCGGATGTGGACCATCCCCCCAAAAACGGACAGTGAAAAAAAGCACCTCCTGTTGTAGAATAGAAACTGCAACAGGAGGAGCTG
>CAKTCT010000061.1 GCA_934539585.1 uncultured Oscillospiraceae bacterium | reverse complement strand
TAGCGCACTTACTCTTTTCCCCGGAGGAAAAGAGTAAGCAGAAAAGTCCGTTTAGGGGCTCCCGCCCCTAAAAACCCCAATGGCGGTAGGCGCTGGAGAAACATATCCGCACGCGACACTTCCCGCCGACACGATCGGTGCTCAGACAGTAGGCAACCGTGCAGCACTTTTTATCGCTTCGATTCCTGTATAAGACTTCGGAGATATGTGTCGGCTTGACGTGGGTTGCTGGCGGCGGCCTGACGTGGGTGGTTAGGGCGCCGGCCTGACGTGGTACGATTGGCGCACTCAACCGGGTGTTTTCCGGTTCCCGGACGTGGCGCTTTTTACTCCCCCTTCCCCCTCAACAAAAACACACACGCTGCCGTCAGCAGCGCCTCCGGCGCTAAGGCGCACAGCCGCCACAGCCGCGCCGTTACGGCTTTGTCCTCTACGCTGCGGCAAAGCTCGCCGTAGCAAAAGCTCACCGCCTGGAGCTTCCCTTCCCGGAGCACCCGCTCCGCCATGTCCCGCACCGGGACCCGCTCTTTCCCCAGCCGCGCCAGAGTCTCCTCCGCCAGCCCCTCCGCCGGGGCAAAGGCCGCCAGCAGCGCCTCACGGAAGGAATCCAACGTGTACTCCGCCGTGGGGTCCAGATTCAGCTGCTCCCCGGCGATCTCGATCCCCGCCAGAAGCAGCTCCTCGGCGCTGCGCAATCCGCCCCGCCGCTTCCGCAGGGCCCGCTGGAGCCGCACCAGCGCCGCCCGCTCCATGGCCTGGCTCCCAAGGGCGGAATCCTCCCCCCAGAGCCGGAACCGGTTCAGCAGCCGCCGCACCGGGGCCAGCCACTCTTCCTTGAGCCGCGCCGCCGTCCCCGGCCCGAAGGCGTAAGCCGTCCCCTCCGCCAGCCCGTAGGCCCGGCGGGCGTCCAGATACCCCAGGGCCATGTCCCGCTTGGAGAGCCCCGGCTCAAACCACAAAAACGGCCCCAGACTCCAGTAGGACCGGATGTACCGCACCGGAACCCCGTAATCCTTGGGCTTGCGGAGGACCCCGACGCCGTCCAGATCGATGGCCAGGACCTCCTCGGCCCCCATGGACAGGGCCAGATTCACCGGCATGTTGTCGTGATAGCCCCCGTCGATGTAATGGACGTCCCCGATCTGCTTGCTCTTGAAGGCCGGGAAACACGCCGCCGATGCTAAGAGGAAGTCCCGGAGCTGCCCCTCCGGAATCCGGGCCTTGGTCAGCTCCGCCGGCTTCATGGAGGGGAACTCCACCGTGACCAGCCCGAAATCCACCGCCGACGCCCGGACCCGGTCCTCAAAAACCACCTTGGCGATTGTCTTTTCCAAGGGCGAAAAATCCGCGCCGCCAGTGGCCGCCGCCTTCCGGACGAAGGCCGTCCAGACATCCAGCTCCCAGCCGGGCTTGTCGTAGTCCGCCACCTCCGGGGGAATGTCAAAGTCCACGATGTCCTTGGTGTGGATGGTCTCCCACATCTCCCGGGCGGCCTCGTAGTCCCCCTGGACCATCATGGCCCCGTTCAGCGCCCCCACCGACGCCCCGGTGACGATGTGGTACTCGATCCCCATTTCCCGCAGCGCCTTCCAGACGCCGATCTGATACGCTCCCCGGGAGCCTCCCCCCGCCAGGACAATGGCCAGTTTTCCCATGTTTCTTCCTCCTCAGACCAGTTCGGTGTAGTTCCGGTCAACGCCGATGACCGTGTAATAGGAGGGGTCCAGCTCCCGGACCTTCTCCTGAATGACGCGCTTCAGCTCCTCCTCGCTGAACCGGCAGGAGGAGGGCGCCACCACGTCGAAAATCAGATTGGTGTGGCTGTACCCCTTGACCACCCGGAAGTCGTGGAGCGTGATTCCCTCCCCCAGGGAGGTCACCACCTTCACCACCTGCTTCCGCAGCTCATTGAGGGCCGGGTCGTCCATGACGATGGGGTCCATGTGGACCACCAGATGGAGCCCCATGGCCTGGAAATCCCGCTCGATCACGTCGCAGAGGTCGTGGCTCCGCATGACGTCCTCCCTGGCGTCCACCTCCACATGGACGCTGGCGAAGCACCGCCCCGGGCCGTAGTCGTGGACCACCAGGTCGTGGATGCCCAGCACCCCGTCGTAGGTCCGCAGCCGCTTCATGACCTCGTGGACCAGCTCCGGGTTGGGAGCCTCTCCCAGGAGGGGGCTCAGGGTGTCCCGGATGAGCATGACCCCGGAATACAGGATGAACAGGGCGATGGCCATGCCCATCCAGCCGTCCAGCCGCAGCCCCGACGCCTTGGAGATCAGCGCCGCCGCCAGCACCGCCGACGTCGCGATGACGTCGTTGCGGCTGTCCGCCGCCGTGGCCATCAGGGCGGTAGAGTCAATGCGCCGCCCGATGCTCCGGTTAAAGACCATCATCCAGGTCTTGACCAGAATGGACACCGCCAGAATCCCCACGGAAAGCCAGCGGAAAGGCGTGTCCTCCGGGTGCAGAATCTTCCCGAAGGAGGACTGGACCAGGTTGCAGCCCACCATCAGAATCAGAATGGCCACTACCAGGCCGGAAACGTACTCCATCCGGGCGTGGCCGAAGGGATGCTCCTTGTCCGCGGGCCGGGAGGACATCTTGAAGCCCACCAGCGTCACCACCGAGGAGGTGGCGTCGGACAGGTTGTTGATGCCGTCGGCCAGCACGGCAATGCTGGAAAACACCGCCCCGGCCAGGACCTTTCCCCCGCCCAGCAGCAGGTTGCAGAGGATGCCCACCACCCCGGCCATCCGCCCGTACCGGGCCCGGACCTGGGGGTCCTTGGTGTTCTGGCAATCCCGGACAAACAGCCGGATCAGAAGCTCTGTCAACAAAACCATTCCCTTCGTGACTGGTATTCTATCATTATACCGTTTTTTTCCGCCGCAATCAAGTGCTTTCTGCAACAGAAGCCCCGTTTCCGGACACTCCTTGAGAAAGGGCCTCTGCCGGTTGAAACCCGGCGGGATTTATGCTATAATGGCCTCGTGGGCGTTTCCTGCTACATACAGAAAGGACAGCTATGAAAAACTTCAGACGATTGATTTCCGCAGCTCTGGCCCTGATCACGGCCATTTCCCTGGCGCTCCCGGCCTCCGCCGCCGACGCGCCCAGGGAATTCCGGGCAGTGTGGGTCTCCACCATCTACAACCTGGATTACCCCAGCAAAACCGGCCTCACCGTCTCCCAGCTGAAAAGCGAGGCTGACGAAATTCTGGACAAGTGCAAATCCATGGGCATGACCGCCGTGATCCTCCAGGTCCGGCCCAACGGCGACGCGTTTTATAAGTCCTCCATCTACCCCTGGAGCCAGTATCTCACCGGCTCCCAGGGAACCGCTCCCTCCGGCGGCTTTGACCCCCTGAAATACTGGGTGAAGGAGGCCCACGCCCGGGGCCTGGAGCTCCACGCCTGGATCAACCCCTACCGGGTGACCCGGTCCGGCTCGGCGGACTACAACTCCCTGGCCGCCTCCAACCCGGCGGTGAAGCACCCGGACTGGGTGGTCAAGTACTCCGACGGCAACTACTACCTGAACCCCGGCATCCCGGAGGTCCGCCAGCTGGTGGTGGACGGCGTTGCCGAGATCGTCCGGAACTACGATGTGGACGGCATCCACATGGACGACTATTTCTACCCCGGCGCCGGTTTTTCAGACGACGCGGCTTATAAAAAGTACGGCTCCGGCTTCCAGAACGCCGACGACTGGCGGCGGGACAACGTGAATCAGCTGGTCAAGGCCCTCCACACCGCCATCGAAAAGCTGGACTCCACCGTCTCCTTCGGCGTCAGCCCCTTCGGCATCTGGGCCAATAAGAGCGCCTCCATGCCCCTGGGCTCCGACACCTCCGGGAATCAGACCTACTTCTCCCACTACGCCGACACCCGGAAATGGGTCAAGGAGGGCTGGTTGGACTACATCTGCCCCCAGATTTACTGGGAGATCGGCCACGGCAAGGCCGACTATGAGACCCTGGCCAACTGGTGGGCGGACACTGTCCGGGGCACCGGCGTCAGGCTCTACATGGGCATGGCGGACTACAAAGCCGGCAACTCCAGCGAAGCCAGCCCCTGGCACGGCATCACCGCCATTGAGAATCAGATAGCCCTCAACGCCACCATCCCGGAGATCACCGGCGAGGTCCACTTCCGCTACCAGTTCCTCCTCTCCGTTCCCGGCCTGGAGGAGTTCTACACCGCCGCCTACAACGCCTCCGGCGATACCCCGGACAAGCCAACCCCCACAGACCCCGCCCGGCCGGAGCCCGGCGTCAAAACCCAGTATTCCTCCAAGGACCAGACCGGCCAGTGGACCCAGTATGACTCCGGCGCATGGAAATTCCGGCTTACCAACGGCGCCGCCGCTTCCGGCTGGCAGAAGATCGACGGCACCTGGTACTATTTCGCCCCCGACACCAACCAGATGGCCACCGGCTGGAAGCTGGTAGACGGCAAATGGTACTTCCTCCGCTCCTGGGGCGGCATGATCACCGGCTGGTACCGGGAGGGCAACACCTGGTACTACCTCACCGGCAGCGGAGCCATGGCCCAGCGCTGGCACAAAGTCAACGGCAAGTGGTACTATTTCTATCAAAACGGCGTCATGGCCTGCAGCGCCACCACCCCCGACGGCTACCGCGTCGACGCCTCCGGTGCTTGGGTCCAATAACCGCCGCCGCGAAGCGGCAAACCGTACCACGTCAGGCCTGAGTGAGAGCACCATTGGCACCACGTCAGGCCGCCGCCCCAACCACCCACGTCAAGCCGACGTGTATTTCCGAAGTCTCATACAGGAATCGAAGCGATCAAAAGTGCTGCACGGTTGCCTACTGTCCGAGCACCGATAGCGGCGGCGGGAAGTGTCGTGTGCGGTCATCCACATCCAACGCCTACCGCCATTGGGGTCTTTAGGGGCGTCAGCCCCTAAACGGTTTTTCTCCCCAATCTTTTTTCCGTAAAAAAGATTGGGTGCCCTGGTAGGACATAACAAATCTGTACAAACGTAAGTAGCCGCATAGGCTAGTAGGACCTGCCAAATCCGATTCGATTTCGGCAGCACTACCGGCCTGTGCGGCTACTTACGTTTGTTATTATCGATAGGTTCGTCATAGCACCCCTTCTTTTCCCGCGTGGGCCGCAATGTCGCTTCGCGACAAAGCTCGGGCCTTTTCCTTCGCGGGCATCGCCCGCGATTTTCTGACGAAAACCGGAAAACGCCCAGGTGCGTGGCTCTAACCAGGTGGCTCCCGCCCCCCGAGACCCCCTAAAGTCGCGCCGTAGGCTTCGGAGAACCCCAATATTACCCCGCGGTGAACACGACCGCCGCAATCGGTGCTCGGACAGTAGGCATCCAGCTACCACTTTCGGACGTTTCGTTCCTCACGATAGGCTTCGGAGGTAGGCGGCGGCCTGATGTGGTACCAGCTTTGTGCAGCGGCAATCGCCGCTGCACTTACTCCTTCACCTGCGGCGAAACCTCCGAAAGCGCTTTCAGCGCTTCCCGGATGTTCGCCGCCCCGATGACCTGAATCCGAAACCTCTTGGCCTTCAGCGCCTCCACACAGGACGCCGGCACCAGCACCCTCCCGAAGCCCATCCGCTGGGCCTCCTGGACCCGGTCCTCGATCCGGATGACGCTGCGGATCTCACCCCCCAGCCCGATCTCCCCGATGGCCAGCATGTCCGCCGGAATGGGCCGGTCCCGGAGCCCGGAAACCATGGCCAGCGCAATGGGCAGGTCTGACGCAGGCTCGTCCAGCCGCAGCCCGCCCACCACGTTGATGTAGGCGTCCAGACTGCCGAAAACGTACCCCGCCCGCTTCTCCAGCACCGCCAGAAGCATCTGCATCCGGTTGTAGTCGAACCCCGTGGCCATCCGCCGGGGCGTGGGGAACCCCGACTTGGTGATCAGTGCCTGAACCTCCGCCAGAATGGGCCGGCTCCCCTCCAGAACGCAGACCACGCAGCTGCCGCTGACCGCCTGGGGCCGCTCCGAAAGCAGCATGGCCGAGGGATTCGTCACCTGCCGCAGCCCGCTGTCCCGCATCTCGAACACCGCGATCTCGTTGGTGGCCCCGTACCGGTTTTTAATGGCCCGGAGGATGCGGTAGGCGTGGTTCTGCTCCCCCTCGAAGTGGAACACCGCGTCCACAATGTGTTCCAGCACCCGGGGACCCGCCAGGTTCCCCTCCTTGGTCACGTGGCCCACCAGAATGATGGAGATGTCGTTCTCCTTGGCCACCCCCAGCAGGACGTTGGCGCACTCCCGCACCTGGGAGACGCTCCCCGCCGCCGACGGCACCGAGGAAAGGGTCATGGTCTGGATGGAGTCCACCATGACCACGTCGGGCTTCTCCGCCCGGATGGTGGCCAGCACCGTGTCCAGGTCCCCGTTGGACAGGACGAACAGGTCCGGGGCGTTGACCCCCAGCCGCATGGCCCGGAGCTTGATCTGCCGGGCAGACTCCTCCCCGGAAACATACAGCACCTTGTGCCCCTTGGCCAGCTCCTGGCAGACCTGCAATAGCAGGGTGGACTTCCCGATGCCCGGGTCGCCGCCCAGCAGCACCAGGGACCCCTTGACCAGCCCCCCGCCCAGCACCCGGTCCAGCTCGGAGATGCCGGTGAGGAACCGGATGTCCTCGCTGGCGCTGATGTCCCCGATCTGGGACACCGGGGCCGCCCGCTTCCCCCCGGTCCCGCCCCGGGAGGCCGGAGCCGACAGGGGAGCCGCTTGCTCAAAGGTGTTCCACTGGCCGCAGGAGGGACACTTCCCCAACCATTTGATGCTCTCGTACCCGCACTCCCGACAGACGAAAATCTCCTTGTTTTTCAGCACAGCGGCCGCCCCTTCCGTTACTCGTTACCTATAACGTTAGCAGAAACCGCCGCCGATGTCAACCCCATTCAGGATACCGCCGCCAAAGCCGTCATCAGCCCCTCCAGAATGGTAAAGGCCACCTGCCCCTGGTACTCCTCGTCCTGGAGCCTTGCGCACTCCTCCCGGTTGGAGAGGAACCCGCACTCCACCAGCACGATGGGATTCTCGCTCTGCCACAGCAGATAGAGGTCCTTCTCCCCCTTCTTGATCTCCCGGAGATTTTCCGGCTGTAAATTCTTCACAAAGGTCTCCTGGAGCGTCTGGGCCAGCTCCCTGCTGAAGGGGTTGTTTCTGCCGTAGAACATCTGGGCCCCATGGTACTTCTCCTCCTCGAACAGATTCTGATGAATGGACAGCACCACCGCTCCGGGATGATCCTGGATGAGCTTCAGCCGGTTGCGCATGTCGGATTTTTTCTGCTTCCCGATGCCCTGGACCCCTTCGTCGCAGGTCATGACGTCCGTTTCCCGGGTCATGAGGACCTCATACCCCTGGACCGCCAGCATATCCCGGAGCTTCAGGGCAATGGCCAGGTTGATATCCTTCTCCACCACCCCGTCGGCCCCTACCGCGCCGCCGTCGGCCCCGCCGTGGCCGGGGTCCACGATGACCGTCCGGACAGTCCCCGGCTCCGTCTGGACCGCCCGCCGGGCCTCCATCCGGGCGTGGAGCCGCCCCGCCGCAAAGAAAAACGCCGCCATCCCCAGCAGGATCACCGCCACCGCCCCGAACCCCAGCCGCCGGGGCCCTCTCCGCCTGACCGATCTCCGCAAATCATCACCCTCTCCCAAGCACTGGTAAAGCCTATTCACCACCGGCCAAAATATTCCCCCGCCTTCTTGACAAACCCTCAACACCCGCCTATAATAAAAGTGTCCCAAGCCAGACGCAAGACGCAGAGCTTCTCCTTTCCGGAGAGGCTCTGCGTCTTTTCTTGACATCCCGGGAAAATTGCAGTATAATAACAAACGATATGTAACGGCAGATACATTCTATTCTGCTCGGAAAGGACCGCTTATGCCTGAAAAAACCTGCCTGACCACCGCCGAAATCCTCTCCGCCGCCCTGTCCCTTCTCCGGGAAGGCGGCTCCTTCACCGCCAGCGCCCTGGCCGCCCGCCTGGGGACCTCTCCCCGGGTGATCTTCCGCCACTGTCCCGCCATGGACGCCCTCCAAGCCCAGACCCGCGCCGCCGCCTGGGACCTCTACGCCGCCCGGATGACCGAAGCCGCCGCTGAGCCCGACCCCTTCTACGGCCTGGCCCTGGCCCACGTCCGCTTTGCCCGGCAGGAGCCGGCCCTCTACCGCTACCTGTTCCTGGCCCCGGTGCCGCCGGAGGGCCCCGCCCCCTTCCAGCGGGTCCTGGACCTCCGCCGCGGCCTGGCCCGAACCGTCCCCCTGAAGGAGGACGCCGCGGACCGGTACTTCCGGGACCTGTGGCTCATGGCCAACGGCGCCGCCGCTCTCCTGGCCGTCGGCGAATGTCCCGGCACGAAGGAGGAGACCACCGCCCTCCTGGCAGAGTGCTCCCTGGGCCTTTACCGCTTCCTCCGGGAGACCCCGGAGCTCCCCACGGGCGGAGCCCTCCTCCAGCCCCCGGAAAGGACCTGATCATGGAAAAACTCCTCACCGCCGCCCTCCCCTGGGTCCTCATGGCCCTGGCCGCCGTCCTCTGCGCGGTCCAGACCGCCCGGGAGGACGCCATGGACAATTCCCTGGGCGTGGGCCTCTGCGCCGGAATGGCCCTGGGCCTGGTGCTGAGCCTGGTGCTCCGCTGGGACCTGGGCCTCTGCCTTGCCGCCGGGACCCTCCTGGGCTCCGGGGCCGCTCTGGGCCTTTCGGAAACGGCGGAGACCCCGCCGGAGCCCTCTCACGACCTCCCCGCCGTTTCCGGGGAGCCCGTCTGGCTGGAGCGCCTGGACGGCCTTGGCCCCCGGGAGGAGCTGGCCTTGGAAAAGCTCCGGCAGGACGCCCCGGCCTTCCGCCGTCCCTCGGCCCCCTCCTGCATCGCCTTCGTCCTCAGCGAAACCGCCGTCACCGACGCCCTGGCTTCCCAGATCGCCGCCGCCCTGACGGACCGCCCCTTCCGCCGGGCCGCCTTTATCGGCGCAAGTCCCAAGGAAATCCACACCTTCCAGACCCTGCTGGCCCACCGTTCCCTGGTCCTGGCCTTCTTCGATGACACCGAAAAGGCCAAAGCCTGGCTGACCGCAAAGGAAGCGTAATCGCATCAACCCGGCCCTTTTTGGAGGAATCCCTATGAAAAAAACCGAATTTTCCATCGGTCCCACCCCCGCCGCCCTCTACGGAGAAGCCTCCCGGCGGCTCTTTCTCTACGTCCACGGCCTCTGCGGCCGCAAGGAGGACGCAGAGCCCTTCGCCGCCCTGGCGGAGCCCCTCGGCTTCCAGACCCTCAGCATCGACCTCCCGGAACACGGCGGCCGCCGGGACGCCGCCCGCCTCCTGCCCTGGGAGGTCCTGCCGGAGCTCCAGGCCGTCCTCTCCCACGCCCGGACCCGCTGGGCGGAAATCTCCCTCTGCGCCGTCAGCATCGGCGCCTGGTTCTCCCTCCAGGCCCTCCCGGAGGGCATCCTGAAAAAGTGCCTGCTGATCTCCCCGCTTTTGGATATGGAGCAGATGATCGCCGGCATGATGGCCCAGGCCGGCGTCACCGAAGCCCAGCTCCAGGCGGCAGGCGAGATTCCCACCGCATCCGGCCAGACCCTGTCCTGGAGGTACCTCACCTGGACCCGCCAGCACCCCCTCCGCTCCATCTGCCGGGAGACCTTCCTCCTCCGCGCCCAGGGCGACCAGCTGATCCCGGAATCCACCGTCCGGCGCTTCGCCGAAAAAAACCGCTGCTCCCTGACCCAGACCCCCGGCGGCGAGCACTGGTTCCACACCCCGGAGCAGCTGGCCCAACTGGCCCAGTGGGAAAGCAAGGTCCTGTTAAAATGAAGATTCTGGTCCTCAACGGCAGCCCCAAAGGCGATGCCAGCGACACCATGCACATTACCCGGGCCTTCCTCCAGGGCATGGCCGACGCCGCGCCCCAGGAGGTCCGGATTCTTCACGTCATCGACCAGCACATCGAGTACTGCACCGGCTGCTTCGCCTGTATGCGCAACGGCGGGACCTGCCGCCATCACGACGACATGAAAGGCATCCTGGAGACCATCCTGGACAGCGACCTGCTGATCCTCAGCTTCCCCCTTTACTGCTACGGGATGCCCGCCCCCCTGAAGGCCCTCATGGACCGGACCCTTCCCCTGTCCTCCATGGCCATGACCCGGGTCAACGGCCGGTACCAACACGTGGGCCAGGCGGATTTCTCCCGCCTCCGCTACCTGATGATCTGCGGCTGCGGCTTCCCCAACAGTCAGGAAAATTTCGAGCCCGCCGTGGCCTAGTTCCGGCGGATGTTCCCCCACGACCGCACCGTTCTCACCGTGCCGGAAAGCCCCATGTTCAACGCCCCGGAGGCCGCCTCCGTCACCGTTCCCCGCCTGGCCCTGGTCCGGGAGGCAGGCCGCCTCTACGCCCGGACCGCCGCCATTCCCCCGGAGCTTCTCACCCAAATCACCTCCCCCATGATCCCCGAGGAAACCTACGCCCAGATTGTCAACACTACCGCCTGACCCGCAAAAAGTCCGCGAGAGCCCCCGTTTCCGGAGCCCCCGCGGACTTTTTTGCATGAGAATTTTACATGGAACCCCCGGAGCCCCTTCACTCCGCCCTCTCCATGGAAAACACAAAGGAGTACGACGGCTCCTCCTCCGCCAGCGGAACCAGAAAGTCCCCCGCCCCGGCATATCCGGAGTAGTCCACCCGGCACGTCACCGTCACCCCGTTGACCGTAAAGGAAAAGCTCTCGTACCGGTGGGCCTGGATGGTCTCCACCAGCCGGTCCCGGCTTTTCAGGTACCCCCAGAACCCGTCCTGGACCCCGGCATAAGCCAGCGCCGATAAAACCATCTGGTCCTGAAAGCTGGGCGGCCAGATTTCCGGGTCCCGGGTCTCGAACCGGAACTCCACCCCCGTGACCACCCCGTCGGACTGGGTGAAGACAAAGTCCGGCGGCGCCACCCACCCGCTCATGTAGATGGTGAACGGGTCCGGCTCCGCGCCCTGCCACTTGCCGTCCTCCCCCAGGACCCCATCGGACTCCACATGGTTCCAGTCGGCCAGCCGGCTGTAATTGCCGCAGAACTCCGCCGCCGTCAGCCCGCCCCGGTACTTGGGAGCCTCCTCCGCCACCAAGGAAAAGGCCAGCGCCCCAATGGCGACGATAACGGCGGCGCAGGCCAGCACCGGCCCCTTCCAGGGCCGCTTCGCCTCCAGAATCAGCTGGGATTCGTCCTCCCAGGGAAGCCCCTCCCCCTGGACGCAGGCCCGATAGCTTTTCCACAGCCGCACCAGCTCATAGACCGGGATCGCCAGCCCCATGCCCCGCCACAGCGCCCCCGCCGTCCGGGTCCGCCCCGCGGAGCAGGAGAGCCGCCGCCCCTCGTCGTCGGAAACAGACAGGCCCATGACCCACTTGCCGGGGGTCGTCCCCCACCAGTGGAGCAGAAGCGGCTCGATCAGGTACATCATCACCAGCCCCGCCGCCGTCCCCAACAGACCGGCAAGGGTGGTGTTCCTGCCGATGTTCACCCGGCACACCAGCACCAGGAACAGATTCCACACCGTGGTGTACAGCATCAGGTCCAGCCCCCGGGCGAAGAACCGCCTCCAGGGCGCCCGGACCTCCGGGACCACGTCGGCGGCCAGCGCAGCCTCCTCCGCCGGACGGTCCAGGGCGTCCAGATATTTCTGGGCGTTGAGGGTCTGGTAGTAGACGCCGTCCAGCCGCATCTCCCGGCACACCTCCTCCGACCGGTCGATCTGCTTCCGCTCCTTGTCCAGAGCATCCAGGTGCCGGTCCAGGGCCTCCGGAAGGCTTTCGGTGTTGTTGTGGAGGGCCTTGATCTCCTCCAGGGGAATACGCAGGCTCCGCAGCAGCTTGACGCGCTTCAGGGTTTCCAGGTCCCCCCGGGAGTAGTCCCGGTAGCCGTTGGCGCTCCGCCCCGGAGCCAGCAGCCCCTCGGCCTCGTAAAAGCGAATGTTGGCCCGGCTCATCCCGGACAGGGTTTCGATCTCTTTGATGGTCATTTTTTCATCTCCTCACCCCTATTCTAAAGGATAAAGTCCCTTTACAGTCAAGTGTTTTTTGAAAATTTCCGAAAAAAATTTCAAAAAACCGGTGTCTCAGCGGAAAATCACCCCCGATTCCGCCCAGAGCCCCCGATTCCGCCCAGAGCCCCCGCCTTTCGCCCCCAGCCCCGGGAGCCCAAACGCATCTACTTCTTCCAATACCCCAGCTCCGGCACCACCGCCTCCATGTGAGCCCGGACCTGTTCCGCAGGCCACGCCTCGCTGGCGCAGACGAATTTCCCATCGACGCAATACCGCTTGCAGTCCCCTCGTTGCAGGACGAAGCTCCCTTGCTTTTGAAAACTTCCGAAAAATTCCAAAAACCGGGGCCCCCGGCGGAATCATGGTGATTTTCCGCCCAGAGCCCCCCTTTCGCACCCGGCCAAAAGACCCGGCGCGCCTACTTTTTCCAATGGGCCAGCTCCGGCACCACTGCCTCCATGTGGGCCCGGACCTGTTCCGCAGGCCACGCCTCGCTGGCCATGTGCTCCACGCAGAACTCGATCAGCTGCTCCTTACTGGCGTAGGTGAACTTCCCGTCAACGTAACACCACTTGCAGTACTCCTCGTTGAAGGAGCCGTCGGGCTCCCGGCTGGTGACAGCGTCCTCCAAAGGCATCCCGCAGCATTGGCAGATGCGCTTCCTGGGCGACCCCAGCAGCGTGTCAATGGAGACGTCAAAGAGCCCGGAAAGCAGCTTCAGCGTCTCCGGCCCCGGCGTCGTTTCGCCGTTCTCCCATCGGGACACCGCCTGCCTCGTGACAAAAACCTTTTCCGCCAGCTGCTCCTGGGACAGCCCCTTTTCCGTGCGAAGTTGATGTAAAACGTCCTTAGGGCAACACCGCACAGAAAAAGGAGCGAGATAGTGCCAAATGTGATATAATGAAATTATGGATAAACAGATGAC
>CAKTCT010000060.1 GCA_934539585.1 uncultured Oscillospiraceae bacterium | reverse complement strand
CCGCACACGACACTTCCCGCCGCCGCTATCGGTGCTCGGACAGTAGGCAACCGTGCAGCACTTTTGAACGCTTCGATTCCTGTATGAGACTTCGGAGATACGCGTCGGCTTGACGTGGTGCCAGCGGTACCACCGGTACGTGGTGCCTCTCACACCGTCGTCAGAATAAACTTCGCCTTCCCGCATAGGGCATACTCCCCGGCCCCCGCCGGGACAAATACGCTGTCGCCTTTCTTCAGGGGCATCTGCTCCCCGCCCATCTCCAGAACGGGACTTCCCTCCAGAACCAGCACGGAATGGAAGGACGTTCCATCCGCCGCCAGCTCCATCCGGCCCTCGCTTTCCATCTCCCGGACGGTGAAGTACTCGCAGCTGGCCAGCAGCAGCGACGTGCCGCCCTCCACCGCCTCCGGAGCCGCCTGGGGCCGCCCGCAGGGCCGGGTGGCCGGAGCCAGCCGGGTCACGTCCAGCGCCTTCTCGATGTGGAGCTGCCGGGGCTTGCCGTCGGCCCCCACCCGGCCGTAGTCGTAGACCCGGTAGGTGGTGTTGGAGTTCTGCTGGATCTCCGCGATGAGAATCCCCTCCCCGATGGCGTGAAGGGTCCCCGCCTCGATGAAGAATACGTCCCCGGGATGGACCTCCACCCGCTTGGTCACTTCCAGCAGGGTGTTTTCCTCGATGCGCCGCCGGAACTCCTCCTTGGAGATTTCGTGCCGGAACCCGTAAAGCAGCCCTGCCCCGGGCTCGCAGTCCACCACGTACCACATTTCGGTCTTGCCGTACTCCCCTTCCACCCGCTGGGCGTATTCGTTGTCCGGGTGGACCTGAACGGACAGGTTCTGCTTGGCGTCGATGAGCTTGATGAGGATGGGGAAGTTCTCAAACTTCCCGCAGTCGCTGCCCAGCACGCCTTTTCCGACCTTGGCGATGTAGTCCGCCAGAGTCGTCCCGGCAAACTCCCCGGTGACAATGGTGGAGCAGCCGTCCTTGTGGCAGGAAAGCTCCCAGCTCTCCGCTACCTTATCGTAATCGCACTTTTTTCCGTACTCGTCCCGGAGCTTGGTGCCGCCCCAAAGGTAATCCTTAAAGGCGGGTTCCAGTTTCATGGCTTTCATTCTGAAGTCTCCTTTTCGTTATACATTCAGCGCTTCCAGGGTCTTTTCCAGGGATTTGCGGTTCTCCACGTTGAGGATTGCGACCCCCTTCAGCGTCTTTTTCACCAGACCGGAGAGGACCTTCCCCGGCCCCAGCTCCACAAAGGTATCGATCCCCGCGGCCTGCATAGCGGCCAGCTCTTTCGTGAACAATACCGGGGAGACGATGTGCCGCGCCAGTCGGTCGGCCATGTCCGCGGCGGAGTCCAGCACCTGGCCGGTAAGGTTGGAGTAAAACGGCACTTCCGGCTCCCGGAAGGTGAATTTCGCGGCAGCGGGCCGGAACTCCCGGGCGGCCGGCTCCATGAGCTTAGAGTGGAACGCCGCCGCCACGGCCAGGGGGACCGCCCGCTTGCCCATTTCCGCGAATCTGGCGGAGACAGCGGCCACGGCCTCCTTTTCCCCGGCGATGACGGTCTGGGCGGGGGCGTTGAAGTTCACCGGGACCACATATCCCGCCGTTTCCCCGCAGACCCGCGTCACTGTCTCCTCGTCGGAGCCCACAATGGCCGCCATGGCCCCGGCTCCCGACGCGGCGCAGCGGCCCATGGCCTCGGCCCGGAGCCGGATCAAAGCGAAAGCGTCCTCCAATGAGAGCATCCCCGAAGCCGCCATGGCGGCATACTCTCCCAGAGAGTGACCCGCCACCGCCCCAAAGGGCACCCCGGCCTCCCGCAGGCAGGCAAAGGCCGCCATGGACGTGGCCAGGATGGCGGGCTGGGCCACCCGGGTGTCCGCCAGCTCCTCCGCCGAGCCCTGGGCGCAGAGCCCCAAAAGGTCATACCCCAGCACCCGGGAAGCCGTATCGAAAACCTCCCGGGCCCTGGGGCTGGCCTCCGCCAGCTCCACCCCCATTCCCGGGGCCTGGGAGCCCTGTCCGGAAAACAAAAACGCGTTCATTTCTCACAATCCTTTCGTAAAAAACCGTTCCCCGCCGCAAAAAATTCCGTCCTCCGGGTTAACGCCGCAATTGTGACTTTTCTGTAAAAGAATGGAACCGCGGCCCCAAAGGCCCGAATCCGGCGGGAAAAACGTTGACAAAACGGTTACAAATAGCTACAATGAAAAGAGCCGAGCCGCATCAGACGCGGCCGTCCTTCTTTCACTATACCAAATTTTACGGCACATTGCAAGGAAAACCCAGCCGTTTTTCGTCGAAAACGACGCAGCATATTGAAAAAGCGAGGAACAAAGATGGGAATTCACATTTTGGGCACCGGCTCCTACCTGCCGGAGACCGTAGTGGACAACAACGCCTTCACCGCCATCGTGGACACCTCCGACGAATGGATCGTCAAGCACTCCGGCATCCGGACCCGGCATTTTGCCGACGGCCCCACCTATGAGCTGGCTGTGAAAGCCGCCCGCTCCGCCCTGGAATCCGCCCACACCCCCCCGGAGGACATCGACCTGATCCTCTGCACCACGGTGACGTCGGATTACGACACCCCCTCCCTGGCCTGCGTGGTCCAAGGGCTCCTGGGCGCGAAAAACGCCGTGGCCCTGGACGTCAACGCCGCCTGCGCCGGGTTCGTCTACGGCCTGGACATGGCCAACATGTACCTCCAGCACGGCTACCGCCGGGTGCTGCTGATCTCCGCCGAAAGCCTTTCCAAGGTCACGGACTTCTCCGACCGCTCCACCTGCGTTCTTTTCGGAGACGGCGCGGGAGCCGCGGTCCTGGAGCACTCCGATGCCTCCTTCTTCTCCGCCCTGGGAGCCGACGGCACCGGCGCCTGCACCCTTTTCGCCCGGAAGCCGGATAATCCCAACCCCTTTCTCCAGAACCAGCGCCGGACCTCCGACGCCGACGGCTTCCCCGAAAGCAAGCCGGGCATGATCTACATGGCCGGACAGGCCGTTTACAAATTCGCCGTCACCGCCATGCCCGCCGCCCTCCGCCAGGTCTGCGCCAGGGCTGGGATGGACCTCACCGACCTGGACTGGATCATCCCCCACCAGGCCAACCTCCGGATCATTCAGACCGCCGTTTCGGCCCTGAAGCTCCCCATGGAAAAATTCATCTGCAACATCGCTGAATCCGCCAACATCTCCTCGGCCTGCATCCCCGTGGCCCTGGACCAGGCCGTCCGGGACGGCCGCATCCGCCGGGGTCAGAAGATCGGCGTGGTGGGCTTCGGCGCAGGACTTGTCTACGGCAGCGCCGTGTTCGAATACTAACCCCTTCTGGAAAGGATGAACGGAATGATCAAAACAAAACTCACCGAGCTGCTGGGCGTTCAATACCCCGCCTTCCAGGGCGGCATGGCCTGGGTCGCCGAAGCCGAGCTGGCGGCGGCCGTGTCCAACGCGGGAGGCGTGGGCCTCATCGCAGGGGGTTCCGCCCCCGGCGAGGTCATCCGGCAGGAAATCCGCAAGGCCAAGGCCCTCACCGACAAGCCCTTCGGCGTGAATATCATGCTCATGAGCCCCAACGCCGACGACCTGGCCCGCATCGTGGTGGAGGAAGGCGTGAAGATCGTCACCACCGGCGCGGGCAACCCCGGAAAATACATGGAAGCCTGGAAAGCCGCGGGCATCCGGGTCTTCCCGGTCGTCGCCTCCGTGGCCCTGGCCAAGCGGATGGAGCGTGCCGGAGCCGATGGCGTCATCGCCGAGGGCTGCGAATCCGGCGGCCACATCGGCTCCATCACCACCATGTGCCTGGTCCCCCAGGTGGTGGACGCGGTATCCATCCCGGTTTTGGCCGCAGGCGGCATCGCCGACGGCCGGGGACTGGCGGCGGCGCTGATGTTCGGGGCCCAGGGCGTCCAGATGGGCACGGTCTTCCTGGCCTCTGAGGAGTGCCGCATCCACCCCGTCTATAAGGACCTGGTATTAAGCGCCAAGGACACCGACACCGCTGTCACCGGCGAAATCTGCGGCGGGGCCCCCTGCCGCCAGATCAAGACCCGCTACACCCGCCGGGTCAACGAGCGGGAGCGGGCCGGAGCCACCTTTGCGGAGATTGAGGAGCTCACCGTGGGCTCCCTCCGCCGGGCCGTCCAGGACGGCGACAAGGAAAACGGCAGCTTCATGTGCGGCGAGATCGCCGGACTGGTCAAGGAGCTCCGCCCCTGCGCGAAAATCCTTGAAGACATCTTCACCCAGGGCGAAGCGGTCATGAAGGACCGCCTGAGCCTTATCAAATAACGTTTACGAAAGGTTGTCTGCACTATGGCGAAAACTGCACTGATCACCGGCGCGTCCCAGGGCCTGGGGGCCTGCATGGCCAAGACTCTGGCCGCCGACGGCTTTAACATTGCCATCAACTGCCTGGGCGAACGGGAACGGGAAAACGGCGGCAATCAGGTTGCCGAAGCCTGCCGCGCCCTGGGCGTGGAGGCCGAGTGCTTCCTCTGCGACGTCTCCGACTTTGCCGCCTGCGAGGCCATGGCCAAGGCCGTCAAGGACCGCTTCGGTACCATCGACGTCCTGGTCAACAACGCCGGCATCACCAAGGACGGCCTTCTCGCCCAGATGAGCGAGGAGCAGTTCGACGTGGTCACCCGGGTCAACTACAAATCCGTTTTCAACATGATGCGCCACGTGGGCAAAATCATGATCCGCCAGCGCTCCGGCCGCATCATCAACATCACCTCCGTGGCCGGCCTTTACGGCAACCCCGGCCAGATGAACTACTCCGCCTCCAAGGCGGGCATCATCGGCATGACCAAGACCGGGGCCAAGGAACTGGGCAAGCGGGGCATTACCGTCAACGCTGTGGCCCCCGGCTTTATCCAGACCCCCATGACCGAGGTCCTGGGCGAGGAGTACAAGGCCGCCATCTTAAAGCAGATCGGCCTCCAGCGCCTAGGCCAGCCGGAAGACGTGGCCAACGCCGTGGCTTTCCTTGCTTCTGATCGGGCGTCCTACATTTCCGGACAGGTGCTGGAGGTTTCCGGCTGCCTTTCCATGTGAGAAAAGGAGGACCCATGAGACGAGTTGTTATTACCGGCATCGGAGCCGTTACCCCCGTGGGCAAGGATGCCCCCTCTACCTGGGAAAGCATCTGCGCCGGCCGCCACGGAATCACCAAAATCGACCGTTTTGACACCGAAGACCTGGGGGTCTCCGTTGCCGCTCTGGTCAAAGACTTCGATCCTTCCTCCATTCTGGACCGCAAGGAGCAGCGCCGCACCGACCCCTACTGCCAGTTCGCCCTCTACGCCGCCACGGAAGCCCTCCGGGACTGCGGCTCCGACCTGAAGGACCTGGACCCCTACCGGGTGGGCGTCATCATCGGCAGCGGCATCGGCGGGATGCAGACCTTTGAGGAAAACCACCAGAAATTCCTGGAAAAAGGCCCGGGCCGGGTGTCGGTGTTCTTCATCCCCATGATGATCAGCAACATGGCCGCCGGGAACATCTCCATCCGCACCGGCTTCAAGGGGGCCAACTTCGCCCCGGTAACGGCCTGCGCCTCCTCCGCCCACGCCGTAGGCGAAGCCTTCCGGCTCATCAGAAACGGCTACCTGGACGCCTGCGTGGCCGGCGGCGCGGAAGCCACCATCACCAAGTTCGCCATGGCGGGCTTCAACAATATGGGAGCCCTCTCCCGCTCCCAAGACCCGGACCGAGCCTCCATCCCCTTTGACAAGGAGCGGGACGGCTTCGTCATGGGCGAGGGCGCCGGCGTTCTCATCCTGGAGGAGCTGGAGCACGCCAAGGCCCGGGGAGCCAAGATCTACGCCGAAGTAGCAGGCTACGGCGCCACCGGCGACGCCCACCACATCACCAGCCCCGCCCCCGACGGCGAAGCCGCCGCCAAGGCCATGGAGCTGGCCTATACCGAAGCGGGCCTGACCCCCGCCGACATCGATTATATCAACGCCCACGGCACCTCCACCCCGGTCAACGAGCGCTACGAGACCATCGCCATCAAAAAGGCCCTGGGCGACGCCGCAAAGACCGTGGCCGTCTCCTCCACCAAGTCCATGACCGGCCACATGCTGGGGGCCGCCGGAGCCGTGGAGGCCATGCTCACCGCCCTGGCCCTCCGGGACGGCATCCTCCCCCCCACTGTGGGCTACAAGGTCCCTGACGAGGAGTGCGACCTGGACGTGGTGCCCAACACCGCCCGGAAACAGGACATCCGCGCCGCCCTGTCCAACTCCCTGGGCTTCGGCGGCCACAATGCCGCCCTCTGTCTGAAAAAATACGCGGACTGACCGCCTGAGAAAGGATGAATCCCATGTCTGAAACCAAGCTCACCGTTTCGGAGATCAAGGAGCTCATGGACAAAATGGCCCGGACCGGCCTCACCGCCCTGGAGCTCTCCGACGGCGACTTTTCCCTGGCCCTCAGGGCGGACCGCGCCCCCTCCTCCGCTCCGGAAGTCGCCCCCGCCCGTCCCGCCGCCCCCTCCCTCCCCGAAGAGCCTGAGGGCAAGGTAGTCAAGTCCCCCCTGGTAGGCACCTACTATGCAAAGCCCGCCCCGGACAAACCCGACTTCGTCACCCCCGGCCAGACGGTGAAAAAAGGCGATGTCCTCTTCATCGTGGAATCCATGAAGCTGATGAACGAAATTCAAAGCGAGTATTCCGGCACTGTCCGGGAAATTCTGGTCCAAAACGGCCAGATGGTGGAATACGGCCAGCCCATCCTGATCATTGAATAAGAAAGGGGAAGACCCATGCCCGTTCTCAATCTGGAGCAAATCAAAGAAATCATCCCCCACCGGGACCCCTTCCTCCTCATCGACGAGATCGTCGAGCTGGAGCCCGGCGTCCGTGCTGTGGGAAAGAAATACCTGAAACCGGAGGAAACCTGGTTCAAGGGTCACTTCCCTCAGGAGCCGGTCCAGCCCGGCGTCCTCACCATCGAAATGCTGGCCCAGACCGGAGCCGTCTGCGCCCTCTCCCTCCCGGAAAACCGGGGGAAGATCGCCTTTTTCGCCGGCATCGACAAAGCCCGCTTCCGGGGCAAAGCCGTCCCCGGCGACACCCTGACCTTAGAGGTGGAAGTCACCAAGACCGTCCACGGCGTCAGCTTCTGCAAAGGCGTGGCCACGGTCAACGGCAAGCGCATCGTCACCGCGGAATTTTCCTCGGTTCTGGGGGAATGAGCCATGTTTCGTAAGGTCCTCATCGCCAACCGGGGCGAGATCGCCGTGCGGATCATCCGCGCCTGCCGGGAGCTGGGCATCGCCACCGTGGCCGTCTTTTCCGAAGCCGACCGCTCCGCCCTCCACGCCCAGCTGGCCGACGAGGCCGTCTGCATCGGCCCCGCCCGGACGGCGGACAGCTACCTGAACATCCAGGCCATCCTTGCCGCCTGCGAGATCACCGGCGCGGAGGCCGTCCACCCCGGCTTCGGCTTCCTTTCCGAAAACGCCGCCTTCGCCCGGATGTGCGAAAAGTGCGGCGTGACCTTCATCGGCCCCCCGCCCTCCGCCATGGAGCAGATGGGGGACAAATCCCAGGCCAAAGCCGTAATGAAGGCCGCCGGCGTCCCGGTGATCCCCGGCTCCGACGGGGAGATCGCCTCCCTTGAGGAAGCCCGGCGCATCGCGGAGGAGATCGGCTACCCCGTCATGGTCAAGGCCTCTGCCGGAGGCGGCGGCCGGGGCATCCGCCGGGTGGATACCGAAGCCCAGCTGGAAGCTGCCATCACCGCCGCCCGCCAGGAGGCCGCCAGCTTCTTCGGCGACGACGGCGTCTACCTGGAAAAGTTCATCGTAAATCCCCGCCACGTGGAGATTCAGGTCATCGCCGACAACTTCGGCAATGTGGTCCACCTGGGCGAACGGGACTGCTCCCTGCAGCGCCGGAACCAGAAAATGATCGAGGAGTGCCCCTGTCCGGTCATGACCCCCTCCCTACGGAAGGCCATGGGCGAGGCCGCCGTCCGGGCCGCCATGGCCTGCGGCTACCGCAGCGTAGGGACCGTGGAGTTCCTCCTGGAAGGGAAGGAATTCTACTTCATGGAGATGAACACCCGCATCCAGGTGGAGCACCCCATCACCGAAATGGTCACGGGCATCGACCTGGTGAAGAACCAGCTCCGCATCGCCGCCGGAGAGCCCCTCCCCTTCCGCCAGGAAGCCGTCAAGCTCACCGGCCACGCCATCGAGTGCCGCATCAACGCCGAAAACCCCGCCAAGGACTTCCGGCCCTGTCCCGGCCGCATCGTCAGCCTGCACATGCCCGGCGGCCCCGGCATCCGCATCGACTCGGCGGTGTACCAGGGCTGCGAGATTCCCCCTTTCTACGACAGCATGATCGCCAAGCTCATCGCCTACGCCCCCACCCGGGAGGAGGCCCTGATGAAAATGAAGTGGGCTCTGGCAGAATTTATCGTGGAAGGTGTTGACACCAACATCGATTTTCAGTTAAACTTAATTAAGGACGCCGATGTGGAAGCAGGCCGCTACGACATCGGGTTCCTCACCCGGCGGAAGGACCTGTTCCCCAAGGAATAGCCGCCGGGCCCAGCGCCGCCATGCCGGACCCTCCGGAGCGGCCGGAAAGGTATGGTGAAACGATATGCTGGAGGACCTCTTCAAAGTGGTCAAATCCCGGCTGGACTACGACCGTCCCAGCCAGGAGCCTGTAAAATCCAACATGCCCAGCGGGCTTCTGTTCAAGTGCCCCCGGTGCCAGAACGTCATGTTCATGGACGAATACAAGGCCGGGCTGAAGGTCTGCTCCGCCTGCTCCTACCACGCCCGGATCTCTGCCCGGGAACGGCTGGACATCACCGCGGACAAGGGCAGCTTCACGGAATACGACGCCGGGCTGACCTCCAGAAACCCCCTGAACTTCGACGGCTACCCGGAAAAGCTGGCGGCAGCGCAAGCCGACACCGGCCTCCGGGACGCCGTAGTCACCGGCGAATGCACGATTCGCGGCCGGAAATGCGTCATCGCCGTCATGGACTCCCGGTTCATGATGGCCTCCATGGGCTCCGTGGTGGGCGAAAAAATCACAAGAACCTTTGAACGCGCCACGGAAAAGGGCCTGCCGGTGGTGGTTTTCGCCGCATCCGGCGGCGCGCGGATGCAGGAAGGCATCCTCTCCCTGATGCAGATGGCCAAGACCTCCGCCGCCGTGGCCCGCCACTCCGACGCGGGGCTCCTCTACATCACCGTCCTCACCGACCCCACCACCGGCGGCGTCACCGCCTCCTTTGCGTCTCTGGGGGACATCATCCTGGCGGAGCCCAAGGTCCTCATCGGCTTTGCCGGCCGCCGGGTCATTGAAGACACCATCCGCCAGCGGCTCCCCGACGATTTCCAGTCGGCGGAATTCCTGCTGGAGCACGGCTTTGTGGACATGATCGTCAGCCGGGTGGACATGCGCAGGACCCTTTCTAAGCTCCTGCTGCTCCATTCCGCCGGAAAGGAGGCCCCCAGCCATGAGTGAATCCCTGACCGCCTGGGAGCGGATCGAGCTGATCCGCAACAAGAACCGCCCCACCGTCAACGACTACATCCCCATGATCTTCGACGACTTCTGTGAGCTCCACGGCGACCGCTGTTACGGCGACGACCCGGCCATTGTGGGAGGCGTCGCCCGGTTCGGCGGCATCCCCGTCACCGTCATCGGCGAGGTCAAGGGCCGGGACCTGGAGGAGAACCGCCGGGTGAACTTCGGTTGCCCCCATCCCGAGGGCTACCGCAAGGCCCTCCGCCTGGCCAGACAGGCGGAGAAGTTCCGCCGCCCGGTGATCTGCTTTATTGACACCCCCGGCGCCTTCTGCGGCGTGGCCGCTGAGGAACGGGGCCAGGGCGAGGCCATCGCCCGGAGCCTTCTGGAATTTTCCCGGCTGAAGACCCCGGTGATCTCCATCGTCTTGGGCGAGGGCGGCTCCGGCGGAGCCCTGGCATTAGGCGTCTGCGACTCCCTGGCCATGCTCCAGAACGCGGTGTACAGCGTCATCTCTCCCCGGGGCTGCGCCAGCATCCTCTGGAAGGACGCCTCCAAGGAGAAGGAAGCCGCCGAACGGCTCCACATCACTGCCGAGGACCTGACCCGCTTCGGGGTCTGCGATGCCATCATCCCGGAGCCTCCGGGAGGCGCTCACATGGACCCCCGCCTTACCGCAGAGAACATTGCGGACTATATTTTGGAAACTCTTGGAGAAATCCGGCAAAAAGGTGTTGCAAATTTGCTGGAAGCACGTTATAATAAATTCAGAAAAATCGGTGACTTCGAGGAAGTCCCCGCCCAGCAAGGGTTATAACCACTTTCTGTGTTATAATAGAATGATGAGAGTAAGGAGGAGAAGACTCATGGTATTTGAGAAGGTTCGCGATATTCTGGTGGAACAGCTGGATGTCGAAGAGGACAAGGTAACCATGGAAGCGTCCATCACCGACGACCTGGGAGCCGATTCTCTGGACGTTGTTGACCTTGTCATGTCCCTGGAAGAGGAGTTTGATGTGGAAATTCCCGACGACCAAGTGGAAAACATCAAAACCGTCGGCGACATCGTGCGGTACATTGAGGACAACGCGTAAACCTGTAGTCTTGACTTCAGGACCCAAAGCCGTTGGGGTCTCCGGCGGCTTTTGAATCGCCAAAACGGGCAGACACTGGGAAATCTCAGTGTCTGCCCTTTCTTTTTCCGCACCATTTTTGCCACAAATATTGGGAGACCCGCAAAATTTTCCGTGCCTTGCTTTTCCCACCGGGACCTGTTACCCTAAAGTCAAAGACGTCGGAAAACTGTACAGTATTTCCGGAAGACCAATGCGACGCACATGTCACCGCCCTTTTCGCGGTCCCCGGCACCCCGGACTATGTGTTCCGGGAGTGTCAGCTGACCACCGACGTCTACGCCGGTGACCCCTATCCCGGCATCCTGGGGTCCGGCTCCTGACCCTTCAGCGGGCCGCCGGAGAAGTGGGGCTTACCCTGGACCTTTCGGAGTTTGAGCGCTTCCGCCGGGCCTTCCAGCGCTATGAAAAGATGAAGCCCAGCGACTGGGCCCGGGGATCGGAAAAAGACGGCGGGCTCTGATTCCCCTGTAACACATTCGGGTACCTCCACATAGTATGGGATACATCAATCAAAGGGGGTTCTCTTATGAACTGTTTCGGCGGAAATTGCAGCTGGTTTATCATCATCATCCTCATCCTCCTGTGCTGCGGCGGGTGCGGCTTCGGCAACGGCTGCGGCTGCAATAACGATTGCGGCTGCAACAACGGCTGCGGCTGCAACAATGGCTGCGGGTGCTGAATGAGCCAGCGCGTCTCCTGAGAACAGCGGCGTCCGGAAGGGCGCCGCTTTCTCGTTTCGGGATATTAACAATATTAACAACCAGCGTACAGGGAATATTCCAGGAAAATCGGGATATAATTTGCATAACTGCGGATTTTTTCATTTGGGCAAAACGCAGAATGTTGCCATTTATGTTAACAATTCACGTTAAATGATAAAAAATCCGTTGCATTGCTCCCGGGAATATGCTATGATGAAGTTGCAGAAAATGGAGCCAAAAGGGAGAAGCGGAATGAAGAAAATCCCCGTACAGCAGCTGGCGGACGCGCTGCATTTGTCCAGAGTCACCGTCTGGAAGGTCTTAAACGACCGCCCAGGCGTTGCGCCGGACACCGTTCAGCGGGTCCGGGAGGCCGTGGAGCGGCTGCAATCCGCTCCCGACGACGCCGGAGAGCTTCTTCCGGACCTCCGCCCCGCCCAAAGCGTCACCTTGCTGGCCGCCCGGGCGGACGCCGCGCCCTTTTGGATGCAGATTGTGGATCAGATCGCAGCAGACCTCAGCCGCCGGAAAATCCGGCTCAACTACCTTCCCGCCGACGTCCTGAACCTCTCCCCCGGGGAGCTGGCCAGCCGGATCCGCCGGGAGGGAGCCGACGGCGTCCTGGTCATCAACATCTACGAACGGCCGTTGATCTCGGCCCTGGCAGCCATTCCCCTTCCCAAGGTCTATCTGGACGCCATCCCCGGCCTGGGGGCGGCGGACCTCCGGGGAGACCTGCTCCTTCTGGAGGGGCGGGGCTCCGTCCGGGCCCTGGTCCGGGACCTGGTCCAGAGGGGCTGCCGGCGCATCGGGTTCATCGGCGACATCCGCCACGCCCAGACCAACCTTCTCCGCTGGGAGGGGTTCCGGGACGGGATGAAGGACGCCGGTCTTCCCGTGGAGCCGGGCATCTGCCTGACCCGGTCCATTGACGCCGGGGACTGCCGGGAGGCCATTGCGGCCTTTCTGGACAGCATGACGGCCGTTCCCGACGGATTTGTCTGCGTCAACGACCTGGTGGCCTTCAACACCCTGAACCTTCTGGAGGAACGGGGGGTCCGGGTGCCGGGGGACGTGGTCCTTTCCGGCTACGACGACTCCCGGGAGTTCCTGCTGGAGCGCCGGGGCGTTTCCACGGTCCGGGTGCAGAACGCCCAGCTGGGCCGCCGGATGGTCAGTCAGCTGCTGTACCGCATGGAAAATCCCGCGGCGGATTTTGAGGAGATCCAGGTCATCCCCCGGGTCATTCTCCGCGGAGCGAATCAAGGGGACGGATGATCTTCCGTTC
This sequence comes from uncultured Oscillospiraceae bacterium, assembly GCA_934539585.1. Lineage (GTDB taxonomy): Bacteria > Bacillota > Clostridia > Oscillospirales > Ruminococcaceae > Merdivicinus. Next base: position 1,331 of record CAKTCT010000060.1, on the reverse strand, counting down.
CTGGCATACACGAACCTGAAACGAAAAAAGGAGCGATCACTATGGCCAAAATTATCGGAAACCCGCTGCCCAACATCCCCTGGCAGGACAAGCCCGCCGGATACGACATGCCCATCTGGCGCTACCAGAACAACCCCATCATCTCCCGCCACCAGAAGCCCGGCGCCAACAGCATCTTCAACAGCGCCGTGGTCCCCTTCAAGGACGGCTTCGCCGGAGTCTTCCGCTGCGACTCCCGGGGCGTGAGCATGGACATCTACCCCGGCTTCAGCAAGGACGGCTACAACTGGGAAATCCGCACGGAGCCGGTGCAGTTCGTCGGCGCGGACCCCGAAATCCTCCACCGGGAGTACCGCTACGACCCCCGGGTGTGCTTCATTGAGGACCGGTACTACATCACCTGGTGCAACGGCTACCACGGTCCCACCATCGGCGTGGGCTACACCTTTGACTTTGAGACCTTCTATCAGCTGGAGAACGCCTTCCTCCCCTACAACCGCAACGGCGTGCTCTTTCCCCGGAAGATCGGCGGGCTGTACACCATGCTCAGCCGTCCCAGCGACACCGGCCACACCCCCTTCGGCGACATGTTCTGCTCCCAGAGCCCGGACCTGACCTTCTGGGGCAAGCACCGCTATGTGATGGGTGCCTTCAAGGGGGACGCTTCGGCGTGGCAGTCCACCAAGATCGGCCCCGGGCCCACCCCCATCGAGACCGACGAGGGCTGGCTGTTGATCTACCACGGGGTCCTGACCTCCTGCAACGGCTACGTTTACCGGATGGGGGCGGCCCTTCTGGACAAAGACGAGCCCTGGAAGGTGAAATACCGCACCAAGTTCTACGTCATGGGGCCCGAGGAGCTTTACGAGTGCGTCGGCGACGTGCCCAACGTGACCTTCCCCTGCGCGGCCCTGGCCGACGCGGAAACCGGGCGGATCGCCATTTACTACGGCTGTGCCGACACGGTCACGGGGCTGTGCTTCACCACGGTGGACGAGCTGCTGGAGTACACCAAGAAGAATTCGCTGTAACAGCAAAAATTCCCACACGGATACCATCCGTGTGGGAATTTTTGGATTAGCCGGGTCCTCGCCGCGTGTCTCCCATGGCACAACGTTAATGTACCCAGCGGTACCATGTCAAGCCGACGCATATCTCCGAAGTCTCATACAGGAATCGAAGCGTTCAAAAGTGCTGCACGGTTGCCTACTGTTAGAGCACCGATAGTGTCGGCGGGAAGTGTCGCGTGCGGTTATCCATATCCAGCGCCTGCCGCCATTGGGGTTTTTAGGGGCGGGAGCCCCTAAACGGTTTTTCTCCCCAATCTTTTT
>CAKTCT010000059.1 GCA_934539585.1 uncultured Oscillospiraceae bacterium | reverse complement strand
AAGTAGCCGCATAGGCTAGTAGGGCTTGCCGATTACGAATTAAAATCGGCAGCACTACCGGCCTATGCGGCTACGTTTGCTTCGGATTATTGATAGGTCCGTCATAGCACCCATTCTTTTCCCGCGTGGGAAAAGAATGGGGAGAAAAGGACGCTCGGTGGGCTCCCGCCCCCCGAGACCCCCTGAAGTCGCGCCTGGGGCTCCGGAGAGCCTCGATATTACCTCGCGGTAGACACGGCCGCCGCAATTGGTGCTCGAACAGTAGGCATCCGCACACCACTTTCTGACGGTATCGTCCTCACGATGGGCTTTGGGGGGAGGCGGCGGCCTGACGTCGGTGCTTTTGGCGCGCGCGTCTGGGGGATGCGGGTAGGGGTGGCTTTAACGTCCTAGTAGGGGGTAAACGATCATTCCTACGACTCCGGCTCCTGCCATGATCAGGAGGGGGCTGATCTTTGTCTTCCGCAGGAGGATCAGGCATACTGCAAACAGGGCGATGGCCACCCAGTCCAGCTGGGAAAAGGGCAGATGATAAATGCTTTCCGTTGCGCCGCCGAAAAAGGACATCAGCAGGATCGTCACGCCTGCGGAGGCGATCAGCGCTACCACCGCCGGCCGCAGCCCGGCCAGGACTCCCTGGACCACCGAAACGCTCCGGTACTTGAAGTAAATCCACGACAGGGTCAGCACGATGGCGCAGGAGGGCAGGATGCACCCCAGGGTTGCCACCAGCGCTCCGCCGATGCCGCCGATGCGCATCCCCACGAAGGTGGCGGAGTTGATGGCCACCGGCCCCGGCGTCATCTGGGAGATGGTGATGATGTCAGCAAACTCCGTCAGGGTCAGCCAGTGGTACTTGTCCACCACTTGGGCCTGGATCAGGGGCATGGAGGCGTAGCCGCCGCCGACGCTGAACAGGCCGATCTGGATGAAGCTCCAGAGCAGCTCCCAGTAGATCATGCCGCCTTCCCTCTTTTCCGCTTTTTCCAGAAGTAGTTGAGGAGCCCAACCACGCCGCTGGCCAGAATGACCCAGATGACGTTGACTCCCAGGAAGCATGCCGCGATAAAGGCCGCCGCCATGGTGACGATGGCCACCGGGTCCTTCCCCCGGACCACATCCAGGGACATTTTCATCACCACGTCTACGATCACCGCCGCGACCCCCGCCCGCATTCCGGTCATCAGACCGGCGAAAAGGGCGTTGTCCTGGAAGGCCTGGTAGAAGACCGAAATCACGCTGAGCAGCAGCAAGGGCGGCAGAATGGTCCCGAAAATCGTCACCAGGGCCCCGACAATTCCCGCCAGCCGGTAGCCCACCAGAATGGCGGCATTGACTGCAATGGCCCCTGGTGCGGACTGGGCGATGGCGGCGATGTCCAGCATCTCGTCCTCGTCGATCCAGTGGAGACCGTCCACGAACTTCTGCTTCATCAGCGGCACGATGACGAAGCCGCCTCCTACGGTGAAGGCGCTGAGGCTGAAGGTGGACCGGAACAGCGTCCAGTAGAATTTTGCGTCGCGCTTCATGGGCATCCTCTTTCCTTAAAATGGTTCAAGATTATTATACAATAGGACGGGGGTTTCGTAAATAGGCCGTTTTTGCTTTCGGTACCATTTTACCACCTTCTGGCGGCATCTGCAAGGAACCGTTGGCCGCTTTTCGCGCAAAATTTAACTTTTTGGGGGAGGAAAAGGGGAAATTTGATGCGGATGCCGACAGGGAACGGGAGGTTGCTTCGGGGATCCCATATATGTTATAATGGATTGGCAAATCAGGCTTTGAGGAGGTAGTGAGCGATGGCGCGGGCAAGGTACCAGGTTTTGGTCATTCCATATTGCATTGAGGGCGGCAGTCCACAATTCTGCTTATTTCGAAGGAGCGATATGGGCATTTGGCAATTCATAGCAGGCGGCGGGGAGGATGAAGATATTTCGATTATCGAGTCGGCGAAGCGGGAGGCTTTTGAAGAAGCTGGGATTTCTAAGATGTGTGACTTTCTTAAGCTTGATACCTGCTGCAGCATCCCCTCCAACTGTTTTAAAAACGCGGAGGCCTTATGGGGGAAAGAGTGTTTCGTCATTCCGGAGTACGCATTTGCGGTGCGGGTCGAAAGTGCTTCTTTGCGGCTCTCCCATGAGCATACGGAGTGCGGTTGGCTGCCTTATGAGGAGGCCCGAGCGGCGCTTCAATACGACAGCAACAAGACGGCTCTGTGGGAGTTGAATCGGCGCATTGCGCTTGGAATGGTGAAATAGGCGTGTTAGGGCTGATGGTCGATAAAAAGGGAAAGGGGCACGTTGTGCTTCTTTTGGCTGTACAATAAAAATCGGCGTCTGCTTTTGGGGCAGGCGCCGATTCTGTTATCCTGTAACGGGTGGCTTAGTACATGCCGCCCATGTCGGGGGCAGCGGGGGCTGCGGGAGCGGCGGGCTCCTTGATGTCGGCTACCAGGGACTCGGTGGTGAGAACCATGGCGGCGACGGAAGCGGCGTTCTGCAGAGCACTGCGGGTGACCTTGGTGGGGTCTACGATGCCCAGGGAGATCATATCGCCGTACTCCTCGCGGGCCGCGTCGAAGCCGTAGCCCACTTTGCCGGAGTTGATGATCTTGTCGATGATGACGGAGCCTTCCAGGCCGCTGTTCAGGGCAATCTGGCGGACGGGCTCCTCCAGGGCCTTCAGGACGATGGACATGCCGGTCTTTTCATCGCCGGAGGCGTTGTCCATAAGGGTCTTGACGGCGGGGATGCCGTTGATGAAGGCGGTGCCGCCGCCGGCAACGATGCCTTCCTCGACCGCAGCCTTGGTGGCGGAGAGGGCGTCCTCGATGCGGAGCTTCTTCTCTTTCATCTCGACCTCGGTGGCAGCGCCGACCTTGATGACGGCTACGCCGCCGGCCAGCTTCGCCAGACGCTCCTGGAGCTTCTCACGGTCGAAGTCGGAAGTGGTGGTCTCGATCTGGGATTTAATCTGATGGGTGCGGTCCTGGATGGCCTTGGAATCGCCGGCGCCGTCCACGATGATGGTGTTCTCCTTCTGGACCTTGACCTGGCGGGCGCGGCCCAGCTGAGCGATGGTGGCGTCTTTCAGCTCCAGACCCAGCTCGGAGGTGATGACCTGGCCGCCGGTGAGGATGGCGATATCCTGGAGCATCTCTTTGCGGCGGTCGCCGAAGCCGGGGGCCTTGACGGCTACGCAGTTGAAGGTGCCGCGGAGCTTGTTGAGGATCAGGGTGGTCAGGGCTTCGCCCTCCACGTCCTCAGCGATGATGACCAGCTTCTTGCCGCTCTGGACGATCTGCTCCAGAAGGGGCAGGATCTCCTGGATGTTGGAGATCTTCTTATCGGTGATCAGGATGTAGGCGTCGTCCATGACGGCTTCCATCTTGTCGGTGTCGGTGCACATATAGGGGGAGATGTAGCCCCGGTCGAACTGCATGCCTTCCACGACTTCGCTGTAAGTTTCGGCGGTCTTGGACTCCTCCAGGGTGATGACGCCGTCGGCGGAGACCTTCTCCATGGCCTCGGCGATGAGCTTGCCCACTTCCTCATTGCCGGAGGAAACGGTGCCGACCCGGGCGATGTCGTCGGAGCCGGAGACCTTCTGGGCGTGCTCCACGATGGACTTCACAGCGGTGTTCACAGCGCTCTGGATGCCGCGTTTCACGACCATGGGGTTGGCGCCTGCGGCCACGTTCTTCATGCCTTCCCGGACCAGGGCCTGGGCCAGGAGGGTAGCGGTGGTGGTGCCGTCGCCGGCGGCATCGTTGGTCTTGGTGGCGACTTCCTTCACCAGCTGCGCGCCCATGTTCTCAAAGGCGTCGGGGAGCTCCACTTCCTTGGCGATGGTGACACCGTCGTTGGTGATCAGGGGAGCGCCGAACTTCTTATCCAGGACCACGTTGCGGCCTTTGGGGCCAAGGGTGATCTTCACGGTGTTTGCAAGTTTGTCAATACCGGCCTGAAGCGCTTTTCTGGCTTCTTCGCCGTAAATAATCTGTTTTGCCATAATTCGTTCCTCCTAATTTGATTGCGGTTCGCTTATTCCACGATGGCCAGGACGTCGCTCTGCCGGACGATGGTGTATTCCTCGCCGTCCAGCTTGACTTCGGTGCCGGCGTATTTGCTCAAAAGCACCTTGTCGCCGACCTTCAGCTCCATGACGACCTCATGGCCGTCCACAACGCCGCCTTTGCCGACAGCGACGACTTTGGCCACGGAAGGCTTCTCCTGGGAAGCGGCGGTGAGGATGATGCCGCTCTTGGTGGTCTCCTCGGCCTCCTGCATCTGGACGACAACGCGGTCCGCCAACGGTTTGATGTTCATAGATGGTTCCTCCTTATATGTCCTGTATTGGTTTCTGAATCATTTAGCACTCATATTTATTGAGTGCTAACATCTTCTATTTTATCCGGAAATCCGGAAAAATCAAGGGGTATTTGCGATTTTCGTATACATGCACAAAATTTTTGCAAACAAATGAGCAAATCGACGCCTTGATTTCCGGCGGTTCTTCCCGGAAACGAGCGGGGGAGGGGAGCGGCAAACCGGTGGGAAATGCAGGAAATTCGGCGGCGCTTTGATTCCTGAAAAGAATATGCACGAAAGGACGGATTTTTCGCGTCAGAAGTTTGTGAAATCTGATGTCGGAATCCGGACGCCGGAATGTTGACATCCGCGGGGGTGTATGCTATACTTATCCTAATAAAAGGATGACACCTGCACGGGGAACGCCCCTTTCCGGACGCCCTTCCGGCAGATCGACATGGAAGGATGAGAACAATGGAAGAAATCCGCATTGAGCGCACCACTGCGCCGAAGCAGAAACCCGACGAAAACCATCTGGTCTTTGGCCATGAATTTACCGACCACATGTTTCTGATGGACTGGAACAAGGAACAGGGCTGGCACGACCCCCGCATCGTTCCCTACGGCCCCCTGAGCCTGAGCCCCGCCTGCAACTGCCTCCACTACGGCCAGGAGACCTTTGAGGGCATGAAGGCCTACCGCAGCCCCGACGGCTCCATCCGCCTGTTCCGGCCGGAGGAGAACTTCAAACGGCTGAACAACTCCAACGAGCGTCTGTCCATGCCCCAGCTGGACGTGGATTTCGCTTTGAAGGCGCTGAAAACCCTGGTGGCCCTGGACGCGGACTGGGTTCCCCACAAACCGGGCACCTCCCTTTACATCCGGCCCTTCGTCATTGCGACGGAGCCGTCCCTGGGGGCTCACACCTCCTCCCAGTACCAGTTCATCATCATTCTGAGCCCTGTGGGCGCGTATTACGCCAGCGGGCTGAATCCTGTGAAGATTTACGTGGAAGACAACTACGTCCGCGCGGTCCGGGGCGGCATGGGCTTTGCCAAAACCGGCGGCAACTACGCGGCTTCCATGAAGGCCCAGGACCTGGCCGAGGAGCAGGGCTTCTCCCAGGTGCTGTGGCTGGACGGCGTGGAGCGGAAGTACATTGAAGAAGTGGGCGCCATGAACGTCTTCTTCGTCATCGGCGACGAAGTGGTGACGCCGGCTCTCCAGGGCAGCATCCTTCCCGGCATCACCCGGAAATCCGTCATCGAGCTTTTGAAGAGCTGGGGGATGAAGGTCTCGGAGCGCCGCCTGTCGGTGGACGAGCTGAAGGAAGCCTACAAGGACGGCCGCTTTACCGAGATGTTCGGCAGCGGCACCGCGGCGGTCATCTCCCCTGTGGGACTGCTCCGCTGCGAAGGCGTGGATATGGAGCTGTCCGACGGCAAGATCGGGGCCCTTTCCCAGAAGCTCTACGACGAGCTCACCGGGATCCAGTGGGGCACCAGGCCCGATCCCTTCGGATGGAGCGTCAAGGTCCTGTAATGCAATGGAAAAGCCCGCCGGAGCATGCCCCCGGCGGGTTTCCTCTATATTGAAGCAGGCAGCCGGGATTCCCGCGCCTGATACCTCATCCTATGCGGAAGGGGCCGGGGCGGTGCGGAAAACCGAAAATTCATAAATAGGGCCTTGAATGATCCATACTTGCCCCGTATAATAAAGAACGCGGGGAAAGCTCCGCAGACTCAAGTTTTACATAAAGGAGCGTGTCAGAATGAGCGCTGAAAATAAAACCATTGCGGTCCGGGCGGCCGCCTCCGTTACATTGCCGGCCGTTTCCATGCGGGGGATCGTCATGTTCCCCTCCATGTTGCTGCACTTTGACGTGGGCCGGGAAAAATCCGTCCTGGCCATCAAAAAGGCCATGGAGGGCGACCGCCAGATTTTCCTGGTGGCCCAGCGGGACTACACCGTGGAGGACCCCAAGCAGGAGGACCTCTATAAAGTGGGCGTGGTGGCCAAGATCGTCCAGCTTCTCAACTCGGAAAAGGACTCCATCCGCATCATGGTGGAGGGCGTTTACCGCGCCGTCCTGGTGAAGGCGGACATGGAAGGGCCCTGCATGATGTGCGAGGTCCGGCCATCCCCGGACCAGCGGGTAGGGGAGCTTCTTCCGGCGGAGGAGCAGGCGCTGTTCCGGGCGGTGCTCAGCAGCTTTGAAAGCTACTGCGAGCTGGTGCCCAAAATGCCCAAGGAAATCCAGGCCAGCATCCTTTCCCAGAAGACCCTCCAGGGGCTTTTTGACAAGATCGTCCAGAACCTGTTCTTCCAGGTGGAGGACAAGCAGCTTCTTCTGGAGGAGCGCCATCCCATCCGGCGGATGCAGCTGCTGGTGGAGGTCCTGGAGAAGGAAGCCAACATCCTTGCCCTGGAGCAGGACATTTACAGCCAGGTCAAGGAGCAGATGGACAAGAACCAGCGGGACTACTTTCTGCGGGAGCAGCTCCGGGTGATCTCCAACGAGCTGGGGGAGGGGGACAATCCCCAGGAGGAGTCCATGGAATACATGGACGCCATCGCTTCCTTCAAGAATATGCCTGAGGAGACCCGGGAAAAGCTGTATAAGGAGTGCGACCGGCTCTACAAGATGCCGCCTCAGTCCCAGGAGGCCCAGATTGTCCGGACCTACCTGGAGACCTGCCTGGACCTGCCCTGGGACAAGGAGACCAAGGACCACGCCGACGTGGAACGGGCCTCCAGGGTGCTGGAACGGGACCATTACGGGATGAAGAAGGTCAAGGACCGGATTCTGGAGCTTATCGCCGTGCGGAAGCTGGCCCCGGACATCAAGGGGCAGATCATCTGCCTGGCGGGACCTCCCGGCGTGGGCAAGACCTCCATTGCCAAGTCCATTGCCAAGGCGCTGGGGCGGAAGTACGTCCGCATCTCCCTGGGCGGCGTCCGGGACGAGGCGGACATCCGGGGGCACCGGAAGACCTATTTGGGCTCCATGCCCGGGCGGATCATGACCGCCATGAAGCAGGCCGGTTCCCGGAACCCCCTGATCCTTCTGGACGAGGTGGACAAGATGGGGGCCGACTTCAAGGGCGACCCCTCGGCGGCCCTTCTGGAGGTTCTGGACAGCGAGCAGAACAACGCCTTCCGGGACCACTACATCGAGGTGCCCTTTGATCTGAGCGACGTGCTGTTCGTCACCACGGCCAACGACGTTTCCGCCATTCCCCGGCCCCTGCTGGACCGGATGGAGCTCATTGAAATGGGCAGCTACACCCGGGAGGAAAAGTGGAACATCGCAAAGAAGCACCTGATCCCCAAGCAGATCAAGCGCCACGGCCTGACGGCCAAGGAACTGAAATTTACAAAAGACGGTCTCTACGCCATCATCGACGGCTACACCCGGGAGGCCGGGGTCCGGAACCTGGAGCGGGACATCGCTTCCATCTGCCGGAAAACCGCCAAAAAGGTAGTGGGGGAGGAGGTTCCCTCCTTTACCGTTTCGGAAAAGACCATCACCGAAGTCATGGGCGCGCCCCGGTATCTGGACCAGGGCATGCGCCGCACCGACGAGGTGGGAGTGGTCACGGGTCTGGCCTGGACCTCCGTCGGCGGCGAGACCATGGACATCGAGACCATCGTTCTCCCCGGGACGGGGAAGGTCCAGATCACCGGCCAGCTGGGGGAGGTTATGACCGAATCCGCCCAGATTGCCGTCAGCTACGTGCGGAGCATCGCCGAAAGCTACGGCATCGACCCGGATTTCTATAAGACCAAGGACATCCACATCCACGCTCCCGAGGGCGCGGTGCCCAAGGACGGGCCCTCCGCAGGCGTGACCATGGTGACGGCGGTGGTCTCCGCTCTCAGCGGCATCCCGGTGCGCCGGGACGTGGCCATGACCGGGGAAGTCACCCTCCGGGGCCGGGTGCTGCCCATCGGCGGCCTCCGGGAGAAGTCCATGGCGGCGTACCGCATGGGGATGAAGACCGTCTTTATCCCCCAGGACAACCGCAAGGACCTGGAGGAAGTGGACCCGGTGGTCAAGGAGCACATCACCTTTGTGCCGGTGGCCCACGTCAGCGAGGTCCTGCAGGGGGCTCTGACCCGGCTGCCGGAGCTTCCGGCCAAGCCCCAGGCCATCCCTCAGCCGGTGCCCGCCATGACTGAGGGCAAGAAGGACCACATCGCCATCCAATGAGCCGGAGCTTTCCGGGAAAGGACTTGCTATGAACTACCATAACGTATCCTTTTTGGCCTCCTACGGCCTGTCCGGCCAGCTGCCGCCCTCCAAGCGAATGGAGGTGGCCTTTGCCGGGCGGTCCAACGTGGGGAAATCCTCCCTCATCAACAAGCTCCTGGGCCGGAAGGCTCTGGCCCGGGTCAGCGCGGTGCCGGGGAAAACGGCCACGGTGAACTTCTACGATCTGGACGGGCAGATTCATCTGGTGGACCTGCCGGGCTACGGCTACGCCAAGGTGGCCAAGTCGGAGAAGTGGCGCTGGGCCGAGCTCATCGAGGGCTATCTGAACGACCAGGAGCGGGACCTGGCTCTGGTCATCCTCTTGGTGGACATGCGCCACCCGGCCACCCGGCTGGACGTGGACATGGTCAACTATCTCATCGAGACGGAGCGGCCTTTCCTGGTGGTCCTGACCAAGGCGGACAAGCTTAACAAGACGGAGCGGGCCCAGCGGCTGGCGGCCATTGCCGATGAGTTCCCCTGCGGGGAGGACCTGACGGTGGTGCCGTTCTCGGCGGAGACCGGCGAGGGCGTGGAGGTCCTCCGGGGCATCCTGGAGGAGCTGGCGGCCCCGGAGGATGAAGCATAACATTCAGCGAAAGGCGTGAAACAGATTGAAACGGCAAATGCAAGTGGAAAACGGAGAATTGATCTTAGGAGGCGTCGGCGCCAAGACCCTGGCCAAAGAGTACGGCACCCCCCTGTACGTCATGGATGAGAACGTCATCCGCAGCAGCATGCGGGCGTTCCGTTCCTCCATGGAGGAGTATTACGGCGGAAAAGGGCTGGTCTGCTACGCATCCAAGGCGTTTTCCTGCAAGGAGATTTACCGGATCGCCATGGAGGAGGGCATCGGCGCGGACGTGGTGTCTTTGGGAGAGATGTACACGGCCCGCACCGTGGGGTTCCCCATGGATAAAGTCTGCTTTCATGGGAACAATAAGACCCGCAGGGAGCTGGAGGCGGCTCTGGACTGGGGCGTCACCCGCATCGTGGTGGACAACCTGACGGAGCTCCGCACCCTCAGCGCCCTGGCGGCGGAAAAGGGCAGGACCGCGGAAATCCTCCTGCGGATCAAGCCCGGCATCGACGCCCACACCCACAACTTCATCCGCACGGGGCAGATCGACTCCAAATTCGGCCTGGCCCTGGAGACCGGGGAGGCCATGGAGGGGGTCAAGGAGGCCCTGGCGGCGGACTGCGTCCACCTGCGGGGAATCCACTGCCACATCGGCTCCCAGATTTTCTCCGTGGAGCCCTTCGTCCACGCGGCGGAGGTCATGATGGACTTTCTGGGGCAGATCAAGGCCGAGACCGGGGCGGAGCTTTCCGAGCTGAACCTGGGCGGCGGCTTTGGCATCCTGTACACCGATGAGGACGAGCCGGTGCCCTTCCAGGACTACATGGGGCCGGTGTCGGAGGCGGTGAAGGCTTCGGCGGAGAAGCTGGGGCTTCCCCAGCCCTTTGTCCTCATCGAGCCGGGCCGGGCCATTGTCGGCGAGGCGGGGACCACCCTGTACACCGTGGGCTCCGTGAAGGAAATCCCCGGCATCCGCACCTACGTCTCCGTAGACGGCGGCATGGGGGACAATCCCCGGTACATCCTGTACCAGGCAAAGTACGACATGATCCTGGCCAACCGGGCTGACGAGGCCGCCACGGAGCGGGTCACGGTGGCGGGCCGCTGCTGCGAGAGCGGCGACCTTATCGGGGAGGACGTTCCCCTGGCTCCGGCACGGCCCGGGGACCTGCTGGCGGTGTTCGCCACCGGGGCGTACAACTACTCTATGGCCTCCCGGTACAACCGCGCGTCGGTGCCGCCGGTGGTCATGGTCAAGGACGGCGCTTCCCGGGTGGTGGTCCGGGGGGAGACACTGGAGGACCTGGTCCGCAGCGACGTCTGAATACAGAATCGATAGTTTTGCGGGCGGTTTTCCGGAGAAGTTGGAAAATCCTACAAATTCCGGGATTTCAGTTGACAAAGGCGCAAATATTTGCTATAATAGACAAGCGTTGAGGAAATCAGCGCTTGGAAATGAGCCACTAGCTCAGTTGGCAGAGCATTTGACTTTTAATCAAAGGGTCCGGGGTTCGAATCCCCGGTGGCTCACCATGTTAGGAAAACACTATCAATGCGCCTGGCGAAAGCCAGGCGCATCGGGCGTTTTTGGGCTTTTTGTGGCCTGGATTTTTTCTTTTGAAACACAGATATAAATCGCCGCGTTGGAGTGTCACCGGGGATTCGAACCGGGGAAGGGCGGTTTTGGGGCAGGATTTTTCGGTCAGCGCCCTTTTTGAAGGGGCCTTTTGTGGGCTTGGAGCGGCATTTTTTCAAAAAAACAGTCACAAACATTTTGGCGTCGTTTTGTCGGTTTTAACGGACCGGAGAAACGGCGCTTTTTTGTTTTAAAAAGGGCGCTGGGATATCGCGCTTATTTTTAGGTCGGAGTAGAAGTGCTCCGGCCTTATTTTTTATACGACAGGAGGAATTGTATGAGCATCCCAGAAGAAAAAGAGCGCTACTTTCGAGAGACAGCAGTGGTTCTTGGCCGGGGAGGGTTTCAGGTGGAAAGGGGAACTGACAGTGGACTGCGTGTCCGGTTTGAGGGGGAACCGCTGTGTGAAGTGACCGAGGACGGCGGGATTATTTATCGAATGGAGAATGTCCGTGGGCCGGAGCGGCGCGATGCTAGGGATCAGGTGTATGAGGCCGTCAGAACCACGGCGGAGTACATGAGAATGATGGAGGCAGCGCCCTTTTTGAAAGCCAATGGGTTGAAGGGCGAATACCGGGTGCTGGCGGATTTCAACGGCACAGTACTGGCAGGGGTTCCGGGCAGGTATGGCGTTCAGTTTGTCACCTGGGATTGGGATTTCGACCACAAGGGTGTATGCCATGGTCACTACTTTTCCGGCAGCTACGATGGGGCTAAGCGGGATTTTGCCGTTCGTTCCGGAATGATTTCTGGGCGGCAGTTTTTTCGGGAGGAGCAGCTTGTTGAAATTTACCGCTGCTGTACAGAGGCACTGCAAGGAGGGGACCGCCTGCTGTATGACCAGGAACGGATCATTCGGGGTGTGGGGGAGCAGATCGAGGAGTGTCTGCCCGGCATCCGGGAGCGTATTGCAGAACCGATGCTGGAACAGACAATGGAATAGGAAAGAACAAGGGGCGGAGTTTTTAATGAGACTCCGCCTCTTTTGTTTTCAGAGAAAGGAGTCGATTATGCCACGTTATTTTATGCGGGATACGCCATTGCAGGCGATGGAGCAGATGATGATATCCCAGCCCGGGCAGAAACCCCGCGGCAGCGGGACGTACCGCAGCCCGTTTCACTACCGACCGAAGGATGTGCGATGCGAGTGCTGCGCGAACTATGACGGCAGGCAACCATGCCGTTTGTGTGAATGTATCTGTTTGGAGGAGCGGATCAAAGAGGGTGCGCTGGAATGGGATGAGTTCGTGCGAGACTGTTTTGCGCCCTCCATGAGGCCGCAGCTCTGGAGATGGAGGCACCAGCAAGGCCGGAAGGCGGACCTTCGGTTTTTCCTGTCGGACGCTCACCGGAGAAGATGGACATACTGGACGGAGCGGTGCTGGCGCTTATCCAACCGGAATAAGGCGGCACTCTTTCTGCTTACGGCCTACAAGGGTCTTTGGCACAGGATGATTTGGAAGTGCGGTAACGACGGCTTTGATTTTCAGACGGTTTTCCTTAGAGGGATCGAGCCGGAGCGGTACAGCGTCTATCAGGCGGCAAAGACTATCGCAACGGGGCGCTGTGGGATTACGCTTGGGGACCTTGCATCTCCGAAATGGGTTTCGGATGAGGCGTTCCAACTGATTACCGGCGCACTGTTGATAGCCAAATATGGGGATGTGGTTCTGAATTTGGAAAAAGGAGCTGATGAAACATGATGATACGGGCAGTGCTCGGCAACCCGCATCACCCGGAATACGGTGTGGTAACTATCCCGTTTCCTATCCCCCACGACCAGTACGCACACTGTATGGAACTGCTGGAGGCTCTGGAAATTGGCGATGCGGTCAAAGCCGACTGCCAGGTGCAGGAGATCGACAGCTTTTACTCTGTGCTCAGGCGCACGGAGATGCTCACGATCAACGTGGAGGAGCTGAACTACCTCGCCAAACGGCTGGATAGCTTTGATACCGGCGAGGCTGCACAGTTTCAGGCGATGGCCCACAAGCTGGAGCTTTTTGAGCTGAAGGATCTGATTAATCTGACCTTCTGCTGCCAACAGGCCACCGTCATTACGGATTTCTCTGACCTCTCCGCAGTTGGCCGGAACCACTACATGAACCTGCATGGAGGCTGCGCAAGATTGCGCGTCGATGGAAAGCCGGACTGCACCCTTGTCCTCCCCGCTGACGAGGAATATCTCAATGCCGTGAAGGCTTATCTTGATATCGATGTTTTCGCGGATGCGAAGCTTCGTGATATTCGTTTCAAGGTGCCATACATCGGGGAGCTGATCCGTGACACGGATTGCTCCGTTGTAGAGGATTATAACGATTTTGCAGAAGCGCTGGAAGGCACTTGGCAGAAGGATGGTATGCTCCTGACCTATGCTGCTGTGCTGGAGGCCGAGAAGCCGGAAACGCTGCATCGGGCTTTAGAACTTCTGCAAAATCTGGATAACTACCAGCGCATCGTAGACACCTACGGTTATGGTCAGCAGCGTTTACAGGAAATGTTGGGATTAGACGATGAAGCCATTTACAAACTAGACGGCTACATGGACTTTGAAGAGTATGGTTTTGATTGCATGGAAAATGACCATGTGATAGAAACAGAGTTTGGCCGGCTGCGGCGTTTGGACCCACCCTTTCAGAAGCAGACGCAAGGGCAGCAAATGTTTCAGTAGGCTTTGCGGCAGATGTGTAGTATGCTGTGTAGATATACCAAGAGAAAGAGGTGAGAATAATGGGAAATATGAGCAGATTCCATATCCGCCCGGCTCGCCCTGATGAGGCGGGCTTATTTTATACCCCGCACCCCGAAGAAGATAAGCGGCTGGGAGCCATCGGTCATGTCCGCATGGACTTCGGGCGCAGCGGAAATGAGTTCTGGCATACCTGGTGGCCGAGGGGCCCGGAGGAACTGAACAGCCCTGTGTTCAAAGCGGAGCTGCAAGAGGTTGTGGACACGATGCGGGAGGATGTCCTGAAGAACCGTTTCGCCATGGAACGCTTCTGTTATGGACATGGCGGCAAGATCAACGGCGGATGGGTGCAGAATTACGGCTATGTCGTAGAAACGGAGCATTACCGTTACTGCCTTCGGTGCAACCCGTCACCCGGTGATTACAATGCCTACCTGACTTGCTTTGACCTTGATGTCCAGCGGCAGAACATGGCACAGGAAAAGCCGCTGGTTGGCCGAGTTACTTATGTGGGCGGTGATGTGCAGGAGTTTACCGATGCGGAAGCCTTTCTCAAGTGCCTGCGGGAGGAGCTTCCGTGCCGCCCGACCACAGGCTTCCGGTACAAGGTACTGACCGATGATCCCGCCATCCGCAAAGCCGTAGACGATATTGCCTATGACCTCTATGGCGAGGAAAATCTCCGCCGACAGGAAGATTACGAACCACATCTTGAGCAGAACATGACTTTCGGAGGAATGTGAATATGGACAGGAAAATGGTGAATTTCATCAGGAAACAGTATCCGTCCGGCACCCGCATCCGCCTCAATTCCATGGAGGATCCCTATGCCCCCATTACCCCCGGTACAGAGGGCGAGGTGGACTTCGTGGATGACATCGGCACGATCCACATGAAGTGGGATAACGGCAGGGCGTTGGGAATCGTCCCCGGCGAGGACAGCTTCTCAGTGCTGCCGCCCAAGCTGACCACGCTCAAGCTGTATATGCCCCTGACTGCGGATTTCTATGAGAGAAGCGAGTACGGGAATCTGGAACCGGAGAGTACTGAACTGGATGGTCATGCACTGCGAGGCTATCAGAATCAGATCATGGCCGAGCTGGTCAAGAATCGGATGCCGGAGGAAACCGAGCGTGGTCTCATGCATTGGTACCACGAAGCCGATAGCGTGAATACCAAGGTCCACTCCGCAGTCTTTACCGTGGAGGAGCGTGACCG
>CAKTCT010000058.1 GCA_934539585.1 uncultured Oscillospiraceae bacterium | reverse complement strand
TGTTCAACGAATGGTTTGCCAAGGACACAAGCCGCAAGGTCAAGACTGCACTTCATGCCAAGTTTGCCGCAGGAGAACGTACCTTTGCTTATGCGCCTCTTGGGTATATCCGACATCCCGAAGTCAAGAACGCTATTGTGATTAATGCTGCTCCATTTTCGGCCTGCCGGCGGCCAACGCTGACGGTTCCCCCAATGAAGCCGGCATCCGCCGGGCCATGGAGGGCATGGCCAAGGCCGGGGTGGCGGAAAAGGTCATCGTCCACGCCAAACCGGCGGGGTACTGCCTGGACGTGGCCACCGGCCGCTTTACCGCGGAGCCTGCCCTAAACATCCCTAAGAGCCTCATCAAGGGCAGCGTCGGCGCAGGGGACGCCTTCTGCGCCGGATGTCTCTACGGCCTGTACAACGGCTACGAAGACCCGGCCCTGCTGCGGTTCGCGGCGGCGGCCGCAGCGTGCAGCCTCCTGGAGGAAAACGCCGTAGACGGCATGAGGACCAAGGAGGAAATCCTGGCCATGATCAAAGAATACGGAGGGAAGTAAAATGGATCGGAAAACCTACAACGAACAGGTAAAGAAAATCCTTAGCTTCTTCGAGGCGGCCCACATCGTCCTGACTGAGGAGGAGAAGTCCCGGATCGAGGCGGCGGACTTCGGCCTGGGCCGGGTGGACAAGGTGGGCCTGCAGCTGCTGACCTACATCAACACCGACCGGGTCTGCGCCAAGGAAATGGTCCTGCTCCCCGGCCAGACCTGCCCGGAGCACCGCCATGTGCCCACCAACGGGGCTCCCGGCAAGGAGGAGACCTTCCGCTGCCGGTACGGCGAGGTGCGGCTCTACGTCCCCGGTCCCGGCCGGGCGGAGGACGTCCCCGGCGGCCTGCCGGAAACCGCCGTGACGGTCTTTCACGAGATCGTCCTCCATCCGGGGGAGCAGCACACCATCCTCCCCGGCACCCTCCACTGGTTCCGGGCCGGAAATGCGGGGGCGGTGATCTCGGAATTTTCCACCCACAGTACCGACGAGACCGACTTTTTCACCGACGGCGATGTCGTCCGGGAAGCCAGAATTGAGGAGTGACGGAATATGCTGGCAAATCTTTCCGACGTTCTGCTCCCCGCCCAGCGGGAGCATTACGCCGTGGGCCTTTTCAACACCATCGACACCGACATGCTGGAGACGGTGATTTCCGCAGCGGAGGAGCTCCGCGCGCCGGTGATCATCGGCACGGCGGAGGTGCTGCTGCCCTACGGGGAGCTGAAGCTCATCGCCCCCAGCCTCCGGGCGGCGGCGGAACGGGCCAGGGTCCCGGTGGTGCTCCACTACGACCACGGCCTGACCTTTGCCCGGTGCATGGAGGCCCTGAAGCTGGGCTTCACCAGCGTGATGTTCGACGGCTCCGCCGGAGACGCGGCGGAAAACATCGCCGCCACCCGGGAGATGGTCCGCATCGCCCACGCCATGGGCGCTACGGTGGAGGGCGAGATCGGCCACGTGGGCCAGGCCGACACCGGGGACAACGCCGCCACCGACCGGTACACCACTCCTGTCGAAGCGGTGTCCTTTGCGGACGCCACCGGGGTGGACGCTCTGGCCGTGGCCATCGGGACGGCCCACGGCGCCTATAAAATGAAGCCCCGGCTGGACCTGGAGCGGCTCCGGGCCATCCGGGCGGCGGTGGACGTTCCCCTGGTGCTCCACGGCGGATCGGGGCTGTCCGACGACGACTTCCGCAGCACCATCCGGGAGGGCATCGCCAAGGTCAACATCTTCACCGACCTCTGCCTGGCCGGAGAGGCCGCTATGAAGGAGGCCGCAGCCGCCGGTCTTGGCTATCTGGACACCCGGACCAAACGGGTGGACGCCATCCGCCGGGCCGTGGAAACGAAAATGCATCTGTTCGGCAGCGTGGGCCGGGCCTGAACCAAACCATCCGATACAAACAGCCGCCCCGGGGGAACATTCTCCTCGGGGCGGCTGTGATTTTTGGGGATTACTTGGCCAGGAATTCCTGCAAGGCCAGGCCCAGAAGCCTGGTGCCCTCCACGACTTTTTCGTCGCTGGGGGTGGAATAGTTGATGCGGAAGCAACGGCTGGGAGCGTCCTGCTCCACGTTGAAGGCCGAGCCGGGGACCACGGAAACGCCCTTCCCCTTGGCAAACTTCACGAACTCCAGCATATCCGCGCCCTCGGGCAGGGTGCACCAGAGGAACAGCCCGCCTTCCGGCCGGGTGTAGGCCACCTCCTTGGGGAAGTACTTCTGGATGGCGTCCAGCATCAGGCCGCTTTTCCGGCGGTAGATGGCCCGGATCTTCTCGATGTGGCCGTCGAAGTCGTAATTTGCCATATAATCGGCGATGAGCATCTGGAAGAACTGGTTGGTGTGGACGTCGCTGGCCTGCTTGCCCACGGTCATCTTGGCGATAACGGGCTTGGGAGCCAGGACGAAGCCTACCCGGATGCCGGCGCTCATGACCTTGCTCATGCTGCCGCAGTAGATGACGATGCCCTCGGTGTCCATGGATTTCAGGGTGGGGATGTCCTCCCCGGCGAAGCGCAGCTCGCCGTAGGGGTTGTCCTCCAGGATCATCACGCCGTACTTGGCGCAGATGCGGTAGACCTCTTTCCGTTTTTCCAGGCTGGTGCAGATGCCCAGGGGGTTCTGGAAGGAGGGGATGGTGTACAGGAGCTTCACGTTGGGGGTCTCTTTCAGAAGGGTTTCCAGCACGGCGGTGTCCATGCCGTCCTCAGCCATGGGAACGCCTTTCAGCTCCACGGCGTAGGAGCGGAAGGTGTTCAGCGCGCCGATAAAGGCCGGGTCCTCGCTGAGGACCACGTCCCCCTCGTTGCAGAGGACCTTGGTGGCCAGGTCGATGGCCTGCTGGCCGCCGCTGACCACGATAAGGTCGTCGGCCTCCGTGCCCATGCCGAACTTGTCGCGGAGCCGCCTTTTCAGCAGCTCCCGGAGGGGCGGATAGCCCTCGGTGATGCCGTACTGGAAGGCCACGCCGGGGTTCTCCTCAAAGATTTTGTTGGCGATCTCCTGCATCTCGGCGATGGGGAAGGACTCCACGGCGGGGTTCCCGGCGGCCAGGGAGATGACGTTGGGGTCGCTGTTCTTGAGGATTTCCCGGATGGCGGAGGGCTTCAGGTTGTTGATGCGGTCTGCGAAGCGATAGTCCATTGTTTCCACGTTCTTTCTTTGAAATTACTTGGCGCTGAGCTTGTCCACGGTCTCCCGGATGGCGGCCATTTTCTCGGGGATTTTGATGTGCTGGGGACATTTGGAGAGACAGGCTCCGCAGGCCCGGCACTTGTCCGCCAGGGTCTCCTCGGGCTGGGCGCGGTAGGCTTCCAGGTAGTCCTCCTCGTCTTTATCCAGGACAAAGTGGTTATACAGAGCGAACATTTTGGGGATATCCACGCCGAAGGGACAGTCCATGCAGTAGCGGCAGCCGGTGCAGGGGACGGTGTCCTTTTTCCGGTAGGCTTCCAGGGCGGCGTCGATGATTTCCCGGTCCCGCTCAGTCAGGGGCTCGAAGTTGGTCATGGTGTCCACGTTGTCCCGGACCTGCTCCATGTCGGACATGCCGCTGAGGACGGTGAGGACCCCGGGGAGGCTGGCCACGAACCGGATAGCCCAGGAGGCCACGCTCTTATCCGGCCGCTCCTCCCGGAACAGGATGTTGGCCGCGTCACAGGGGCTGGCCAGCGCGCCGCCCCGGACCGGCTCCATGACCACCACGGGGATGCCCCGGTCGGCCAGAATCTGGTACTGGGTCCTGGCGTCCTGCATCTCCCAGTCCAGGTAGTTCAGCTGAATCTGGGCGAAATCCCAGTCGTAGGTGTCGCAGATGTGCCGCAGCACCTCGGGGGTATCGTGGAAGGAAAAGCCCAGGCGGCGGATCTTCCCCTCGGCCTTCATTTTGGAGAGGAATTCGTAGACGCCGAACTCCTGGCACTTTTTGAAGTTCCCCGCATCCTGGGCGTGGAACAGGTAAAAATCGAAGTGCTCCACCTGGCACTTCTGGAGCTGCTCATTAAAAATGCGCTCCACGTCCTCCGGCTTTTTGACGCACCAGATGGGCATCTTGGTGGCCAGGAAGTAGCTTTCCCGGGGGTATTTTTTGAGAGCCTGTCCGATAAAGGTCTCTGACTGGCCGCCGTGGTAGACGTAGGCGGTGTCGAAGTAGTTGACCCCGTGGGAGTATGTGTAATCAATGATCTCCTGGGCCTTGGCGTAGTCGATGTCTTCTTTTTCCGGGTCCACCTTGGGCAGACGCATACAGCCCATTCCCAGCAGGGAGACCTGCACGCCGGTGTCCCGGTACTGACGCATTTCCATGTTGCATCCTCCTTGCGCAGCTCTTTTCTTTCTATTATAGCGATTTTTCCCGCCGGAATCAAGACATTCCGTGAAAAAGCGCCCTTGGGGGAAAGGTCCAAACTTTCCTGTCGAAAATGGGTGTTTCTTCACAAATTATCGGTTGACGGATGGAAAAAAATCCAGTACAATAGAACTGTGTATTCGATCCTGCGATTTTCGGAGGTTTTTTGTTATGATCCGCATCTCCCCTTCCCTTCTGGCCGCCGATTTTACCCGGCTGGACCGCGAGCTGGACCGGGTTTCCAGCGCCGACGCCATTCATCTGGACGTGATGGACGGCGTTTTCGTTCCCAACATTTCCTTCGGCGTTCCGGTCCTCCAGGCGGTCCGGAAGGTGACGAAGCTGTTCTTTGACGTTCACCTGATGATCGTCCGGCCCCTGGACTACGTGGAAGCCTTTGTCAAGGCCGGCGCGGACTGCATCACCTTCCATCTGGAAAGCGAATCCGACCCCGGGGAGGTCATTCGGAAAATCCACTCCTTCGGCAGACAGGCCGGACTGTCCATCAGGCCCGGGACCCCCGCCCAGGCCCTTCTGCCCTACCTTCCCGACCTGGACATGGTCCTGGTCATGAGCGTGGAGCCCGGCTTCGGCGGGCAGAAGTTCATGGAATCCGCCCTTCCCAAGCTGGAATTTCTCCGCAAGGCCGCCCCGGAGCTGACCCTCAACGTGGACGGCGGCATCAACGGCGAAACCGGCCGCCGCTGCGTGGAGGCCGGGGCCAATATGCTGGTGGCAGGCTCTTACGTTTTCGGCGCGGAGGACCCCGCCGCCGCCATTTCCTCCCTCCGGTTCTGACCGGCCAGCCATTCCAGGGCCCGGTCCCGGCAGAGGAGCTCCCCGAACTCCACCGCCGCCGCCTCGAAAAGGACGCCCCGGCCTGCGTACCGGGCCCCGAACCTTTCCCGGCAGCGGAGGTCTTCTCCCCAGAGCAGGATCCGCCAGCCCTCCGGCATCCGGTAGACGCTGCTTTTTCCGGCACAGCCTTCCTGGAGCAGGTCCCCGGCTTCTCTGCAAAGGTCCTCCCATTGTAAGAAATCCACTGCCGCAGGCTGGGGGACGCGGCGGAGCTTCCGACGCTTCAATCCCGTCAGAATCAGCCGGCAGCCCTCTCCTTGAGGGACGGCCCGGACCTTCAGGGGCGAGCCGAACAGCTCCAGCCCCGTTTCCTCCCAGACCCGGCTGAGGATTTCCCTCATCATTCGCTCCATCCGGCGGTTCCCGGACTCCAGCCCGGAAAAAGTCAGGCCGTAGCCCTCCAGCTCCCGGCCGCTGAGCCGGACGCTGACCGTGCGCTTTCCCATCGCCTGTATTTCCATGGAGACCTCCTTTTCCATGCCGCAAACTCTACGAAGGATGTGTGTTTCGTTGTTCTCCCACGCCCAATACCGCCGCCAGATGATCGACACCAGCATCGCACTGCTGCCCATTCTGGTGATTTCCACCTATTTTTACGGCCTGCGGGTGCTGGTCATGGCCGGGATTGGCGTTGCCGCCGCCGTGGCCACGGACTATCTCTGCCTTCTGTTCCAGAAGGAGTACCGCTGGAAAAAGTACGACTACTCCGCCTTTATCGCCGGACTGACCTACGTGCTGATGCTCCCCGCCTCCGCCCCCTACTGGCTGGTGGTGTTCGGGGTGGTTTTCGCCGTAGCCGTGGTGCGGCACCCCTTCGGCGGACATTACAACACCCTGTTCAACCCCGCCATGACGGCCTTCGCCTTTGTCACCATCTGCTGGACCGACCTGGTCACCCACTACCCCGCCCCCTTCCAGCAGCTGCCCCTGACTCCCACCGTAGACGTGCCACTGAACAGCTCCCCGGCCTACCGGCTGATGCTGGGCGGGGCCAACAGCATGGACGTCCTGGACGCCCTGCTGGGGAACTTCAACGGCCCCATGGGCACCACCTGCATCGCCGTGCTGCTGTGCTGCGGGCTGTATCTGGCGGTCCGCCGGACCATCATCTGGCAGATTCCCGCGGCAGCCCTGGGCGTAGTGGGACTGGCGGCCTGGTTCTTCCCCCGGGTCAACGCCAGCCATGAGATTTCCCTCCTTATGGAGCTGACCTCCGGCGTGCTGCTCTTTGCCGTGATTTTCGTGGCCGCCATGGACAACGGCGAGATCGAGACCGCCGCCGGGAAATGGATCTGCGGCCTGATTTTAGGCGGCCTGGTGGTCCTGTTCCGCCAGCTGAGCAAGATCGAGCTGGTGGCCCCCTTCGCCATCATTATCATCAACACCATCGACAACCGCTGCGACTCCTACGCCCGCTGCATCGGCCGGGGCGTGATGTTCTGCCTGAAAAGCGTCTGTCACGGCGTGATGCTGGCCCTGAAAGCCATCGGGCGGTTCTTCGCCTGGTGCTTCCGGAAGATCACGGGAGCCTGCCAGAGCTTCGTGGACAAGCCCGGCAAGGACGAGAAAGGAGCCCGCAAATGATCCGTCGGTTTTACCAATCCCACCGGAACGCTATCGAGAAATTCGACCAGTTCCTTCTCAACAACCCCGTGCTGGAACGGGGGCTGGTCATCGCGCCGGTCATCGTCACCTGCAACACCCTGGCCAACGCCCTGGCCCTGTCCGTCGCCTTTGCCTTTATCACGGTGCTCAGCATCCTGCTGACCTTTTTCCTCCCCCGGAAGATTCCGTACACCATCCGGGTCATCGCCAACGCCATGGTGGCGGCGCTGCTGTTCATCCCGGCGGCCATGCTGCTGGAGCGGCGGTTCCCCGAGTCCATTTTCAACCTGGGCATCTACCTGCCCCTGCTGGTGACCAACTCCCTCATCGTCCAGAAAAGCGAGTCCCGGTACCACCAGGAGCGCTTCTTCGTGATGCTGGCCCAGCTGATCACCGCGGCCCTGGGCTTCGCGGCGGCGGCCTGCGGCGTGGGGGCCCTCCGGGAGGTCCTGGGCAAGGGCGCGCTTCTGGGGCAGCCCATGGAGGGGATAGAGTTCACGGTCCCCGGCGTGCTGCTGCCCTTCGGCGGGTTCCTGCTGGTGGGATTTTTGTCGGCGGGGATTCAGAAGCTCCGGAACTTCCTGCGAAAGCCCATCAAGAAAAAGGAGGCGGCCCGTCATGAATAGTTTCTGGATTCTCGTCAAGGATACGGCTATGCAGATCGCGTCGGTGGCGGTGGTGGCCATTTTCGTGCAGAACATCATCTTCACCCGGGCTCTGGGCACCAGCGCTTCCCTGTTCATCATCCGCAAGCGGTACAGCATCTGGCAGTTCGGCCTGATCCTGACGGTCATCGCCACCCTGTCCTCGGTCCTGACCTACTTTGCGGACAAGCGGATTCAGCGGCTCCGCTACGCCTATTATATGACGCCGCTTTTTTACGTTATGATCGTGGGACTGGTCTACATCGCGATTTTGCTGTTCTGCTCCCGGTTCCTGCGGAAATATAATGAACAGGTCCGGCCCATGATCCACCTGTCCGCCTTTAACGGCGCGGTGTTCGGGGGGCTCTTTCTCAGCAGCAAGTACGGGCTCAGCGGCCACATCGCCTTCGGGCTGGGGGTGGGGATCGGCTTCATCCTGGCCTCCTACCTCATCTCCATCGGCTACGACCGGCTGAACAGCGACAAGATTCCCCCGGCCTTCCGGGGCTTCCCCATCACCCTGATCTACGTCGGCATCCTTTCTCTGGCCTTTTACGGCCTCATCGGGCACGAGCTGTCCATCTAGCAAATTCATTTCACGGAGGTTCGCCATGGCAAAGCAACGGAAAATCAAACACTACCGCTACGGCTATTCCAGCAAAAAATACCGCCGGGCCCGGATCTGGAAAACGCTCCTGTTTCTCCTGCTTCTGGCCGCCCTGGTGTTTGTGGGCTATTGTGTGACAAAAGCGGTGGGAAATCTGGCCAACCGGCCGGAGGAGCCCTCCTCGTCCCAGACGGAAAGCCTGCCGCCGGAATCCTCCGCCCCCTCGGAGCCGGAAAGCTCCAGCGAGCCGGAGCCCCCGGCCCGCACCGCCCTCCATGCCGTGGCCATCCCCAAGGAGAGCATGGCCTCCCTGGATGCGGTCTCCGCCTTCCTGGACACCGTGGACACGGAGCGGTACAACTGCGTTGCCGCGGACCTGAAGGACAGCTCCGGGACCCTTTGGTATACCTCCGCCGTGGAGCTGGCCCAGACCTGCAAGGCCGTCTCTCCCGACGCCCTGGACGCCGCCGCTCTGGCGGAGCTGATCCGGGAAAAAGGGTTCATTCCCGCCGCGCGGATTTACGCCCTCCAGGACGATATTGCATCCCATTCTTCCTATGATACCTCTTACCTTTATCTGGATCAGGCAGGCGTCACCTGGCTGGACCGGGCCGCCGACAAGGGCGGGAAATCCTGGCTGAACCCCTATATGCCGGCGGCGGTGGACTATCTCGCCGACCTGTCGGAGGAGATCGCCGGGGCCGGATTTGAGCGGATTTTCGTCTGCGGCCTCCAGTATCCGGACACCAGATACCTGGACGAAATGGGATTCGGTCCCAACAAGGACACCATGACCGCCGTGGAGGCCCTCCAGAACGTTCTGGACCGGATGACCAGCGCCGCGGCCCGCCGCAGCGGAACGGTGATCCCGGTGTTCCAGGGCCAGGGCTATCTGGAGCCCGCCAACCGGCTCTACGCCGACAGCGCCAATGTTTTCCAGACGGAGTACACCTCTCCCCTATTGGTCCAGGGCCAGGAGGCGGAAATTCTGGACGCCGTTACCGCCGGAAAGGACACCCTGGTGCCCTCCATCCAGTCGGAGGAGCAGTTCCCGCTGCTGAAAGAAAAAGGGATTGATCAGTATCTGATCGGGTAAGCTTGGGGTTGCGGTCCCTT
This sequence comes from uncultured Oscillospiraceae bacterium, assembly GCA_934539585.1. Taxonomy (GTDB): domain Bacteria; phylum Bacillota; class Clostridia; order Oscillospirales; family Ruminococcaceae; genus Merdivicinus. The sequence continues at coordinate 5,613 of CAKTCT010000058.1, read as the reverse complement.
GTCGGAAAAACGATTATTTGTGGATATAAAGGCACCTCCTGCTGTAGGGTTCATTCTACAACAGAAGGTGCCTTTCGTTGATCGCTTTTGAAGAGCGGATGCCGCGCTTTTCGATCAGATAGACGCAGATTCTTTCGTCAAGGGATATTTGCCATAGGTTCGGGCTGTTTCTATCATTGCAAAAAGGTTCTCATCTGGGGTATCCCGCCCGCACTGAGCACCGGTAGAAAGGATGAATCGTCCGCCTTCTGCCGCATCGTCAATGGCCTGGCGGCTGGCAGCCGCCACTTGCCCAGGGGTTCCCAGTAGCATAACGTCCGTTGTATGGAGATTTCCCTTCAGCACCAATTTTTGACCGTAAAGTTTTTTTATTTCCCTTAAAACGCAGTTGCCCATAGGAGGCAGTTCCAGAGGATCGATTACTGTCAGATTCGTCTCTTCCGCACAGATTTTTACCATTTCCGCCTCCGGACCGCAGCAATGAAGGTGAGATGGGATTCCGTTCTCCTTGCAAAGCCGCGTGATGGTCTGGACAATCGGGAGAGCCAGTTCCCGAAACATTTCCACCGTCTGAAAAACCAGTGAACCGGAGCCGCCGGTGCAGATAAAGTCCGGCTTCACTTCCAAACTCATCAGCCGCTGAAACCGTTTGACGTAATACTCCAGTTTCTGATCTCGACGCTGGATATACTTTCCGGGATCATCGAAATAATCGTAAACTGCACGCTCACTGTTTACCAAAAGGCTGGTCCCGCAGGTGATGCCAACGAGACCATGACTCCCCATTTCCTCTTTTACCAAGCGGAGAAGAGCTGCGCCGGTGGGGTAATTGCTGCGCTTTACAACCTTTCGCCAGGTAATCGGAGTTTCATCCAAGCCTATGGTCTGATAGTGAACATTTGCCGGAGGATTGTCATGCGTATAAATTCTCGCCGTATCGTTCCAAAAGAGTTTTCCTCCTGCCGACCGTGCCCGCCGGGTAATGATCTTTCTGTTGTCTTCATAAACGATATATTCCTGCTGCTCCAGTTGTCCTGCATCCAAGTCATCGAAGAGTATCTGCAGGCTACCATCCATCAATGCGTCAAAGCCAAAATGCCGGACGCAGTTGATATACGCCTGCCACATGGGGATTTCCTCATACAGATATAGGTCGATAAAGCTCTTCCCAGTCATTCGGGCCGGTATCATATTGGACGTGTCCGGTGATACCGGCACACAGTCTGTGGGTTGGCCGCGCAGAACGGCGGCCAACCGTTCCCGAGAGGTCATGATGTGCACTTCCCTTCGTTACACGAATCACATTATAAAATGGAGCAGGTAATGCCGCTCCAGCTTCTGTCTCGCTGCAGAATTTCAAAATCCTCCTGCGAAAGCGGATAAGAGACCAAGCTGATTGGTCGGTTTTCCCGCAAGGAGACTGCCCGTTCCATCAGCGCCGTTCCATAGCTGTCCTTCATGCTTGGAACATAGCCGAAATTCAATCCGCGCAAGCCTTCTGTTTTCAGCAGGTCCGGTAGCCATATGGCATCTGCGCCGCAGTAATGCACGGACGCACCGCCCACCGCCTGGATAATTCTGCGGATATAGGCCAAAGAAAATTCCAGATAGTGTTCCCGTCCCAATGTTACGGCGCTGTCGTCCCGAATCACCGCTCGACCGGGGTAAAGCGTATTCCAGTGATAACAGCAGTCCCCCGGACCAATCCCGGTATCCGGCTGCATTTTCCGCAGGAAGGCAATATACGTTCGAGTAATCGTACCCAGTAAGGCGTGTATGCGGTCCGGTTCATCGTACAAATCGTAATAAATTTGATTGCCGCACAGCAGATGCAATACATCAAAAGGCCCCTGCAAATCTGCGTGAGCAAAGGGGACGCACTGCTTTATATTGGGATAGGAAGCCAATGTCTCCCTATAGAACTGATAGGTTTCAAAGATACGTTCCCCAAGACCGGCATCCAGCGGAGCGATTTCCATATCCGCATATGCCGCCAGAGCCGCAGAATCTACGGGACTGCTCCAAGGAAGCTCGTTGGAATCCAGATAGCGGCTTTTCGCCCCAAACAGTGAAGGCAGAATCCCAGTGCCATAGTTGGGACGGATGGAGGGAATCCCTCCACGGCATATCGTGCTGCAGACGCCTACCAGCTCATTATAGAGCATTACCTGAAAATCTCGAGCCCCCTCTTCCAAAGTGCGGCGGACAAAGGGAAGCCCGGGCGGTTCCGCCAAGCGCTGCGAAATGCAAATACCCGGCGCTTTTTTGGAAAGGCAGTCTGAGACCCGGGCCCTGGCCGCCGCAATCGCTTCCGCATCCAGATTCTGCTCTAAATACTCCAAGATTTGCAGCAAAGGATCGAAACACTTCATGCCTGCACATCCTTTCACTGTCCGTCATGCTTCCACCAGCGCATAGGTATGCTGAGCCAACTGTTCTACTGTCACATCCGTATAATCGACGATTGTTGTGAAAAGACGGCTGTGAAAAGTTTCGTACCAATAGGGGTCAATTCCTGTCTTGCCCAGCAGAATCCCCAGAATGGAGCCAACCGTGGCACCGTTGCAGTCAGTGTCAAAGGCAGCTTCCACTGCCAGACAGATAGCCTTACCTAAATCTTTTTTGCAGAACAGAAGTGCCATCGTTACAATCATGGCGTTTGAAATCGTGTGACACCACTCATGGGCATCGTATTCGTTATAAAGGGTGTGGACGCGGTCGGTGACGGCATCTGCAGAAAGTCCATCCCGGAACCAGCTGCGAACAGCATCGATATCCCGGCGCAGACGGCATTTTTCCGGAATTTGGGCCAGCCCGGCGTCCAAAATGAGCTGTTCATCATCCGTAACAGCCGCTGCGGCAATCATGGCTGCGATGAACATTTCTCCGTAAATACCATTATGAACATGAGAAATGCTGGCATCCCTCCAAGCGTATTCCGCCGCCAATTCCGGATTTCCCGGACAAATGTATCCGAACAAATCCCCACGAATCTGCGCGCCAATCCGCTCGCGGTAAGGATTTTGATAAACCGCAGTAGAGGGCGGCAACATTCCGGCAGCGGCATTGCGATAGGCGACCCGTTCTGCCGTGCAGGTAGAGAGCATGGGAATCCACCCCATCCAGCCCTCTAAAACATTATCGGGGGTAAAGTTCCGGCCGTAGTTTTCAATGAGCTTCAGGGTGAACACAGTATAGTTGGTATCGTCATCTACCGGCGCCGCTTCTTCCAAACGGTCAATCCAAAAACGGTTTTCAAACCATTTGGGATTCAGGCCTTGCGTTTGTGCAAAATCTTCCGGCAGGTCTGAACGGGCGATATAGTGAGATAACGGTTTGTCGCCGGTGTGCTGCAAAACGGCCTGAATCTGGCAGCGTTTAAAGCCCTCGGTTGGTTTACCGAGCAGACATCCAGCTATGCGGCCTATCCAAGCGCCCTCCAGTTGATCTTGATACCGGTCCGGACGAAATTGCGGAAGTTTCGGTGCGGTTTTCGGACGAGCTGCCCGAATAGAGGCGAAATCGTTCGGTTCATTGTAGGGATAATCCGGGCGCATCGGTGCTGCGCGGAGCTTTTCCCCAATCAGATGTGCCAGGTCCTCTACCTCGTGAGAACGCGAGGCTTCCGCCACGGCAGTACAGATATCTTTCAGGTATTCGACGTCGCGGCCTTCCTCCCAGCTTTCCTTCCAATCCACGCCAAGCGCGCCGGCGTATCGAATCCACTTCTGTTCTTTCAGCATACAGGTTCCTTTCCGGTGTCAGCCCTTAATAGAACCTACCATGACACCTTTTACAAAATATTTCTGTACAAATGGATAAACAACAAGAATCGGCACGGTGGCCACTACGATAAGGGAATACTTCAAGACGTCAGCGGTATGAGCCAAGGCAATCTGCATTTCCGGATCCATAACCATAGAAAGGTCTACCTTGTTCATGATCAGAATTTCCCGCAGAATGATCTGCAGAGGAAATTTGTTCCGGTCATTCAGATAAATCATCGCACTGAAGTAGGAGTTCCAATGCCCCACTGCCGAAAACAGCGCAATGACTGCAATGACCGCCTTAGAAAGGGGCAGCACTATATAAAACAGATACTGAAGGTCGTTACAGCCATCGATGCTGGTCGCCTCAAAAAGATCATAGGGAATATTCGACTGGATGAATGTACGGGCGACAATCATGTTGTACACAGACAGCGCCCCTGGAAGGACCATAGCGCCAATGTTGTTCATCAGCCCCAGCCGCAGAATCTGGATATATGTAGGAATCATGCCCCCACTGAAAAACATCGTAAATGTAAACAGAAAGGTCAAAATTCCCCGCCCCTTGAGATCCCGACGGGACAACGGATAAGCGGCAATCATTACCATGGCCACATTGATCGCTGTTCCTGCTACGGTGTAAAGAATGGTATTACCAAACGCCTGGACGATGTTGGGATTGCGGAATACGGCCCGATATCCCTCCAAGCTGAATTCCACCGGCCAAAGCAATACCTTACCGGTGGCCACCGCATTGCCGGAAGAAAAGGAGGCAGATAGAACAAACAGTATCGGATAGGCAACAAGAAGCAGCAGTACTCCCAGCACTACTCCAGATATCGCATAGTAGACTCGATCCGCTCGAGATGTGCGTACGTGTGAGGGACGATGAGGCAGCTTGGCATCAGACATTGAATTCCTCCTCCTTCCATTACCAAAGGCTGGTTTCACTGAGTTTTCTTGAGATGAAATTCACCAGAACCAGCAGGCAGAAATTGATGACGGAATTGAACAGCCCAATCGCTGTAGCAAATGAGTAATCACCTGTGCCAATTACCATGCCGACCTTGTAGACATAGGTAGAGATTACCTCACTGGCACCGATATTCAGGCTGTTCTGCATTAAAAACACCTTCTCAAATCCCACACTCATCACACGGCCAGCAGAAAGAATCAGCATGATTGTGGCCGTAGGGAGAATGGAGGGCAAATCAATATGGAGCACCCGCCGAAACCGGCTGGCTCCATCGATCTGAGCTGCCTCATGGAGTTCGGTGTCTACGCTGCTCAAAGCGGCGATATAAATAATGCTGCTCCACCCAATGCCTTGCCAGATTCCGGACCAGACATAAAGATGGGGAAACGCGGAAGGACTGGCGAAAATATCCTTCATAATGCCGCCCGTAAACAGGCTGTAGATATTTCCGACTGCCCCTGTACGCGGGTTAAATATCTGCATCAGCATGCCGACCACAACAACCGTAGAGATGAAATGGGGAATATACGAAACCGTTTGGACCACTTTTTTAAAGCGCACTCCAGGAAAGGAGTTGAGCAGCAGCGCCAAGATGATGGGCAACGGAAATGAAACAGCTAAGCCATAAACCGATAAGAAAAGAGTGTTGTACAAAATATCCCAAAACTGATAGGAATTGAAAAATCTTCGGAAGTTTTCAAATCCCACCCACGGGCTATGCCAGATTCCATAACGGAAATCAAACTTCCGAAAGGCAATTTGCGCGCCTGCCATTGGGATATAGTCGAATAGGATTAGGGCAACACCGCACAGAAAAAGGAGCGAGATAGTGCCAAATGTGATATAATGAAATTATGGATAAACAGATGA
>CAKTCT010000057.1 GCA_934539585.1 uncultured Oscillospiraceae bacterium | reverse complement strand
TGGGCGCATAGCGGTGTTCTCCTGTCACTGCCCGGTCGAACTGCCTGGCCGATGTTGGTCAGGCGGGGCCTTGGCCGGCACCTCCAGCCTTGGCGGGAGGTTTTGGAGGGCAGACGTGTGGGCGCATGGCGGTGCTCTCCTGTCACTGTCCGGTCGAACTGCCTGGCCGATGTTGGTCAGGCGGGGCCTTGGTCGGGGAGAAATGCGGGATACCCCATGGCAAATGGGAAGGTGATGGGGCTTCGGTCAGGGAAATCCGGGCCTTGACGGGACGGTTTGGAGGACAGGCGGATGGGCGCATGGCGGTGTTCTCCTGTCACTGTCCGGTCGAACTGTCTGGCCGATGTTGGTCGGGCGGGGCCCTGGCCAGGGGCACTGGTTATGGTGGGCCGGCACCTCCGGGCCTTGGCGGGACGGTTTGGAGGGCAGACGTATGGGCACATGGTTGCGCTCTGCCGTTCTGCTCCGTTTGGGGCGGCTTGGCCGGAGTGGGTGTCCAGGCGGCGGCCGGCCGGGAGGGAGCTTCTCGATTATGATGGTGATACGTCCGACTGGAAACGATGGGGGATGCCTGGGATTATGCTCCGAAGCTCCCCGTCAGGACTGGGGCGGGAGCTCCTTGGACTGCTGGTTGGGGTACTCCTTTTCCCGGCCCTTGACCAGGGCGGGATTTTTCGCTTTGGCCGTGGGGACGGAGAAGACGAACTCGGTGTACTCCCCCTGGACGCTTTTCACAATGATGTCGCCGCCGTGGAGGTTGATAATGGACCGGACCAGATAAAGCCCCAGGCCCACGCCGTTTTTGTCCACGCCCCGGGAGCGGTCGGTCTTATAGAACCGGTCGAAGACCCGGGGAATCTCCTCCTTGGAGAGGCCCTCGCCGCTGTTGCGGATGCCCACATAGGTCCGGCTGCCGTCCACATTGAAGGAAAACTCCAGGTAGCCGCCGTCGTTGACGAACTTCACCGCGTTGTCGACGAGGTTGTAGACCACCTGGTGGATCAGGTCCGGGTCGGCGTCCACCATGACTTTATCGGTGTCCAGGCCCCGGATGTCCAGGTGCTTCTGGTCGATGCTCTGCTCGAAGGAAAAGACCGTTTCGCAGATGATTTCCAGGATGTTGAAGGGGGTGGTCTGGACCTTCAGCTCCCCGGCCTCGATGCGGGAGAGGTTCAGCATGCTCCGGACCAGCCGGGACAGCCGCTTCACCTCGTCGGAGACGATGCGGAGGTAGTGGCGCTCCTGGTCCTTGCCGATGGTGCCGTCCAGGATGCCGTCAATGAAGCCTGCGATGGAGGTCATGGGGGTCTTCAGCTCGTGGGAGACGTTGGCGATGAAGCTCCGGCGCATGGATTCCAGCTCGGAAAGGGACCGGGCCATATTGTTGAAGGACATGGCCAGCTGGCCGATCTCGTCGTCGCTGTCGATGCGGATGCGGGTGGTGAAGTCCCCCTGGCCGAACTTTTTGGCCGCCGCGGACATCTCCCGAAGGGGCCGCACCATTTTCAGGGTGACGAAATAGGTGGCGGCAAAGGCCACCAGCAGAACGCCGATGGCGGAGAACAGGAAGATTTTGAGCATCTCGGAGATGAAGGCCGTCTGCTCCCGGTTATCCGCGGAGACGAAAAGGTAGCCCACGGTGCCCTCGGTGGTCTTGACCGGCTGGCAGACGGTGAACATGGGCCGCTTATAGAAGCGGTCCAGGAGACCGGCTTCGCTGTACTGGCCCTGGTCCGCCTTTTCCAGGATGGTCTCGGAGACCCGGTAGGTCTTATGGGTCACGCAGGCGGAGCCCTCGGTGCAGTAGAGGGTCTTGCCCTTGGTATCCGTGAGAAAGATGACGGTGTCGTTGGACTCCGACAGGGCCGTCAGGGTGGGGGCCAGGGCGTCCCGGTCCAGGAGGAGCCGGGAGTCCACCTTGCCCAGGACGTAGCTCCGGGCCACGTTGGTGCAGTTGGTGAGAAGGCTCAGCTTCTCCCGGGAAAAGTACCGGGCGGCGAAGACCATGAACAGGGACCCCAGCACCAGCACCGCGGAAAGGACGATGGTGGCGCAGACCCGGAAGTACTTGCTGAAAATGCTTTTCTGCATAGCGGCGGCCACCCCTTACAGCAGGTCCACCACTTCGAATTTGTAGCCCACGCCCCAGACGGTTTTCAGGGACCATTTGTCGGAGACGCCCTCCAGCTTCTCGCGGAGACGCTTGACGTGGACGTCGATGGTCCGGGAGTCGCCGTAGTACTCGAAGCCCCAGACCTCGTCCAGGAGCTGGTCACGGGTGTAGACCCGGTTGGGGTTGGAGGCCAGGTGGTAAAGGAGCTCCAGCTCCTTGGGCGGGGTGTCGATGATCTTGCCGTCCACTTTCAGCTCGTAGCGGGTCATGTTGACCACAAGCTTATCGTAGGAGACCTCTTTCAGGTCGTTCTGCTGGTTGTTCTGGCCGATGCGGCGGAGGACCGCTTTGATCCGGGCGATGATCTCCTTGGTGTCGAAGGGCTTGACCACGTAGTCGTCGGCGCCCAGCTCCAGGCCCAGGACCTTATCGAAGGTCTCGCCTTTGGCAGTGAGCATGATGATGGGCACCTGGCTCTTTTTGCGGATTTCCCGGCAGACCTGCCAGCCGTCCAGGCCGGGGAGCATGATGTCCAGAAGGATGAGTTCGGGGTGGAGGGTCTCGAATTTCAGCAGGGCTTCCTCGCCGTCGTGGGCCAGGATAACGCTGTACCCCTCCTTTTCCAGGTAGAGCCGCAGGAGCTCGCAGATGTTTTTATCGTCGTCAACCACTAAGATTTTTCCCAGTGCCATAGAAATTCCTCCTCTTTGAAGTTACGGAAATGGCTAATTTTTAATTGGTGTTTTTATTATACCATAGTTACAATTGGAAAAGTGCTGTTTTTTATGAACAAATCCAGTTTTTTCGTTGAATATTTGGGCTTTGTTTCAAAATGAGCGAAAGTCAAAGTCTGTTCACATTTTCAGTTCCGTTAACTGTGTTAATTATTCGGATGTTTTCCGGAAATTCGGAATAAAGTTTCGGAAAGTACTTGACAGCAGCCTTTTTGTGCGTTATACTAAGTCCAAAGAAAAGGCTGTGACAGGGATATGCGCGCCGGAAACGGGTCCAGAGAGCTGCCGGGTGGTGGAAGGCAGAGCCGGGACGGATGCGCAGCTGGCCCTCGAGCCGCCCGCCCAACGAGAATTCTCCAGTAGGCCGGGCCGGATTCCCGCCGTTATCCGGGACTCCATTCGCGTTTTTAAAACGCCGATGGATAGAGAGGGCGCGTCTGCGCCAACAAGAATGGTACCGCGAGGGATTCTCCCCCGTTTCTTGCAGTTGCAGGAAACGGGGGTTTTTTGTCCCCGGAAAGAGAGACCGCCGGCCGGCGGGAAAGGATGCATCGGTATGAAGAATTTCCAGAAGTACGCCATCAACTACTTTCTCCCTCCCAGGACTCCGGAAAAGCCCCTGGGCAGATGGATGGAGAAGGATCACATCGACAAGGCCCCCATCTGGTGCAGCGTGGACCTGCGGGACGGCAACCAGTCCCTGATGATCCCCATGGACCTGGAGGAAAAGCTGGAATTTTTTAAGCTCCTATGCAAGATCGGGTTCAAGGAGATCGAGGTGGGCTTCCCCGCCGCGTCGGAGACGGAGTACAACTTCCTCCGGACCCTCATCGAGCAGGACCTGATCCCCGACGACGTGACGGTCCAGGTGCTGACCCAGTCCCGGGAGCACATCATCAAAAAGACCTTTGAGGCGCTGAAAGGGTGCAAAAACGCCATCGTCCACCTGTACAACTCCACCTCCGTGGTCCAGCGGGAACAGGTCTTCCGGAAATCCAGGGAGGAGATCGTGGGCATCGCCGTTTCCGGGGCGGAGCTGTTCAACCGGTACGCGGCGGATTTTGACGGGAACCTGCGGTTCGAGTACTCCCCGGAGAGCTTCACCGGCACGGAGATGGACTTCGCCCTGGAAATCTGCAACGCCGTGCTGGACGTATGGAAGCCCACGGCGGAGCGGAAGGTCATCATCAATCTGCCGGTGACGGTGTCCGTCTCCATGCCCCACGTTTACGCCAATCAGGTGGAGTTCATGTCGGAGAACCTGAAGTACCGGGAAAATGTGATCCTCTCCGTTCATCCCCACAACGACCGGGGCTGCGCCGTGGCCGACACGGAAATGGCCGTTCTGGCCGGGGCCCAGCGGGTGGAGGGCACCCTCTTCGGCAACGGCGAGCGCACAGGAAACGTGGACATCGTCACTCTGGGGATGAACCTCTACTCCCAGGGGGTGGACCCGGAGCTGGACTTTTCCGATATGCCGGAGATCACCGAGCTTTATGAGCGGGTGACCCGGATGCACGTCAACGAGCGGCAGCCCTATTCCGGCAAGCTGGTCTTTGCGGCCTTCTCCGGCTCCCACCAGGACGCCATCGCCAAGGGGATGCAGTGGCGAGAGGAGCGGCAGTGTCCTCTCTGGACGGTGCCCTATCTTCCCATCGACCCCAAGGACGTGGGGCGGGAGTACCAGACCGACGTCATCCGCATCAACTCCCAGTCCGGCAAGGGGGGCATCGGCTATCTGCTGGAGCACACCTTCGGGTACAACCTCCCCAAGAAGATGCGGGAGGAAGTGGGATACCTGGTCAAGGGCGTTTCCGACCACAAGCACCAGGAGCTCAGCCCCCAGGAGGTCCTGGACATCTTCCACGACGAATACGTCAACCTGGAATCCCCCATCCGTCTGGCGGATTACCACTATACCCGCAACGGCGGCATCCATGCCGTCCTTACCATTGAGCAGAACGGCGGGGTCCGGGAAATCTCCGGCTCCGGCAACGGCCGTCTGGACGCGGTCTCCAACGCCATCCGGGAGAACCTGGGCATCCGGTTTACCAACCTGACCTACCAGGAGCACGCTCTGGAGGAGGGATCCAGCTCCCAGGCCGTGGCTTACGTCTCCATCACCGGCAGCGACGGCAAGGTCTTCTGGGGCGTGGGCATCCAGGACGACATCATCTACGCCTCGGTGAAGGCCCTGTTCTCCGCCGTCAACCGCATGATCCGCTGAAGGAAAGGATGAGTTTTTATGGCAATGACAATGACCCAAAAAATCCTGGCCGCCCACGCGGGGCTCCCGGAGGTCAGGGCCGGGCAGCTGGTCCAGGCCAGGCTGGACATGGTCCTGGGCAACGACATCACCTCCCCGGTGGCCATCAACGAGTTTGAGAAGGCGGGGTTCGACTCCGTTTTTGACCGGGACAAGATTTCCCTGGTCATGGACCATTTCGCTCCCAACAAGGACATCAAGGCCGCGGCCCAGTGCAAGCAGTGCCGGACCTTCGCCCACCGCTTCGGGATTTCCAACTATTTTGACGTGGGACAGATGGGCATCGAACACGCCCTGCTGCCGGAAAAGGGGCTGGCCGCGCCCGGCGAGTGCATCATCGGGGCTGACTCCCACACCTGCACCTACGGGGCGCTGGGGGCCTTCTCCACGGGGGTGGGCTCCACGGACATGGCGGCGGCCATGGCCACGGGGAAAGCCTGGTTCAAGGTCCCCGGAGCCATTCAGTTCCACGTCACCGGGGCCCTGCCGCCCTATGTTTCCGGGAAGGACGTGATCCTCCACATCATCGGGGAGATCGGCGTGGACGGGGCCCTTTACAAATCCATGGAGTTCACCGGACCGGGGCTGAAAAGCCTGTCCATGGACGACCGGCTGTGCATTTCCAACATGGCCATCGAGGCCGGGGCCAAAAACGGCATCTTCCAGGTGGACGAAATCACCATGGGCTACATCAAGGGCCGAGTGGACCGCCCCATCTCCATCTACGACGCCGACCCTGACGCGGAGTACGAGAAGGTCATCGAGGTAAACCTTTCGGAAATCCAGCCCACGGTGGCGTTCCCCCATCTGCCGGAAAACGCCCGGACCTTTGACCAGATCGGCGACATTCCCATCGACCAGGTGGTCATCGGCTCCTGCACCAACGGCCGGTTATCCGACATGGCCATGGCCGCCGGAATCCTCAAGGGGAAAAAGGTGGCGGAAAACGTCCGGTGCATCATCATTCCGGCGACCCAGCAAATTTGGAAGGACTGTGTCCGGCTGGGATACATGGACGCCTTTATCGACGCAGGCTGCGCCGTATCCACCCCCACCTGCGGACCCTGTCTGGGCGGGTATATGGGCATTCTGGCTGCCGGGGAACGGGCAGTCGCCACCACCAACCGCAATTTTGTAGGGCGCATGGGCCATGTGGACTCGGAGGTCTATCTGGCCAGTCCCGCCGTGGCTGCCGCCTCGGCCATTGCCGGGAAATTAGCCAGCCCCCTCGCCATGGAAAAGGAGTGATCTGCATGAACGCCATTGGAATCGTCCACAAATACGGGGACAACGTGGATACCGACGTGATCATCCCCGCCCGCTATCTCAACACCGCCGACCACAAGGAGCTGGCAGCCCACTGCATGGAGGACATCGACAAGGATTTCGTCAGGAAGGTCCGGCCCGGGGACATCCTGGTGGGCGGGTTCAACTTCGGCTGCGGCTCCTCCCGGGAGCACGCGCCCATCGCCATCCAGGCGGCGGGGGTCTCCTGCGTTATTGCCAAGACCTTCGCCCGCATCTTCTACCGCAACGCCATCAACATCGGCCTGCCCATTCTGGAATGCCCCGAGGCCAGCGAAAAAATCGCCGACGGAGACCGGGTCACCGTGGATTTCGACACCGGCGTCATTGAGAACCTGACCCGGGGCGAGCGTTATCAGGCCCAGCCCTTTCCGGCGTTCATCCAGGACATCATCTGCAGCGGCGGCCTGCTCAAGGCCCTGAAAAAGTAAGGAGGCGCCGGTATGGAAAAAATCATCACCGTGATCCGGGGCGACGGCATCGGCCCGGAGATTGTCGATCAGGCGATCCGTGTTCTTGACCGGATTGCCGAAAAATCCGGTCACACCTTCCACTATCAGGACGTACTGGCCGGGGGCTGCGCCATCGACGCTTACGGCACCTCTCTCCCCCAGGAAACTCTGGAAAAGTGCTTAAACTGCGACAGCGTCCTCTTAGGCGCAGTTGGCGGTCCCAAATGGGACGGCGTTGCCAAGGAGATCCGGCCGGAAGCGGCGCTGCTGGGCATCCGGGCGGCGCTGGGGCTTTACGCCAACCTCCGGCCTGCCCGGCTCTTTCCCCAGCTGGCCGGAGCTTCGCCCCTGAAGCCGGAAATCGCAGGAAAGGGCATCGACCTGATGATGGTCCGGGAGCTGACCGGCGGGGCCTACTTCGGAGCCCACGTCACCGCCGAGGAAAACGGGGAACTAACGGCTCACGACGACATGACCTACTCCACCCACGAAATCCGGCGCATCGCCCGGACGGCCTTTGCCATTGCCCGGAAGCGGGGGAGCCGGGTGGTCTCCGTTGACAAGGCCAACGTGCTGGACACCTCCCGGCTGTGGCGGAAGGTGGTCCATGAGGTGGCCGAGGAGTATCCGGACGTGACCTGCTCCGATCTGCTGGTGGACAACGCCGCCATGCAGCTGGTCCGGGACCCCTCCCAGTTCGACGTCATCGTCACCGAGAACCTGTTCGGGGACATCCTTTCCGACGAGGCCAGCATGATCACCGGGTCCATCGGCATGATGGCGTCGGCCTCCCTGGGAGAGGGCAGCCGGGGAATGTACGAGCCCATCCACGGCTCCGCTCCGGACATCGCCGGGAAGGACATTGCAAATCCCATCGGCACCATCCTTTCGGCGGCCATGATGCTGCGGTATTCCCTCGACCTTCCGGAGGAGGCTGGCTGCATCGAATCCGCCGTGGACCGGGTCCTGGACGCGGGGTACCGCACCGCCGACATCTTCGAGGAAGGCTGCATCCGGGTGGGCTGCCGGGAGATGGGCGGCAAAATTCTGGAACAGATTGGATAATCCGTCGCGATTCTACGGATTGTAGTGAAATCTGTCCGCAAATCGTCCCGGAGGACGTTTTGGGGAAGTTGGGGTCCCCGGAGCGGTCTTTTGGGGAGATGCGGTCGGATTCTGAAACAATCAGGAGAATCCAGCTACTTTATACAATTTGTAGTGCTGCTTTCCCGGGACAGCAGGTGCGGGGCGCTGCGGTCGATGCCCAAAGCGCCCAAGGGGGCAGTGATCAGAATGGCCAGCACGGCCACCGAAAGAACCGTCTTGCCGCAGGACAGGCCCATCGTCAGGGGAACGCCGCCCATAGCGGCCTGGACCGTGGCCTTGGGAAGGTAGGCGATGATGCAGAACAGCCGCTCCTTCCAGGTCAGGTCCGTTCCGGCCAGACAGAGCAGAACGCCTGCGGCCCGGAACAGCAGGGCCAGCAGGATCAGTCCCACCGCCGGGAGTCCGGCTTCCAGGGTGTATCGGATGTCCACTGCGGCCCCTACCAGGACGAACAGCAGAACCTCCGCGCCCAGCCAAAGCCCGCCGAACTTCTCCGAAAGAGGACGGGACACCGCCGGGAGCTTCTTTTTCAGGACGCAGGCCATGCTCACCACGGCCAGAAGGCCGGAAAGGGGTACGGTTCCCTTTGCCCAGGTCTCCGCCGCCATGAGAAGGAAGGCAACACTGAGGGTCAGGATGGTCTTGACGGTATTCCCGAGGGCGCTTTTCTTTTGGAAAAACCAGGCCAGCAGAAAACCTGCGGCTCCGCCCAGCGCCACTCCCAGGAGGATGGACACCGGGATGCCCGCAAAGTCCGCCAGCCGGACGCCTTGCCCCTGTTCCATGCCTGCAAAGGCCGAGAACAGGACGATGACGAAAACATCGTCGCAGGAGGCTCCCGCCAGGATCAGCTGCGGGATGCTTTTTCCGACGCCCCGGCCCTCCTCCATGAGCTTCAGCATCCGGGGAACCACCACCGCCGGGGACACGGCGGCCAGCACCGCCCCCAAAACTGCGGCTTCGGTCCTGGTCAGCCCTAAAAAGCAGGGGGCCAGCAGGACATAGCCCAGAATCTCAAATCCAGCCGGCAGGCTGGACATGAGCACCGCCGGTCGGCCGACCTTTTTTAAGTCCGACAGATTCAGAGACAGCCCGGCCTTGACCAGGATGATGATCAGGGCCATCTGCCGCAGCTCTCCGGAGATGTTCAAAAGGGATGGGTCCAGCAGATTCAGGGCGTAGGGACCCAGGGCCACGCCGGTGAGAAGCATGCCCACGATCCCCCGGCAGCCGGAGCCGTTTGCAGAGGGCGGCCATGGCCAGCCCGGCAAGAAACACAAAGGACAACGACGCAAGCATAAAACATCCTCCTAAAACGCAGAAAAGCTGACGCCTCCTGCAAATAAAATGCAGAAGTCATCAGCTGAAAAGCGGTTCTAGCAAAGGCTAAGGGCGAACTTCATTCCCGAGGTCCAGTATAGCACATCCCGGCGGCGGATGCAAGGCCGGGGAGCAAAAAAGGCTGCGGAAAAGAATTTTTTTCCTCCAAAAACGGCCATGGAAAAGCATTTTGATAGACAGCGCGCCTCTTTCGGTATACAATGGAACCAGAAAAGGAGGTGCGCTTACGGATATCGGAACGAAAATCAAGGACGCGCGGGTGGCCGCACAGCTGACCCAGGAACAGGTGGCCGAGACCCTGGGGGTCAGCAGGCAGACCGTGTCCAACTGGGAAAACGACCGGACTTATCCGGACATCCTTAGCGTAATCAAAATGAGCGATTTGTATGCGGTGAGCTTAGACCATCTGCTGAAGGACAGGAAGGAGGAACCTATGTCCGACTACACTACGTTTTTGGAAGAGAGCACCAATGTCGTCCGAAGCAAGAACCGGCTGGCGAAGATCATACTGGCTGCTGTTTACCTGGGAATCTGGGCTCTGGGGCTTTTTGTCTATTGGGTCTTGATGAGTCCCTCCGACGTCATGGGATTTGCCCTGATGTTTTTCTGGCTTCTCCTCCCCGTTTCCACCCTGACGGTCTCCCTGGTCATCGGGCGGAACGACTACTGGGGAAAGGGCAAGTGGCTGGCGGTTCTCGCTTTCGGCGGGATGCACACGCTTGCGGAGTTCGGGACCTTCAAGGTCGGCATTATGATGGCCTTCGGACGCATCCAGGCGCCCAGCTGGGAGCTGTTCCTGGCCGGGGCCGCTACGGCCGCCGCCGGCATGGGGATCGGGACCCTGATCCGCCGAAGGAAACACAAATAATCTCTGCCTGCCATGCCGGACCGGCGCGGCAGGCATCTTTCCGTTTATGAAAGGAGCCGATCATGATCGAAGTCGCCGCCGCAATCATCGAAAAACAGGGAAAAATCCTCATCGGGAAGCGCCGGGGCTCCGGCAGCTGCGCCGGGCTGTGGGAGTTCCCCGGGGGCAAGCAGGAGCCGGGGGAGACCCTTCCCGAAGCCCTCCGGCGGGAGTGCCGGGAGGAGCTGGGGATTGCCGTCTCTGCAGGCGGGCTCTGCGCCCGGATCGTTCACCAGTACCCCGACCGGGAGGTGGGGCTGTCCTTCTTCTACGCCATGGCGGAGGACGGGGTCCCGGAGGCCCGGGTCCATGAGGAGCTCCGCTGGGCGGAGCCGGAGGAGCTGGCGCGGCTCCCCTTCTGTCCGGCGGACACGGAGCTGGCGGCGTCGCTGGCCGCCGCTTATGGGCTCCGGCCCGGGCGGTACCGGCATTACAAGGGAAAGGAGTATCAGCTCCTGACGCTGGCCCGGCACTCGGAGACCCTGGAGCCCATGGCGGTCTACCAGGCCCTCTACGGAGAGGGAGATGTCTGGGTGCGGCCCGCCAGGATGTTTGTCGAAATCGTCATGAAAGGCGGGAAATCCTTCCCGCGATTTGTGCGAATGGGAGAAATTTCAGAAAACTCCGGCGTGTAAAGGTTTCCCCTTGACAGAAATGCGGGTTTCCGGTATAATAATACCTTGTAAAGGGAAACGGTTTACATCCCCCACCAAGGAAAGGACGGGCGCCTATGAGCAAAAATCTGGCCATCGCGGACCTCCTGGACCTTTATGGAGACATGCTCACCGACAAGCAGCGGGACGTCATGGAGCTTTACTACGACCAGGACCTTTCTCTGGGCGAAATCGCCGAGCACGAAAAGATCACCCGCCAGGGTGTCCGGGACAGCATCAAGCGCGGGGAAGCTTACCTCCTGGAAATGGAGGAAAAGCTCCATTTTGCCGAGAAATTCCGGCGGCTGGTGGCCGTCACCGAGGAGATCACCTCCCGGTGCATCGAGATTCAGCGGGTCAACCGGGGCTTCACCTACTCCCAGTCCATTGACGAAAACGCCCGGGCCATTGGGGTCCAGCTGAACCGGTATCTGGACGAAAATTTTGGATAATTCTGTCGAATTCTACTTTTTGTATAAAGGGAGGCGCGAATCTTGGCCTTTGAAAGTCTTTCCGAGAAGCTGGCAGCCGCTTTCAAAAAGCTGAAAAGCAAGGGCAAGCTCAGCGAGAGCGACATCAAGGACGCCATGCGGGAAGTCAAAATGGCTTTGCTGGAAGCCGACGTCAACTACAAGGTCGTCAAGGACTTTGTAAAGACCGTCAGCGAGCGCGCCGTAGGCCAGGAGGTTCTGGAAAGCCTGACCCCCGCCCAGCAGGTCATCAAAATCGTCAACGAAGAGCTGACCAACCTCATGGGCAGGGACAACGCCCGGATCAACTTTCCCTCCAAGCCGCCCTGCGTTATTCTGATGTGCGGCCTTCAGGGCAGCGGCAAGACCACCCACTCCGCCAAGCTGGCCAAGTACTTCAAGGGCCAGGGACACCGGCCCCTTCTGGTGGCCTGCGACATCTACCGCCCCGCCGCCATCGATCAGCTGAAGATCGTCGGCGAAAAGGCCGGGGCCCAGGTCTTTGAGATGGGCCAGACCAATCCCGTCACCATCGCCACTGAAGCCCTGAAATACGCCAAAGACCATGGCAACGACCTGGTTATCATCGACACCGCCGGCCGGCTCCACATCGACGAAGTCCTGATGGAGGAGCTGAAAAATATCGAAGCGGCGGTCCATCCCAACGAAATTCTCCTCGTCGTCGACTCCATGACCGGCCAGGACGCCGTCAACGTCGCCGACACCTTCAATAAAGCCCTTCCCATTACCGGCGTGATCCTCACCAAGCTGGACTCCGACACCCGGGGCGGCGCGGCGATCTCTGTTCTGCAGGTCACGGGCAAGCCCATCAAGTTCTCCGGCATCGGCGAGAAGATCGACGACTTAGAGCCCTTCCACCCTGAGCGGATGGCCTCCCGGATTTTAGGAATGGGCGACGTGCTGACCCTCATCGAAAAGGCCCAGACGGCAGTGGACGAAAAGGAAGCCGCCAAGCTGGCCAAGAAGATGAAGGAAAACAGCTTCGATATGAATGACCTTCTGGAAAATCTCCGGCAGGTCAGCAAAATGGGCTCCATCAAGCAGATTCTGGGGATGCTCCCCGGCATGGGCGCCAAGGTGGAAAACATGGACATCGACGAGCGGCAGTTCGCCCGCATCGAGGCCATGATCACCTCCATGACCCCCGCCGAACGGGAAAAGCCCGCCATCATCAACCCCTCCCGGAAGCGGCGCATCGCCGCAGGCTCCGGCACCCGGGTGGAGGATGTGAACCGGCTCCTCAAGCAGTTCGACCAGATGAAGACCATGATGAAGCAGTTCTCCGGCAAAAAAGGCAAGCGCCGGATGCGCTTCCCCATGATGTAAGGCTGTACAACGCAAAATGCGTATAGCAATAGAAAACCACCGAATTTTAGGAGGAAATGATTATGGCAGTAAAAATCAGACTGCGCAGAATGGGCGCCAAGAAAGCTCCCTTTTACCGCATTGTTGTAGCGGATTCCCGTTACCCCAGAGACGGCCGTTTCATCGAGGAAATCGGCACCTACGATCCCACCAAGAACCCCAGCGTCATCAACGTAGACCTGGAAAAGGCCAACAAGTGGATTGCCAACGGCGCTCAGCCCACGGACACCGTGAAGAAAATCCTCAAGATCAGCGCCGGCGAATAATCCCTTCCCGGGTCCCAGCCGCCGGGATCACTGCGGCGGTCAACTGAAAACCGAAAAGAGGCATCGCTATGGAAGAACTGCTCATCGCCCTGGCCAAGGGCCTTGTAGAGGATAAGGACAGCGTGAAGGTCACGGTGGACGAGCCTGCCGAGGACGGCACCGTCGTTTACCACCTGAACGTCGCCCCCGGCGACATGGGCCGCGTTATTGGCAAGCAGGGCCGGATTGCAAAAGCGATCCGCACCGTCATGCGGGCCAGCGCCTCCATGCGCAACGAGAAGGTCATGGTGGAAATCGACTGATTCCATCTGGAACGCCCACTCCTTCCGGAGTGGGTTTTTTCGTGAAAGGAGTACCCTATGGAACTGCTGGAAGCCGGCAAGATCGTTGCCATCCACGCCCTGAAGGGGGAGGTCCGGGTCCAGCCCTGGTGCGACGGGCCGGAGTTCCTCACCCGCTTCAAAACCGTTTATCTCGCCGGGGAGCCGGTGAAGGTCCGCTCCGCGCGGCCCAGCAAAAACGTCGTCCTCCTGAAGCTGGACGGCGTGGACACCCCCGAGGCCGCCCAGAAGCTGGTGAACCGGGTGGTCTGCATCAACCGGGCCGACGTGAAGCTCCCCAAGGGGACCTACTTCATCGCCGACCTCATCGGGCTCAGGGTGGTGGACGCCGACGACCCGGAGCTGGTCTACGGCGAGCTCACCGACGTGAGCCAGACCGGGGCCAACGACATCTATCACGTCCGGTTCGCCGACGGCAAAGAGCGGTACGTCCCGGCCATCCCCCAGGTGGTGATCCAGACGGATCTGGAAAACGGCGTGCTGCGGATCCGCCCGCTGGACGGGCTTTTTGACGACTGAGGAGGACGGCTATGCGCATTGATATCGCCACCCTGTTCCCGGAAATGTGCGATCAGGTCCTGAACACCAGCATCATCGGCCGGGCCCGGAAAAACCATCTGGTGGAGATCCACTGCCACAACATCCGGGACTATTCTCCGGATCCCAAACACCACCGGGTGGACGACTCCCCTTACGGCGGCGGCAAGGGCATGGTCATGCAGCCGGAGCCTATCTGGCGCTGCTACCTGGATGTCATCGCCCAAAGCGGCTCCCTCCCCTACGTCATTTACCTTTCCCCCCAGGGGAAGACCCTGACCCAGAAAAAGTCCCTGGAGCTCCGGGAGCGGCCCCACTTGTTCCTGCTCTGCGGCCACTATGAGGGCGTGGACGAGCGGATTCTGGAGCGGATCGTGGATGAGGAAGTCTCCATCGGGGACTACGTCCTCACCGGCGGAGAGCTGGCAGCCATGGTGCTGACCGACAGCATCGTCCGGCTCTGCGACGGCGTTCTGGCCGATCCGGAATGCTTTGAAAATGAGAGCCACATGAACGGCCTTTTGGAATATCCCCAGTACACCCGCCCCGAGGTCTGGCAGGACGCCCCTGTGCCGGAGGTCCTTCTGACCGGAAATCATGCCAACATCAACCAGTGGCGGGACGCCCAGAGCTTGGAGCGCACCCGGCGGAAGCGCCCGGATTTACTGCAGAAGTAATCGTTTTCTTTTGAAAAATGTGGATAAATCATCGTCAAAATATGCAAATATGTTGATAACTTTTATTTGCATTTTACGCTTGTTACGAAAAAATGAAAAAGTTCATCAATCCGGGCGAAAATCGGTTGACGGAAAAAATGGCTGTGGTATAATAAAAGTACTTCGAAGCGGCCTTTGGGCAAGGTCCCCGCCGCGCCTATTTTCGACTTTTTATAGGAGAGTATGAGAATGTATCTGAAAGACGTAACGGTGAAAAATCAGGTGGGCCTCCATGCCCGTCCAGCGACCTTTTTCATTCAAAAGGCCAACGAATTCAAATCTTCTGTTTGGGTGGAAAAAGAAGAACGCCGCGTAAACGCTAAGAGCCTTCTGGGCGTTTTGTCCCTGGGCATCGTGGGCGGCACCACCATCCGCATCATTGCAGACGGCGTTGACGAGCAGACCGCTGTGGACAGCCTGGTCAAGCTGGTGGATTCCGCTTTTGCAGAATAAGCAGCCATTGAAAAGGCCGACGGATAAATCCGCCGGCCTTTTTCGTTCTTTTGATTACGGCACCCACACGCCGAAGCCGTTGAGCCAGTAGCCATCAACGGTCGTGCTCCGCTGCATGACGCCGTCTTTGAGATAGTACCATTTGTCCTTCCAAAGAAGCCAGCCGTTGTACCGGCTGCCGTCGGCGTTGAGGTAATACCAATAATGGTCGATTTTCTGCCAGCCCACAGCCATGGCGCCGTCGGGCCGGAAGTAGTGAAAGCCGCTCCAGTTCCCCAGCAGAACCACGCCCTCCTTGGGGGCGATTGTGGGATACCAGCCGTCCCGGCAGATGCTGCCGTCCCAGCCGCAGTAGTACCATTTGCCGTTGTCCCAGATCCAGCTGGTGTGCATTTTGCCGGTCTTGGGGGAAAGGTAGTACCACTTGCCGTCGGTGTCTTTAAACCAGCCGGTACGGCACCAGAGAGTCTCCGGATCCACGTAGTACCAATCCTTGTCCCGCTGGACCCAGCCGGTTTTCAGGCTGCCGTCGGCCTGGAGGTAATACGGACCGCTGATTTTCGTCGGATCCCAGTCCAGTGAAGGTCCGCTGTCCGTCCAGCCCGTGACCATATCGCCCCGGGAGTATTCCCCTTCGCTGTCGGAATACGGATAGAAATAGTACCATTTGCCGTTGATTTTTTCCCAGCCGGATATGGGATATACCTCCGCTCCATAGACCTCCCAGTACTGCCA
>CAKTCT010000056.1 GCA_934539585.1 uncultured Oscillospiraceae bacterium | reverse complement strand
TTCCTCCTTAGCTCAGTCGGTAGAGCGTTCGGCTGTTAACCGAAATGTCGTTGGTTCGAGTCCAACAGGGGGAGCCATTGAAATCCGCTGACTTTCGTCGGCGGATTTTTTGTTGCGCATATATGAAGCCGCACCGGCGGGGAAGCGTATTTGCTTCTTTCGCTGGCGCGGGGTTCGGCTAGTGGAAGGGGGTTGCAGGACTGCGTCCTCAAGGGGTTCCCCTTCGCCCCAGCGTCCCAGTGGGACGCTGGGGCTGCCCTCCCTCATCTTTTTGGTATCATTTGGGGTGTTTCGCCCTCTGGGTCGGGCGTGGAGGGGCGCTGCCCCTCCTCCCTAAACTTGGTTTGCGCACGCTGCGGGAGGTTTCCTACGGGCTGCCTGAATCGTCGCCGCGCAGCCTGTCGCGCGGCTAACGGAGCCTGGCGCGAGGTGTACCGCCGCGGCGACTTGGGGGCGGCGACACGCCGCCGCTTGCGTTTTTGCATGAAATCGTGCTATAATAAAACCAAACCACCTTCCGCTCACGAAAGGGGAGACTTCCATGAAAAAGAAAATCGCCTCGCTGTCCGTCTGCATGGCGGCCGCGCTGATCCTTATGGCCGTAGGCGTCCTCACCGCCGGGGCGGAGCCTGCTCCGGTCGAGTCCGCTCCGCCCGTTTCTCGGACGGAATCTGCCGTGGAGACCGTTACGTCCTCTCCGGAAACCTCCGCGCCCTCCCAGTCGGAGGAACCGCCGGAACCGGTAGAAGATCCGGTCCCCGCTGACTTTACCGGCTGGCGGCAGTGGAAAAAGGGCGGCTGGTCCTACTTCCGGTCGGGACAGAAGGCTACCGGCTGGCTTCAGCTGAACGGCGTCTGGTACTTCCTGGGCGGCGACGGCATGATGCGCACCGGCTGGGCCTGGAACAACGGTCACTGGTACTACCTCTCCGGCAGCGGCGCCATGAAGACCGGCTGGGTCAAGACCGGCGGCAAGTGGTACTACCTGGCCCCCTCGGGCCGGATGCTCACCGGCTTCATCCACGACGGCAAGGACTGGTACTACCTGGACGGCTCCGGGGCCTGGGTGGAGGATTACGCCGACGCGGAGGTCACTTCCGGCGGACGGAAAATCCAGATCATCGACGGCGTAGCCTATGTGGACGGCATCCTCATCGCCAATAAAAAATACCCCCTCCCCAAGGACTACGCCCCCGGCAAGCTGGACGACACCGTCCAGGCGGCTCTGGCTGAGATGCAGAAGGCCGCCGCTAAGGACGGATTGAGCCTCTATGTGGTCTCCGGCTATCGCTCCTACGATTACCAGGGCCAGCTTTACCGCAACTACTGCGCCCGGGACGGCCAGGCCGCCGCCGACCGCTACTCCGCCCGGCCGGGCTACTCCGAACACCAGACCGGCCTGGCCTTCGACCTGAACAGCACCAGCAACTCCTTCGCCGGCACCCCCGAGGCCAAATGGATCGCGGCCCACGCCCAGGAGTACGGCTTCATCGTCCGGTATCCCCAGGGGAAAGAAAGCCTCACCGGCTACCAGTACGAGCCCTGGCACCTGCGGTATCTGGGAAAAGAGCTGGCCAAAGCCGTCTACGACAGCGGCCTCTGCCTGGAGGAGTACCTGGGCATCGCCTCCTATTATCTGAAATAGACCAAAAGGGACAGGATGCGCGCCATTCTGTCCCCTTTTTTGCCCAAAAATTTCCGGGACCGTTGACTTTTCCGCCCCGTCCCGCTATAATGGAGCCATATGCGTAAAAAGGAGCGTGCCAGCATGAATTGGGCGGAGGTCCGCGTAGCAACCACCCCGGAGGGAATCGAGATTCTGACCGGGTTTCTTATGGCCCACGGGGTCAACGGCGTCATGATCGAGGACGCCGGGGATTTCAACCGGTTTTTAAACGACACCACCATCCACTGGGACTATGTGGATGAGGAATTGATGAAGATGGCCCACTGCGAGACCGCGGTGAAGTTCTATCTCCCCGACAACCCCCAGGGATACGAGACCCTGAACCAGATCAAGGCCGACCTTGGGAAGCTCCAGGCCGACCAGGAGATCGACCTGGGGGACCTGTCCGTGACCATCTCCTATCAGGAGGAGGAGGACTGGGAGACCGCCTGGAAGAAGTACTACCGGCCCATCATGGTCAGCGACACCCTGGCCGTAGTTCCGGAGTGGGAGGATTTCGCCGGGAAGGAGGGCCAGATCATCCTCCGCATGGACCCGGGCATGGCCTTCGGCAGCGGCAGCCACGACACCACCCGGCTCTGCCTGACCTTCCTGGACCAGGAAAAGCCCAAGGGGCTCCGGGTCCTGGACATGGGCTGCGGCAGCGGCATCCTGTCCATTGCGGCGCTGCTTCTGGGGGCCGGATCGGTGACGGCGGTGGATATCGACCAGCTGGCCACCAAGATCGCCCATGAAAACGCCGCCCTCAACGGCTGCGACGACCACCGGCTCAACGTCCGGTGGGGCAACATCCTGGCCGACGACGCCCTGGCGGCAGAGGTGGGCCGGGAGCAGTACGACCTGATCTTAGCAAACATCGTGGCCGACGTCATCATCGCCATGGGGCCCCTGTTCGCCCGGTACCTCAAGGCCGACGGCACCCTCATCGTCTCCGGCATCATCGCCGAACGGGCGGAGGAGGTCACGGACCACCTGCGGGAGCAGGGTTTCCGCGTCTGCCAGCTCCGGGAGGAAAACGGCTGGGCCGCGGCGGTCTGCCGCTTTGCGGAGGGAACGAAATGACAACGGAGCGCATCAATTATAAGCCCACCCTCCGGGCGTGCTATCTGGGGTACATCACCCAGGCGGTGGTCAACTGCCTGCTGCCTTTGCTGTTTACGATTATTCAGGCTCAGTACGGCGTCTCCCTGGAGCGGCTGGGGCGGCTGATCTTCATCAACTTTTTCACCCAGCTGCTGGTGGACCTGGCCTCGGTGAAGCTGGTGGAGTGGTTCTCCTGCCGGGCGCTGCTGGTGGCCTGCCACGCTATGGCGGTACTGGGGCTGTGGCTCCTGCCGCTGCTGCCGGGGGTCCTGCCGGACCCCTACGTGGGGCTGTGTATCGCCG
Source organism: uncultured Oscillospiraceae bacterium (assembly GCA_934539585.1). Classification (GTDB taxonomy): domain Bacteria; phylum Bacillota; class Clostridia; order Oscillospirales; family Ruminococcaceae; genus Merdivicinus. Next base: position 14,026 of record CAKTCT010000056.1, on the reverse strand, counting down.
TGATCCTCTCGGGGATCGGCGGCGGGATGCTGGAGGTCCTGGTCAGCCCGGTGGTGGAGTCCGTCCCCGGGGACGACAAGGCCGGTACCATGAGCCTGCTCCACTCCTTCTACTGCTGGGGCCAGATGGGCGTGGTGCTGCTGACCACCATCTTCTTGCAGGTTTTCGGCCGGGGCGCCTGGTTTGTCCTGCCCCTGGTGTGGTCGGCCATTCCGCTGTTTAACCTGTTCCGCTTCATCAAGGTCCCCCTGCGGCCCATTGCGGCGGAGGAGGGCGGCTCGCCCCTTCGGGAGCTGTTCCGCCAGGGATTTTTCTGGGTGATTCTGGTGGTCATGGTCTGCGCCGGGGCCGGTGAGGGCGTCATGTCCATGTGGTCCAGCCTGTTCGCGGAGAAGGGCCTGGGGGTCAGCAAGGTCATGGGCGATTTGCTGGGGCCGTGCATGTTCGCCCTGTTCATGGGCCTGGGGCGTCTTGGCTTCAGCAAAAAGGGCGGCAGAATCCGCCTGGAAAACGCCCTGGTGGCCTCGGCGGCCCTGTGCATCGTTTGCTATATCACGGCAGTGATCGCGCCCTGGGCGGTGCTGTCGCTGGCGGCCTGCGGAATCTGCGGGCTGTCGGTGAGTCTGATGTGGCCGGGGTCGTACAGCCTGGCCGCCCGGGAGTTTCCCGCCGGAGGGGCCCAGATGTTCGCGGTCATGGCCCTGGCCGGGGACATGGGGTGTTCCGTGGGGCCGTGGATCAGCGGGCTGATTTCGGATTTTGTCGCCGGGGTCAACGCCGGAAATCCGATAGCCGACCAGATCGGTCTGAAGTGGGGGATTGTTTTCGGAGCGGTGTTCCCCATTGTCATGCTGGTGGCGATGTTGTTTCATCGGAGGAAAAAGGCCGCGTAAGCGGCTAAAAAGTACCCTGTCAGGCATCCGCCTCAGCAACTCACGTCAAGCCGACGCATATCTCCGAATCCTTATACAGGAATCGAAGCAATCAAAAGTGCTGCACGGTTGCCTACTGTCCGAGCACCGATAGAGGCGGCGGGAGGTGTCGCGTGCGGTCATGTTTCTCCGGCGCCTGCCGCCATTGGGGTTTTTAGGGGCGGGAGCCCCTAAACGGTTTTTCTCCCCAATCTTTTTTCCGTAAAAAAGATTGGGTGCCCTGGTAGGACATAACAAATCTGTACAAACGTAAGTAGCCGCATAGGCTAGTAGAGCTTGCCGATTACGAATTAAAATCGGCAGCACTACCGGCCTATGCGGCTACGTTCGCTTTGGATTATTGATAGGTGGTTCATCGCACCCATTCTTTTCCCGCGTGGGAAAAGAATGGGGAGAAAAGGACGCTCGGGGGGCGGGAGCCACCCGAGACCCCCTAAAGTCGCGCTGTAGGCTTTGGAGAACCTACCCGCCTACCTCGCGGTAGACACGGCCGCCGCAATTGGTGCGTGGACAGTAGGCATACGCACACCACTTTCGGACGTTTCGTTCCTCACGATGGGTTTCTGGGGTAGGCGGCGGCCTGACGTGGGTGCATTGATGATCTGCATCCTCGTAAATTCAACCTTCGGTTGAATTTACATTGGATTTCCGATGGTGTCTACCCGCAGGAGATTGGTGTTGCCGGAAATTCCCAGGGGGACTCCCGCTGTGGTCACGACCAGATCGCCGTTGCGCAGAAGCCCCTGCTTCTTGGCGGCGTCGTAGGCTGCGGCGAACAGCTCGTCGGTGTTGGTTTTCTCCTCCACAAACACCGGAATGACGCCCCAGGAAAGGCTCAGCTGCCGTACTGTGGACATCTCCGGCGAACAGGCGATGATGGGGCAGGAGGGCCGGTACTTGGAAATCATCTTGGCCGTTTTCCCGGATTTGGTGACGGTGACAATGTACTTGGCCCCCAAATCCATGGAGGTGGTCACGGTGGCGTGGGAGATGGCGTCGGTGACGTCGGCGTTCAGCTCGATGCGCCGCTGGCGGAACCGGGTCTCATAGTCGATGTCCGCCTCGGTGCGTTGGGCGATGGTGGCCATGACCTGGACGGCCTCCACGGGATACTTGCCCGCGGCGGTCTCCCCGGAAAGCATGATGGCGCTGGTGCCGTCGTAGATGGCGTTGGCCACGTCGGTGGTCTCGGCGCGGGTGGGCCGGGGGTTCTTGATCATGGAATCCAGCATCTGGGTGGCCGTGATGACCTGCTTTCCGGCCTTGTAGGCGGTCTTGATGATCCGCTTCTGGAGGACGGGGATGTGCTCGTAGGAAATCTCCACTCCCATGTCGCCCCGGGCCACCATGATGCCGTCGGACACCCGGACGATCTCGTCCAGATTGGAAACGCCCTCGCTGTTCTCGATTTTGGCGATGATGCGGATGTGCTCGCCGCCGTAGCGCTTCAGCAGGCGGCGGATTTCCAGGATGTCCTCGGCGGTCCGGGTGAAGGAGGCCGCGATGAAGTCAAAGCCGGTCTCGATGCCGAAGATGATGTCCTCCCGGTCCCGTTCGCTCAAAAAGGGCATGGACAGGCTGACGTCGGGGACGTTGACCCCCTTCCGGTCGGAAATCTGCCCGCCGTTGATGACCTTACATACGATGTCCTCCCGGGTGACTTTCTGGATTTCCAGGGCGATGAGGCCGTCGTCGATGAGGATGCGGCCGCCCTCCCGGACGTCGCCGGGGAGGCCGGGATAGCTGATGGAGGCCATCTCGCTGTTGCCGGTCATGGGCCGGGTGGTCAGGGTGAAGGTGTCCCCGGCGTTGAGCATGGCCTTGCCGCCCTCCAGCAGGCCCAGACGAATCTCCGGCCCCTTGGTGTCCAGCAGGGTGGCCACAGGGAGCCCCAGCTCCTCCCGGATTTTCACCACGGTGTCGAACCGCTTTTTGTGCTCGGCGTGGCCTTGGTGGGAGAAGTTGAACCGGGCCACGTTCATTCCGGCCAGCATCAGCTTCCGCAGGACGTCCTCAGAGTCCGAGGCGGGGCCGAGGGTGCAGATGATTTTGGTTTTTCGCATAAGATTCATCCTTTCCTGATGGGTCTGCGTCCCAGCGTTCCCCCGAAGGGAGCGCCGCAGGCAGGCTTTTTAATAGGTACAAGGGACGTTCCAAAAAAGAACATCCAAATTCTTCCCATTATACTATATCATATAGGAAATGCAAATTCCAGGGGTTTTTGTCTCCTGCTCTGTAAAATTTTTGTATCGTCCGGCGGAGTCCTGGGAAAATCGCTGAAATCGCTCCGGAAACTTTGTGCAGAATACGTCTTGCGGGAAAAATCCGGGTAGGGTATACTGTAACTGTATTAATCAGACTAGTACAGTTGACGGCAAGGCCGTGTTGGGGCGCGCCGGAAGCGGCAGCTGTGCGGGTCCAGAAGTCCGGCCCAAGCAGCAGCCGGCGTTGCTTCATTTGATCGAAAACATTGAGAGTACGAAAGCCCGGGCCCAGGCGGCTGGGGTTTGGATATTCGAAGGTGTTTTCGATTTCTTCTTATATCTGCGTGAAAGGGGGCGGAGAATGTTCCAGATCAATCCCAACAGCCGGGACGCCATTTACCTGCAGCTGAAGGAGCAGGTGGTGCGCCTGGCTCTGGCCGGAGCCCTGGCGGGCGATGAACAGCTCCCCTCGGTCCGGGTCCTGGCCCGGGAGCTGGGGATCAACCCCAATACCGTTTCCAAAGCCTACCAGGAGCTGGAAAACGAAGGCGTGCTCTATTCCGTGGCCGGAAAGGGCAGCTTTGTCAGCCCCGATGTCCGGACCTCCGGGGAGGTCCGCCGGAAGGCCCTGGACGAATTCACCCAAGCGGCGGGAAAAGCCTGGCAGCTGGGGGTCCGGCGGCAGGAGCTCTCCGCGGTCCTGGACCGGATATGCGGAAAGGAGGAGCAGTGACATGATTTTGCTCCAAGACGTGGTGAAGCACTTCGGGGACGTGACGGCCCTGGACCACGTGAACCTGGAAATAAAGCGCGGGTCCATCTGCGGCCTTTTGGGGCCCAACGGCGCGGGGAAATCCACCCTGCTGCGGCTGGTCTGCGGCGTGTACAGCCCCGACGAGGGGGTCCTCACCCTGGACGGCGGCGAGGTGTTCGAGAACCCGGCTCAGAAGCAGCGGGTCTTTTTCGTCCCCGACGAGCCCTATTTCTTCCCCCAGGCCAGTCTGGACGTCATGGCCCGGTTTTATTCCCGGCTCTACCCGGAGTTTGACCGGGAGGTCTACGCAAACCTCTGCGAGCTGTTCCGCCTGCCCCGGAAAAAGCGGCTGGCTGACTTTTCCAAGGGCATGAAGCGCCAGGCCAGCTTCCTTCTGGGGCTGTCCACCCGGCCGGAGTACCTGCTCCTGGACGAGTGCTTCGACGGACTGGACCCGGTGAAGCGCCAGGTGGTCCGGAAGATTCTGGCCGACGAGGTCAGCAGCCGGGAGATGACCGTGGTGGTCTCCTCCCACAATCTCCGGGAGCTGGACGAAATCTGCGACACCGTCTGCATCCTCTACCAGGGGGACATTCTGTACACCAAGGACCTGGACGACCTGAAAGGGGAGGTCCACAAGATTCAGGCGGTGTTCCAGGACCAGGTCACGCTGGAGCAGCTGGGCCGGTACCTGAATATCATGGCCTCCGAAGTCCGGGGCAAGTTCTTCACCCTGATCCTCCGGGGCGACGGCCAGGAGATCGAACGGACCCTGTCCCGCTGGCGGCCGGTGGCGCTGGAATCCATCCCCCTGACCCTGGAAGAAGTTTTCCTCTACGAAATGGAGGTGAAGGGCTATGACGCTCAGGTCATCTTCGGGTAGACCCGACAGCGCCGGGAACATTTTCCGGTACACCCTGGAGCAGTTCCGGGCCATCCTGCTGTTTTACGCCATTCTCATGGCCCTGCTGGGGCCGCTGTCCCTTCTGGTCCAGCACTGGACGGACACCGGAGCCAACGGCCTGGGCCGGAGCCCCAATCTGCTGGGCTGGGGCCTGCCCCTGGTCATGGCGGTGCTGCTGCCCCTTCTGATTTTCAGCTACGTCAACAACAAGCAGGCCCTGGACGTTTTCCACGCCGCGCCGGTCCGCCGGGGCTCCCTGTATCTGGGGCGCTACCTGGGGGGACTGGTCCTGGTGCTGCTGCCCCTGGCGGTTTTCGGGGGCTGCTCCGTTCTGGTGGAGCAGCTCTGTTTCGACAACGGCCGCCAGAGCCTGCTGTGGCTCCTCAGCGTTTCGGCCAGCGCCTTTGCCAGTTACAGCGTCATGGTTTTCGTCATGATCAACTGCGGGACCATGTTTGAAAGCGTGGTCTACTACATCGTTCTCAACGCCGGGTATCCCGCCCTGATCGCCACCCTCTTTTCGCTGCTCCAGCGGTATACCTACGGCTACCTTCAGGTGGAGGACTCCCTCCAGACCTTGCTGTACAGCGTCTCCCCCTATTACCTTCTGACCCGCTGCGAGAGCTGGGAGTTCTTCCGCCTTCCGGCGCTGCTGATCCCCCTGGGGATGGGGGCGGCCCTGGCCCTGTTCGGGAAATTCCTCTACCGCCGGAGAAAAAGCGAGTCCGCCGGGCAGAGCTTCGCCTACCGGCCCGTGTTTTTCGTGGGGGCGGTGCTGACCTGCCTCAGCGCCGGGATGGAGTTCCTCCTCCTGAGCAGCGGCGGCGAGCCCATGCAGCTGGGGTGGATCATCCTGGCCAATCTGGTGGGCATGGTGGCCTATATGATCCTGGACACCATCCGCAACCGGGGCTTCCGGAGGATCCGGCAAACGGCCCTGACCGCCCTGTGCATCATGGGCGGAGCCTCGGCCCTGGCCGCTGTGACGGTGTTCACCGGCGTTTTCGGCTATGAGGACCGCATCCCGGCCCTGGACCGGGTGGAGCAGGTCCAGGTGGGCATGTCCGCCGCCTTGAGCGACAACGCCATCGCCCTCTTCGGCGGCTACCGGGACATCACCCTGGAGGACCCGGAGAGCATCAAGCTGGTCCTGGACTTCCACCAGGCCATGGTGGCGGAAAAGACGCCCATCCGGGAGTACCAGAACGGGCAGAATCTCCAGTTTTCCGCCCGGGACCGCAGCGGCGCGCGGGTCCTGACCCTGTTGGACGGCTACGACCGCTACGCCTTTGACGACGGGCGGTATCCCCAGTCGGACTACGGCGCAGGCTGCTCCGTGCAGCTGACCTATCGGCTGAAAAACGGCCGGGTCCTGGCCCGGAGCTACAACAATTACCCCTTTGTCCTGACAAAGCCCCTGTACCGCCTTCTTCAGACGGCGGAGTACCGCGCCGCCGCCGATGCGGAGGACCTCCGGGCCCTGGGGGAGGACGGCGGCATCCTGGAGATCAACTCCTACACCTTCTCCGGCTACACCCGGCTGGAGCTGGATAAGACCCAGACCCTCCGGCTCCGGACGGCCATGGCGGAGGACATGTCCGCCCACCCCGCCGATTTCCTGGTGGCCCCCAAGGCTCAGCCCCTGTATCAGCTGTCCATGCGGGTGTGGCAGCCGGAGGAAGGGTACTGGAACTACTTCACCGGCTCCTGCGGCGTCTACGACTGCGACCGGAGCACCCTGGAGCTTCTGGGGCAGATGGACGCCCTCCCCACGGTCCGGACGGACGCCTACAACGACACGGTGGTGGGCTATATCCCCTGGGAGAAGCGGGACATGGTCATGAGCTACCCGGAGCGGGACGCGGGCATTTTCTACCACGCAGGCCGCATCGCCCTTTGCACCAAGTACAGCCGGGGCGATTTTGAGGACCCCAATACCGAGCAGGCCCAGACCTGCTATGAGCCGTCCTTCGTCACCCTGACGTCGGAGCAGTACCAGAAGCTGATGACCATGGTCACGCAGACCCGCCTTACCGAGGAGGGCGGCGACGCGGTGGTCATCGGGAGCATTTCCTATCTGGTGTTCCCGGAGTATGAGGAGGAGGTCCGGGGGATGCTTCTGTCCGCGCCGGCGTATCAGCCCGAGTACTAGCGGCCATGCCGCCGATTTGAGCAGTCCGTAGAAAACCTTCCGCAGCGTAAACAAAGAAAGTTTTCGGTCCAGCCTTTTTCAAAAGGCTGGCGGGTGGAGGGCAGAGCCCTCCTCGCTTTCCGCAGAAAGCGAAATCCAATCCCGTTGCGCCTCGGGCGCAACCCAAAACAAAGGAAAGGCGGCCCGCAGGCCGCCCGCGGATGTCCCCGCGGCCGCAATTTCAAAGAAATTGCGGCATAACCCACTCCTAACTAATCCAAAGCGAAAAACCGCGCCAGCGAGTAGAAACGTTGTTCGTTTCTCTCGCGGCGCGGTTTCTTTTGGGAAAGTGCGTTTTTTACAGGACTGCGTCCTGCGGGGAACCCCTTGATAGGGTTCCCCACGGTCCGACAGCCCACCGGGCTGTTGGACCTCCCTTCCTGATCTTACGGTATCATCAGGGATTTCGCCCTCTGCGGAGGGCGAGGAGGGGCGCTGCCCCTCCACCCTGCCAGCCTTTTGAAAAAGGCTGGACCGAAAACTTGGTTTTGGGATTCGGGTAGATGGTGCGTTCTTTCAGGCACAGACAACCATCGGCGCGCAGCCTGTCGCGCGCCAAACGAAAGTCAATGTGAGATACCAGGCCGCGTCGACATGGCTGGACCGAAAACTTTTTTTGTTTACGCTGCGGAATTTATTCGGCAGGCTGCGTGAAATTTCCGTTCTTGATCATCCGGGTCAGGCGCTGGTGCCAGGCGATATCCCGCCACATCCCGGCAAACTGCGGGCCGCAGAAGTTGCTGGTGGCAATGGCCGCCCAGCAGCCTTCGGACACCGCCTGGGTCACGCCTACCTCGCAAAGGTGCTTGATCCAGTCCCATTCCAGCATGGGGCCGTCTTTAAAGTCCACCAGGCTCCAGCACTCGGTGGTGATCAGGGGCTTGCCGATGCGGCGGGACCACTGGGCCAGGTTGGCCACGCCCTTGCGGAGGCAGTCGTCCCAGACCTCCGGCTGTTCTTCGTAGGTCTCCTTCCCGTGGAGGGCCAGGCGCTGGAAGCTGTCCGGAGCGAAGCGGTCGTAGCGGTAGTCGATGCGGCGGCAGAAGTCGGTGCAGCTGGTCATCCACAGGTGGGGCTCCAGGAAATCCAGGCGGGAAACGTCCTGGCTCTCGGTGGAATCGTACTCGCCGTCCTGGGAGAAGGTGTAGTCCATGTCCGGGTACTCGGCCCGGACCAGGCCGATGGCCCGGTTCATCCAGCGGACGGCCACCTCCGAGGAGCGGGAGAATTCCTTGTCCGTCCGGGGAGCGGCGGGGTCGTTCCGGAGAAACTTGGCCCAGCTGTCCCGGGGGTACTCGTTGCAGAGGTCTACGTAAAGGACGGTGTCCATAAGACCGGCTTCCGCCACAACGTCCAGGACCCGGACCCAGATGCGGGCCAGGTCCTCGGGAGCGGCCAGCTTCATCCGGGTGTTGTCCAGGTCCTCCCGGTACCAGGAGGACAGGCCCACCAGGATTCCCCGCTGGCGGCAGAGAGCGAGAAATTCAATGAGATTGCCCTGAAGGTTGCAAAGCCGGATGATGCCGGGAGCGCCCCAGGTCTGCTGGTTCCATTCCGGCTTCAGGGCCCATTGGCCGATGGGGTCGGCGGCCAGAAGGTGGGGGTAGGCGTCGATGCGGACGGCGTCGTAGCCCCGTTCCTTCAATTCATCCAGGGCTTTGCCCCAGTCTTCGTAGCCTGCGCCGGTCCAGCGGCGTTCCAGCTAGGAAAAGTCCCACATGGTGATGGCCAGGGGACGGGTGTACTTGCGATGCATTGGTTTTTCCTCCTAGTTTTAAGGCGCGGGGCCTGATTGGCAAAAATTATCCCTCCTGCCGGTAGGCCCGGGGGGTGACGCCCACTTCCCGCTTGAACACCCGGTCAAAGTAGGTGACGTCCTGGAAGCCCACCTCGTAGGCCACGCCCCGGACGGTGCGGTTGGGGTCCTTCAGAAGTTCCTTGGCCTTGCGGACCCGGAGAAAGTTCAGCTGCTCGGTAAAGGTCCGGCCGGTGACTTCCTTGAACACGCAGGAGAAGCTGGTGGCCGACATCATGGCCACCCGGGCGACTTCTTCCAGGTAGAGCTTTTTCTGAAAATTTTCGTTTAGATAGGTGACAGCCCGGGTCACGGAGTCCCGGTAGCGGTCCAGGTACTGGAGCCGGGCCTCGTCCTGCTTTTTCCCGTACTGCCGGGAGATGATGGCCAGGACCTTCAGGACATTGGCCCGGATGAACAGCTGGTATCCCGGCTCCTGGTGCTGAAACTCCCAGAGAATCTCGTCCAGAGCGGTTTCCACGGTTTTGGCCGCCGCGCCCTCCAGGGGAAAGCGGGGGCGGACCTGGTCCAGGCTGACGATAAAGGGCTCCAGGAAGTCCGCGCTCCAGAAGGAGCCCTCCTCCACGTCGGGCTGGATGAAGGCGGGGGCGAACTCCATGCCCACCAGGGCGGTCTCCGGGTCGGTACACTCCATGTAGTGGGGGATATCCGGGGGCAGGACGAAGATGCTGCCGGTGGCCAGGGGATAGGCCCGGCCGTTCATCCAGTGGGTGCAGCCGCCCCGGCGGACGAACCAGATCTGGATGTAGTCGTGGGTGTGGACCGGTTGGGTAAAAGCCTTCTGGAAGGCGTAAATTTTAAAAGGAAAGCGGTCGGAAAGCTCGTCGCAGGCACGGTAGGCCACCGGAGCGTCGGACATAGCAGGTTCCTCCTGTCAGATAACGTCTTTGAGGTTATTATAGCACAGAAACAAAAGCGGGGGAAGGGATTTGGCAAAAAGACGGCTGTTTTTTCTGGGAGAAATGTGCTACAATAAATCTGTATGGGCGCTTGCCCGGCCAATTTTTGAAAAGGAGCGTTTTATCATGAGTTGTACGCTTTTGGAGCGGTTCCTCCGCTATGTGACCATGGAGACCACCTCGGACCCGGCTTCGGAGACCGTCCCCAGCACGGATACCCAGCTGAAGCTGGCGGACCTGCTGACGGAGGAGCTGAAGGAAATGGGCCTGGAGGCCCGCCGGGACGGGATGGGCTACGTTTACGCCTCCATTCCCGCCGCCAAGGGGTATGAAAAGGCCCCGGCCATCGGCTTTATCGCCCACATGGACACCTCCGATGCCGTCTCCGGCAAGGACGTCCGGCCCCGGATCGTGGAAAACTACGACGGCGGGGAGCTGGTGCTCAACGGGGAGAACGGCGCGGTCCTTTCCCCGGAGGTCTTCCCGGACCTGAAAACCTGCGTGGGCAAGACCCTGATCACCACCGACGGAACCACCCTTCTGGGCGCCGACGATAAGGCCGGCGTGGCGGAGATCATGGACCTGGCCCAGCGGCTGACAGCGGACCCGTCCCTGCCCCACGGCCCGGTGAAGATCGCCTTCACCCCCGACGAGGAGATTGGCCGGGGCGCGGACCACTTCGACGTGGAGGGCTTCGGCGCGGAGTTCGCCTACACCGTGGACGGCGGCGCGGCCGGCGGGCTGGAATACGAGAACTTCAACGCCGCATCGGCCTGGGTGGAGTTCCACGGCCAGAGCATCCACCCCGGCTCCGCCAAGGGAAAGATGAAAAACGCCATCCTCATCGCCATGGAGTTCGACCGGATGCTCCCGGCCTTCGAGCTGCCCTCCTGCACTGAGGGGTACGAGGGCTTCCACCACCTGGACGGCATCCAGGGCGGGGTGGAGCTGACCCGGGCGGAGTACATCATCCGGGACCACGACCGGGAGCTCTTTGAGAGGAAAAAGGAGGACTTCCGGGACGCGGCGGCCTTCCTGAACAGAAAGTACGGCCCGGGGACCGTGACGCTGACCCTGGAGGACTCCTACTACAACATGAAGAAGCAGATTCTGCCCCGGATGGAAGTGGTGGACTACGCGGTCAGGGCCATGGAGAACCTGGGCATCACCCCGGAGATCACCCCCATCCGGGGCGGCACCGACGGCGCGCGGCTCTCCTACATGGGGCTGCCTTGCCCCAACCTGTTCACCGGCGGCCGGAACTGCCACGGGCGGCTAGAGTACGCCGTCAAGGAGGAAATGGAGCAGGTCCCGGCGCTGCTTCTGGAGATTCTCCGGCTCAACGGGGAGAAAGCTTAATAATATTTTGCTTAATCGTTAGCTTGTATTGCTTTTTTGGGGAAAATCGTGGACTTTTCTTGCCCTTTCGTGCTATACTGAAAGCGAAAAAGACAGCAAGGAGTGTTTGAGATGAAAATCATCCGCGCCAAAGATTACGATGATCTCAGCCGCAAGGCCGCCAATATCATCGCCGCCCAGGTCATCCTGAACCCGGAAAGCGTTCTGGGCCTGGCTACCGGTTCTTCCCCGCTGGGGCTGTACGCTCAGCTGATCAAGGGGTATGAGGCCGGGGACCTGGACTTCTCCAAGGTCCGCACCGTGAACCTGGACGAGTACCGGGGCCTGACGCCGGACAACGACCAGAGCTACGCCTACTTCATGCGGGAGAACCTGTTCCGCCACATCAACATCGACCCCGCCAACACCAACGTCCCCGACGGCACCGAGCCTGACGCCGCCAAGGAGTGCGCCCGCTACGACGCGGTGGTGGAGTCCATGGGCGGCGTGGACATCCAGCTGCTGGGCATCGGCCTCACCGGCCACATCGGCTTCAACGAGCCCGCCCCGGAGTTCAAAAAGGGCACCAACTGCGTGGACCTGGACCCCAAGACCATCCAGTCCAACGCCCGGTTCTTCCAGTCCATTGACGACGTGCCCAAACAGGCGTACACCATGGGCATCCAGACCATTATGAAGGCCCGGAAGATCCTGCTCATCGCCAACGGCGAGGGCAAGGCGGACATCCTGTACCGCGCCTGCTGCGGCGCCATCACCCCGGAGGTCCCCGCTTCGGTCCTTCAGCTTCACCCCGACGTGGTGGTGGTGGCCGACGAGGCTGCTCTGAAGGTCATTTCCGAGAAGGCTCCCGAAGCCATCAACGGCTGAACCCGGCTTTCCGCCCCGCCTGACGGCGGGGCTTTTCCTTTTTTGGAATCTTCCGGAAATCTTCAGAATTTCTTCCCGAAGTCTTCCAAAAAGCCGCCGGGCGTTCTGGTATCCTGGAAGAAAGAGCCGTTTTGCATGGAAAGGAGATCGCTATGAAACGCCGCCGCCGTCTTTCTCCCCTGGGGAAGGTTTCCCTGTTCCTGCTCCTCCTGGCCGGAGGGGTCCTCTGGGCCTGGCACAGCTTTTCCGACTCCCGCATCGCCGTGGCCCTGGACGCCGGTCACGGCGGCGCGGACGTGGGGGCCCAGGGGTATGTGGAGGAAAAGGACCTGACCGAGGCCACCGTCCGCCGCTTACAGGAGCTTCTGGAGGCGGACCCGGCCTACCGGGTGGTCCTCTGCCGGGAGCTGGACCGGGGAACGACGCTGAACAGCCGCTGGCGGAAGGCCAACGAGGAGCGGGCGGAGCTCCTGATCAGCGTCCACGGCAACGCCGCCGACACCTGGTCCGCCACAGGGTTCGAGGTGTACCCCTCTCCGCCGGGGCGGGAGCACCATGAGGAGAGCCTGCGGTTCGCGGGGCTCCTGGCCCGGCGCATGGCGGAGACGGGGATCGGCCTCCGTGGGGAGGACGGCATCCGCTACGCCTACTACGTGGACGGGGAGAAGGTCTTCCGGGAGCCCTCCGACGAGCCTCTGGACGAGCCCTCCTTTGCCATGGTGGACTACCCCAAGTGCCCGGCGGTGCTGGCGGAGCAGGGCTTCGTCACCAATCCCGCGGACATGGAGCTGCTGGGCTCCCAGGAGGGGTGCCGGCTGGCGGCCCGGAAGTACTACCTGGCCATCTGCGACTACTTCGGCACGGAGCCGCTGCCGGAGGAGTAAAATCGGCAGAATTTTATTTTTTTCCTAGCGTTTTTTGCGATTCTTTCGAACTTCCTTTACTTTTCCGCAGGAGTATGATATAGTGGAAAAGTATCGGAAACGGAACATCTAAAAAAGAAAGAGGAAGACGCTATGATCGGAAATCTCCTTTGCATCCTCATCGGGCTGATGCAGGGCTGCGAGAACATCTGCGGCAGTGCTACCATGCGGAAGGGCTGCCACCCCCTGGATTACGGCTTTTACAGCAACCTCACCGCCACGGTGATCCTGGGCATCTATTTCGTGTTCAAGAACTTTGTGTTCGGCTTTTCCAATCTGCCCCAGGCGGCGGCCAACACCGACTTCGCCCGGACGCTGCCCATTATGGTCCTGGGCGGCGTGATCTCCTGCATCGCCGTTGTGGCCAACCTGTCGGCCATGAAGCTGGGCCACGTGGGGATCACCAACGGCATCTACCAGTCCTCCTTCGCCCTGAACTTCCTGCTGATGGTGGTGTTTTTCCACTCTGCGGCCACCGTTGTGAACTACATCGCCGTGGCCATTATGCTGGCGGGCGTGTTCATCATGGCCATGCAGAAGGACGAGTCGGGCAAATTCAACAGCAAGTGGCTCATCGTCTGCGCCGGAGCCTTTATTTTCAACGCCCTGGGACAGTTCACCACCACCATTCCCTCCCAGTATAACTACGCCGACGCCATGGACATCCGGGGATTCTCCATTCTGCTGGCCATGACCATCTGCTACGGCGTTTCCAAGAAGGCCATGCACGTAAAAACCAATCCCGCGGTGAAGAAACTGGCGTTTCTGGGCGGCGTGGTCTTTGCGGGAGTCCAGCTGGCCACCTATCCGGTGCTGGACCTGCTGGCGGCCTCCAACTGCGTCCACCTGTTCACCCCCATCATGCTGATGACGGTGACGATCATGTTCTCGCTGTACAGCCGGTTCTTCCTCAAGGAAAAATTCCGGAAGCTCCAGTACGCTGGATTGGCCTGCTGCCTGACGGGAATTCTGCTGTTTATGATCTGACGAAGCGTTCCCGGCCGCTGCGGCGGCCGGGAACTTCCGGTTTTGCGGGATTTTTTCGTCCGGAAGTCTTGACAAAGGGACGAAGATTCGGTATAATAAAACTTGTGTCAGGTATCGGGGTGTAGCGCAGTTTGGTAGCGTGCTTGGTTCGGGACCAAGAGGCCACGAGTTCGAGTCTCGTCACTCCGAC
>CAKTCT010000055.1 GCA_934539585.1 uncultured Oscillospiraceae bacterium | reverse complement strand
TGGCATTTGTGTGGTAAGGAGGAACTGACTATGTCCCGTATTGGCAGAAAACCAATCCAGGTTCCTTCCGGCGTCGATGTGAAGATCGACGGCCATCACATCACCGTGAAAGGCCCCAAAGGAACTCTGGAAAGAGAAATTCATAAAGACATGACCGCGACGCTGGACAACGGCGTGATCACGGTCAGCCGTCCCAGCGACGACAAGGCGCACCGCTCTCTGCACGGCCTGACCCGTACCCTCATCGAGGATATGGTCGTTGGCGTCACCAACGGCTTCCATAAGGAGCTGGAGGTCAACGGCGTCGGCTACCGTGCCGCGAAGCAGGGCAGCGACCTGGTCATGAACCTCGGCTACTCCCATCAGGTGGTTGTGCCGGAAATCGACGGCATCCACATCGACGTGCCTGCGCCCAACAAGATCGTGATCTCCGGTCCTGACAAGCAGGCGGTCGGCCAGTTTGCGGCCAACGTCCGCGAGAAACGCCCGCCGGAACCCTACAAAGGCAAAGGCATCAAGTACGTTGACGAAGTGATTCAGCGTAAAGAAGGCAAAACTGGTAAGAAGTAAGTAGTCAAAGGAGTGACAAGAAATGATCAAAAAGCCGGATAGCAATAAGGCTCGTCTGAAACGGCATAACCGGGTCCGCAACAAGATCTCCGGAACCCCGGAGCGTCCCCGCCTGAATGTATTCCGCTCCGCGAAGCACATCTACGCGCAGCTGATCGACGACGTCAACGGCGTGACCCTTGCCTCCGCTTCTTCCATGGAAAAAGACTTTGAAGGAAACGGCGGCAACAAGGAAGGCGCGTATGCAGTGGGCAAGAAAATTGCCGAGCATGCCGCTGCGAAGGGCATCACCGAGGTCGTTTTTGACCGCGGCGGCTACATCTTCCACGGAAGAGTTGCCGAATTGGCCAATGGGGCGCGCGAGGGCGGCCTCAAGTTCTAAGAGGGAGGTATTCGTTTGGCTAGAATAGATGGTTCTACCCTGGATCTCCAGGAGAGAGTCGTAACCATTAACCGTGTATCCAAGACGGTCAAAGGCGGCCGGATCTTCAAGTTCGCCGCTCTGGTCGTTGTCGGCGACGGCAACGGCATCATCGGTTTCGGCCTCGGAAAATCCGGAGAGGTTCCGGACGCGATCCGCAAAGGCATCGAAGATGCCAAGAAAAACCTGTTCAGAGTTTCTCTGAAAGGCACCAGCATCCCCCACGAGGTCATCGGCGAGTTCGGCGCTGGCCGCGTGCTTCTGAAGCCCGCCCCCGAAGGAACCGGCGTGATCGCTGGCGGCCCCGTCCGTGCCGTGGTTGAGACCGCCGGCATCAAGGACATCCGTACCAAGGCGCTGCGTTCCAACAACCCCTGCAACGTGGTCCGGGCCACCATCAACGGACTGAAGTCCCTCCGCAACGCCAGCGAGGTCGCTGCGATCCGGGGCAAGACCGTTGAAGAAATTATTGGTTAAGGAGGCAGACAAATGGCAAATCTTACTGTGAAGCTGGTAAAAGGTCTTGCTGGGAAAAAGAAAGACCAGATTGCCGTTGCCGAGTCTCTGGGCCTCAGAAAAGCCGGCGACGTTTCGGTTCAGCCCGATAACGATGCCACCAGAGGCAAGATTTTCAAAATTTCCCACCTCGTCGAGGTTAGCGAAAACTAAGTAAGGAGGTGCGAGTATCATGAAACTGCACGAATTAGCACCGGCCGAAGGCTCTAAGAAGGAGCACTTCCGCGTCGGAAGAGGCCATGGCTCCGGAAACGGCAAAACCGCCGGTAAGGGCCACAAGGGCCAGAATGCACGCTCCGGCGGCGGCGTCCGCCCCGGCTTCGAAGGCGGACAGATGCCCCTGTACCGGCGTCTTCCCAAACGCGGCTTTAACAACGCTCGCTTTGCAACGAACTACGCCATTGTAAACGTCAGCGAACTGAACGTTTTCGAGGACGGCGCGGTGGTCGATGCGGCGGCTCTGGTAGAATCCGGCCTGGTCAACGATCAGTGCGATGGCATTAAGATCCTTGGAAACGGTGAAATTTCCAAAAAATTGACCGTCCATGCAGCTGCCTTCTCCCAATCCGCGAAAGAAAAGATTGAGGCAGCAGGAGGAAAGGCCGAGGTGATGTAAGGTGTTCGAAACCTGGAGAAATGCATTCAAACAGGAGGATCTTCGCAAGAAGATTTTGTTCACCCTTTTTATCATCTTCATTTTCCGTCTGGGTTCTGCAATCCCTACCCCTTTCATCAATCCGACTGCACTGAAGGCAATGGTGAGCGGCGGGGCGGACTTTTTAAGCTACCTGAACATCATGACCGGCGGCGGCTTGGAGCAGGCCAACGTTTTCGCCATGTCCATTACGCCGTACATTAACGCATCCATTATCATTCAGCTGCTGACCGTCGCTATTCCCGCCCTGGAGCGGCTGGCGAAGGAAGGCGCAGAAGGCCAGAAGGTCATTCAGAAAATCACCCGGTATACCACCTTTGGTCTGGCGATTGCCCAGGCGGTGGGCTTCTACTTCGTGATGCGCCGTACCAGCGGCGTCCTGGAATACACCACCGGCTTCTCCGGCGTATTTGCAGCCATCATCATCATTGCGGTCTTTACAGCCGGTACGGCGGTAGTCGTCTGGCTGGGTGACCGAATCACCGAGAAAGGCATCGGCAACGGCATCTCCATTATCCTGTTCGCCGGTATCCTTTCCCGCGGCCCTGCGGCTTTCATGCAGCTGGTTGCCTGGTGGCAGCTGGGCGCAAGCAAGCCCATGTACTACTTCCTGGTTCCCTTCATCGTCCTGGTCTTCATCGCCATGATCGCGTTCATCGTCTTCATGACCGATGCGGAGCGCCGGATTCCGGTCTCCTACGCCAAGCGGATGGTCGGCCGGAAGATGTACGGCGGCCAGAACAGCCACATCCCGATCAAGGTCAACATGACCGGCGTTATGCCCATCATCTTCGCCATGTCCTTCCTTTCCATCCCGAACATGATCGGGACCTATGTGAACGTCAAGGCCGGCGGGTTCTGGGAGAAGTTCTTCAACCTCTTCAAGACCAACAGCTGGGTTTACGCCATTCTGTACCTGCTTCTCATCGTGGCGTTCAACTACTTCTATGTTGCGATCCAGTACAATCCCATTGAGATTGCCAACAACCTCCGGAAGAACAACGGCGGTATCCCCGGCATCCGTCCCGGAAAGCCGACCTCGGACTTCATCGCCCGGGTCATTTCCAAGATCACGCTGGTGGGCGCCATCTTCCTGGGCATCATCGCGGTATTCCCCATTGTGTTCTCTGCGATCACCGGAGCCAACGTTTCTCTGGGCGGTACGTCCATCCTGATTATCGTCGGCGTCGCGCTGGAGACCATGCGGCAGATGGAATCTCAGATGATGATGCGTCATCACAAAGGTTTCCTGGAATGATCGGACAGAAAAATAACCGTTCGCATGAATTCCTTGTTATTTTCCAGTCTTAAAAGGGGGCACGGATATGAATCTCATTCTTTTGGGAGCACCCGGCGCGGGTAAGGGCACACAGGCGGAAGTCATCTGCAACACCCTGCACATCCCCGCGATCTCCACCGGAAACATTCTGCGTGAAGCAATCAAAAATCAGACGGCTCTGGGCCTGGAGGCGAAAACGTACATGGACGGCGGCAAGCTGGTCCCGGACGAGATCGTCATCAACATCCTGCGGGAGCGCATCAGCCGGGATGACTGCAAAAACGGCTTCATCCTGGACGGCTTCCCCCGCACGGTGCCCCAGGCACAGGCGCTGGATGAAATGAAGGTCGCCATCGACCGGGTCATCGACATTGAGGTCCCGGACGAAAAGATCATGGCGCGCCTGTCGGGACGGCGGGTCTGCGAGAGCTGCGGCGCTTCCTACCACGTCGATTACAAGCCCAGCAAAGAGCCGGGCGTGTGCGACGCCTGCGGCGGAAAGACCGTTCAGCGCAAGGACGACCATCCCGATACCATCAAAGAGCGTTTGCGCGTATACCACGAGCAGACAGAGCCCTTGAAGGATTACTACTACGCCACAGGCAAACTGTTCGTGGTAGAAGGACAGGAGGAAGTCGCCGATACTACGGCGCTGACTCTCAAGGCTGTGAATGCGGAGGCGTAAACTTTCATGATCGTTTTGAAAACTCATTCCGAGCTGGAGCAGATGAAAAAGGCATGCCGGATCTCCGCCGACGCACTGAACGTCGCCGAGGAGATCATCAAGCCCGGCGTGACCACCCGGGAGATCGACCGCGCTATGCACGATTACATCGTGAAATGCGGCGCGAAGCCGTCCTTCCTGGGCCTTTACGGATTCCCCGCGTCGGCCTGTATTTCGGTCAACGACGTGGTGATCCACGGCATCCCCTCCGGCTACCGCTTGCAGCCTGGCGACATCGTCAGCGTGGATGTTGGGGCCACGATTGACGGGTACCACGGCGATAACGCCTTCACCTTCCCGGTGGGGGACATCGCCCCGGAAGTCGCCGAACTGCTCCGCGTGACCCGGGAGAGCCTGTATAAGGGGATCGAGGCTGCTACGGTGGGACACCGCATCGGCGACATCTCCTACGCTGTCCAGTCTCACGTTACGCCGTATGGATACGGAATCGTCCGGCAGTTCGTTGGACACGGCGTGGGCCGGGAGCTCCACGAGGACCCCGAAGTTCCGAACTTCGGCCGTCCCGGCAGAGGTCCCCGTCTTGCCGAAGGGATGACCATCGCCATCGAGCCCATGATCACCCTGGAGGGCGACGACGTGACCATCGACGCGGATAAGTGGACGACCCGGACCAAGTCCGGAAAAGCGGCCGCCCATTTTGAACATACCATTGCCATCACAAAGGATGGCCCGGTCATCCTGACCAAACGGTAAGGGGGACCCCCATGGAGTTGAAAATCGGGACGGTGGTGCAAAGCCTCCGCGGCCGCGACGAAGGGTTTTTCATGGTGGTGGATTTTGACGGAACGTTTGCATATCTTGCCGACGGACGGTCAAGACTGCTGGAAAAACCGAAAAAGAAGAACCTCCGCCACCTGCGGGCGACGGGAACGGTTCTGGATCCGGAACGAGTACAGACGAACAAGCAACTGAAAGCAGCCTTGCGCGCAGCATTTGCAGAGGAGGGAAACTCTTGTCCAAAGACGATGTGATCGAAATCGAGGGCGTTGTGGTGGATTCGCTGCCAAACGCGACATTTAAGGTAGAGCTTCCGAATGGCCACACCATTCTGGCGCATATATCGGGAAAGCTGCGGATGAACTTCATCCGGATTCTTCCCGGTGATAAGGTGACGGTGGAAATGTCGCCTTACGACCTGACCAAGGGACGCATTACCTGGCGTTCCAAATAACAGCCTGGCGGGAAACCGTCCAGGATCCCGGTACAAGGAGGGAAACCACATGAAAGTAAGACCTTCTGTTAAGCCCATCTGCGAAAAGTGCAAAGTGATCAAGCGCAAAGGCAAGGTCATGGTGATCTGTGACAACCCGAAGCACAAACAGCGCCAGGGCTAATTCCTTGACGTTCAACACTCACACACTTAAACACAGCGAAGCCGTCAGGTTTCGCATTGGAGGTGCAAGTTAATGGCTCGTATCGCTGGCGTAGAGCTGCCCCGCGAAAAACGAATCGAGATCGGTCTGACCTACATTTTCGGAATCGGCCAGAAGACCGCCAAGGACATCCTTGCGGCCACCGGCGTTGACCCGGACATCCGGGTGAAGGACCTCTCCGAGGATGACGCGACCAAGCTCCGTGATTATATCGATCAACATTATACCGTTGAGAGCGACCTGAAGAGAAACGTCGCCCTGAACATCAAGCGCCTGGTGGAAATCGGCTGCTACCGCGGCGTCCGGCATCGCAAAGGCCTGCCTGTCAGAGGACAGCGGACCAAGACCAATGCCCGCACCCGCAAAGGCCCGAAGAAAACCATCGCCAACAAGAAGAAATAAGGAGGGATTTGAAAAATGGCCAAGGCTAATACTGTCAAGAAGGCGGTTGTCCGCAAACGCCGCGAGCGCAAGAACATCGAGCGCGGAGCCGTTCATATTCAGTCCACCTTCAACAACACCATTGTTACCATCACCGATACGCAGGGCAATGCGATCTCCTGGGCTTCCGCAGGCGAAATGGGCTTCCGCGGATCCAAGAAATCCACTCCTTTTGCTGCGCAGACCGCCGCTGAGAAGGCTGCCAACGCCGCAAAAGAGCACGGCCTGAAGAGCGTGGAGGTTTTCGTCAAGGGCCCCGGCTCCGGTCGTGAGGCTGCCATCCGTGCCTTGCAGGCTTGCGGCCTGGAGGTCAAGATGATCAAGGACGTGACCCCCATTCCTCATAACGGCTGCCGTCCCCCCAAGAGACGCCGCGTATAATCAGTGAAGGAGGAAATGATTCATGGCTAAGAATATGGATCCTATCGTGAAGCACTGCAGAACGCTGGGTATTTCTCCCGCTGTTATGGGTTACTCCGCAAACTCTTCCAAGACCAACTCCACGAAGAGAAACCCCAATGCGCAGAAGAGAAATAAAAAGAGCGAGTATGCAATGCAGCTCAACGAGAAGCAGAAAGTCAAATTCATCTACGGCATCCTTGAGAAGCAGTTCCGTATGTACTACGAGAAAGCCGTTGCTTCTGAAGGCATTACCGGTGAAGTCCTGCTGACCACCATCGAACGCCGCCTGGATAACGTTGTGTTCCGTCTGGGCTTTGCGACCACCCGCCGTTCTGCCCGTCAGATGGTCACCCACGGCCATTACACCGTCAACGGCAAGCGCGTGGACATCGCTTCTTACCTTGTGAAGCCCGGCGACGTCATCGCGGTTTCCGAGAAGAGCGCCGGCAACAGCTACTTCAAGAAGCTGAAAGAGGACGACGTCTTCGCAATTACCCCCAAGTGGCTGGATCGCGATAAAGACAATCTCAAAGGCAAAGTCGTTGCGATGCCCCAGAGAGACGATATCGACTATGATGTCGAGGAACACCTCATCGTCGAGTTGTACTCCAAGTAATCCTTGGACGGCCCGGAACCGCCGGACGCTTTGTTCGGTCCGGACTGGGCTCCCACAATTCGGCAAGGGTACGCGATCATCATGTTGCGGCCCTGTCCGCTGGTCTCCGGCGGGCGGGGATCACGAAACTGCGCAGCCAGCTTTCTGGCTGGCGATAGGAGGGTATTGAATGATAGAGATTGAAAAGCCTGTAATTGAGACGGCTGAGATTAAGTCGGACGGAACTTACGGAAGATTTGTATTGGAGCCTCTTGAGCGCGGCTACGGCACGACCCTGGGCAACAGCCTGCGGCGGGTGCTTCTCTCCTCGCTTCCCGGTGTAGCAGTGACATCGATCAAGATCGATGGCGTTCAACATGAGTTTTCTACGGTACCGGGTGTCAAAGAAGACGTTACCGAAATCGTCCTGAACATGAAGGGACTTATTGCGAAGATCCACGGCGACGCCCCCAAGACCATCCACATTGAAGCCGAGGGCGAGTGCGAAGTCACTGCCGGCGACATCAAGGTGGACTCCGAGGTGGAGATCCTGGACCCGGGTATGCACATCGCCACCCTGGGACCGGGTGCCAAGCTGTACATGGAGATTGTGATCGACAAGGGACGCGGATACGTCCCCAGCGAACGCAACAAGCAGAAGATCCAAAATGTCATCGGAGCGATTCCCGTTGACAGTATTTATACCCCCGTGCTGAAGGTGAACTACACCGTTGAAAACACCCGTGTCGGACAGATAACCGACTATGACAAGCTCACGATTGAAGTGTGGACAGACGGAACAATTTCGGCCAAGGAAGCTGTGTCTCTCGGAGCCAAGGTTCTCACCGAGCATCTTAATCTATTCGTAGATTTGTCGGATGAGGTCTATGCGACCGATATCATGGTTGAAAAAGACGACAAGGGCAAGGAGAAAGTCCTGGAGATGACCATTGAGGAGCTTGACTTGTCTGTTCGGTCCTTTAATTGTCTGAAACGCGCCGGGATCAACACGGTAGAAGATCTGATTAACAAGTCCGAGGAAGAGATGATGAAAGTCCGCAACCTCGGCAGAAAATCGCTGGAAGAGGTTATGGCGAAACTGGAAGCCCTGGGCTTCAGCCTCACCCACGATGACGAATAAACAAGGTAAGGAGTGAAATTCATGCCAGGCAGCAGAAAACTGGGAAGAACCTCTGACCATAGAAACGCAATGCTCCGGGCCATGGTAACCTTCCTGCTGGAAAACGGCAAGATCGAGACCACTGTCACCAGAGCGAAAGAAGTTCGCGCAATGACCGAGAAAATGATCACTCTCGGCAAGGAGAACACCCTCCACGCGAAACGCCAGGTTTTCGGCTACGTCACCAAAGAGGGCGTATCCAAGAAACTGTTTGACGAAATCGCACCCAAATACGCCGACAAAAACGGCGGTTACACCCGCATCGTGAAGATCGGCCCCCGCCGCGGCGACGCAGCGGAGATGGCTATCATCGAGCTTGTGTAAGAGCGCATCGTCCGGCCCTATGCGGAACCTCCGCATAGGGCCTTTCTCGTGGAAAAACCTCCCGCCGTTCACAAACCATATCTTGATTTTGCCCGGCGGGAGGATGTATAATAGAAAGCAATCACACATGGCGTGGAAACGGGGGAGTTTTATGCGGAGCCTGAAGAAGAACACCGTCCGGATCATCTGTCTGGTCCTGGTGGTGCTGATGGTCCTGGGGGTCATCGGCACCGGCCTCATGGGCCTGATGTGAGGGCGGCCATGAGACGGTACGCAGTTTATTTTCTGGATGCCGACGAGACCCTGTTCGACTTCCGCCGGGCAGAACGGGAGGCCCTCCGGAAGGTCTTCGGGGCCCACGGCTTTTTCTTCGACGAGGGCGTTCTGAACCAGTACCGGGATATCAACGAGGCCCTCTGGCGGCAGCTGGAACGGGGAGAAGTCACCAAGGAGCAGCTCCAGGTGGAGCGCTTCGTCCGCCTTTTTGCGGAGCGGAACCTCCGGGCCGACCCGGCGGACGTGGGCGCCCGGGAATATCCCGACGCATTGTCGGAGGGAAACTTCCTGCTGCCCGACGCCCTGGAGGTCTGCCGGGAGCTTTCCAGAACCAGCGCCCTCTACCTGACCACCAACGGCATCACCCGGGTCCAGAAGCGGCGGCTCCGGGAGTCGGAGATCGCGCCGTACATCTCCGGCATCTTCGTCTCCGAGGAAGCCGGGGCGGCCAAGCCCCAGAAGGCGTACTTCGACTACGTTTTTGCGAAAACCGGCTGGCCGGACCGGTCCCGGGTCCTCATTGTCGGGGACTCCCTGACCTCGGACATCGCCGGGGGAGCCAACGCCGGGGTGGATTCCTGCTGGCTGAACCCGGAGGGAAAGCCCCTGACCGGAAACGCCGTCCCCACTTGGGAAATCGCCTCCCTCCGGGAGCTGCTGGGGGAGAATCCCTATCAATTTTTACAAAATTCATAAAAAGCGGTTGAAAACAGGTAGGGTTATGTAGTACAATAGAACCATACCAAACAACCATTCTATCGGAGGGAATCTTCATGGCAATTCACTTTAATTCGACTTACTTGAAGGGATTCCTGGCGGACCACGAACTGAGCGCCCTTTCCGGCGCGGTCAAGGCCGCCCACCAGTCTCTTACCGATCATACCGGTCTCGGAAACGACTTCCTGGGCTGGGTGGACCTTCCCACCAACTACGACAAGGAAGAATTCGCCCGGATCCAGCAGGCCGCGGAAAAAATCCGGAAGCAGGCCGATATCCTCATCGTTATCGGCATCGGCGGCTCCTACCTGGGGGCCCGGGCGGCCATCGAGCTGCTGAAATCCCCCCTCTACAACAATCTGAAAAAGGACACCCCGGACATCTATTTCGCCGGGAACAGCGTCAGCCCCTCCTACCTTCAGGAACTCCTCTCCATCTGTGAGGGCAAGGACCTGGCGGTCAATGTCATCTCCAAATCCGGCACCACCACCGAGCCTGCTCTGGCGTTCCGGGTGTTCAAGGCGCTGCTGGAGAAAAAATACGGCGCGGAGGGCGCCAAAGAGCGCATCTACTGCACCACCGATAAGGCCAAAGGCACCCTGAAGGAGCTGGCCGACCGGGAGGGCTATGCCACCTTCGTGGTCCCCGACGACGTGGGCGGCCGTTACTCCGTTCTCACCGCTGTGGGCCTGCTGCCCATTGCCGCCGCCGGCTGCGACATCCAGAAGATCATGGACGGCGCAAAAGCCGCCCAGGACGCTTATGACTGCGGCGACCTCTCCCAAAACGAGTGCTACCAGTACGCGGCCACCCGCTTTGCACTCTCCCAGAAGGGCAAGAGCGTGGAGATCATGGCCAGCTTCGATCCCTGCTTCGCTATGATGGCCGAGTGGTACAAGCAGCTCTTCGGCGAAAGCGAAGGCAAGGACAACAAGGGCATCTACCCCTCCTCTGTGATCTTTTCCACCGACCTGCACTCCCTGGGCCAGTTCATCCAGGACGGCTCCCGGATCATGTTCGAGACCTTTATGGATATCCGGAAGCCCAAACAGGACTTCTTCATCGAGAAGGACCCGGAGAACCTGGACGGCCTGAACTTCCTCTCCGGCCAGGAAATGAGCAAGGTCAACCAGAAGGTCATGGAGGCCACCATCCTGGCCCACACCGAGGGCGGCGTTCCCGCCATCGTCCTGGAGGTTCCGGAGATCAACGAATACGAATTCGGCTGGATGGTCTATTTCTTTGAGAAAGCCTGCGCCATTTCCGGCTATCTCCTGGGGGTCAACCCCTTCAACCAGCCCGGCGTGGAAAGCTACAAGAAGAACATGTTCGCCCTTTTGGGCAAACCCGGCTATGAGGACCGCCGCGTGGACCTGGAAGCCCGGCTTTCCAAGTAACCCAACTTTCGGACAGGCGTCCCGGCGGAGAGAAAGACGACGGCGGGACTCTTGCATAAACAAAAAACGGGGCGCTGCCCCGATCAAATGGAGGTACGCGATATGATCAAACTCATCGTGGGAAGAAAAGGCACCGGCAAAACCAAGGTCCTGGTGGACATGGTGGCAGCGGCTGAGAAAGTGTCCAGCGGCAATGTCGTCTGCATCGAAAAGGTCCCGCACCTCACCTATGACATTCCTTCTTCCGTCCGCCTGATGGAGACGTCCAAGGACGCCATCGAGGGCTACGAAGAATTCTACGGCTTCCTCACCGGAGTGCTGGCCGGAAACTTTGACATCACCGATATGTTCATCGACTCCACCCTCCGCATCGGCGGCCGGGATTATGACAAGCTGGGCAAGTTCCTGACCAAGCTGAACACCGCTGTCGGCGACCGGGAAATCAACATCGTCTTTACCGTTTCCGCGGATAAAGAGGAGCTCCCCGAGTCCGTTCAGGCGTTCATCGGCTGATTGGATGGTTCGAACAGCAAACGCGCAGGGGTACCGGTCCGGTACCCCTGTTTTGCAATGGAAAAAAGAAAGGACGTGTCTCCCATGAAGCGGCTGACGCTTTTTGATTCCACCCTCCGGGATGGGGCCCAGGGCCAGGGGATCAGCTTTTCCGTCAGCGATAAGCTGAACATCCTCCGGCTCCTGGACGGCCTGGGGATTCCCTACGTCGAGGCGGGGAACCCCTTTTCCAACCCCAAGGACCGGGAGTTTTTCAAGGAGGCCGCGGAAATCCCCCTGAAACAGACGAAGCTGACGGCCTTCGGCTCCACCCGGCGTCCCGGAACGGCTCCGGAGGAGGACCCGGGACTTGCCGCCCTCCTGGAGGCGGGGACCAGGGCGGTAGCTATCTTCGGCAAGGCTTCGGCCTTTCATGTGGAGCAGGTCCTGCGCACCACCCGGGAGGAAAACCTGGCCATGATCCGGGACAGCGTCCGGTACCTGGCTTCCCACGGCCGGGAAGTGGTCTTTGATGCGGAGCACTTCTTCGATGGCTGGAAGGAGGACCCCGCCTACGCCCAGGCGGTGCTGGATACCGCTCAGGAGGCCGGAGCCTCCTGGCTGGTCCTCTGCGACACCAACGGCGGGACGCTGCCCGACGAAATTTTCCACATTGTCACCGGGGTCAAGGGGAAAACCTCCGTCCCCCTGGGAATCCACTGCCACAACGACTGCGGCTGCGCCGTGGGGAACACCCTTCTGGCCGTTCGGGCCGGGGCGGAGCAGGTCCAGGGGACCCTTCTGGGCTTCGGGGAGCGGTGCGGCAACGCCAATCTCTCCGCCATCCTCCCCACCTTGCAGCTGAAGCTGGGCTACGACTGCGTTCCTCCGGAAAGCCTGGCGGACCTGACCCATACCGTCCGGGCCGTAGCCGAAATCTCCAACGTCATCCCGGACCCGGGGATGCCCTATGTGGGCAGCGGGGCCTTCGCCCATAAGGGCGGGATGCACATCGACGGGGTGATGAAGGTCCCGGCTTCCTTTGAGCACATCGACCCCGCCCGGGTGGGGAACCGCCGCAGCGTCCTCATCTCCGAGGTGGCGGGCCGGGCCGCCGTGGCCAACATCCTGGGCGACGCCGCCAAGGACGCCGACACAGCCTCCATCGTGGCTATGATCAAGGAACGGGAGTACCTGGGCTACCAGTACGAGTACGCCGCCGCCAGCCTCCAGCTGATGATCCTGCGGCAGCAGGGCAGCTTCCGCCCCTTCTTCGACGTGATCTACTCCCGGACCATCGGGGAGCAGGACGTAGAATCCGCCCGGCCCAACGGCTCCTCCGCTGTGGTCAAAATCCGGGTGGGGGACACCTGCGAAATCGGCGGCGGCGAGGGCGAAGGCCCGGTCCATGCCCTGGACTGCGCCTTGCGGAAGGCCGTGGGGCGGTTCTACCCCTCCCTGGAGCGGATGCGCCTGACCGACTATAAGGTCCGGGTCATCGAGCCCCAGGACGCCACCGCCGCCAAGGTCCGGGTCCTGGTGGAGACCACCGACGGCCGGGAGGTCTGGACCACGGTTGGAGTCTCCCGGGACATCATCAACGCCAGCCTCCAGGCCTGCGTGGACGCCATCGAGTATAAGCTGTGGCTGGACAGCCGCCGGGAGGGAAGACCGTGACCCTGTTTGTTTCCGACCTGGACGGCACTCTCATCGACAGCCGCCTGACCATTCCCCCGGAAAGCGCCGCCGGGATCAACGCCGCCATCGCCCGGGGAGACGCCTTCGCCGTGGCCACCGCCCGGACCCCGGCCACGGTGGGAGAGATTCTGGCCCCCGTTTCCGGGGCGCTGCCCGGGGTGGTCATGAACGGCGCAGGCATCTACGACTTCGAAAAGCGGGCTTTCGTCCGCCTGTTCCCTCTGAAAAAGCCGGAGGCCGCCGCCGCCCGGGCCGCTCTGGACCGGCTTTCCATGAGCGGCTTCTGGTACACCGTCCGGGGGGACAAGCTCTACGTGTACTACGACCGGCTGGAAAATCTTAGCCAGCAGATGTTCTACGACCTGCGGAAGGCCAAGCCCATGAAGGTTTTTGTCCAGGGCCGGTGCCCGGAGGGGGAGGACCCCATCTTCTGCTGCGTCATCGACGGGGAGGAGCCCACCGCCCGGCTGGCGGCGGAGCTGAACGGGGTCCCGGGGATGGTCTTTCACCGCTACCGGGACAGCTACGACCCGGAGACCTGGTATGTGGAGATTTATGACCAGGCCGCCACCAAGGCGGCGGGGGTCCGCTGGCTCCGGGAGCAGTACGGCGGGGACCGGGTGGTCTGCTTCGGGGACAACCGCAACGATTTGCAGATGTTCGGGGCGGCAGACGAGTCCTACGCCGTGGCCAACGCCGTCCCGGAGCTGAAAGCGTCGGCCACCGGGGTCTTATCGGACCCGGACCTGGCCGCCGTGGGGCGGTTTATCGGGGAGTATCCCCAAAGCAAGGGGAAAATCGGATGCTGACCTTCATTCTGCCGGAAGAACGCTGCCGCCGGGACGTCCTGGACTTTTACCGGGAAATCCAGGAGGCCGGCGGGGAGTGCATCGGCTGCGGAAACGCCGGGGATTTTGACCTCTGGCTCACCGGAATGCAGAACCGCTGCACCGGCCGGAACCTTCCGGAAGGGTATGTGCGGGAAAATTTCTATCTCTGCTATGACGGCGGGAGCTGGTCGGGGTGTTCAGCCTGAAATTTGCGCTCACCGACTTCCTGCGCAATTACGGCGGCCACATCGGCTACGCCGTCCGTCCCCCCCGTCGGATGGAGGGCCTGGGGACCCGGATACTGGCACAGGGCCTGGACATCGCCAGGGAGTTTGGCTTTGACAGGGTCCTCTGTATCTGTGACGAGGACAACGCCGGTTCGGAGAAGATCATCCGGAAAAACGGCGGCGTCCTGGAGGATGAGCGCTTTGACCCCGACGAAAACGTCACCGTCAGGCGCTTCTGGATCACACTGTAAGAAAGGGAGAATAAACCATGGGCTGGATCATTTTCATGGGCATCGTGTTTCTGGCACTGGGGCTGCTCCTCTTTTTCCGCCCGGACCTGTACTGGGCGCTGACGGAAAAGTGGAAGTCCTGTTCCGCCGATGAGCCGTCGGACCTCTACCGCTTCTGCACCAAGGGAGCCGGGGTCCTCCTGGCCGTCTTTGGGGCGGCGGCGCTGGTCCTGGCCTTTGTGGTGAAGTGATATGGAGTTCCAAAAGGCAGCAGCCGGCGATTTTCTCCGGGTCCGGCAGTTTTATTGGGACCTGATCGACGCCATGGCGGACCAGAACGATACCATCGGTTGGAAAAAGGGCGTGTACCCCGCCGATGATTTCCTCCGGGAGAGCCTGGAGCGGGGAGAGCTGTACCTCCTCACCGAAGACGGCGCTTTGGCGGCCTCGGTGATTCTGAACAGCGCCTGCAATCCGGGCTACGACGGCGCTCCCTGGACCGTGGGCTGCGCTCCGGGGGGAGGTGCTGATCCCCCATGCCCTGGCCGTGGACCCCTCCCTGCAGGGTCGTGGGCTGGGCAGGCGGCTGGTCCGGGAGCTGCTCGCTCTGGCCCGGTCCCAGGGGAAGAAGGGCGTGCGCCTGGACATCCTGGGGACCAACGCCGGGGCGGAGCGGCTCTATACGGGAATGGGCTTCCGCTTTGTCCAGGCCCGGACCCTGTTTTACGAGGACACCGGCTGGACGGAGTACCGGCTGTTCGAGTATCCGCTGTAAGAAAAACCCGTGGGGACCTTGGGGTTCCCACGGGTTTCATGCTTTCCGGAGCTGTTTGAAAAAGCTGCTGAGCAAGGCGGCGCTTTCCTCTGCCAGGACCCCGCCGGTGACTTCCGGGTGGTGGTTGAAGGGCTCCCGGAACAGGTCCAGGACGGAGCCGCAGCACCCGGCCTTCCGGTCCGACGCGCCGTAGACCACCCGCTTGATCCGGGCGTTGATAATGGCCCCCGCGCACATGGGGCAGGGCTCCAGGGTGACGTAAAGGGTGGCCTTGTGGAGCCGCCAGCCCCCCAGCTTCCGGCAGGCTTCGTTGATGGCCAGGAGCTCGGCGTGGGCCGTGGCCAGCCGGTCCAGCTCCCGGCGGTTATAAGCCGAGGCCGTCACCTGCCCCTCCCAGACCAGCACCGCACCGATGGGGGTCTCCCCCAGGGAGGCCGCCAGCCGGGCCTGGTCCAGGGCCAGGGACATGTAGCGCCGGTCTTCTTCCAAAGTCGCCAGGGGAATCCCTCCTTAGCCGATAAAGTGGATATGTAAAACGATCTGGGACAGCCACAGAAGGCTTGCCAGCATCATGGGGACGTTCCAGAAGTAGGCCCGGAGCTTCCGGGAGATGGGAATCTCCGTGTGGCTGCCGCTGAGGACGAAGGCGTTGCCCTCCCGGCGGCAGATGAGGATAAAGACGCCGATGGCCGCAGCCAGGATCAGGGCCTTGACCCCATAGGCCGCAATGTGGTAGACGGTGGTGGGGGCGATGTGCTGCAGGAGCCGCAGGACCACCGGCAGCAGCAAGGTCAGGAACCGGGAGAACACGGCGGTGAACACCGACCGGGTCCGGATGACAAAATAGCCCAGAACCAGACCCAGAACGAACCCGCTGAGGTCCTTGGTGAGACTGTAATGAATCAGCCCGAAAGCCGCCGAGGAGGCCACCAGGGCAAAGGCGTCGCCGAACTGCCGCAGCGACCGCAGCAGCACGCCCCGGAAGAGAAGCTCCTCCAGCAGAGCGGGCAGCACTGTCACCCGCAGGAGGTAGAGCCCTAAAGCCCCCGGCGTCCCGGGGAGCAGGTCGTAGGGCCGCAGCTCCAGAATCCGGAAGTAGGCGAAAACGCCGTCCACGCAGTTGGACAAAATCTCCAGGAGCACGGTGACGGCCAGGGCGATAATCATGGAGTCGGAGAGCAGCCTGCCGTCGGAGGGGAACCGCCGCAGGGCGATGCTGCCCCTCTGGGGCCGGAGAATGGCCACGGCCAGGAGCAGCGGGATGCCCATGGCCAGGACGTAGCTCAGCAGGTCCCGGAGCTGGGTCAGGGCCAGGGCAGAGCCGTAGTCCCCGGAAAGGGGCAGCACGGCCAGGACGCTTTTGATCAGGAGGGTGGTGACATAGGGGCACACCGTGGAAAACGCCAGAATCCCCACCAGGGACAGGCCGGTGACGGCGGCGTTTTTCCGGATGGCCCGTTCCTGCTGGAGACGGGGGTCCACGTCGACGAATCCGTACCCGTTGACGTAAATGTGCCCGGCGGAAGCCGCGGGCGGGATGTTGGATTGGCGGTTGTTCATGATAGCCCTCCCAACGAAGCGGGTCCGGCGATCCGCTCCAATTTCTACAAGGTATTATAGCACGGGAGAACCGGCGAAATATAGCGGTCTTTTGTAAACTTTGCGGAAAACGGGAAAAAGCTTGTCCCTTGGGACGGCATTTCCAAAGAAAATTTTTCAAAACCCTTGACAAATCGGACAAGGTGTGGTAAAATAACTTTCGTTGTCAGTTGACGAAAGTCATGCGGCAATCTGCGCTCGTAGCTCAGTTGGATAGAGTGTTTGACTACGAATCAAAAGGTCGCGGGTTCGAATCCCTCCGGGCGCGCCAAATGTACAAGCCGCAGATGCGCGGCATTTGCGGCTTGTATTTTTCATAGAAGCCCTTGACAAACGCCATGGGCTGTGGTAAAATAGTAACGCTGTCACGCAAGGACCAACTACCGGGGCGTAGCTCAGTTTGGTAGAGTGCTTGGTTTGGGACCAAGATGCCGCAGGTTCGAGTCCTGTCGCCCCGACCATTTGGGGCCATCGGAAGAACGCGAGTTTGCTGGTGTAGCTCAGTTGGTAGAGCAGCTGATTTGTAATCAGCAGGTCGGGGGTTCGAGTCCGTCCACCAGCTCCACTTCATCGACAGCCGGTCATCTGCACCGAAAGCAGAACTGAATATGGACGAGTTCCCGAGTGGCCAAAGGGGGCAGACTGTAAATCTGTTGCTTTTCAGCTTCGGTGGTCCGAATCCACCCTCGTCCACCAGGTTTAGTGGTCGATTTTACTGTCGGCCACTTTTTTCTTAGGTTTTATCGGGGTTCGCGGGCTTTTTTGAGTCGCGAAACAGGAAGCCTGTTCCATTACTGTCACCCCCTGATCCAACCGAAAAAGAAGCAAAAAGCGGAGTCAGATTCTGAGTTTTTCAGGATTTGGCTCCGCTTTTTTTCGTTTTTGCCCCATTTTTTCAGAAAAAATCCGCGCCAGGGATGTAGAAGTTCCCAGCCTTTATATAGATAGATTGCCCAAATGAAAAAACAATGAAAAAGGGCATGTTTCAAAGGCGCAAAGTTCCAGGGGG
>CAKTCT010000054.1 GCA_934539585.1 uncultured Oscillospiraceae bacterium | reverse complement strand
CCCCTTGATAGGGTTCCCCTCGGCCGGACAGCCCACCGGGCTGTCCAGCCTCCCCTTCCTGATCTTTTGGTAGCATCAGGGAATTTCGCCCTCTGCGGAGGGCGACTCAGGGGCTTTGCCCCTAAGAACCCCACCAGCCTTTTGAAAAAAGGCTGGACCTAAAACTTGATTTGCCGCCGCTGCGGAATCCATCCCACGGGCACCCCAACCCGTCGCCGCGCAGCCTGTCGCGCGGCCACTAAAACCCAACGCGAGGAACACAGCCGCGGCGACATGGGAGTGGCGGCCCGCCGCTGGGGAACCCCTTGATAGGGTTCCCCTCGGCTGGACAGCCCACCGGGCTGTCCAGCCTTCCCTTCCTGATCTTTTGGTAGCATCAGGGAATTTCGCCCTCTGCGGAGGGCGACTCAGGGGCTTTGCCCCTAAGAACCCCACCAGCCTTTTGAAAAAAGGCTGGACCTAAAACTTGATTTGCCGCCGCTGCGGAATCTATCCCACGGGCACCCCAAATCCGTCGCCGCGCAGCTCGTCGCGCGGCAACTAAAACCCAGCGCGAGAAACTCAGCCGCGGCGACACGGGAGTGGCG
This sequence comes from uncultured Oscillospiraceae bacterium, assembly GCA_934539585.1. Taxonomy (GTDB): domain Bacteria; phylum Bacillota; class Clostridia; order Oscillospirales; family Ruminococcaceae; genus Merdivicinus. The sequence goes on along the minus strand of CAKTCT010000054.1, from coordinate 17,546 downwards.
GCCCGCCACCGCAGCGAAAGGAGACGTTATGAGAACGATTCAGAATCCCATCCTCCCCGGCTTCCACCCGGACCCCTCCATTATCCGGGTGGGAGACGACTACTATCTGGCCACCTCCACCTTTGAGTGGTTCCCCGGCGTGGCCATCTACCACTCCCGGGACCTGGTCCACTGGGAGTTCGCCGCCTGGCCCCTCCGCCGGGTCAGCCAGTTGGACATGCGGGGAATCCCCAGCTCCTGCGGCATCTTCGCCCCGTGCCTCTCCTGGTGCGGCGGCACTTTTTACCTGGTCTACACCATCGTCCGCACCGCCTCCTCCATGCAGGACACCCACAACTACCTTGTGACCTGCGATTCCATCGACGGCGACTGGTCGGAGCCCATTTATCTGGGGAGCACCGGCTTCGACCCCTCCCTGTTCCACGACACCGACGGCCGGAAATGGCTGGTGAACCGGGACTGCGACGTCCGGTGGTTCCAGTCCCCCCGGGGCGGCATCCTCCTGCGGGAATACGACCCCGCCGCCCAGAAGCTGGTGGGCCCGGAGCGCCGCATCTTCCGCACCTCCGGCATCATCGGCGCGGAGGGGCCCCACCTCTACCGCCACGGCGGCTACTACTACCTCATGCTGGCCGAGGGCGGCACTGACTGCAACCACGTGGTCTCCATGGCCCGGAGCCGCTCCATCACCGGCCCCTACGAAGTAGACCCGGAAAATCCCATGCTCACCTCCCGGGACGACCCCTTTCTCCCCTTACAGAAAGCGGGCCACGCCAGCCTGGTGGAGACCCAGGACGGCCAGTGGTACATCGCCCACCTGGTGGGCCGCCCCTTGCCCAATAAGGGCTGCTGCATCCTGGGCCGGGAGACCGCTTTGGAAAAAGTTTTCTGGAGCGAGGACGGCTGGCTGCGGTTGAGCCACGGCGGATACACCCCGGCGCTGACCGTCGAGGCCCCCGATCTCCCGGAGCACCCCTACCCCGCCTTACCGGTCCGGGACGACTTTGACCGGGATACCCTGGGATACCCTTACCAGACCCTCCGCGTACCCTTAACGCACCAAATCATGACCCTGACGGAGCGCCCCGGCTGGCTCCGCCTGTACGGCCGGGACTCCCTCCATTCTCGGTATGAGCAGAGCCTGGTAGCCCGGCGGCAGCAGGCGTTTTGCTACATCGCCGAGACCAAAATCGACTACACCCCGGAAAACTACCACCAGACTGCGGGCCTCATCTGCATCTACGACACCGAGTGCTTCTTCTACCTCTACCTGACCCGGGCCGAGGACGGCAAAAAGCGCCTGGGAATCCTCAAAAGCGACCTGGGCCGCATTTCCTACCCCGTCGGCGCGGGAATCGAGGTCCCGGAGGGCGCGTACTATCTCCGGGCGGCGGTCCATTACGACCAGCTCCGCTTTTGCGCCAGCCCCGACGGGGCGGCCTGGGAGCCCATCGGGCCGTGCTTCGATTACAGCATCCTTTCCGACGATTATTACATCGAAAACGGCGAGTACCGCTTCACCGGAGCCTTTGTGGGCCTCTGCTGCCAGGACTGCGGCGTCCGCGACTCCCATACAGATTTCGACTATCTGGACTATCGGGAGGAAGACCCGGGACGGCTTTCCTGAGCCGTTTCGACCCAGGAAAATCGGCCCGTTTCAACTTCGGCGTGCTCTCCAATGACTGCAGCAAAAGCGGGAAAGCACCGCTTTGCCGAACCTTAACAGACCACTGCCGCCAAGACTGTGGCACCCGGAATTCCTATGTAGATTTCGACTATTCTGATTACCGGGGGGGACCCCGGACGGCTTTCCTGAACCGTTTCGCCCCGGAAAAGTCAGGTCAGCTTCGTTCTCGGCATGCTCTCCGATGACTGCAGAAAAAGCGGGACAGCACCGCTCTGCCGAACCTTAACGGACCACTGCCGCCAAGGCTACGACGCCCGGAATTCCTATGTATATTTCGACTATTCTGACTACCGGGAGGAAAACCCCGGACGGCTTTCCTAAACCTTTTCGGCCTGGGAAAATCGGCTCGCTTCGCTTCTGGCGTGCTCTCCGATGAGTACCGCAAAAGCAGAAAGTGCCGCTTCTCCCGAACCTTATCGGACCTCCGCTGCCAGGACTGCGGCATCCGAAACTTCCATGTAGATTTCGACTACCCAGCCATCCTGAACAAACCGAAAAAATCCCCGGCGGGAGCATTTTCCGCCGGGGATTTTCATCGTTACATTAAGCCGCATTCTTCGTAGTCCTGCCATTTCCGCCGGTAGCTGCGGTCGGAAACGAACCGGAACACCAGGTACACCGCCGCCAAAACCAGGGTCACAAGGCCCAAGATCATGGACGTCAGGGACATGGCGCTCATTTTCCGGTAGGCGCGCTTGGGGTTCCGTTTCTTTTCGGTGTGTTTCATGGTTACTCCTCCTTCTGGTCGATGGGGTCCGCGCCCTTGTCCGGGAAGCCCCAGCCGTCTACGCCGGAGCGCCGGAGGGCGCCGAAAATCCGATACTTGAAGCCGCTGCTTTCCCGCTCCTTCTGGGCCAGGAACTCCTTGGTGGCCTGACGCTGGGTGTAGCCGTCGGCGGGGCACTTGCTCTTGACCACCGGCAGCCCGGTGCGCTCCACCGCCCGGCGGATCTCCTTTTCCGGGGCAAAGACCAGGGGGCGGATCATCCACAGGTCCTTCCGGGAAAGGTAGGTCTTGGGGGCGAAACAGCCCACCCGGCCCTCGTTGAACAGGTTCATGAGAAAGGTCTCGATGACGTCGTCGTAATGGTGGCCCAGGGCGATCTTGTTGCAGCCCGCCTCCTTGGCAGCGTCGTGGAGGGCTCCCCGGCGCATCCGGGCGCAGAGGCTGCAAGGGTTTGATTCCTGCCGGGCGTCAAAGACGATCTCGCCGATCTGGGTCCGCTTGAGGATGTAGGGCACCTCCAGCTCCCGGCAGAGGTCCCCGATGGCGGAGTAGTCCCCGGGGACGCCGTGGAACTGGGGGTCCAGGGTCAGGCCCACCACCTCATAATCGATGCCGATGAACCGCCGCAGCCGGGAGAGCCCCGTGAGAAGCGCCACGGAATCCTTCCCTCCCGAGACGCCCACCGCGATCCGGTCGCCGTCCTGGATCAGGTCGAATTCCTGTATTGCCTTCCGCATATAGCCCAAAACCCGCTGCATGGTGTGCCTCCGTGTGATGTGTAAGATTTTCGCCGCCAAACGAAAAGATTGAAAGTCAGACTTGATGTTTGACTCGTCAGACAATTTGGCAGAATTCGGTCATTGCGCCGCAAGCCGATTCACGGCAGCAAATGCCTTTGAGGTTATTATACCACGGCCGCCGGAACCGTCAGGTTCCGGAAGACGGCCTATGCCGTCGCCGTTTTGCCGCAGGCAAAACCGGACGTGGTACAATGTTCTCAAAGCGGGCGGAACGCCCGGTTCTGGGCTTGGCCCAGAACGCATTTGCCATTGCAAATGCCTTTGAGGTTATTATACCGTAATCCCCCGGATTTTTCAACGGCTTTGGGAAAAAATCTGTCGGAAAGCGAACCCCGCGCCGGAAGCACATTTCGGCGCGGGGCGGATTTCAGCGGGAAAATACCTCTCGGATAGCGTCCAGATAGCCCCAGCCGTTTACCGTATCCGGTTCCAGATAGCTGCCCTCCGTCCACTCGTTCCAGGCGTTGATGGTCAGAATCCGGGGACCGGCGGTTTCGTCCAGAAGGCTCCTGGCCCCTTCCAGCGCCTTCCGGAAGGCTGCCGGCGTATTGGCCGAAAGAATGGGGGTGGCAGGATAGCCGGTGTTCTCATACGCGTCCGACTGGATGGTCCGGGGGCTGGGGTCCCAGCCCATGGTCACGTTGGGATAATAGGGCAGACGGTAGGAGCCGGCCAGCCAGCGGCTCTCCTCCAGGCAGTCCCGGGCATAGGCGGAATAGTCCGCCGCCGGAAAAGCCGGGGGCGTCCGGTGGTGAATCCACACATAGGAGGTCACGCTGTCAAAGCCCAGGGCTTCCAGTAGCGCGTTGGGATTCTCGATTTTGATCTCCGCCGGAAGAATCTGCACTCCCCAGATCACGGCGTTGAGATGCAGCTCTCCAAGTCTGCGTTTCCGCACCCGATCCCGGAGACCGTCCAACGCAGCCCGGGTCTCGGCAACGCCGCCCAGTCCCTGGACCAGCCCGGCCAGCTCGTAAATGGAAAAGTACAGGCCACCGTCCACCCGCCAGTAGTTGGGCTGGGTGAAGTAGTGCTCCAGGATATAAATCCGTGGCCTCCTCAAACTGCCGGACCGAGACCTTTCCCGTGGCCAGCACGTTGCAGGGGCGGCTCCGCTGGGCCGGATGGATGTCCAGCCAGTCGTGGTTGGCCCACATCAGGGCGAATTTCAGATCCCCGCGGTTTTCCGCCTTCAGAAAGCCCTCCTCCAGCGCGCGCTGCAAATAGGGGCCGTTGTCGTACCAGTACCAGTCGAAAAAAAGGCGCTGAGCCCGCTTTTGGCCGCAGCATCGATCTTTTTGGCCATGACCGCCGGGTCGGACTCGTCCTCATAGCCCCACGCCGGGACTTTGGGCTGCACATGGCCCTCAAACCGAGGGGCCGCGGCCCTGACCAGGTTCCATTCCGTCCAGCCTTTTCCGTGCCAGGCCTCGTTTCTGGGGTCCAGGTGGAAATTGGGAAAGTAGTACGCTGCAATCTGGTAATTGGAATTCATGCCGTTCACTCCTTTGGTTCAGTATACCATCTGGGGAAAATCCCCAAAATCGGAATTGCAGAACTCCGCAAATTCCGCATGAAAAACCGCAAGTTTTACAGGTCCAAAAAACCGCCCCGCTCCCCAAACAGGAAGCGGAGCGGTCCCGAAATCGCTCTTATTTGCTGCACTCGGAGCCCTGGCAGCCGCAGCTGTGGCACTCGCCTTCGTCCAGATTGCCGACGATGGGGGTGGGGTCGATACCCTGGCGGCGGTAGTAGTCCGCCACGGCGGCCTTCACCGCCTGCTCCGCCAGAACGGAACAGTGGAGCTTCACAGGGGGCAGACCGTCCAGAGCCTCAACCACGGCCTGGTTGGTCAGCTTCAGCGCCTCGGACAGGGGCTTGCCCTTGATGAGGTCGGTGGCCATGGAGGAGGTGGCGATGGCCGCGCCGCAGCCGAAGGTTTGGAACTTCACGTCCTTGATGACGCCGTCCTCGATCTTCAGGAACATCTTCATGATGTCGCCGCACTTCTGGTTGCCCACCTCGCCGACGCCGTTGGCGTCCGGGATTTCACCCACGTTGTGGGGGTTGGCGAAATGCTCCATAACTTTTGCGCTATATAACATAATTGATCCTTCCTTTCGATTTTTACAGGTCCTTGCCGGCCCGCTGGTCGTCGTTCCATTCCTGCCACACCGGAGACATGGCGCGGAGGCGCTCCACCACTTTGGGGACGGTCTCCAGGGTGTAGTCCACTTCCTCGTCGGTGGTGTCGGCTCCCAGGCTCAGGCGGAGAGAGCCGTGGGCGATGCCGTGCTCCAGTCCGATGGCCAGCAGCACGTGGGAGGGGTCCAGGGACCCGGAGGTGCAGGCGGAACCGGAGGAACCGGCGATGCCGTTGAGGTCCAGGAGAAGCAGCAGGCCCTCGCCCTCGATGCCGCCGAAGGAAATGTTGACGTTGGTGCAGAGGCGGTGCTCCATGCCGCCGTTGAGCCGGGTGCACGGGATTTTCAGAAGCCCCTCGATGAGCCGGTCGCGGAGGCGGGTCATCTTGGCCACCTTCTCGTCGAAGTTCTCGTAGGTTTCTTCCAGGGCCACGCCCAGGCCCACGATGGAGGCCAGGTTCTCGGTGCCGGCGCGCTTGCCGCGCTCCTGTCCGCCGCCGTCCATGAAGTTGTCTAGGACCACGCCCTGGCGGACATACAGCGCGCCTACGCCCTTGGCCGCGTGGAGCTTATGGCCGGAAAGGGAGAGCATGTCGATGTTCTCCTCCCTGACGTCGATGCGGACGTTGCCCACGGCCTGGACCGCGTCGGTGTGGAACAGGACCTTATGGGCCTTACAGATGGCGCCGATCTCCCGGATGGGCTGGATGGCGCCGATCTCGTTGTTGGCGTACATGATGGAGACGATGGCCGTATCCGGGCGGATGGCCTTTTCCACGTCGGCGGGGTTCACATAGCCCTTGCTGTCCACGGGGATATAGGTGACTTCGAAGCCTTCCCGCTCCAGGGCCTGGCAGGTGTGGAGCACCGCGTGATGCTCGATGGCCGAGGTGATGATGTGCTTTTTGCCCCGGGTCCGGGCCAGCCGGCGGGCCGCGCCCTTGATGGCCCAGTTGTCGGATTCGCTGCCGCAGCCGGTGAAGTAGATCTCCTGGGGCTTGGCGTTGAAGGCGGCGGCGACTTTGGCACGGGCATCTTCAATGGCCTGCGCCGACTCCCGGCCCATGGCGTAGATGCTGGAGGGGTTCCCGTAATGCTCCGTCAGATAGGGGAGCATGGCCTGGAGCACCCGATCCGAGATTTTTGTGGTGGCAGAGTTGTCCAGATACACATAATGGTCCATTTGACATTTCCTTTCTCCAAAGGGATGGTATCAAACCGGTCGCCCGGTATTTTTTACATCCCCATTATATACCAGTTCGGTGGGGAATTCAAGGCCGCTGGCAAGTGTTTACAGAAAGTTTTAAATTCCCATCAAAACAGTAAGGATTACCGGAACTTCTGGCTCTGGGCCACGGCCATCTGGTCGCAGCGCTCGTTTTCCGGGTGGCCTGCGTGGCCCTTGACCCAGCAGTAGGTCATCTCGTGGCGGGCCAGCTGCTCCAGGAGCTTTTCCCACAGGTCCACGTTGAGGGCCGGGGACTTGTCGGCCTTTTTCCAGCCGTTGCGCTTCCAGTTGTAGACCCAGCCCTTGGTGATGGCGTCCAGGACGTACTTGGAATCGCTGGTCAGGGTCACTTTGCAGGGGAATTTCAGGGCGGACAGCCCCTCGATGACCGCCGTGAGCTCCATGCGGTTGTTGGTGGTGGCGGGCTCCCCGCCGGAGAGCTCCTTCCGGTGGCCGTCACATTCCAGGACGGCGCCCCAGCCGCCGGGGCCGGGATTCCCGCTGCACGCGCCGTCGGTGTACAGGTTGACTTGTCGGATAACGACTCCTCCTTTCCCGGTCAGTCCGGAATGCTCCAATCCATGGTGACGCCGTGCTGGTTAAGAAACCGGGTGGCCTTGGAAAAATGCCGGCAGCCGAAGAACCCGGAATTGGCCGAAAAGGGGCTGGGGTGGGCTGCCGTCAGCACCAGATGGTTAGGGTTGGTCAAAAGCGGCGCTTTGGCCCGGGCGTTGGCCCCCCAGAGGAGGAAGACCATGGGCTGGTCCCGCTCATTGAGCTTTTGGATTACCGCGTCGGTAAAGGTCTCCCAGCCGATGCCCTTGTGGGAGTTGGGCCGCCCCGCCCGGACGGTGAGGACGGTGTTCAGGAGCAGCACGCCGTTTCTGGCCCAGGCTTCCAGGCAGCCGTGATGGGGCGGCGTCACCCCCAGGTCGCTTTGGAGCTCCTTGAAGATGTTCTGGAGGGACGGCGGAACGGGGACCCCCTTCTGGACGGAAAAGGAAAGGCCGTGGGCCTGTCCCGGCCCGTGGTAGGGGTCCTGGCCCAGAATGACCACCTTGACCTGGCTGCACGGGGTCAGCCGGAGGGCGTTGAAAAGGTCGTACATGGAGGGGTAGATGGTCTGGGTCCGGTACTCCTGTTTCAGAATCTGCCGCAGCCGGAGGTAATACTCCTTCCGGAACTCCTCCGCCAGGATGTCGTCCCAATCGTTGCCCAGAGATACCATATCCTTCCGCCTTTCCCATGGAATTTCCTTTTTATTCTACCCCATTTTTCCTCAAATGTAAAGGAAGGCGGCAATTTTTTCCGAAAATTGCCATTTTTCTTCAAAACCTTTGCCAAAAGCATAGACTTCTGCCTTTTTTTCTGATACAATAAAACGAGAAGTAAGATAAGACGTTTCCCAAGGAGTTTTTTATGAGCGAGAGACCGGTGGCTCCCACCAACTGCTTTTTCCAGGGGTGCTATAACCCCGCCTACGAAGCGGAGATCCGCCGGGCCAAAGACGCCTGCCACCGCTTCAACCAGCTTTCCCCCAACGACCGGGAGGCCCATCTGGCCATCCTCCGGGAGCTCCTGGGGGAAATGGGCCGGGAAACGGTGATCACCCCGCCCTTCTGGTGCGATTACGGCTACAACATCACCGTGGGGGATTTTTTCTACTCCAACCACAACCTGATCATCACCGACGGGGCCAGGGTCGCCTTTGGGGACCACGTTTTCGTCGCGCCAAACTGCTGCTTCACCACGGCGGAACACGCCATTGACCCGGAAATGCGGAAAGCCGGGATCGAGGTCGCCAAGCCCATCACCGTGGGGAACAACGTCTGGATCGGCGCAGGCTCCACCATTCTGGCCGGCGTGAAGATCGGGGACAACTCCGTCATCGGCGCGGGCAGCGCCGTGACCAGCCAGGTCCATCCCGGCAAACGTGGTGGCCGCAGGCGTTCCCTGCCGGGTCCTCCGGGAGATCGACGGAACGGACCGCACCCGCTATCCCATGTACCAGCCGGAGGAAAGGGTTTCCTCTGCTTTTCCCGCCGGGCCGGGATATACTAACACCGTTGCCGGAAACGACCCCGGCAAATAAACGGAAAGGACGAAAAAAATGGCCTCACAGGACACCGAGCCCTTGCGGCAGCTGTATGCCTCCCAGCCGGACCCCGCCTTCGGCTTTGACGAAAACCTGGAGGTAGCCTGGCTGAATCCCGCCTGCCGCCAGACCCTTCTCTCCGTTGCGGAGGGCGTGTACCTCCCGGAGGTGTTCCCGGACTTCGGCCTGGAAGCCGTGAAGGACCGGGTCCGGGAGCAGGGCGTCGGCCTTTTCCGGAACCGCCGCAGCGGCGGCGAGACCATCGCCGTCACCTGCTATGACCGGGAGGGCGCTCCCTTTTATGTGGGCTCCTACCGGAGCTTCTGCGCCTACCGGACCGGCCCCGAGGACGCGGAGAGCGCCGAGGGCGTCCGGCTGCTGAGTTATTATGCCCGGCAGCGGGTCTTCGGGCTCCTGAACCAGCTGGACATCCTGGCCCAGCACGCCGAGGACGGCGCTTTTGCCAACGCCGCCGACCGCATCGGCCGGATGGAGGATACCTGCCTGACCCTGTTGAAGCTCTGCGAGAACCTGAGCCTTTACTACGGCCGGGAGGGCACCGTTGTCCTCCAGCCAGTGCCCATGGAGGACTGGCTGTTCTGCCTCCTCCACGAGCTGGAGTTCCGGCTGATCCCCCTGGGGCTCCGGCTGGAATACGACATCGACTGCGACGGCGCGGTCTGCCTGGCGGACCGGAACCGCCTGGAAGCCGGCATTCTGAACCTGGCCGCCGGAGCCGCCCAGTACTTCCGCCAGAAGGGCATGTCCGATGGTCTTCTCTCCTGCCGGTGCTGGACCGCCGACGGCAGCGTCCAGCTGCTCCTGACGGACAACTGCTCCGACGCGGCCGATCTCTGCGCCCAGCGGGAGCCCCAGCTGCGGCTGGATTCCTCCGGGGAGCTGCTCCCCCTGAAGCGCATGGGCTATGACATCCTGGAACGGGCCGTGGAGGACGCCGGGGGCACCTGCATCCTGGCGGGGCTCTCCCCCGGCATCCAGGTGATGATCCGTCTGCCCATGGAGGAGGACGCCCTCCGGCTCCGGGACGAGCCCGCCTACACCCTTCCCAGAAGCCAGGACGGCCGGACCAGCCTCATGAACGTCATGCTGGCGGGGCTCTAACGCAAGAAAAGGCGATTTTTCCGCAAAATTTTCCATTGTCTTCCGCAAAGCGGTGTGTTAGAATAGAAATAATTGACACGAAAGGTGAGACCGATGAATACTGTTCTGATTCTCGTTACCGTTTTGTTTTTCCTATCCCAAAGCGCGGCGCTGCGCAACGTAAAGACCTCCACCCTGCGGCAGAACGTCCTGAGCACCGCCACCTCCTCCGGCATCATCGCCGCGGCCCTGGCGGTATGGGCGCTGATCGCCCGGCCCAGCTTCAGCAGCCCCACGGTGTTGTACGGCATCCTGTTCGGGGTTCTGTTTGTGGCCACGCTGGAGTTTTACTACTTCGCCATGCAGAGCGGCCCCCTGTCCTACACCGGATTTTTCTTCTCCGCCAGCATGCTGATTCCCTCAGTGGCCGGCCTGCTGTTCTGGAAGGAGCCCCTGACCTGGAAGGTGGGGCTGGGCATCCTGCTGTTCCTGGCGGCCTTCTACTGCATCACCGTTCTGGGCGGGGCCAAGGGAGGCAAGTTCAACAAGCGCTGGCTGATCCTGTGCTTCTTCACCTGGGCCGGAAACGGCAGCCTGAGCCTGGTCATGAACTTCCAGCAGCGGGCGTTGAAGCGCCGGGGCATCCCCTCGGAGTCTCCCCAGATGATGCTGGTCTCCTTTGCGGCGGCCTTTGGGGCGGCGGTCCTTCTGAGCCTGTTCCTGGGCAAGCCGGGCGGCCTGAAAGGGGACCTTTCCGTCATTAAAAAGTCCTTGCTGCCCATCGTGCTGGTGGCCGTGGGCACCGGCGGCGGCAACGTCCTGACCTCCTACCTCAGCGGCGTCGTTCCGGCCTCCTACCTTTACCCGGTGGTTCAGGGCGGGACCATGCTGGCCATTTCCCTGTACTCCATGCTGGTCCTGCGGGAGAAGATCAACCTGGCCGGGAAGATCGGGGTGCTGATCGGGGTCTGCGCGATTGTGCTGATGAGTGTGTGACGTCTGAAAAATCGAATCGGGAAGTCTGCCAGCGTCTTTGGGCGCTGGCTTTTCCTTTTCCCGAAAAATTTTGCCAACCCAAACAAGAAAATGTCAATTGAAATCCCCCGCCGCCGGGATTACACTGATACTAGCGGAGTCTCATCCCAAAGGCTTTGCTTTTTTCGCAAAAAATGGTAAAATAGACCGGAAAGCAGACGAAAATCGGAAGCGCGGGGGGAATCCAATGAAAAAGAAGGGCGCGGCCTATCGGAAGATGATCGCATCGTTTGCCGCAATTTTTTTGATGCCGCTGTGTCTGGTGTCCGTTTTCTACGTTTTCAGCTACGGCGTCATCGAAAAGCAGGTGGAAATTTCCAACAGCAACCTGGCCCAGACCATCCAGGGGGCCTGCGACCGGGAAGTGGAGTTCTACCGCAACACCCTGGTGCAGATTTCCTTAAAACAGCTCCTGGTGGAAAAATCCGGCGATGCGGACCTGTGGAGCCCCAAAAACCAAAGCGCCATCCAGAAGCTGGTGGCCGATCTCCAGGAGGCCCGGACCTCCCTGACGCTGCTCAGCGACGCCTGCTTCGACCTTTTCGTCTGTTTTCCGGCGGCGGACCGCATCGTCTCCGGCAAAGGCGAGGGGGCCATGCGGATGGACACCTACGCCAAGGAATACTTCTCCAGCGACGAGGAAAAGATCGCCGCGTGGAAGGAGCAGCTTTCCACGCTGCACAAATACGGCGTCATCTGCGCCTCCGGGGAAAAGGCCGGCGAGGGCATGGTCTTCCTCACGTACAGCGGAAAGCGGAAGGCGGAGTCCAACGCCGCCACCATCGGCGTCCTCCTGAATATCGACAATCTGGCCCAGCAGGTGTCCTCGGACCGGTGGGGCAACGGCTACGAATGGCTGATCCTGGACGCCGACGGGGCCATCCTCAAGGGCGCGCCGGAGGACTACCCTGTCGGCGGCGCCCTTGCCCTGGAAACCATGGAGAAGGACGGCGCGTACATGGTCTACACCGCCCCGTCGGCGGTCACGGACTGGACCTATGTGCTGCTGATGCCCAAGGGCAGCATCCGCTCCTCGGCCACCCGGATCCGGACGTTTTTCGCCGTCAGCTTCCTGCTGTGCGTCATTGTGGCGGCGCTGCTGATCCGCAAGGCCATGACCCTGAACTACCGGCCCCTGGAGGAACTGCTCCGCTCCTTCCCGCAAAAGGAGGAAAGCGCCTCCTACCCCGCAAACGAGTACCAATTTCTGGGCAGCAAGATCACCGAACTGGTCAACGCCAAAAACAGCGCCGAGACCACCGTGCTGAAAAATCAAAGCTCCCTGGCCCGCTGGGGGCTGGTCAGCCTGCTGATGAAGCCCTACCAGCCCTCCCCGGACAAGGACGGAAAGGTCCTGGCCGCCTACGCCCAGCCCTACGCCCAGGGGGAAAAACTGGTCCTCCTCCTGAAGCTCCGGGCCGGAGAAACCGGGCTGGTCTCCGAGGAGCAGAAGACCTTCCTCATCGAAAACGTCTTTCTGGAGCGGATGGGCGAGATTCTCCAGGCCGCCATGACCGAGCTGGACGGCCGCCAGGTCCTGGTGCTCCACGGGTCTAACATTTCCGGAAAGATGAAGCAGATCGTGGACGCCGTTTCCGAGCTCCAGCAGATTCTCTGGGAGAACTTCCAGTTTACCGTCGTCGCCGCCTGCGGAGCCGTTCATCCAGGCGTCGAGGGCATCCACCGGTCCTACCTGGAGGCCCAGGAGGCAGAGGAATTCATCCCCGTCCTGGACCAGGATTTTCTGGACTATGAGAAAATCAAGGACGTCACCTGCCGGAACTACCCCTACTCCCTTCCGGTGGAGGAGCGGATCAGCGCCGCCGTCCGCAAGGACAACGGCCAGCTGGCCGCGGCGCTCATCGGCAAGATTATCGACAGCAATTGGAGCAGCGAGGAGTTCTTCCCCCGGATGCGGCGGTATCTCCTCAGCGACATCTACTGCACGCTGCTGAAAACCGCCGATGAAAAGGGCTGCATGGACCAGATTCTCCCCCTCCCCAAGGACCTGACCACCGACAGGCCCGCCGGGGAGATCAAGGACGCCTTCGCCGCCGTGGTGGAAAGCATCACCTACCTGCCCCACTTTGTTTCTTCCGTGGTGATCTGCGGGATGCTCACCTCCTTCTGCCTGAGCACGGGGCTTTTCAACGACATCATCGCCCTGTTCGGCGGCCAGCGGGTCTCTCTGCTCCAGGGGACCCGGTATTACCGGGCCATCTACATCGCCAGCGACATCTGGCAGACCGTGGGGTGGAGCTCCATCCTCTATCTGGCGGCCCTTTCCGGCGTGGACCGGAACCTCTACGAAGCCGCCCAGCTGGACGGAGCCAACAAATGGCAGCAGGTCTGGAGCATCACCGTCCCCGGCATCACGCCCACCATCATGATCCAGCTGATCCTCCAGATCGGCTCCCTGATGAGCGTGGGCTACGAAAAGACCCTTCTCATCTACAACCCCACCAACTACGAAGTCTCCGACATCATCTCCACCTACAACTACCGCATGGGCCTGGAGCTGGGGGACTGGAGCTACGCCACGGCCATCGGCCTGTTCAATTCCGTGGTCAACTGCATCCTGCTGGTGATCTCCAACAAGCTCAGCAAAAAGTACACCGAAAGCAGTCTGTGGTAAGGAGGAACGCTTATGAAAATCAAAGCAACCCCGGGGGAGCGCGTTTTTCAGGCGTGCAACTACGTCTTTCTGACCCTCCTGGCCTTTGTCTGCCTGTATCCCATGTGGCACGTGCTCATGGCCTCGTTTTCGGACTCCGACGCGCTGATCGCCCACTCCGGCCTGCTGCTCCTTCCCGTGGAGCTTTCCCCGGACGCCTATCAGCGGGTGCTGTCCAACCACCTGGTCTGGATCGGCTACTGGAACACCCTGAAGCTGCTGGTCCTGGGCGTCAGCTGGCAGATGGTCATGACCACCCTGGGAGCCTACGTCCTGTCCCGGCGGGAGTTCATGCTGCGGCGGCCCATTATGCTGGCCATCACCTTCACCATGTTCTTCTCTGGCGGCACCATCCCCACCTACCTGAACATCCAGCAGCTGGGGCTGAAGGGCTCCATCTGGGGGCTGATCCTCCCCTTTTCCATCTCCACCTACAATATGATCATCCTCCGGACCTCCTTTGAAAGCATGCCGGAAAGCCTCCTGGAAGCCGCCCGCATCGACGGAGCCGCCCCCCTTACCTGCCTGCTCCGGATCGTCCTGCCCCTGAACAAGGCGTCTCTGTCGGTGATTGCCCTGTACTACGGCGTGGGCACCTGGAACGCCTGGTTCTGGGCCTCCCAGCTCATGGGGGAGCGGACCAGAATGCCCCTGTCCGTGGTGCTCCGGGATATCCTCATCAACTCCCAGATGCAGCAGATGGACAACGGCGTCACCAACCTGGAGGGAATCAAGTACGCCCTCATCGTGGTGGCCACGGTACCCATTCTCTGCGTCTATCCCTTCATCCAGAAATACTTTGCCCAAGGCGTGATGATCGGCGCGGTGAAAGAGTAAAGAATCCGCCCGGACGCCAAGAGACCGCAGCCGCCCGTTCCCAGGCAGCTGCGGTCTCTTTTTGCGCTGATTCAGACCAGCCGGTTCAGATAATCAAGGCTCTCCTTCACCGCAGAAACGCTGTTCAGGTTGTCCAGCTCGACGATGATGTACTTGGCGTACCCCAGCTCCTTCGTCTTGTTGACGATGCCGGGAACGTCTAAAATGCCCTTGCCCACAGCAACGAAGTCGCCGTTCTTGAGCGCCCCCGCTTCCCGGAGCTTCTTGAACGCATCTGCCGTCACCGGAGGCTCGATGGCTTCGTAAAGGTTTACAGGATCCGCCTGCGTCGCCAGATCCTTCTGGTGGATCATGGTGCAGCGGGAACCCAGCTTCTCCAGCATCCGGATGGGGTCGAACCCCGCCCGCTTCACCCAGTAAGCGTCCATCTGGAACTGCACCAGCTCCGGATCCGTCTCCTTCAGGAACAGATCCAGCGCCACGCCGTCGCCCATGGGGACGAACTCCTGGAAGTGATTGTGGTAGTAGAATTCCAGCCCGTTTTCCTTGCAGAGCCTGCCCATCTCGTTGCAGGTCTGCGCCAGAGCCTTCACCTCGTCCTCGGTGTTCATCAGCTCAAAGGGCAGCACCAGCCGGGGAGCCCCCATCTGGAGGTTGTCCTCGATGACCTGCTTCATGCTCTCCGGGTCGGAGGAGAACTTGACGTGGCTGGAAATAGGGGTCAGCCCCATCTCCTTCACCCGCCTGCCGATCTCGGCGGGGGTCGCCGCGGGGACGCCGTTTGCGTCCTCCGGGGTGGTCACATATTCGATGTACTTGCAGCCGGTGTCCGCCAGCTGCTGCAGCGTTCCAAAATAATCCTCACGGAGCATTCCCATCAGGGAGAAGATCGTTGCACCGGTTTTGATCGCCATAGAAATCCGCCTTTCCGGCACCCATCAACCCTTGACGGCGCCGATGGTGATGCCTTTTACAAAGTATTTCTGGAAGAAGGGGTAGATGATCATGATGGGCAGGGCGCCGATGACGGCGATGGCCATCTTGATGCCGACGCTGGGCATATCCTGGGTCAGCTCCGCCGCCGCAGAGGAGTCAGCGCCGGACTTCAGGAACTGCACGTCCTTGAGCATCTGGTTTAACATATTCTGGATGGAGTAAAGCCGGGAGTCGGTCAGGTAGTAAAGACCGTTCTTCCAGTCGTTCCAGTACCCTAACCCGATGAGCAGCGCCATGGTTGCGATCATGGGCAGGCTCATGGGCAGCACGATGGTAAAGAGAATCCGCCATTCCCCTGCTCCGTCGATCCGGGCGGCTTCCACGACCGCCTCCGGAACGTTTGTGGTAAAGTACGTCCGCATCATGATGACGTAAAACGCACTGATCAGCAGCGAGGGGATCAGCAGCGCCCAGATGGTGTTCTTGATGTGGAGGTACCGGGTGTACATGATGTAGGTCGGAACCAGACCACCGTTGAACAGCATGGTGAAGAACACGAAGAAGGCGCAGACGTTCCGCCCGAAGAATTCCTTCCGGGAAAGGGGGTACGCCATCATCACCGTCATCAGAAGGCTTACCGTGGTGCCCACAACCGTCACCAGAATGGTGATGGCATACGCACGACCGATTTTTGCAGCGTTTTTCCAAAGATACGCATAAGACTGGAACCCGAATTTGCTGGGGAAGATGGAGTAGCCCTCCCGGATCAGGGTCTGCTCGTCGGTGATGGAGGACATGATGAGCAGCAGGAAGGGGAACAGGCAGCACAGCGCCAGCAGGATCATGATGATGTTGGCAATGAGCTGAAAGGGGCCTTTCTTTTCAACCATTTTCGTTCACTCCTTCCTCAGAACAGGGCGTTTTCTTTGCTGATCCGCCGCACCGCATAGTTGGCGAGCAGAACCAGGACAAAGCCGATGACGCTCTGATAGAAACCGGCGGCGGAAGACATACCCACGTTGTTCTGCCGGATGAGTCCCCGGTAAACGTAAGTGTCGATGGTGTTGGTCACATCATAAAGCGGACCGGAATCCATGGGCACCTGATAGAACAGGCCGAAGTCGGAATAGAAGATCTTGCCGATGCTCATCAGCGTCAGGGTGATGATGGTGGGAACCAGCTCCGGCAGGGTGATGTGCCGGATCTGCTGCCAGCGGCTGGCGCCGTCAATGACTGCCGCCTCATAGTAGCCCCGGTCGATGCCCACCAGGGTGGCGTAATAAAGGATGCAGTTGTAACCGAAGGTCTTCCAGATGTAGATGATGATCAGGATGGCGGGCCAGTATTTGGATTCGGTGTACCAGGAGATCTCCTGCTTTCCGAGGGGCCGCAGGATGCTTAAGTTCACAAAACCGTTCTCACTGGACAGCATGGCGTAAACCAGGTAGCTGACCACGACCATGGAGATCAGGTACGGCAGCAGAATCACCGTCTGGTAGGTCTTTTTCAGCACCATGGAGGTGATCTCGTTCAGGAGGATGGCCACCGCAATGGCAATCACCGTGCCTAAAATAATGAAAACAATGTTGTATCCCAAGGTATTCCGGGTGATGTTCCACGCTTCCTTGGTCTTGAAGAGGTATTCAAAGTTGGAGAACCCGACCCAGGGACTTTTCAGAATGCCCTTGTTCCAGTTGACCTGTTTAAAGGCAATGACCAGTCCGGCCATGGGGATGTAGTTGTTGATCAGCAGGTAGATCGCACCGGGCAGAAACATCAGATAAAGGGGAATATTGTGCCGGACGCGGGCCTGGACGGTGCCGCTGCTGACCTTGCCGCGTTTACTCATAACAATCCTCCTGTTCAGGACATTGAAAAAGGGGATACCGCAAAGCTCACGGTATCCCCATCTCTGGCTCGGGTATGGGGGATTAACCGCCGTAGTTTTCCAGCCAGGTGTTCAGCTGACTCTGCTTCTCGTTGATGATGTTCTGCAGGCCGGCTGCGTACAGTTCTTCATTGAATTTGTCCAGAGTGGTATCGGGGTCCAGAGCGCCGCAGAGCAGAGCCTTGTTGTACTTGGAGACCACGTTGGTGCAGGCGGTCACTTCGTTGGTAACAGCCGCAGAGTCGTAGGTGAAGCCGAAGGCCACGGATTTCTGGGCGTCGTCGTTGAAGGCTCTCTGCTGATCCCAGATGTCAGGGGCGCTGCCTTCCCAGACGTCGCCGATGAACTGGTTGGGCTGGAGCCAGGTGCCGGATTTCCGGTAGTTGGAGGTGGT
>CAKTCT010000053.1 GCA_934539585.1 uncultured Oscillospiraceae bacterium | reverse complement strand
AGGTCGGTTCATTCTTTACAGTATTGTTTAATTTTCAAGCTCCTGTGCTGCTTTCGGAAAAGCCCGGCTTGTCCGATGAAGCTTATTTATTATAGCACACTCTCTCGATCTTGTCAAGAGGTTTTTATCAGATTTTTGAACTTTTTTCGTCCGCTTTTCTGACACCTTGTGCATTTTTTACAAGCTTCCCGTTGCTTCCCTGTTGCCAGCTCCGCGCCCGCCGTTTTTCGACAGCCTATTTATCATACCACATCGTCTCGCGTTTGTCAAGAACTTTTTTCTTGATTTTTTCGTTCCGATGTTTTTGATTTTCAACCGCCGTTCCTGACAGCTTTTATATCTTACTACATTCCGCGAAAATTGTCAAGGACTTTTCAAAAAGAAATTGCGATTTTTTCAAAATTTCCTATTTTCCCGCCGTTCTCCGCTTTTTAATGGGAAAACTGCCAGCATTTTCCCCGACATCTTGCCAATCCCCCGGAAAAATGCTAAAATAAAGCCAAGCGCACCGGACGAGCGGTTTCTTTAGAAAGGAAGGATCTTATGTCTTGTTCCCATCATTTGATCGACCTCAGCGACTGGCCCAAGGAGGAATGGGAGTCCCTCATTCAGCTGGCCCTGGAAATCGAACAGAACCCCCGAAAATTCTACGGTTCCATGGAAGGCCGCATCCTGGCCACCCTCTTTTATGAGCCCTCCACCCGAACCCAGAACTCCTTTAAATCCGCCATGTACCGCCTGGGCGGCCAGACCCTAGGCTTCTCCAACCCCCAGAACTCCTCGGTAGCCAAAGGCGAGACCGTGGCCGACACCGTCCGGATGATGAACGGCTACGCGGACATCATCGCCATCCGCCACCCCCGGGAAGGCGCCGCCAAAGTCGCCGCCGCCTACTCCAGCTGCCCCGTAATCAACGCCGGCGACGGCGGACACCTCCACCCCACCCAGACCCTCACCGACCTGGTCACCCTGGTCCGGGAAAAAGGCCGCCTGGACAACCTGACCATCGGCATCTGCGGCGATCTGAAATACGGCCGCACGGTCCATTCTTTAATAAAAGCCCTGACCCGCTTTCCCGGCAACCGCTTCGTCCTGATCTCCACCGACCAGCTGGCCGTCCCCGCTTATGTCAAAACCGTTCTCAACAGCGCCGGCTGCCCCTACCGGGAGGTCTACTCCCTCACCGAGGCCATCGGCGACCTGGACGTTCTCTATATGACCCGCATCCAGGCCGAGCGCTTCGCCTCCCGGGAGGAATACGAGCGCCAGAAGAACGTCTACGTCCTGGACACTGAGAAAATGTCCCTGGCCAAGCCCACCATGAAGGTCCTCCACCCCCTCCCCCGGGTGGACGAGATCACCCCCGAGGTGGACGAAGACCCCCGGGCCGTCTATTTCAAGCAGGCCCGGAACGGCGTCTACACCCGTATGGCCCTGATCCTGACCCTGCTGGGGGACCACGCCCCCTCCGTCACCCTTTTCCAGGGCGGCTCCCACAGCGACGAACCTTGCGCAAACCCCAACTGCATCACCAACCAGGAGCACTACCTGAAGCGCTCCTTCCTGGAAAACAGCGGCATGTTGGTCTGCGAATACTGCGAGCACAAAAAACTCATCTGACGAAAGGAGTCTCATTATGAGCATCATCCACGCAACCACCGAAGCCTTTGACCAGCTTCTCCAGTCGGACAAGCCCGTCCTTGTGGACTTCTGGGCCACCTGGTGCACCCCCTGCCGCATGATGGCCCCCATCCTGGACCAGATCGCCGAGGAAGTCGGCGACCGCGCCCTGATCTGCAAGGTCGATGTGGATGCCGAGCCCGCCCTGGCCCAGGAGTACGGCGTCATGAGCATCCCCACCCTCATCGTTTTCAAGGATGGGGAGATCGCCGCCCAGACTGTCGGCGTCCAGCCCAAACAGGCCGTCCTGGACATGCTGGCCCTCTGATCCCGCCCACGCAAAAAGCCCTCCCACCCGGGAGGGCTTTTCTTTATTCACTGCCGCTTCATCTGCCGCAGAAAGAGCCAGACCGCCAGAGCCGCCGCCCCGGCGCCGTACCCCAGCACCCACCAAAGGTGGGGAAATACCCCGGAAAACTCCCCCCGGAGCACCGCCCGCTCCAGCTCCACGGCGTGAACAAAGGGCAGCGCATAGGCAGCTTTCCGGAACCCGCCGCCTACCAGGTCCAGATCAAACCACACCCCGGACAGCCACGCCGTCAGATTGGTCAGCAGCGCCCCGCAGATGCCGCCCACCTGCTTCACCGTCAGCACGCTGCCGCACAGCAGCCCCAGGGCGATGAAAAACACCGACACCGGCAGCAGAAACAGAATGGCCCATCCAATGGTCCCCGTCACCGGCAGCCCCAGAATCACCGCCGCCAGATAGCAGACCACACCTTGTCCCGCCGCCATGGGCAGCAGCGGCAGCATGTACCCCAGAATGAAGTCCCCGGCCGTCAGCGGCGTGGTGTACAGCCGCTGCAACAGGGCGCTTTCCCGGTCCCTGGCCACCAACGTGGCGGAAAACAGCGCCAGAAACGCCAGTCCAAAGACCGTGATCCCCGGCGTCAGCTCCGGCAGCTCAAATAAGCTCACCGGCACGTTGGCCTGAATGGCCGTGAGCAGCAGCAGCAGAATCACCGGGAACCCCAGCCCGAACCCCAGGTTCAGCGGGTCCCGCAGGATTTCCTTGGCCGTCCGCCCGGAAAAAGCCAGCATTTTCATTTCCCCGCCCCCTTTACAATGGCCACAAAAGCGTCCTCGAACCGCTCTGTCCCGGCCAGAGCCTTCAGCTCCTCCGCCGTTCCCAGCGCCAGCAGCCGCCCGTCCTTCATAATACCAATCCGGTCGGAAAGGGCCTCGGCCTCCTCCAGATAATGGGTGGTCAGAACCATGGTGATTTTTCCCTTCAGCCCCCGGATCAGCTCCCACAGATCGCTCCGGGCCAGAACGTCCAGCCCCAGGGTCGGCTCGTCCAGAAAGAGGATTTCCGGCTCACTGACCAGCGCCATGGCAATGCTCAGCCGCCGCTGCCACCCGCCGGAGAGCTTCCCGGCCTTCCTGCCCAGAACCTCCTCCAGACCAAGCTGCCCGGCCAGCTCCCGGACCTTTTCCCGGCGCTTTTCCTTGGAAAACCCGTGGACGCCGCACATCAGCTCCAGATTTTCCCGCCCGGTGAGATTGGGAGCCACTGCCGTCTCCTGGGGCGAAACGCCGATAATTCCCTTGACCCCGCCGGCGTCGGACACCACGCTGTGCCCGCCCAGGAACGCATCCCCCGCCGTGGGCCTCGTCAGACAGGAAAGCATCTTGATGATGGTGGTTTTTCCCGCGCCGTTGACCCCCAGTAGGGCAAACAGCTCGCCTTTTTCCACCGCCAGATCAAGCCCGTCCACCGCCGTCACCTGTTTGTACCGCTTCGTCAGTCCCTCTGCCCGAATCGCATCCATTTTCATCCCATTCCTTCCCAGTCAGAACTTTTTCCGCCACATAACCGCCGGGCCTCCGATCCAGCCCGGCCTGCGCCGCTCTCCTTCAAACCTTCCCCGCCCCGGAACCTTCCCATTCTTCCCGGCTCCGGCTCCGAAGCCCCCAGTACATGTCGCTGAGCATCCGGCTCACCGTTTCCTCGTCGAAATCCAGATAGGCCGTGGCGATCATGGCCGCAATCCCGTGGACGTACACCCACATTTCCAGATGGAACAGCTGGGCCGCCTCCCGGGAAAGCCCGGTCCCCTTCTGGATCAGCCCGATCAGCTCCCCCACGTCGGCCCAGCCCGGCTTCTCCTCCCGGGAGCGGTCCCGCATGAACAGAAGCTTGAAAAGCTCCCGCTCCTCCTTGGCAAAGCGGATATACGCCATGCCGCTGGCCTTGTAGGGCGGATACTTCCCCCCGGCCATGTCCTCCCGGAGATAGCTTTGGTAAAGCCCGTCCGCCGCCTCCATCACCGCCTTCTGCACCTCCTCCATCCCGGAAAACAGGCTGAAAACCGGCTTGGAGGAGGACCCCAGCCTGGCCGCCAGCCCCCTGGCCGTCACCGCGCCGATACCTCCCTCCCGGGTCAGCTCCAGCGCGGCGGCAACGACCTCCTCTTTTGTAAATCGAAAATCCCGCGGCATAGTTCCTCCTTAAAGCAACAAACGTAGCGCTACATCTGTTTCTTTATTATAGCACCTATTCCTCCCATTGTCAATCCCCCGCTCCCCTCCGTTTTCACCCCACTCGTTCCGCTCCAACCGTCCGGAGCCCCAACTGCACCCATCCCCGACCCAAACCGCACCTTTTTCTTCTTCCAGCAAAAAATCTGCGTACCAAACAGAAAAGACCTCCGCAAATCGCGCTGCCGATTTAAAGCGTCACATTCGTAGCCGAACAAATCCCCCGGCAAAACTCAAACGTCCCATCATCCACATCACCACAATAAAGCGCTGCATCGGCAAAACCATCCGCAGCCCCGCCTCACTACCTCCAATCGCAAAATTCCCCCCGGAATCCAACCAGCATCTTTTTTCGTCCCCATCCCCGCAACGAACCTGCGCACAAAAAGGAAACCCACCGCAAATTACGTCACTGATTTAAAGCGGCACATCAACAAAGCGCAGTTGCACCCTCCTCCCGCCATCAACAGAAGCTCAAAACCGCCCCTCCGCCCGGAACCCTAACCATACCTGTCCTGCACCCTTCCCCGACCCTGGCCGCACCTTTTCTTTCCCAAAAAATCCCCCGCAAAACGTCAATCGTTTTTATTTATAAAAATCACAATACACACAAAATATTCCGTTAAAATCCCGGATATTCTTTGCGCAGCAAGCCGTTTTTCCCTTACGTCGGCAATATCCAAAATATCGCCGACGATTTTCCGGGTTTTCTATTGACTTTTCTCCTTCAATATGCGATAATGCAAATATCAAATCGTAAACTTTCTTTATTTAATCGGCCAGCCGCCAGAATCCGAACTCAACGGCCCTGTCCGACCCTGAAAGGAGACGTCCCATGAACTTCACCAAAGCCACCATCATCAAGCGAAAGCTGGCCGATCTGGCCGCCCTGATCTATGAGGACCGCCTGGAAATCCCCCAGTGGGAGACCCGCCACGCCACCTTTTTAGGCGAGGACGGCTACACGGACTCCGTAGCCGACGCCCCCATCCGCGTCGGGGAGCGCTGGACCTGCCGGGACGATTTCACCCGCTGGTTCTCCGCCGACGTCACCGTCCCGGAGAGCTTCTCCGGCAAGCCCCTGGCCCTGGACCTGGAGTTCGGCGGCGAGGGCATCGTCCGGGTCAATGGCGGGATCGTCTCCGCCATCACCTCCTACCTGGTGCCTTGCGGGGCCACCCGCACACGGGTGCTCCTCGCCGACGCCGCCGCGGCGGGAACGGCCTACCACGTGGAGATCGAGGCCCACCTGAACTACATGGAGTTCGCCGAGTTCCGCCACAAAGGCGCTGTTTCCATCGAATACACCGTCCGAACCGCCGCCCTTGTGACCATCAACCCCATGGTGGAGTCCTACTATTTCGACATCCGCACCGGCCTGGAGGGCATGGAGACCCTGAAAAACCCCCTGGAAAAAATCGCCAAGTCCGGTGCAGTGCTCCCGGAGGACATTCTCCGGCTCATCGAGTCCTGCAGCAAGGACAGCTATTACTACGAAAAGGTCGCCGAGGCCGTGGTGGCCTCCATCACCTGCGTGGACTTCGATTTTGAAAAGGAAGAAATCCTCAGATCCATCCCCAAGGCGGCGGAGGTCTACCGTAGAAAGATGGCGGAAATCTCCGGCCAGACCCACGGCATCATCAAGTTCGTGGGCCAGGCCCATATCGACACCGCCTGGCTCTGGCCTGTCCGGGAGACCATCCGGAAGTCCGCCAAGACCCTTTCCAACGTCTGCTCCCTCATGGACAAATACCCGGGCTTCACCTTTGCCTTCAGCCAGCCCCAGCTCTTTGAATTTGTCAAGGACCACTACCCCAGGCTCTATGAACGGGTCAGGGAAAAGGTCCGCTCCGGCCAGTTTGAGCTGGTGGGCAACACCTGGGTGGAGATGGACACCAACATTCCCTCCGGCGAGTCCCTGGTCCGGCAGATTCTCTACGGGCGGCAGTATTTCCTCCGGGAATTCGGCAAGTGCTCCGACGTGTTCTGGATGCCCGACGTCTTCGGTTACAGCTGGGCCCTGCCCCAGATCATCAAACGCTCCGGCATGAAGTACTTCTTCACCTCCAAACTCATCAACAACGATGACAACCGGTTCCCCTACTCCCTGTTCCAGTGGCAGGGCGTGGACGGCACCCGGATTCCCGCCTATCTCCAGCGGCTGAACTACAACGGCATGGTATCCCCCGAGACCCTCCAGACCCTGTACCAGCGCTATGACCAGAAAAACGTCCTGGACGAGGCACTGATGACCTTCGGCTACGGCGACGGCGGCGGCGGCCCCTCCTACCAGATGCTGGAGACCGCCCAGCGGCTGAAATCCTTCCCCGGCCTGCCCAGACTGGAGCTTGCCACTTCGGAATCCTACTTCCGGGACGCGGAGCCGGTGATGGAGGCGCTTCCCGTCTGGAACGACGAGATGTACTACGAGTTCCACCGGGGAACCTACACCTCCCAGGCCCATGTGAAAAAGAACAACCGGAAGGCCGAACTCCTTTACCGCCAGGCGGAAATGGCCAGCGTCCTGGCCGCCCAGGAGACCGGCGCGCCCTACCCCTACGACGAATTCCTCAAAGGCTACAAAAAGCTGTTGACCAACCAGTTCCACGACATCATGCCCGGCTCCTCCATCCATTCGGTCTATGAGGACGCCAAAAAGACCTACCGGGAAATCCACGCCATCGGAAACCGCGCCCTGGATTCCGCCGCCCGGAGCCTCTGCGGGAAAATTTCCCACGAGGAAAACAGCGTGGTGGTCTTCAACTTCCTTTCCTGGGAGCGCACCGGATTGGTGGAGCTGGACCTTTCCGGCGCTGTCTTTGAAAATGCGGCGAGCCTGACGGTCCGGGATTCCTCCAACCGGGTCTGCCCCAGCTGCAAGGACGGTCCGGTCCTGCGGTTCCGGGCGAAGCTGGCCCCTATGGCCTACGAGGTCTTTACCCTGACCGAAGCCGCACCCGCGGATGACCCCGCTGTCACCGTTTCCGCCCGGGCCATGGAGAATCGGTTCTACGCCCTCCGCCTGGACGCCGACGCCAACCTGGTCAGCATCTACGACAAGCAGAACCGCCGGGAGGTCCTGGCCGGAGCCTCCAACCGCATCAAGATTTTCGAGGATAAGCCCGGCGGAGAGACCGCCTGGAACATCGACCTGGAATACCAGAACAAGGAGTGGGCCCTGGACGCCGCCGAGTCCGTGGAAGTCGTGGAGCAGAGCGCCTTGCGGGGCGTTCTCCGGGTGAAGCGCCGGTTCCACCGCTCCGCCGTCACCCAGGACATCGTCCTCTACGCCGACAGCGACCGCATCGACTTCATCACCGCTGTAGACTGGGACGAAACCGAGAAGATGATGAAGGCGGAGTTTACCGTGGACGTTCTCTCCTCCAAGGCCGCCTACGAAATCCAGTTCGGCGCCATCGAGCGGCCCACCCACTCCAACACCTCCTGGGACCGGACCCGGTTTGAGGTCTCCGGCCACAAATGGGCCGACCTTTCCGAAGGTAACTATGGCGTCAGCCTGCTGAACGACTGCAAGTACGGCTACGACATCAAGGAGAACCGGATGCGCCTGACCCTTCTCCGGTCCCCCATCGACCCCGACCCCACCGCCGACAAGGGCCACCACGAATTCACCTACTCCCTGCGGCCCCACGCCGGGAGTTGGGTGACTTCCCGGACGGTCCAGGCGGGCTACGAGCTGAATGTGCCCCTGTGGCCCATGTTCTGCCCGGAGGCCGGGGAGGGAGCCTTGCCCAAGGCCCTTTCCTACTTCGCCTGCAGCAGCGGCAACGTGATTCTGGACACCGTCAAGTGCGCCGAGGACCGCAGCGGCGTGATCCTGCGGCTCTATGAGTCCGGCGGCACCAGGACCGACGTCACGCTGCAAACCGCCCTCCCCTTCGCCCGGGTGGCCGAGTGCAACCTGGTGGAGGAGGAAGAACGGGACGTCCCCGCCGGAAACGGCGGCTTCGCCTTCACCATCAGGCCCTTTGAGATCAAGACCTTCAAGCTGGTGCGCTGACAGAAAACCCGGACGGCTATCATGCCGCCCGGGTCCTTTTTTTGCAAAATTCTACTTTCGGAAGGGTTCCGCAATCGCGCCCCAGGGGCCGTTCCACTGGATTTTCCCCTCTTTCACCTGCTGGTAGACGTCGGCCACCGCCTGCTTCAGCGCGTCCTCCTCCTGATGGTCAAATTCCGTCAGGGCCGGGAGGCTGCTGAAGGCGTAGAGGGTGTCGTCCGGGGGATTCACCGCGAAAAAGCTGTCCTCCAGGCAGGTGGGGACGTACTGGTTTTCCGTCTCCGTCCGGTTGAGGAACAAAATCAGCACATCGTCCTTCCGGGGCTTGGTGATCCCGTTGGTTGGGCCGCCGAAAAAGCTGACCGCAATGGTCTTTTCCCGGAGCTTTCCGTACCAGACCTCCGCCACCTCCACCTGGAAAACGGTGGAGGACAGGGAAAAGCGGCTGCCCTCCGGCAGCTGGTCGTTTCCGGCGAAGTCCGTGGTAAGGACCTGACCGTCGTCCTTGACGATGCCCTTTATGACCACGTCGGCCACGATTGCGTTGTTCCGCACCGTGGGCTCCATGGTGTCGAAGCCCCTTCCCTCGGAGAGGACGACCCGGGTATCCGGGTCATACTGCCAGCGGTCGGGGTTATAGACCGGTCCGCTGCCGCAGCCGGTGAGGGAGAGGGTCAGAGAAATGGTCAGAAGTGTGGCAGCAATCCGTTTCATAAAAAGACCTCCTGTCACTGTACGCATACCCACTTCCCGCCGTGGCGTTCGTAGGAAAATCCGTGGATTTCCCAGACCGCTTCGCCGTCCACGAAGCCGCTGAGCTCCACCCGGAGATACAGCCGGTTCCGCCCGCTGAACTCTGCATGGAGCTGCCAGAGGCGCCTGGTGGGGCGCTCCACCTGGTCCAAGGGGAGCGCATCCGGCGGAAATTTCAGGGCCATCTCCGGGAAAGCGGCTGCAACGCCCTTCCGGAAGCTCCTTTTCACGACCCAGGGCATCCGGTCCATCAGGGTGTCGTAGGCATCGGGATATTGGCCGGCCCCGGTCATCGCCGCTGCCTGGCAGAAGGCGTCGGCATAGGCATATCCCAGGGCGTCCTCCTGCAGGACCCAATGCACGATGAAAAGGGCGCAGACCGCCACGGCAATCCCGCACTTGACCAGCAGCGGAAGATTGCCGAAGCGGTTATAGATCGTCCTTGGGAGGTTGGCGGTTGTGTTCATTTTCCATCACCCATTCCGGCGGCGTGATTCTGCAAGCCCTAATGCACCCACACTCCATTGACATCAACGTAATACCCATCCGGTGTAAACTGATTGGTAACGATCTGGCCATACTCCCCAACGTAGTACCAATTTCCATTCTGGTGCAAAATCCAACGGGAGGTGGCCTTCGTTCCATCTTCCTTCAGATAGTACCAGTCACCGTAGTCCTTGACCCAGGTGTTAGTCAGCATTTTTCCGTCGGCGCCGGTGTAGTAATTCTTATCGCCCCACCTGATACGCTCGTTGGTGGACATCGTGAAGTTATAGTTCCGGAGGAAGTACCAGCTGCCCTTGGTTTTAACCCAGCAGTTCCGGAGAATCTGACCGTTGGGACCATAGCAGTACCAGGCGCCGGAAAGCTGCTGCCAGCCGTTTTTCTTCGTCTTAGGATAGCAAGGAATCCAACGGGCTTTCTGCTTTTCCGTAGGTTCACCAAAATAATCGATTAGTCTCTGATTGTTCTCGGAATACAGCGGCTCCACTGACCGGCTTTCAATGATCGAATCATAGTGGCCATTCATTGCAAGGGTCGTAATCGTATCCGGAAAAGCGATCTGGTACTTCCCCGTGTCAAATTCGCCTACACCTGCAGCCGCATCGGCACGCAGTGTGGTTACACCCCAAGGGATGATCATGGTGTAGGTACCCTCCATTTTACCCAACGCCCGACAACCGATAATTTTCAGATCAGGATGAAAAACCGTATCAGGGTGATAGACCGGGCAGTAAAGCAGTTCCGTGCAATCCTTTGTGTACAGATTCCCATTGTATAGAGTCAGGTATGGATTATCTGGATGCAACGTGATACTCCGTACCCCCCAAGCGATGTCCCTACCCGTAATGGTTTTCAGTTCCGCAGGAAGCGCTATGGATGTGCGATTTCCCGGTACAAGGACTACCTGGCTGAGATCCTTGGTATACAGGCAATGGTCGTACAGAGCAAAATATTTATTGTCCTCGGGCACCTTGATTTCCGAAGCGGTGTACAGATTCAGCAAGGCGTCCTGACTCAGCGTCTGCACATCCGGATGTAAGGTGATGATATCAGGATACTTCGGACAGTAAAGCATTTCGCTATAATCGGCGGTGTACACGCAGCCGTCATACATAACAAAATTCGGATTCCGCTTATCCACCGTAATAGAAGCCGTATAGGCGCTTCCGCTCGGAAAGTCTATGGCATCTTTCCCGATTTTCAGCGTTTTGTCCTGTAACGGATAGAACAGCCACCGGAGACTTACCAGTCCGTCCGCTATCACAACGTGCTCTATCTCGTATCCATCCTTGGCATCCCAAAGTTTCTCCCAAACCTCCGACGAGTAGTAATTTTCAAAAGAAATCGAACCTTTTCCTGAAAAAGTTATCGTCTTCGTCTCGGTGTTCACCATCCAGCGCACAGCTCTGTCTTTCTGGAAAGAGCCGGTGTACACCCTGGCGGAAACGGTCATGCCGGTAGACAAACAGACGGCAATGGCTAGAACCAACACGGCCAGCATCGTTTTCCAAAGTTTTTTCATTAAGAATGCTCCTTTCATTTTGCCAAAGCGGACCTTTGTTTATAGAAAGACGAAGCAATTCCAAAACGCAACACATTCCGTCGAAAATTTTGAGAGCCATTGATTCACCTCACCCCCCACCCCATACGCCGGACACTCTGTCCCCGCCGTCACCACCAGAGCGCATCCGGCGGAAGGAAGGATTCCTCAGAAAATGGGGACATAATTGGTCTCCTCAAAGGCACGGCGGCCGTCATCGCCGAGAATCCAGTCCCGGAGCCGCCGGGCGGCACTGCCCACCGGCTCGTCGGCCCGGATGGCCAGGTAGAACTCGTTGAGCAGCGGGTAGCTCCCGTCGGCGATGGTTTCCTTGGAGGGCTCCACACCGTCTACGGAAAGGAGCCGCAGGTCGGGATTGCCGTACATCTCCGAGGCGTAGTAATAGACGGAGTAGCCGATGGCTCCGGCGCTGTTGTCATAGGTGGCCACCGTGTCGATGAGCTGCCCCATGCCGCCGACGGTAAGGTCCTCCGGAGGGTCCATAGGCGTCACGTCCTTCATCAGCAGCTTGAGGAACATGGTCTGGCTGCCGCTGGTGGGGTTGCGCTGGAAGGGAAAGAGCTCCTGATCCTCGCCGCCGACGTCTTTCCAGTTGGTGATTTTGCCGGTGTAGATGTCCCGAAGCTGTTTCTGACTCAAATCCTTCACCGGATTGCCGCTGTTGACCAGAAAAACCAGCGCATCCCGGCCCACCGGCGTTACCTCCAGCTCCACGCCGCTGGCTTTTATCTTAGCCTGAGTGTCCGCCGGGGCTTCATAGACTAAGAGAAGGTCCACGTCTCCATCGACCAGCCGGTTCCAGGAGGTGTTGGTGCCGGTGTTTCCGGTCCAGTTTTCCGCTTCCTCCGGGGAAACGCCGCAGGTATCCGCCAAAACCCGCGCCATCAAGGGCAGGTTTGCCGTGGAGCCGTCCACCCGGGGATACTCCTCCACAGAAGAAAAAATGGGCTCCGGCGCAGGAAGAGAGGTTTGGCTGCTCTCAACCGGCACCTTGCCGCTGCAAGACGCCAACAAAAGGGAAGCCGTCAGAAAAGCCGCCACCCCGCGAATCCAGTGTTTCATAAGAATCCTCCTTACTCGTCCTCAAGGGTACGAAATGTTGATGTTTTGTAGATCCAATTGCCGTCCATATCCATGACTCCCATGGAGAAGCCCTGAATCACGCCCAGGTAGTTTCCGCTGACGCTGCAGATGCTCTTGAGCCCGGAAATCCGCACGGAAAAATCCGGGTTCAAAAGATCGATAACCGAGTTGTTGGCGCCGGTTTTGACCCCTTCCAGAATCTCCGTACCCCCCGGAAAGATTGTGCGGTACACCCAACTGTATCGCCCCTGGGGAATCAGGGTATTGGCCTGGCTGTCCACAACCGTGGAATAGTAGGTGTACCGGCTCCCGCCGTCCTTCTCGGGGGTCTCCGTATACCAGCTTAGGGTAAAGGCGTCGTTGCCGATTTGGTAAATTTCGGAATTCCCCCGCCGGAGCATCTCATGGCCATCCCGCCCCAAAAGCACCGCCGCGCCGTCATTGGTCCGGGCGGTGAACGCCCTGTTGGGCACATCCGGATCCAAAACGTAGATCACGGTGTAATCGTACGGGCTGAGCCGCTCGCCCCGGGCGTCTGTCAGCCAGTAGAACTGATAGTTCCAGTCACACTTGATGCCTACCTCGCCGTCAAAATAGGTCACGCATTCATCGGTGGAAAGGACCTCGGCACACTCCGGCAGCTTCAGCACCCGGGTGCTCCCCTGGTCCTGCACCAAGGCGTAATCCCCGGTGACGCTGACATTTTCGTACAGCATGGGGATCACCTCGTTGAGGTCTGCGTCCAGCAGCCCCCAAAGGTTCTGCTCGTTATCGTAGGAAACGTAGTAATCCGTGTTGGATAGGCTGTAGAAGTACGGTCCTTCGCCGGGCTCGAAAAAGTTGCCGTCCCGGTCGATTCGAACCAGCTCGTTGCCCTCAGAATCGTAAAGGCCCACATATTTTTCCGACGGCACTCCATAGGAAAAGTCCGTTTTCAGAACCTCCCCGGTGGAGAACCGCTCCAGGCGGCTGTTCTGATAGTCCCCGATGATCAGAAAATCCCCGAAAACCAATTCATAGCCCCCCGAAATTTCCGCCCGGATGATCTCCCCGTTCAGATCGTAGAGGGTGGTAAAGACGTTGGCGTCTGTAATCCAGCCGTCAGTGTCCCGCTTCTCGTCTTCAAACCGCTGGGAGCTCAGATACTTTGGCTCCTGGGTGAGGGCGTCGCTTAACACGCTCACGTTCGGCCCGAAAAGCAGCGGTTTTCCGGCGGTGTTGACGATCAGGGTCTCGTCGCCGTTATAGATGGACAAGACCCGGGCGTCCTCCCCGCCGGGAGCCCCCATAGTCTGGGAGACCTCTCCGGAAGCCTGGGAGACCTCCCCGCCCACCGGTTCAAAAAGGCCGCCGCAGGACGTCAGTAAAACCGCCGCAGCTGCGGCAGCTGTCAAAATCCGAAACCTCAATGCAACCCTCTCCTTATTCATCGCTGATTGAATGGAAAATCGATGTTTTGTATCTCCAATTCCCGTCCAGGTCCATGATTCCGGCGGAAAAGCCCTTTTGCACAGAGATATAATCCCCGCTGATCCCATAAATTTCCCGGAGCCCGGAAATCCGAAGGGAGCAGTCGGCATTTAAAAGGTCCAGGACGCTGTAACCGGAGGATTCCGACGCCCCCTGGAGATACCCGCTGCTGCCGTCCATTCCCCAAACCTGACTGATCCAGCTGTAACGTCCGTCAGGGACAACGGTTCCGCCCTTGCTGTCCAGGACCATACAGTGGGAAACGCCGGCGGCGGCTCCCTCACCCGAATCCTGCTCCCACCAGGAAAGAAGATACCGGTCCCGGAGCAGCGGCGTGACAGACGCCCCGGCCTGCCGAAGCAGCACCCGCCCCTGCCGATCCAGGAGCACCGCATTGCCATACTGGTCGGTGGTCGCAAAAGCCGGACAGGGGGCGTTGGCATAATCGGGTAAAAAGTAGTCGAACGCCTCTTCATGGAGCGGCTCTCCCCGGGCATCCACCAACTGATAGCCCCAGTCATCTGCCCCGGCGCCGGCAATCCCCACCTCTCCGTCAAAATAGTTGAGCCGCCGCCCCTCCAGAGCAAGGACCTCCCGGCATTCCGGCAAAAGCAGCGCCTGCGAGGTCGTCCCATCCCATGTCAGAATATAATCGCCGATGACGTTCAGCGATTGATACGCAAGGGGCAGCACGGTCTCCAGGTTCTGATCCACTACGCCCTGCAACGTGTAATCCCTGTCGTGGGTGATGTAGTAATCCGGGTTGCCGGATTGATAGCAGCTCCAAAAATCTCCAACGTCCCGGAAATTCCCCTCCCGGTCGATCCAGGCCATGGGTTCGGAGTCGGCATCGGAAAGCGCCACGTACTTTTGGCCCAGAATTGAAGTATATACCACCCCGTCCAGCAGGCGCTCTCCGGTGGAAACCCGTTCCAGCATTCCGCCGCGGTAAGCATTCTCAACGCTTACCAGATAATCCCCGAAAGCCGTAACGTACATGCACTCCCGTTCCGGCCGGAGCTCCTTTCCCGTCAAATCGTAGAGAGTGGAAAAGATCTTTGCGTCGATGACCCAGTCATCTTCGCTCCGGTCCATTGATTCATACCGGCGTTTCACGATGTACGCCGGCTCGTTGGTAAAGATGTCGGGCAGCAGATACACTCCCCGCCCGGCAAAGATCTCGTTTCCGTTGGTATCGGCAATCAGGATCTGCCCATCCACACTTACCGGCAAAACCCGGGGTTCCTCCGTTCCGGGAAGAACCGTTTCCGGGACAACGCTTTCCCCGGAGCTCCCCGCCGGATCCGAGGTTTCCGGCGGAAAAAGCCCTCCGCCGCAAGACGTCAGCAGCAGCGCCAACGCCGCCGCCAGAATTTTCCGTTTCACAATCCCACCTTCCTTTCCGGTTCAGTCCATCCCACAGTCTTGCCGGGGACGGTTTTCTCACTTTTATTATAGAGCACTTTTCCCAAAGTTGCAATTACAAACCTATAACAAAAGAACTACAAAGCCGGCGTCAAACGTCTCCAACGGTATCATTCCGTTACTCCTTTCCTTCCTTTCGATCCAGTTCGGCGCAGATTTCCCGAATGGCCGCAGAGGCAACCAGGTCCGTCAGCCGTTCCCGTTCCCAGGGCTCGCCGCCTGCGGGCAGCTCGATCAAAGCCACTCCGCCGGAGCTTCCCCGAATCACCACCACCCGGATCGTCTCACGGCCCGCCAAGACCCGATGGTACACCCGCACCCAAAGATTCCACAGCCGGAATTCCTGTATCAGCATGGCCCTTCCTCCCGCAGTTCCGTTTTTCCAGAATATTCCCCGGCCCGGCCAAGGGTTCCCAAACGCAAAAGGCCCGCCCCGGAATCCGGAGACAGGCCGCATTTTTATCGCTGATCCATGGGAATATAGGGCTGACGCGGGCCGATGCTCTGGTAGGAGGGCCGGATAATCTTCCCGGCGTTGATGATCTCCTCCAGGAGATGGGCGCTCCACCCGGCGATCCGGGCCATGGCGAACACCGGAGTGAACAGCTCCGGCGGCAGCCCCAGCATGTGGTAGACGAATCCGCTGTAAAAGTCGATGTTGGCGCTGACGCCCTTGTAGGTCCGACGCTCCTCGCCGATGACCTTGGGGGCCAGGGACTCCACCATGGAGTAAAGCCGGTACTCCCGGGCCAGCCCCTTTTCCTCGGACAGGGACTTGACGAAGCCCCGGAAAATGTCTGCGCGGGGGTCCGACAGGGAGTACACTGCGTGGCCCATGCCGTAAATCAGCCCGGAGCGGTCGAATTCCTCCTTGTTCAGCAGGCCCTTTAAGTACCGTCGGACCTCGTCCTCGTCCTCCCAGTCCCTGACCTTCTCCTTCATGTCCTCGAACATCCGCATAACCTTGATGTTGGCCCCGCCGTGCTTGGGGCCCTTCAGGGAACCCAGGGCCGCCGCGATGACCGAGTAGGCGTCGGTGCCGGAGGACGCCACCACATGGGTGGTGAAGGTGGAGTTGTTGCCGCCGCCGTGCTCCGCGTGAAGGACCAGGGCCAGGTCCAGAATCCGGGCCTCCAGCTCGGTGTAACGGTTGTCGATGCGGAGCATGTGGAGGATGTTTTCCGCCGTGGAAAGCTCCGGCCGGGGAGCGTGGATGAAGAAGCTGTTGGCCGGGTCCACGTCGTGGGCGTGGGCCTGGTAGCCGTAGACCGCCAGCTGGGGGAACAGGGCGATCATCTCGATGCACTGCCGCAGGATGTTGGGCAGCGAGGAGTCGTTGGCCTTCTCGTCGTAGGCGTAAAGGGTCAGGACGCTGCGGGCCAGGGTGTTCATCATGTCCGGAGTGGGGGCCTTCATGATGATGTCCCGGACGAAGTTGGTGGGTAAGGTGCGGTATTTGCAGAGAATCTGCTTGAAGTTCTCCGCCTCCTCCCGGTTGGGGAGCTGGCCGAAGAGCAGGAGGTACACCGTCTCCTCAAAGCCGAAGCGCTTTTCCCGGATGAAGCCCCCGGTCAGGTCCTTGATGCTGATGCCGCGGTAGTAGAGCTCCCCTTCACAGGAAACGGATTTCCCGTCCACCTCCTTGCTGGAAACGATGTCGGAAATCTCGGTGAGCCCCGCCACGACGCCCTTTCCGTTGATATCCCGGAGCCCCCGCTTCACGTCGTATTTGGCGTAAAGGGAGGGGTCGATGGCGTCGTGCCGGGTGCAGAGCGCCGTCATTTCCAGAATCTCCGGCGTAATTTCAAAGTAGTCCATATTTTTCGCCATAGTGCATCCGCCTTTCCAAGGTCGTGGGGTTTATCGCGTCTTCGTTTCAAATCCTTCCTCCACCGGGGAGGAAAAGGGCAGCTTCCCGAAAATCCGGTTCAGCGTGGCCAGGGCGCAGTCGAACTCAGCCCGGTCCACGTCGTCCAGGGTGGAGAACAGGCCCTCCGCCCAGTGGTCGAAGGTCATGCAGCCCTCCTGCATGGTCCGCCGGGCCTGGGGGGAAAGCCCCACCAGGAGCCGCCGCCGGTCCCGGGGGTCCTCCTGCCGGAAAAGGGTCCCCTCCTCCACCAGGCTTTCCGCCATCCGGGACATCTGCTGCTTGGGGAGGTGCAGCGCGGCGGCCAGTTCTCCCAGAGACATGGGCCCCGCCGCGTCCAGAATCAGGATGGCCCAGAGCTGCAGGCTGGTGTACCGCCCCCGGAAGCAGTCCTGCAAGGGCCGGATCAGCTTCCGGTAAACGGCGATGAGAAAGAGCATCTGCCGCCGTCGGCTGCCGGGCATCACGCCGGAACCGTCCTCTGCCACAGGAATCCCTCCTTGATAGTCAATAAAGGTTTACTAATTCAGTATACCGTCTTTTCCAGCCCCTGTCAATGAACGTTTTGTGAATCTTCAGGTAAAACGTTGTATTTTCCGTATAAAATACGCAAATTCAGATAAAATTCAAACTTCATACGGATTTTTCGCGGTTTTTCGCGGAACGGCGGCGGATTTCCGCTGTTTTCTACTCGAAGAAAAAATTTCAAAAAAATTCCGCTGGGGGCTTTACAAACCGGCGGAAATCGTGTATAATAAATAAGATGACTTCATGCGGATGTGGTTCAATGGCAGAACTCCAGCTTCCCAAGCTGGAAACGCGGGTTCGATTCCCGTCGTCCGCTCCAAAAAAGTCCCGTAAACACTGGGTTTGCGGGACTTTTTCTTTTGCGGATAACACACTTTATAACACACTTTTCAAAAGATCGGTGAAAATGCGGTTGACGTCTTCGGCGGTGGAGGCGCTTTCCCCTGGCAACTCGTGGCCGTACACGCCAAAGGTGTCCATGCTCCTGGAGTGGCCGACCAGGCTTTTTCTCTCCCCTTCCGCGAGGGTCTTGCCCACCGAAACGAGGGCATGGCGCAAGGCATAGAGGGATGTTTGGGGAATTCCGTTGACAGTGCAGAATTTCACCCCGCGCCATCTTCTGATCCTCGGAAAACCCGCGATTTTCCGCGAACCCGGGATTGACAAACCCCCGGGTTCGTGGTATAATAAGCCTTGTTTCCCAATCCATGGAGATGTACCCAAGTGGTTGAAGGGTCCGGATTCGAAATCCGGTAGGTCGGCTCCGCCGGCGCAAGAGTTCAAAT
>CAKTCT010000052.1 GCA_934539585.1 uncultured Oscillospiraceae bacterium | reverse complement strand
TGCGCCGCTCCCGTCTAAAATTATTTTGCTCTATTTGCACCACGTTTTGCAGTTTACACAAAATTTGGGATTGACCCCACATGACAGATTATCTGCGTTGTCTCAGACCGGGAAATAGGCTCAGTAAAACGGCGCCGGGAATTCCCGACGCCGTTTTTGTCATTTTTTCTCTTGCTCGGAGGCCTTAATCCGCTTGTACATATCCTGCATCTGCCTGTCGATCTCCGCGATTTTTTCAGCGCAGACGCACATTTCCTCGTTGATACCCTCCGGGAGGGTGGATTTGTTCGCCTTATAGCGGATATCATGCTCCAGACTCGCCCAAAAATCCATGGCGATGGTCCGAATCTGAATTTCCGCTCCCACATATTCCGTACGGTCGGAGAGGTAAACCGGCACCCGAATGTCCAAATGCAGCGACCGGTAGCCGTTGTAGTTGGGGGTTTGAATGTAGTCCTGCCGCCGGATGATTTCCACATCCTTCTGCCTCTCAAACATCTCTGCCACCCGATAAACGTCCTCAATGTAGCTGCACACCACCCGAACCCCTGCGATGTCGTTGACGCCGGATTTGGCCGCCTCCATGGTCAGGGGCAGACCCTTTTTTTCCAGCTTGGCCACGATGCTTTCAAAGGACTTAACCCGGCTTTCGATGTGATGGATGGGGTTGCGGTCGAAAAGGACGTTGAACTCGCTGTTCAGGACCTCGAATTTCAGCGCCAGCTGTTTCACCGCTGACTCATATAGATTATAGACCACCGCAAACTCGTGGGCGTCTGCGAAAAAAGAGCGTCTGGTTCTGTTCTCGCTCATGTTTCCTCCAATCTTCCTCCGGACCCCGGAGAAGCCGTATGCGCATAAAAAAGCGGACAGCCGACCTTGGGTTCAGGGTTTCGGATATCCGCTTCCTCTTTTATTATACGCTCCCCGCCCCGGGAAGTCAAGACAAAGAAACAGGATACGGCAAGCTCTTTTGCCGTATCCTGAAACGCGTTTCTCAGAAAGAGATGTCGTTGGCCATGTTGTAGAGGTCCATGGGGAACTCCTTCTTCATGGCAAGAGCCTCTTTGATGTCGTAGTCCACGATCTCGCCGTGCTGCTGGCCCACGACCCGGTTGCCGATGCCTTTGCTCAGGAGTTCCACCGCGTGGTAGCCCATCTTGCTGGCCACGACCCGGTCCATCAGCGTGGGGTTGCCGCCCCGCTGCACATGGCCCAGAACCGTCTCCCGGGACTCGATGCCGGTGCGGGCCTCGATCTCCTGGGCGATGCCCTTGACGTTGCCGATGCCCTCGGCCACCATGACGATGAAGTGCTTCTTGCCCAGAGCCCGGGCGGCCTCGATCTTCGCAACGACCTTGTCCATATCCAGGCCGATCTCCGGCACCACGATGCAGGTGGCGCCGCAGGCGATGCCGCAGTTCAGGGCGATGTACCCGGCGCGGCGGCCCATGACCTCCACCACGCTGCAACGGTCGTGGGACTGGGCGGTGTCGCGGATTTTATCCACCATTTCCACAGCGGTGTTCATGGCGGTGTCGTAGCCGATGGTGTATTCGGTGCAGGCGATGTCGTTGTCGATGGTGCCGGGCAGGCCCACGCAAGGGATGCCCACAGAGGACAGGTCTCCGGCGCCCCGGAAGGAGCCGTCGCCGCCGATGACCACCAGGCCGTCCATGCCGACCTTCTGGCACATTTCCTTGGCCTTGAGCACGCCTTCCATTTCCCGGAACTCCTTGCACCGGGCGGTATACAGGATGGTGCCGCCCCGCTGGATGATGTCGGAAACGCTGCGCATGTTCATTTCGACCATGTCGCCGTTGATCAGGCCGTTGTAGCCCCGCATCACGCCCAGGACCTTCATATCTTTTTTCAGTGCCGCGCGGACCACCGCACGGACGGCTGCGTTCATGCCCGGCGCATCGCCGCCGCTGGTCAGCACACCAATTGTTTTGACGCTCATGGATAACCCTCCAAATAATCATTCTGCGAATCTTGCTGAAACGTATACGTCTTTTATTGTACCGGATTTTCACCTGCTGTCAAGAGTTTTTGGCAAGATTGGGCGAATCATCCATAAACTTGTTAGATTTTTAACAGCTTTGTGAAGCTCTCCTGGAGATGCAGCTCCTTCTCCCGGGCGGCCTTCTCGTCCCTGGCAATGACGAAGTAGTAGATTTTGATCTTCGGCTCGGTGCCGGAGGGCCGGATCACCGCCTTGGAGCCGCCGGCCATCTCGTACATCAGCACGTCGGACTTGGGCAGCGTAATAACGGTCTGCTCCCCGGAGACCCAGTCGGTGCGGACGCTGGCCAGGTAGTCGCCGAAGGCCGTCACCTCGTCGCCGCCGATGTCCTTGGCGGGGTTCTCCCGGAGTGCCTTCATAATGGCCTTCATGTTCTCCATGCCGGTCTCGCCCTCGAAGGCGAAGCTCTGCTGGGTGCAGAGGTAGTAGCCGTAGGTCTTGTAAAGCTCGCCCAGAACGTCGGCCAGGCCTTTGCCTTGCTTGGCGTAGAAGGCCGCCATCTCGCAGATGAGCATGGAGGCCACCACCGCGTCCTTGTCCCGGACGTAGGTCCCGGCCAGATAGCCATAGCTCTCCTCGTAGCCAAAGAGGAACCGGTCCGCTTCCCCGGCGGCCTCCATCCGGCCGATCTGCTCGCCGATGAACTTGAAGCCGGTGAGGACGTTCAGAAGCTCCACGCCGTGCTTTTCCGCCACCCGGGCGGCCAGGTCGGTGGTGACGATGGTCTTGACAGCCAGAGGATGCTCCGGCAGGGTGCCCATGGCCTTCCGCTGGGAGGCGATGTAGTCCAGCAGAAGCACCCCCACCTCGTTGCCGGTGAGGAGCTTGTAATCGCCGTCTACCTTCACCGCGATGCCCACCCGGTCGCAGTCGGGGTCCGTGGCCAGCAGCAGGTCGGAGCCGGTCTCCTCGCAGTACTTCATGCCCAACTCCAGAGCCTGCTTGATCTCCGGGTTGGGGAAGGGGCAGGTGGGGAAATCGCCGTCGGGATTCTCCTGCTCCCGGACCACGGTGACGTCTTTGATGCCGATGCGCCTGAGGATTTCCCGGACCGGCTTGTTGCCCGTGCCGTTCAGGGGCGTGTACACCACCTTGAAGCCGCTGGTCCTGACGATCTCGGAGTGGATGGACTGCTTCAGCACGTTTTCGAAGTACCGCTCCACCGTATCCTCGCCGATATAGACGATGCGCCCGTCGGCCAGGGCCTGGTCGAAGTCCGCCAGCTTAACGCCGTCGAACTCGTCCACGGCCAGGATGTTGGCCAAGACGGCGTCGGCGGTCTCGTTGGTGATCTGGCAGCCGTCGGGGCCGTAGGCTTTGTAGCCGTTATACTTGGCCGGATTGTGGCTGGCGGTGATCATGACGCCCATGGAGCATTTCAGGTCCCGCACCGCAAAGGAGAGCAGCGGCGTGGGCATCAGCTGGGGGTACAGATACGCCCTGACCCCGTTGGCGGCGCAGACCCTGGCCACCTCCCGGGCGAAAACGTCGGATTTGTGGCGGCTGTCGTAGCTGATGGCCACGGAGCCGTTTTTGCAGATCTGGTTCACATGGTCGGCCAGGCCCTGGGTGGCCTTCCGGACGGTGTAGATATTCATGCGGTTGGTCCCGGCGCCGATGACGCCCCGCAGGCCGCCGGTGCCGAATTCCAGGTCCCGGTAAAACCGGTCGTTCAGTTCTTCCTCATTGTCCTTCACCGCTTCCAGCTCCGCGGTCAGGTCCGGGTCCTCCAGGGGGTGGGACATCCACCGGCGATACTTTTCGTTTTCCATAAAAAGTCCTCCTGTTCTATGATTCTTGCGGTACTCACCTTTCTATTTTCCACTTTCTATCATAATATATCCGCACCCGAATGTCAATCGGCCCAAAAGACAAATCCGCCCCTTCCCCTCTTGCAAAAATCGGAAAAACCGTGTATACTGAAAGTGTAAATGTTTGTTCGGAAGGAGGAACCCCATGGACCGCACCATTCTCCACTGCGACTGCAACAGCTTTTTCGCCTCGGTGGAGTGCGTTTTCCGCCCGGAGCTGAAGGACGTCCCCATGGCGGTCTCCGGCAACCCCGAAAACCGCCACGGCATTATCTTAGCCAAAAACGAGCTGGCCAAAAAGGCCGGGGTAGTCACGGCGGAGACGGTCTGGCAGGCCCGGCAGAAGTGCCCGGAGCTGGTCCTGGTCCCGCCCCGGCACCAGGAGTACGTCCGGTTCTCCGGCCTGGTCAACGCCATCTACCAGCGCTACACCGATCAGGTGGAGCCCTTCAGCATCGACGAATCCTGGCTGGACGTCACCGGCAGCCGTGCCCTTTTCGGCTCCGGGGAGACCATTGCCGACGCCATCCGCCGAGCCGTCCGGGAGGAGCTGGGCATCACCGTCTCCGTGGGGGTCTCCTTCAACAAAATTTTCGCCAAAATGGGCAGCGACTACAAAAAGCCCGACGCCACCACCGTCATCACCCGGGAAAACTACCGCCAGCTCCTCTGGCCCCTGCCCATTTCCGACCTGATTTTCGTGGGAAGCGCCTCCCGGAACGCCTTGCGGGAGCTGGGCATCTACACCATCGGCGACCTGGCCCGAACGGACCCCGCCCTCCTGACCGCCCGGCTGGGCAAGGCCGGGACCGTCCTCTCCACCTACGCCCGGGGCGAGGACGAAAGCCGGGTGGCCTCCATCAGCGACGAGCCGGAGGAGCCCAAGTCCGTGGGCAACGGCATGACCTTCCGCCGGGACCTGACCGGGGAGGACGACATCCGCATCGGCGTTCTGTACCTGGCGGACTCCGTGGCGGCCCGGCTGCGGCGCCACGGGCTCCGGTGCCGGACCGTGGCTGTCACCGTCAAGGACCCCCGGTTCAGGACCGTTTCCAAGCAGAAGGTCCTCCCCCGCTCCACCGACCTGGCCAAAACCATCGCCGAAGCCTCCCTGGAGCTGATCCACAGCTGCTGGAACCCCTCCGCCCCCATCCGGTCCATCACCATCACCGCCAGCCGCTTCCATGAATCCGGCGGCGACCAGCTCTCCCTGTTCGACTCCCCCGCCGCCCTGGAGGACCCGGAAAAGCGGGAGCGCCTGGAGCAGGCCGTGGACCGGGTCCGGAGCCGCTACGGAAAAAACGCCGTCTCCTTCGGCCGCATCCTGAAAAACGACATCGGCATCGGCGAGAAGGGCTCCACCAACCCCAAAGGCCCAGGGGAATCGTAATTCCCAAATATGATAAAAGACGCAGCCGCACATTAAATTAGCGGCTGCGCTTTTCCCTTTTTACAAAACGACGGGATCAGGCAGTTCGGTCACACTGCCGGGTGCAATCCTCGCAACAGAGTCCGCTCCGATAGCACCGACCCATATCTCTGTGCAGCTGGGATTATAAACAAACCGTCCGTCCACCGAAAACACCAGTCGACGGTAGGCGGAAACGTATCCTTCAATTTCCCCGTTGGTCGCATACCAGACATCCTCATGACCCGAGACGGTTTCCAAAAAGTGCTTGATGTATTCCCAGTTGTCATTTTGGTCAAACTCATAGCAATGTCCCCAGACATAAAACAGCTTCTGTAAGGGAAACGGAGAAGTCTCCTCCAGGAACTTTTCCGTAAGCTCAGGGAGCATTTTATCATCATGATGACAGGTGGGATTCCATATACGGAAATCCTCCGGAATATCAAACCGATGGGTAGCCTGAATGGTACGGGCGTACGTGATACCGCAGCTTTCCAGCGCATTTACCACCGTGCTGTCATAAGCACCAAAGGCGTAGGCAAACCCGGTAAGAGGACGCTCTACCAGTGCCTCCAGTTCCTTTCGACAGGTCAGAATCTCGTTTATGCAG
The DNA here is from genome assembly GCA_934539585.1 of uncultured Oscillospiraceae bacterium. Lineage (GTDB taxonomy): Bacteria > Bacillota > Clostridia > Oscillospirales > Ruminococcaceae > Merdivicinus. The sequence continues at coordinate 12,780 of CAKTCT010000052.1, read as the reverse complement.
CGGGCCGAATCGATACCGCAGATGCTGGAATGATACTGCCCGTGGGCAGCAACTTCATGACCGGCGTATATGCGCTTAACATCCTGCGGATGCACTTTATTATGGGATACGGGCTTTTTCCCAATGGTAATTATCCCAGATTGTCCCAGCAAGCCGGAATTGAGATTGAATGTTCCTTTGAGCTTGTACCGATTCAGCAGTTCAATAAACCGGATATCCTGGGTGATGCCATCATCATAGCTTACGGTAAAGGCTTTCCGCTTTCCGCCCGGCCACAAAAGCCGGTCGTGCATTTGAAGACTCATTTATGCTCTCCTTTCCAAATTGCGGCAGCACTTTCCGAATCATGGTTTATTCTTTACCAGATGCAGCGCGAACCCGCCGATTTCTTCCTGAAGGTAAATGAGGAGCGTATGACCTTCGGCGTCTGTTTTACGAGAAGACACGTCGAAAACCGCACCTCGCTTTTCCAATTGATAAACAGCCCTGTCCACGTTCCCGGTACCAATGGCAATATGCCCATGAGCGCCCCGATACGGGCCCTTTATACATTCCACCAAAGATCCCGCAAAAATCGCAGTTTCGTTAGGCAGGTACGGCACATCAAACAGCCGGCAGAACAGCCGGGCGATTTTTTCGGCTTCGGTGGCCTCCTTACAGTTCAAGCCCACATGGACCACTCGAAAGTCAAGAAGGCCGCGCACCGTTTCCTTACAAAGGGATGAAATCCCGCTCCAATCTTCGCTTTGAATCTGCCTGGTCATCCACGAACCGCCGTAGGCAAGGACCCGGTTCCGGGACAGCCATCGGTTCATTTCCACCGTACCGATTTCGCCGATCGGAATCCACATCCGCTTTCTCCAGGAATCATCCGGGGCATCAATTATCGCGGCCTTGCCGCTTTTTCCGACAAAAATTCCCATATTTGCCGCCTGCTCCGCCTCCTCCGCCGTGGAGATACAGGGAATCACAAGCGCGCCCTTGGAGCGGGCATAGCGAATGACCTCCGGGGCAAATCCTGGCGTACTGATGAACATCCCGCCGGCCTCAAGGGCTTGGTCCACCTGTTCACAGGTGAGGACGTCCCCTGCGCCTACCAAAACCTCCGGACATTCCGAGGAAATCCGCCGGATAGACTCCGCGGCAGCAGCCGTGCGGAAAGAAACCTCCGCAATGTGAAGACCGCCGGCTGCCATCGCCCGGGCCAAGGGTACTGCTTTTCGAGAATCATCCATTTCAAAGGTGGGAACGATTCCCAAAGCGGAAATCAGCTGAAACCGCTCGTCCATCTTGCGCACCTCTCCTCTAATCCCTGAACGCCACGGAATTCCCCGTTTTCGCCGATGCAAAGCAGGCTTCGATGATTTTGAGGACTCGCAAGGCATGCTCGTTGGTAACAATCTGTTCCGCCTTGCCCCGGCAAGATTCCACAAAATTCCGATAAAGGGCATTGCGGTCGAAATCGAACCGTGGCAAAGGCGCTTCGATCATGGTATCCTTGGTTCTGGGAGCCATGGTCTTGGTCAAGCCGGATCCCGCCACAATAGGCTGTGCGTCCTTATCCGTCCAAGTAGACAAGCGCATCATCTTTCCATCGCAGTTCCAGCTGTAAATCTCTGCCGAGCCGTGGTCGGCAAACAAATTCCAAAGAGGCAGACGGACAAAATGGCAGGTGTCCACTTCCAAACGGACCGTCAATCCTCCCTCAAAGGTCAGATAGACGAACACGTTATCATCGCATTCTGCATTGGTGATGTATTTCAGGTCGCAGAATACCCGCTCCGGAGCTTTTCCCACCAGCTTCACAATTCGGTCGATGATGTGCACGCCCCAGTCATAAAGCATTCCGCCGCCGAATTCCCGCTTGCTTCTCCAATCCCCGGGAATTCCCCGCGCACCCATGATCCGGCAGCGGATCTCAAAGGTCTTGCCAAGAAGCTCCTCCTCATAAATTTTTCGGATAATCAGGAAGTCCTCATCCCATTCCCGGTTCTGCCTGGGGTAAAAGACCCGATTTGTCTTTTTGGCCTCCTCCATTACCTCCAGAAGGTCGGCGCTGCTCAGCATGACTGGCTTTTCGCAGAGCACATGCTTCCCCGCCTGCAGGGCGGCAATGGCCATGGATTTGTGCAGATGGTTGGGCGTGGCGATCAAAATGGCATCTACGCTTTTGTCGGCTAGCATCTCCTCGTAACTGGAATAAACGGAAATGCCTTGTGAAACCGCCCACTCCATCCGTAAAGGGTCGATATCGGTGATTCCTGCCAGTTCTATCAGGTTTCCCAAGTGGGTGGTCATTGCGCTGTCCGGCATTTTGGCATCGGAAACGTTTCCCATATAAACGGTCTCGCCGGTCCCGCTTTTCAATGCCACAGCGTGGCCGCTTCCCATGCCGCCGCAGCCCACAATCGCGATTCGGAATTTCTCGTCCATGTTCAAGTTCACTCCCAAACTAACAGATTTTCAGCAAAACAGCCCATCATTCCACCTGTAAAACCGTCATCATCCCTACATTCTTTTCCATCGCGTCCATACGGGGACTGTCGCACAAAAGCATCGTGCAAGGTTCCTCCGGGGTAAAGGGCGTCCATTCCGGCAGATTCCCACCGTTGGGATTGGCGTTCTTGGCAAAATTCGTGAAATAGCGCATCTCCAAATCAGAAAGGCGGTAATCCGCCTCCCTAAACGCCCGCCAGCTCCGGTTTAAGGTACCGTGTATATACCAGAGGTCGCCGGAGTGGAAGGAGCCCTCCTCTGAGGGATTTCCATCCCCATCCGGAAGCTTCTGACAGAAATAGTAAACATATAATGGCTTTCTTCCCAGCTTGTTATGGACCTTCGCCCAGTAATGCGTACCGAAAACCGCGCCGTCCGCCATGACGTCCGCATCGCTCCCAGCGGCTTCCTTATCCGAACGGATGTCGTAGAGCTTCCAGGCGATCTCCTCCACACCGGGGAAGAAGCTGGCCACTGCCCCCCGAAAGCCGTCTATCGTATTTCGATATCCGTAGCCGAAGGCCGCCCCTTCGTTGGCGCAGCTGCCAGCCATGATCTCCACGTCATGATGGCGGCCATGAATGATCGCCGCAGAGGGCTCCTCTAACAGATAATAATTGTCGATGCAGAAGACGCAATTCATGCGGCTTCGCGCCATATATGCCAGAACCATCGCCTCCGGAATATCCCGAAGTTCTTTTAGCGAATTGCAGGAGCAGGCTTTCTGAAAAGCAAGCCCCTTCTGTTCTTCGTCCCGCAGCGTACCGGCCCGCATCAGGGAAACGACGCCGCTGCCGGAAATGCTGATGGCCCGCCGGAACAGTCCCTTGGTCAACGGACTGACACAGTGGGCGTGAACGTTCCCTGCACCGGCGGACTGCCCAAAAATCGTAACTGCGTCCGGATTGCCGCCAAAGGCTTCGATATTCTCCTGTATCCATTTCAGCGCCGCCACCTGATCCAACAGTCCGTAGTTTCCGCTTGCGCCGTATCCACTTTCTGCCGTAAGCTCCGGATGCGCAAGAAATCCGAACACATTGAGCCGATAAGTTACGTTGACGTAAATCACCTGCTTTTCGGCAAGACGGGCGCCATCGTGCTCCGGCTCGTGAGGAAATCCTGTCACATCCCCGCCGCCGTGAAAATAGACCATGACTGGAAGATTATCCGATGCGGAAGCCGCCGGCGTCCAGATGTTCAGATACAGGCAGTCTTCGTGTATAGCGATTTGGGAATAGTCGATAGGAAACTCCTTCACATAGAACGGCATGGTCGCCTTGGTCTGCATGGCGGCTGCCTGAAATTTCTCGCATTGCAAGACGCCGTTCCAAGCCTCCGGCTTCTCCGGCGCTCTCCAGCGCAGCGCACCTACCGGAGGCTTTGCATAGGGCACGCCGCGGAATACGGCTACTCCGGCCACGGACGATGGCGTTCCCTGTACTTCCCCATACCTGGTTTTCGCATGTAAGAGCATCGCGCAACACCTCGCTTTTTGACTTAACCCTTGACCGAACCGATGGTAATGCCCTTGATAAAGGATTTTTGGAAGAAGGGATACATAATCAGAACCGGCAAAACGCCGATGACGGCCAGGGCCATTCGGATGCCCACCGAGGGCAAGTCCTTCACATCGATGCCGACTTGGCTGGATATCTGGCTCTGAAGCACATTCACGCTGTCCAGCACGGACTTCAGATAGTTCTGAATTCCATACAGGTCCGTCCGATTTTGAATGTAATAAATGCCGTTGGTCCAGTTGTTCCAATAGGCGATGAAGGACATCAGGGCAATGGTGCCGATAATGGGCTTGCAGAGTGGAAGAACCACGGAAAATAGTGAGCGGTACTCGCCTGCTCCATCGATTTTTGCCGCATCGACAATCTCATTGGCCACATTGGAAGTAATATAGGTCCGCACCATGATGACGTTGAAGGGACTCATCAGCAATCCGGGAACGATCATGGCAAATATGGTGTCCTTTATATGGAACAATCGCGTATAAACCATATAGGTTGGCACCAACCCGCCATTGAACAACATGGTGAAGAACAGGAAAAAGGCAAAAAAGCTCTTTCCGGGAAGATCATGCTTGGAAAGCGGATATGCAAACAGAATGGTCAAAAACAGACATGTAAACACGCCGCTTCCGGCAATGATGATGCTCATCATATAGGCTCGTAAAACGCCGCCGCTGACCGAAAACAAATACCGGTACGCATCAAGTGTGACAACCCTTGGAAAAAGCGAATATCCATGTTCCAGAAGTTCCCGCTCTGTGGTAAAGGAACTGGAAATTAGCAGCCAAAATGGCACGATGGCCATTACCACCAGGAAGGCCAGAAGAATGTGCTGAACAACGATAAAGACCTTGTTATTTGTAATCATCTGCCGACCTCCTTAAAACAATGAGCTTTCTTCGTCTACTTTTCGGACAATCAGATTGGTAGTTACAACCAACACAAAGCCGAGCACAGACTGAAACAACCCGGCCGCCGAGGACCTGCCGATGCTGTTCTGCTCCAGCAGCGCCCGATACACAAAGGTATCGATGGTCTGCGTGGTGGGATAAAGCAGCCCGCTGTGCATAGGCACCTGATAAAACAGCCCGAAGTCCGAGTAACAGATTCTCCCCACGGCAAGAATCAGCAGAATGACAATCGTCTTTTTCATGCAAGGAAGGGTGATCCGGAAAATCTGCTGCCAAAGAGACGCTCCGTCTACCACTGCAGCCTCATAATAGGTCTTATCGATACCGATCAGGGTAGAATAGTAGAGGATGGATGTGTAGCCGATGGACATCCACAGATATACAATGGTCAGGATAATCGGCCATGGCCCCGGCGTGTTGTACCAGCTGATGGGATTGATATGAAGCGCCGCCAGGATCGAGTTGTTCATGAAGCCGTGCTGTTCGTTCAGGAACGCATAAACGATGTAGGTGATGATAATCGTGGAAAGCAGATTGGGAATCAGAATAATCACCTGGGACACATTCCGAAACACCCGGTTCTTCACAGTATCCAAGGCAATGGCAACAACCAGCGCAAGAACATTGCCCAAAATGATAAACGCCACATTGTAAAGGATCGTGTTTCGGAACATGATATACGCATCGTTTGAAGCCAGCAGATACGTAAAGTTTGAAAATCCCACCCAAGGGCTTTTGAAAATTCCAAGAGAATAATCAATTTTTTTGAAAGCAATCAAAATCCCAAACATGGGCAGATAATTGTTGATGATCAGATAGATCATCCCCGGGATCAGCATGGTGTACAGCGGCCAGCATTTAAAAATGCGCTTTCGCAATTTCGAATTTGGTTTCATCTTTCTTCACCTCGCCATTCTTTTGCGCAATTGGACGAGTGCAGGCCGCTCAATCATTCAGAATTTCTTTGAACGCAATGGTTTTCTGCTGGGTCACTTCCTCCAAAGTGGAGACCGCACCCTCTCTGCCCACCCCAGAGTATTTATAGCCGCCGAAGGGTTGGTGGGCCAGTCGATAATTTCCGCTGCCGCCGATGATGCAGGAACCGGATTCCAGACGGTTCGCCACCCTCATGGCAACTTTCATATCCGAGGTCATAACGCCGGAGGAAAGGCCGAAAATCGTGTTGTTCGCAATTTCAACCGCTTCATCCATGGTATCAAAGGAGATCAGAGGCCAAACCGGACCAAAGCATTCCATGTCCTTGGCGATGTCCGTCTCCTTGGGCGTCTTAATGACCGTAGGCTCCACAAATGCGCCATTCCGCTTTCCGCCAAGCAGCAATTCTCCGCCTTGGTCAATCGTCAGCCGGATCTGCCGCTCTACCTCCTTAGCATCCGCTTCCCGCACGCAAGGACCCATTTCCACAGACGGGTCAGAGGGATCGCCGACCTTAACTGCCGACAGCCGCGCTGTTATATCCGCTGCGAATTTGTCATAAATCCCTTTCTGCACAAGAAAGCGCTTGCTGGCGCAGCAGGTCTGTCCTGCGTTTCCCAGCCGTCCCGCCACAGCCTCGTCAAGAGCCTTTTCATAGTCGGCATCGTCGAAAATAATAAGCGGGTCGTTTCCTCCCAGCTCCAAAGAAACCGGACGAAGACTTTTTGCGCAGGTTTCAGCCAAAGATATTCCCACGCCGGTGCTGCCGGTAAAGCTGACAGCCGCTACACGGGAATCCTTTGCGGCGGCGGCGCCGATCAGGCTGCCCTTTCCGGTGACGCAGCAAACGGCATTGGCAGGAACGCCTGCCTTATAGAGCAGATTCACGATCATAATTGCGCTGCGCGGGGTCTTGGAGGAAGGCATCAAAACCACGGCGTTGCCCGTAACCAGCATAGGCGCCAGCTTATGAGCTGCCAGCTCGCAAGGATAGTTAAACGGTACGATATTGGCAAACACGCCCAGCGGCTCATGGATGGTCATGACCACATCGCCCTGGGATCTGGCTTCCCCGTTATACGGAAGGGTCTTTCCATAAAAGGTATAGGCCGCAGCGCAATAGATCCGGAAGATCGCCGCGTTGGCATAGACCTCGGTCCTGCACTGTTCCATTGGTTTTCCGCCTTCTTCGCACATCACCTGGGCGATTTCTTCTACATGCTCTTCAACCAGGCAGGCGTATTTTTCCAAAATACGCATCTTTTCGTGAAGTGGAACGGCATTCCACTCTCTCTGCCCCACCACCGCAAGTGAAATGGCCCGATCCAGATCCTCTAGGGTGGCCGCCGGCACGGTATCTACGACCTTCCCCGTAGCGGGATTGACAATATCGATTGTCGCACGATCGGACGAATCAACAAACCTTCCTCCAATCAACATCTGCATGACGCTGCTCAACTCCTTTACTGATTCACCGCTCAGAAAGCTTCTTGCCTCTTTCCAAGCATCTTGTCGGTTCTTCTCATGACTTCAAGGCACATCTGCCCATTGTGGAAGGGACACTTTCCAGGGTTCAACTTGTCCATTCCGTGCTGGCCGTCCGAAAGATGGCCGCCGGTCTTATCGGACCGGATGTTGTTGTACCAATCACCGGTTTCCCTGTTGACGAAATACTTTTCGATAAAATCGATCTGCTTTTCACAGGCATCCAAAAATTTGACCTTCCCGGTCATGTCATACCCGCACAGCATCGCGGAAACCGCCTCGGAAACCGCCCACCAAACGTGAACATCGCCGGTCTCTCCAGTACTCAAATTCACGCCGTTATACAAGCAGCCGTTGGGGTCAAAGGCGTTTTCCACTACGTTTTCCAGCACCTCGGATACGACCTGGCAGGTTCTTTCCCGAATGTCCTCCAGCTTCAGCTCGTCGACAATATTGACCAGCAGATAGCTTAGCTCGCAATCATGGCCATAGCTGACGGAATTCCCAAACCGCTGCATATCTTTTGTTACCAAGGTCAGGAAGCTATGATGCTCCTCGTCATACATCTCATGAATCAGAATTTCCGCCAATTCTTTTAAAACCTTGGCGATTTCGTCGTCATGAGTGGCCTGCCACAACCGATAATATGCCTGGCACAGATGGTGCGGATACATGATGGCGTCGTCCGGAAGGGAAATCGAAGAATTCCTTCGCCCATTATCGAAGCCGGGCTTGGGGGACCAGTCGCGATAAAGTGTCGCGTGATAAACGCCGGGGCGAATTCTGGCATGGGCCTCCATCAGCCGAAACGCCTCCATGCACATTTTCAAGGCTTCCTCGCTGCCGGTGGCGTGATAATATTCCGCCAGGCCCATAATGAAAAATGCTTCGCAATAGTTGGGCTTCGTATCAGAGAGGACGGTACCGTCCGCACCGACTGATACGAATGCGCCGCCGAACTCCTTGTCGTAAAAGTGCCGCTTCATCTCCTGAAACGCATAATCGGCGCGATCTAAATAAATCCTGCCCCGAAGCTGTCGATAAGAAGCGGAAAACACAAAGAGCATTCTCCCCAGAAGCGTCAGATTCCGAGGCTCGGAATAATTGCGCTCTCCCTCCAGGGTGACGACACCATAGTAACCGCCATTCTCACGGTCCATAATGTATTCGCTGCACCACCAGGGCAGAATAACGCCGGTCAAATCAAACTGGGCCCAGGCGCGAATTTTCTCCAACCGTTGCTTGTTCACTGGTTTTCCCCTCCCCCCTGCTGTCAGAACAGCCGCTGGAGAAATGCGTGAACGCTCTTCCTCCAGGTCTGCCACTCATGCACGCCGTCGCAGAGAAAATACTCCACCTGAATTCCATTATCCGTCAAAGCCTTCAGCTCTCCGGGGAGCTTCTCACCGCCCTCCAGCATTCCCCTGCTGAAAAACAGCAGCTTGTGCTGGGAGTTAAACGTCTCCGAATTTTCCGCAGCTGTAAAGCCTTCGGTGCTCACCTCAGGAAAAGCGTTGCCGACTACGCCGCTGAAGACGCCGATATAGTCAAAGTAATCCGGATTATTGAAAGCCGTCCACTGGGTCTGGAAAGAACCCATGGAAAGTCCGGCAATAGCCCGACAGGCTTTATCCGTATGAACACGGAAGCGTCCCTCGATAAAGGGAATGCAGTCCCGTATCAGCAGCTGATCGATCTGTCCGGGCAGGACGCCTTGCTGCTGCGTGCCGGGCGCGTAAGCGTGGCCAAAATTCATCACCACAAGCATCTCTTTGCACTTTCCCTGCGCAAGAAGATTGTCCATGATCAGGTTGATCTTGCCTTGCCAGATCCAGCCGGTCTCGTTTTCGCCGCCGCCATGAAGCAGATAGAGAACCGGATATCTCTTATCCAAATTTTCCTCGTATCCCGGCGGAGTATAGACCCAGCAATTCCGCAGAGTGCCGGTATAGGAGGAGCGGTAGTATTCACATCGCACCGCGCCGTGGGGAACGTCCTTGAAATCGTAAAAATCAAATTCCGGATCCGGCACATCCACAAAATTGCACAGCCGGTTGTGGGCGTAGCAGATGGGAGCGTGCTCATACAGATGCTCCTTCCCATCGAAGAAGTAATAAAGGAACTGCACGCCGCCGGGGATTCCGGAAATAACCGCCTGCCACCAACCTTCCCGCTCCGTCTTATGCAAAGGACGCTTTTCCTCGCCCATTCGCGTATTGCGGGTGCCGCTGATTTCAACGCTTTCCGCGTCTGGCGCATAAACGTTGAACTCCACACCCTCGGGACGGAATTCAATTGCCCGAGGCTCCCGGGTGTAGCCCATTTTGCGGGGCTGCTTTCCATCCGGGGAGGCAGGAATCATCCCCATCCACAAATCCGTCTCTGAAAAATTCAGGGGGCTGGCGTTTAAGGTGTCAAATTTGCGTTGATCCATACCTGTACTCTCCATTTCTCGGAATTACTCAAAATCCACGGCCCGGTTTTCCTCGCCGCTGAGCAGAGCAGCCTCCATGATTTTGAGAACGCGAAGAGCCTGCTCGCCGGTGACGATCTGGGGAGCCTTGCCCTCGATGCAGTCTACCAGGTTCCGGTACAGGGCGTTTCTGTCGTAAATGGGACGCTCCAGCTCGATCACGTCGTTGTTGGCAGGCGGAGCGGCAAACCAGCTGGGGCCCTCGCCCCGCTTGATGGTAGGCTTTCTTACGGGAAGCGCATTGAAATCACGGACAAAGTTGGGGTCTCTGGGCCTTGCCTTCAGCACTTTTGCGCCTTCGCCGGTGAAGGTGATGACTTCGCCGATGCCGGTGGTGCCGTTCAGTCTCCAACCGGGCGTGGGAGAATCAAAATGGCCCGCGCCGCTTTCAATGTAGGCGACAAAGCCGTCCTCAAAAATCAGAGTCAGATTAAATCCCTCGTCCACATCGGTACCGGTGAGGTTGATTACCTGGCAGAAGACCTGCTTGATTTTGGATTTATTCATCTGAACGATACGGTCAATGAGATGCACGCCCCAATCCAACATCATGCCGCCGCCATAACGCTTTTCGCTGCGCCATCCGAAGGGGCCGTCCGCACCGCCGCCGCCGATTCGGTTTTCCAAGCTGAGAGGCTTGCCGGCCAGCTGTTCGTCATAGATTTTTTTGACCACCAGATAATCGGGGTCCCATCTCCGGTTCTGCCGGGGGTAAAAAACCTTCCCGGTCTCCCTGGAAACCCGCAGGACCTCCTCCAACTCAGCGGAAGTGGGAGTAACGGGTTTCTCGCAAAGCACATGCTTGCCGGCCCGCATAGCCTTGATGGCAATCTCCGCGTGAAGATGATTGGGAACCGCCACCAGAACGATGTCCACCTCGGGATCGTCCAAAATCTCCTCCAAGGACTGATACACATGGAAGCCCTGGCTTCTGGCCCACTCCTGCCGCTTCTCATCAATATCAAAAATACCGGAAAGGTGCAGGATCTTGGAAATGTCTGTGGTGACGGCTTCGATTTCATCGTCAATGATCTGCGGCAGCTGCCAATCGGTATAACCGGTTCCGTAACCGATGGCCAACGCATGACCGCCGCCCATATTTCCACAACCAACAATTGCGATGTTTTTCATTTTCGTTTATCTCCTTTTTGTGGTATTTTACAAAGCTCTCAAATAGCCGGAATCGGCCGCTAGAGTCGTAAAGATATCGCCCGTCCAGGCATAATCCCGCTCGACGATGTAAATTGGCTTACACGGCTGAGCATCGGCGGCCGCCTGAACGGCCTTCATGTCCACAATGCCTTTCCCCAATTCACAGTTGATTGAAAGCGCCTCGTCCAGCTTTCTCGCAGACTCTGGATCCATCTTCGGCCAGCCGGAAATATCCTTTTCCGCCTGCATACTCTTGGGTATGGGCTTCATAAACGCCAGCTTCATGGGAAATTCCTTGGTCTCCTTCACATGGACCAGTTCGAATCTCCCGGGATACTTCCGAATGTATGCGGCGGCATCCACATCGGCGCGATAGGCCCAGGCAATATCGATTTCGAAGGCTACCAATTCGGGGTCGGTATTTTCAATTAGGATATCGCAAACCATCTTGTCGCCCAGCTTCAAAAAATCGTTGGAGTGATTGTGATAACCGTACTTCATACCAACGCTTTTGGCTTTCCGTCCCATCTCGTTCAAAAACTCTGCAGCTTCATAGGCTTCCTTTTCGCTGGTAATGGCAAGACCGGGATTGATCATATACTTACACCCGGTTCCGGGCAGGTATCTCAAATTCTCATCGGTATCTTCGGTCTCGACATGAGAACTGATGACCTCCATGTTGATGGAGCCGAGAAACTTTTTCAGCCCTTCCGGCGTATAGCCGCCGTGAAGGCCGTAAAAAATTTCGATGCCGTTGTAACCCAGTTTGGCCACCTTGGTCATCACGCCTTCGTAATCGTGCACCAGCTGACGGGAAAAGCCGTCTAATTGTACGTAAAACTTATCCACATTCTTCCTCCTTTAGCACGTTTATTTTTATAAAGCGCCCTTTCGGGCAATTGCTTTCCAATTCAAAGAGCTATTCCAGGCACTCATAAACCAAATCACGAATACGGGGATGAATGTCCGAATAAACTCCGCGAAGGCCCAGAATGGCCTGTGCGTAAAACAGACTGACGCCGTTTTTCGGATCTACAAGAGCATAAGCGCCAGCGGCGCCGTCCCACCCGAACTCCCCCGCCGGACTTTTGGCTTTCGTGGCATCCACCAGAACGCGGACTCCCAGCCCATAATTATAACCTGGCCGAAACATCCCCTTCATAGTAAAATCATCCAGCTGTATGGCGTTTAGCTGCGGCGTTCGAATGGCTTCGATGCTTTCCTCGGAAAGGATTTGAACTCCGTTTGCTCCCACGCCTCCGCAGGCCAAAGCGTCCAGCAGCGCGGAATAGCCGTCCACCGTAGCAATGAGACCGGCGCCGCCGCTGTCATATTGGTCCGTCAGTTCAAAGGTGTTTCCCTGATGCCGGGATTTCCTGCCGGTCTTAAAATCGCAGGAATACTGAGCGGCCAGTCTCCCCTTGTCTTCTTCCCGCAGATGGAAAAACACATCGCTCACGCCCAGCGGCTTGAAAACATGCTCGACAACATAATCGCCGAACCGCTGTCCGGTCACTGCCTCGATAACTGCGGCAACCACATCATGCCCCAGGCTGTAGGCGTGCCGAGTGCCGGGCTCATAAAGCAACGGCATCTTTGCAATAGCGCCTGCCATCTCACGGGCAGAAGCGTGATTCCCGCTCTTTCGTTTCAGCTCTGCAATGGGCTCTGAAGCAGTGTTGTAGGAAAGCCCGGCAGTCATGGCCATCAGCTGCCGAATAAGGATGGGATTTTTCGCCGGATGTGACGGAGATGCTTGATTTGGCATATTTCCGAAATCGCCCAGCTCAAAATGATCCGCAACCTTCAT
>CAKTCT010000051.1 GCA_934539585.1 uncultured Oscillospiraceae bacterium | reverse complement strand
AATCTTTTTTACGGAAAAAAGATTGGGGAGAAAAACCGTTTAGGGGCTCCCGCCCCTAAAGACCCTAAGTCGCGGGGGTTGGCTCCGGAGAGCCTACCCGCCTACCCCGCGGTGAACACGGCCGCCGCAATTGGTGAGAGGACAGTAGGCATCCGTACGCCACTTTCGGACGTTTCGTTCCTATTGACAGGCTTTGGGGGCAGGCGGCGGCCTGACGTGGTACGTGGGGAGCGGCTTCGCCGCTGTATTTTACGAACTTTTGTCGAATTTCTTGAAGCTTTTCCCGTTTTGTGGTAAACTAAAACTGATCAATCTTTGGAAAAGGAGATCCGGAACCGCTTTCCGCGGGTTTCCGGAAACATTCGCCATGCCGTTTTTTCAGAAAAATTCCGGCGGGATTTCCTACCTGGTGGTGGGCCTTGGAAACCCTGACCGCAAATACCAGAACACCCGCCATAACGCCGGCTTCATCGCCCTGGACGCCATCGCCCGGGAGCTGGGCGCTTCCGTCACCCGGAGTAAGTTCGACGCCCTCACCGCCGACGTGACCATCGGCGGCCAGCGGGCCCTCCTGATGAAGCCCCAGACCTATATGAACCTCTCCGGCGTGGCTGTGGAAAAGGCCGCCTCCTTCTACAAAATCCCCCCGGAAAACGTCGTCGTAATCTTCGACGACATCTCCCTGGAGCCGGGGAAGCTCCGCATCCGCCGGAAGGGCACCCACGGCGGCCATAACGGCATCCGCAGCATCATCGACTACCTCCAGTCCGACGATTTCCCCCGGGTGAAGCTGGGCGTCGGCGCCAAGCCCAACCCCAACTACGACCTGGCCGACTGGGTCCTCTCCACCTTCACCGAAGCAGAGCGGAAAAACCTGGACCAGGCCGCCGCCCACTGCCCGGAGATCGTGGAGCTGATTCTCAACGGAAAAATCGAGCAGGCCATGAACCTGTATAACTCTTAACCTGGAACGGAGGCGCTTATGAAGCTCTATTCCACCGTGGCTTCCCGGCTGGAAGCCTTTACCCAGATGATCGGGGACCTGCGCTCCCGGCGGGTCCCGGCCCTCTGCGTGGGCCTGTCTGCTATCCATAAGGCCCACTTTCTCTACGCCGCCGCCATGGAGCTGGACGAACCCGTCCTGGTCATCGCCCAGGACGAAACCAGCGCCGCCCGGCTGGTCATGGACATCAACGCCATGGCCGACACCGGGGAGCCCGCCCTGCTGTTCCCCTACCGGGACTTCGCCTACCGGCAGCTGGAAGGGGTCTCCACGGAGTACGAGCAGGCCCGGCTCAGCGTCCTTTCCCGGCTGGCGGCGGGAGAAGCCTCCATTGTGGTGGCCTCCATCCAGGCGGCCATGACCCGAACCATTCCCAAAGACGTCCTCCTGGCCAACACCTTCTCCCTTTCGGCGGGAGACGCCGTCCCCATGGAGGAGCTGGCCCAGCGGCTGATCCGGTCGGGCTACACCCGGCGGCCCCAGGTGGACGGCATCAGCCAGTTCTCCATCCGGGGCGGGATTCTGGACCTGTATCCTCCCAAGGAGCCCGCCCCTGTCCGCATCGAGTTCTGGGGCGACGAGATCGACACCATGAGCTACTTCGAGCTGGACTCCCAGCGCCGCACCGACGCTGTGGACCGGGTGGACATCTCCCCGGCCAACGAGGTGGTATTTTCTGAGGGAGAGTTATCCACAAGACTCCGTGAATTCTGTGGAAAACTCGGGACCAAAAAAGCCTTCGCCGAGGCCAAAAAGGTCCTGGAAAAGGACCTGGACCAGCTGGACGCCGGGGTGGACCTGGCTTCGGAGGACAAGTACTTCCCCCTGGCCTACGATACCTTCGCCACCATTTTCGACTACTTCGACAAGGCCCCCCTCTTTTTCAGCGAACGCACCGAGGCCCGGGAGGCCGCCCGGGGCCTTTTCTGGCAGTACAGCGAGGACCTGAAGGTCCTTTTCGACGAGGGCCAGCTCTGCAAGGGCCTGGACAGCTACCTTCTGAGCCCCGAGCAGGCCGAGGCCAAAATTGAAGGCCACCGGGTGATTTTGCTGGATACCTTCGCCCGGGCGGGCTCCGGCACCGGCATCAAGGACATCATCAACATCAGCCCCCTCCAGTCCTCCGGCTGGAACGGGGACCTGAAGCTCCTCCAAAGCGACCTGACCCCCCTGTTGGAGGAGGGCTACTGCTGCGCCGTCCTGGCCGGGACCGCCAAGGCCGCCGCCAACCTGGCCAACGACCTGGCCAGAATGGGCCTCCCCGCCACCTACGTCAAGGACCTGAAAACCATCCAGTACCGGAAGGTCCTGGTCCTGGCCGGGACCCTTTCCGCCGGGTTCGAGTACCCCTCCATCAAGTTCTCCCTGACCACCACCGGCAAGGCCGTGACCATCGCCTCCGCCAAGCCCAAAAAGCGGAAGGGCGAGGAGATCAAGTCCCTTTCCGACCTGACCGAGGGGGATTACGTGGTCCACGTCGCCCACGGCATCGGCATTTTCGCCGGCATCCACAAGCTGGACCTTCACGGCATTGTCAAGGACTATATCAAAATCCAGTACGCCGGGGCCGACACCCTCTACGTCCCCGTGACCCAGCTGGACCTGGTCAGCAAGTATATCGGGCCCCGGGAGGACTCCAAGGTCAAGCTGAACCGACTCCACTCCGGCGAGTGGCAGAAGACCCGCGCCCGGGTGAAAAAGGCCGTGGACGAAATGGCCGACGAGCTCATCGCCCTCTACGCCCAGCGGATGAAGGTGAAAGGCTACGCCTTCTCCCCGGACACCGAGTACCAGCGGGACTTTGAAGCCCACTTCGACTACCAGGAGACCGACGACCAGCTCCGCTGCATCGCCGAGATCAAGGCGGATATGGAAAAGCCCGTCCCCATGGAGCGGCTGCTCTGCGGCGACGTGGGCTTTGGAAAAACGGAAGTGGCCCTCCGGGCGGCCTTCAAGTGCGTCATGGACGGGAAGCAGTGCGCCATTCTCTGCCCCACCACCATTCTGGCCTGGCAGCACTACCAGACCCTCCTCCACCGCATGGGGAACTTCCCCGTGGAGATCGAGCTGCTGTCCCGGTTCCGCTCCCCCAAGGAGCAGAAAACCGTGGTCCAGAAGCTGCAGAACGGCCGGGCGGACATCGTGGTGGGCACCCACCGGCTGGTCTCCAAGGATATCCATTTCAAGGACTTAGGGCTTGCCATCATCGACGAGGAACAGCGCTTCGGCGTGGCCCATAAGGAGCGGTTCAAGGAGATGCTGGCAGGCGTGGATATGCTGACCCTGTCGGCCACCCCCATCCCCCGGACCCTGAACATGGCCATGAGCGGCATCCGGGACATGAGCGTCATCGAGGAGGCCCCCCAGAACCGCCATCCGGTCCAGACCTACGTGCTGGAGCACGACGACGGCGTCATCTTCGAAGCCCTCCGTCGGGAGCTCCACCGGGGCGGCCAGGCGTACTATATCCACAACAACATCGAGACCATCCACAGCTGCGCCGCCCGGATCAAGGAGGCCATTCCCGAGGCCCGGGTGGGGGTCGCCCACGGCAAAATGCCTGAGGAGGACCTCTCTAAAATCTGGAAGCAGCTCATGGATCAGGAGATCGACATCCTGGTCTGCACCACCATCATCGAAACCGGCGTGGACGTGGCCAACTGCAACACCCTGGTCATTGAGCGCGCCGACCGGATGGGGCTTTCCCAGCTGTATCAGCTCCGGGGCCGGGTGGGGCGGTCCAGCCGCCGGGCCTTCGCCTACTTCACCTTCCAGCGGGGGCAGGTGCTGTCGGAGACCGCCACCAAGCGCCTGAACGCCATCCGGGAGTTCACCAAGTTCGGCTCCGGCTTCCGCATCGCCCTCCGGGACCTGGAAATCCGGGGCGCCGGGAACATCCTGGGCACCCGGCAGCACGGCCATATGGAGGCCGTGGGCTACGACATGTACCTGCGGCTCCTCTCTGAAGCCGTGGCCGAGAAGCAGGGCAAGGCCCCGGACACCCTGGCCACCGCCGAGTGCCTGGTGGACCTGCAATTGGAGGCCCACATCCCCGAGGACTATATTGAGAACCTTTCCCAGCGCATCGACGTCTACCGGAAGATCGCCTCCATCAAGACCGAGGCCGACAGCCTGGACCTTATCGACGAGCTCATCGATCGGTTCGGGGAGCCGCCTCAGTCTGTCAAGGGCCTCATCGACATCGCCCTGCTCCGGAACACCGCCGCCCAGTTCGGCTTCAAGGAAATCAACCAGAAGACCGACGCCCTCCACCTGATCCCCGAGCGGCTGGACCTGAACCTGGCCGGGGCCCTGGCGGCCCGGATGAAAGGCCGGGTGCTGGTCAACGCCGGAACGTCCCCCTATCTGTCGGTGAAGCTCAAGGGCCAGGATTCGCTGAGCTGTCTCCGGGAGGTCATGGGGACCTTGCAGGCCATTCAAAGAGATTTCAACGCCCAGCAGAAGGCGTAAGGAGGACTTATCATGAACGATTTCGTATTCCACACCCCCACCAAGGTCTTTTTCGGCCGGGGCGGGGAGAAAAACGTCGGGGAGATCATCCGCTCCTACGGCTTTTCCAAGGTGATGCTCCACTACGGCTCCGGGAGCATCAAACGCTCCGGGCTTTATGACACGGTGGTCAATTCCCTGAAAGCCGCCGGCGTCGCCTTCGTGGAGCTGGGCGGCGTGGAGGCCAATCCCAAGCTGAGCCTGGCCCGGAAGGCCGCCCGACTGGCCCGGGAGGAGCAGGTGGAGCTGATCCTGGCCGTGGGCGGCGGCAGCGTCCTGGACTCCGCCAAGGCCGCGGCGGCGGGGGCCTATTACGACTGTGATCCCTGGGAGTTCTCCAGCAAAAAGCGGGTGCCGGAAAAGGCCATCCCCGTGGGGACCATCCTCACCCTTTCCGCCTCGGGCAGCGAGATGAGCGACTCCTGCGTCCTGACCAACGAGGACGGCTGGCTGAAGCGGGGCTTCAACGCTCCCTGCAACCGGCCCCTGTTTTCCATTATGAATCCGGAGCTGACCTTCACCGTCAGCAAGTTCCAGACCGGCTGCGGCATCGTGGACATCATGATGCACACCTTGGAGCGGTACTTCTCCTTAAACGGGGACAACCCCCTCACCGACAACCTGGACGAGGCCCTTCTGAAGTCCGTCGCCGAGGCCGGAAAGCGTGCCATTGCAGACCCGGAGGATTACGAGGCCCGGGCCACCCTGATGTGGGCCGGGAGCCTTTCCCACAACGGCCTCACCGGCTGCGGGAAGAACTTTTTCATGCGCTGCCACCAGCTGGAGCACGAGCTGTCCGGAGCCTACGACCGGGTCGCCCACGGGGCGGGGCTGGCGGTGATTTTCCCGGCCTGGGCCAAGTACATCTACCGGTACAACGTCCCCCGGTTCGCCCGGTACGCGGCCAACGTGTGGGGAATCCCCATGGACTTTGAGCATCCGGAGCGGACGGCTCTGGCGGGGATCGAAGCCGTGGAGAATTATTTCCGGTCCATCGGCATGCCGGTACGGCTGTCGGAGCTGGGAATCGATGATTCCCGCTTCGACGAAATGGCCGAAAAATGCACCTTCTTCGGCAAGCGCACCCTGCCGGATTACAAGGTGCTTGGCAAAGAGGAAATGATGGAAATCTACCGGTTGGCTCTGTAACCCACCCATTGAAAGCACAATCGTACCACGTCAAGCCGCCGCGTATCTCCGAAGTCTCATACAGGAATCGAAGCGATCAAAAGTGCTGCACGGTTGCCTACTGTCCGAGCACCGATAGCGGCGGCGGGAAGTGTCGTGTGCGGATATGTTTATCCAGCGCCTGCCGCCATTGGGGTTTTTAGGGGCGGGAGCCCCTAAACGGTTTTTCTCCCCAATCTTTTTTCCGTAAAAAAGATTGGGTGCCCTGGTAGGACATAACAAATCTGTACAAACGTAAGTAGCCGCATAGGCTAGTAGGGCTTGCCGATTACGAATTAAAATCGGCAGCGCTACCGGCCTATGCGGCTACGTTCGCTTTGGATTATTGATAGGTCGGTCATAGCACCCCTTCTTTTCCCGCGTGGGAAAAGAAGGGGGAGAAAAGGACGCTCGGGTGGCTCCCGCCCCCCGAGACCCCCTAAAGTCGCGCCGTAGGCTTCGGAGAGCCCCAATACTACCTCGCGGTGGACACGGCCGCCGCAATTGGTGCGTGGACAGTAGGCATCCGCACACCACTTTCGGACGGTATCGTCCTCACGATGGGCTTTGGGGGCAGGCGGCGGCCTGACGTTGTACCGATAGACACATACGGCCAGCCGCTACTCCATCATCCCCGCGTAAATCTCGCTCTTTTTGAACCCGGTCTCTGCCGCAATCTGCTTGGCGGCGTCGGTTTGCTTCATTCCGGCGGCGGTCAGCCTCCGGGCCTCTGCAATGGCCTCCTCCAGCGTGACCTCCGGGGCCTGCTCCGGAGACGCCCCCTCTACAATGAGGACAAACTCCCCCTTGGGAGCCTTCTCCCCGTAAAGGGCAATGGCCCCGTCGAAATCCGCCCGGATGACCTCCTGGTGAATCTTGGTCAGCTCCCGGCAAAGGGCCAGCCGCCGGTTCCCCAGAACCTCCCGGATGTCCCGCAGCGTGGTGGTCAGCTTGTGGGGAGCCTCGTAGAAAATCAGGGTGTGGGTGTCCTTGACAAGGCTTTGCAGGTGCTCCATCCGGTTGTGACGGTTGGTGGACAGGAACCCCTCAAAGGCGAACCGGGAGGTGGACAGCCCGCTGAGACACAACGCCGAAACCGCCGCGCTGGGCCCGGGGATCACCACCGTGACGATCCCCGCCTCCGCCGCCAGCCGGACCAGGTCCTCCCCGGGGTCGGAAATGCAGGGCATCCCCGCGTCGGAGACCACCGCCGCGTTTTCCCCGGCCAGGATCCGGTCGATGATGTAGTTTCCCCGCTCCCGGAGGTTGTGCTCGTGGTAGCTGACCATGGGCTTTTTGATTTCAAAGTGGTTCAGCAGCTTCAGCGTCACCCGGGTGTCCTCCGCCGCGATAAAATCCACGGCCTGGAGGGTCTCCACCGCCCGGGGGGAAAAGTCCGACAGGTTCCCGATAGGGGTCCCGACAACGTACAGGGTTCCGCTCATAGTGTCCTCGCTTTCTGATATAAGGCGTTCATTTCTTGGGTGGGAGTTCCGTCGGGGTGCCGGGCCGCGAACAAAGGCTCTGCTCTGAGCCCGGGCCGTCCCCCCAGCCGCCCCTCCACCAGAGCCAGCCACGGCGGAGTCGAGACGGTGTCCGCCGCCAGACGCAGCCGCTTGGGCGTCAGGTTCCGGGCGGCCATGGCGGCAAAGAGCTCCGGCAGCCGCTCCGGACGCTGGCAGACGCAGAACCGCCCCCCGAACCGCAAAAGCCTGGCCGCCGCGGCGCAGACCTCCTCCAGGGAGCAGGAAATCTCCGTTCGGGCCGCCGCCCGGGCCGGGTCCGGGGAAGGGCTCCCCCGGAAATAGGGCGGGTTGCAGACCACCAGGTCAAAGCTGCCGGGAGCCAGGCTCGCCGGAAGCCGCCGCAAATCCCCCTCCACAGGGAACACCCGGCCCTCCAGCCCGCTGGCGGATACCGTGGCCAAAAACTGCTCCACTGCCGGTTTTTGAATCTCCAGACCGTATATTTCTTTACATTGATACATTTTGTAAAGCAAAACCGGCAGGATCCCGCAGCCGGTCCCCAGGTCCGCCGCCCGGTCCCCGGGCTTCCCCCCGGCGAACCCCGCCAGGAGAAAGGCGTCGGCCCCGAAGCCATGGTCCCGGCTGACGCAGACCGCCAGCCCCTGCCCCAGGGGCTCCAACCAGGTGCCCTCCGCCATGGAATCCCTCCGATTCAACAAATTGTATAGCGAAAGAAATGATACGTTCCGGAAAATCAGAAGTCCAGCCGGTAAAAATTCCCGTCGCTGTCGCCGTAATAGCAAAGGCCGTCGGAAAACTCCACCATTTCCGGCTCCACGGTAAGGCCCAGGGCCGGGAAATCCACGGCCAGCACCTCCTGCCCCAGGGCGGCGTCCACCACCCGGAGGGCCGGCGGATTTTCCGGGCTGTCGGTGAAGCCCTCCAGGGTGTAGATGCGTCCCTCATGGAAGCAGGCCCCCTGGAGGAACCGCTGGTAGGGGCAGTCAAACCGCTTCTGCACCGCCTCCGCCTTGAGCCGCACCCAGGGAACCCCCAGCTCCCCGTCCATCTCCCCTTCCGACACCCGGGGCAGCGGGAAGGCGAAGTACCGGGTCTTCCGGTCCCCGTCCCGCATGGTGAAGGCGTAGTAGACCCCCGCCTCCCGGTCGATGGCGAAGTTGCCGTAGGGCCGCACGTCGCCCTCCGGGGAGCGCCAACAGGGGTCCTCCGGGAAATCCACGGCCACCCCCTGGACCAGCCGGGACCGGAACGCCCGCCCCTCCCGCCGGATGCGGTAGACCAGGGTCACGCCCTTTCTGGGGTCCGGAGCATTGGCGCAGTTGTTATAAATGTTGGCGTAGAGCAGGGGAAACTCGTCCCCGGGGGCGAAAAACTCCCGGCCAAAGGCCACGGAGTTGCAGTGGGGGCAGAGCTCCTCCCGGCGGTCCAGGGAAAATTCTCCAAAGAGAGCCGCTTCCTCCCCCATGGCCGCCTGGAGCTCCTCCAGACGGTAAACGCGGCAGTTCCCCGCCGCGTCGGGCCGGAACAGAAATCCGCCCCAGACAGCGCCGTCCTGGCCGCTGAGAATCCTTGCCAAAAGGTGTACTTGCATGGTTTTCGCGCTCCTTTCAGGTATTTGCCTCCATTTTACCACAAACCCGCCCCCCCGCGCAAGGAAACCGGCGGAAAATCCGGAAAAAACCGTTGACAATCGGGTGGTTTGATGCTATACTTTATCTGTTAGAAAGGCTGTGAACAGCTTCACCCCAGGTCCGCTCCCTTCAGAGAGGAAACCGTCCGCTGCAAGGTTTCCGGGAAAGCGCCTCGGGACGCCGGCTGGGAGCCCCGCACGAACTGCGGCGCGCACCTCGCGTTATCAGGGTTCAAGGGGCGGGCTTCGGTCCGCAATTTGGGTGGTACCACGGAGAGTTCTTCGTCCCATGTTCTGGGGCGGAGTTTTTTTGTTGCCACGATTTTTCCAGGAAAGATCGAAATTCGAAAGGATGATTTTAATGAAATGGACCGGCCTCAATGAGCTCCGGGAAAGCTTCCTCTCCTTCTTTGAAGGAAAGGGCCACACCCGGCTGCCCAGCGCCAACCTGATCCCCCAGGGGGACAACAGCCTCCTGCTGATCAACTCCGGCATGGCCCCGCTGAAAAAGTACTTCTTGGGTCAGGCCACCCCGCCCAACACCCGGGTCACCACCTGCCAGAAGTGCATCCGCACCCCGGACATCGAGCGCGTGGGCAAGACCTCCCGCCACGGCACCTACTTTGAGATGCTGGGCAACTTCTCCTTCGGCGACTACTTCAAGCACGAAGCCACCGCCTGGGCCTGGGAGTATATCACCAAGGTCCTGGAGCTGCCCATTGACAAGCTGTGGGTCACCATCTACCAGGACGACGACGAAGCCTTCGACATCTGGACCAAGGAAGTGGGCGTGGACCCCGCCCGCATCGTCCGTCTGGGCAAAGAGGACAACTTCTGGGAGCACGGCTCCGGCCCCTGCGGCCCCTGTTCCGAAATTTACTTCGACCGGGGCGAGGAGCACGGCTGCGGCAGCCCCACCTGCGGCCCCGGCTGCGACTGCGACCGGTACGTGGAGTTCTGGAACCTTGTTTTCTCCCAGTTTGACTCCGACGGCAACGGCCACTACGAGCGGATGCCCAAGCCCAATATCGACACCGGCATGGGTCTGGAGCGTCTGGCCTGCATCATGCAGGGCGTGGAGAACCTCTTTGAGGTGGACACCGTCCAGAACATCATGAAGAAGATTTCCGAGATCGCAGGCGTCACCTACGGCCAGAACGAGCGCAGCGACGTCTCCCTCCGGGTCATCACCGATCATATCCGTTCCACCACCTTTATGATCGGCGACGGCATCTCCCCCTCCAACTCCGGACGGGGCTACGTCCTCCGCCGTCTGCTCCGCCGGGCCGCCCGCCACGGACGCCTGCTGGGCATCACCGAGCCCTTCCTCTATGAAGTGGTGGACACCGTGGCCCGGGAAAACCTTTCCGCTTATCCCGAGCTCACCGAAAAGGCCGAGTATATCAAGAAAGTCGTCAAAAATGAGGAAGAAGCCTTCCACCGCACCATCGGCAAGGGTATGGACCTGCTGATGGACCTCATCGATAAGGCTTCCACCAAGCACATCGAGACCCTTTCCGGCGCCGAAGCCTTCACCCTCTACGACACCTACGGCTTCCCCATCGACCTGACCCGGGAGATCGTGGAAGAAAAAGGCATCCACGTGGACATCGAAGAATTCGAGGAGCGGATGCGGGAGCAGAAGCAGCGGGGCCGGGACGACCACCTGAACAAGGGCGGTTCCTCCTGGGCGGAAGAAGAGCTGGAGCTCCCCGAGGGCAAGACCGAGTTTGTGGGCTATGAGACCATGGAGTGCCCGGCGAAGATTCTGGGTCTTCTCGCCGACGGCAAGCCCACGGACATCGCCACCGAGGACCAGGACATCGTGGTCGTTCTCGATAAGACCCCCTTCTACACCGAAAGCGGCGGCCAGGTCTCCGATAAAGGCGTCCTGACCACGGCCCACGGCGTCATGCGGGTGAAAAAGATGAAGAAGGCCCCCGGCGGCCAGATCCTCCACATCGGCTACGTCAAGGAAGGCGCCATCGAGGCCGGAGCCGACGTCACGGCCACCGTGGACCGGAACCGCCGTCTCTCCATCATGCGGAACCACACCGGCGCCCACCTCCTCCAGGCGGCGCTGCGGAAGGTCCTGGGCGACCACGTCCACCAGGCCGGACAGTTGGTGGATAAGCAGATGGTCCGCTTCGACTTCACCCACTTTGAGCCCCTGACTCCCGGGGAGCTTTTGCAGATCGAAAACATCATCAACGAGGAGATCATGTCCTGCGCCCCCGTCCAGAACTACGAAATGGATATCGAGGCAGCCAAGGCCAAGGGCGCTATGGCCCTGTTCTCCGAGAAATACGGCAATGTGGTCCGTGTGGTGGAGATCGGCGATTTCTCCATGGAACTCTGCGGCGGCACCCACGTGAAGAACACCGGTGAGCTGGGACTTTTCAAGATCGTCTCGGAAAGCTCCGTGGCAGCAGGCGTGCGCCGGATCGAGGCCGTCACCGGCATCGGCTATCTGAACGCCACCAAGGCCCTGGAGGCCACCCTGTTCCAGGCCGCTGCGGTGCTGAAGCTCCAGAGCTCCTCCGAGCTGGTGAAGCGCTGCGAGACCCTGGCCGCCGAGGTCAAGGAAAAGGACCGGGAGATCACCCTCCTCAACAGCAAGATCGCCGGAAGCAAGATCGATGCGCTGCTGAACAGCGCCCGGAAGGAAAACGGCATCGTTCTTGTCACCGGCGACCTCAGCGGCGTCAACGCCGAGATGCTCCGGACCATGGGCGACCAGCTCCGGGATAAAGAGCCCGCTGTCTGCGCGCTGCTCTGCGGCGGCGACGCGGAGAAGAAGAACTTCCTCTGCGTGGCCGGTCCCGACGCGGTGAAAGCCGGGGTCCACGCCGGAAAGATCATCAAATCGGTCTGCCAGAAGACCGGCGGTAACGGCGGCGGCCGTCCCGATTCCGCCATGGGCGGCGTCGGCGATCCCCTCCTGGTGGAGGAAGCCATGTCCATGCTGCCGGACCTGGTCCACGGAATGTTGAAATAATCGATTGACTTCCTCACAGAAAGGAGGATTGCACATGGACTGCTTATTCTGCCGCATCATTGCCGGGGAGATTCCCAGTAAGAAGCTGTACGAAGACGACGACGTCCTGGCCTTTTACGACATCGACCCTCAAGCGCCGGTCCACTTCCTGGTGATCCCCAAGGCCCACATTTCCGGGCCCGCCGCCATCAACGAAGAAAACTGCGCCGTAGTAGGCAAGGTGTACGCGGTGATCGCCAGGCTGGCTAAGGAACTGCACCTGGATAACGGCTACCGGGTGGTTTCCAACTGTGGAAAAGACGGCGGCCAGACCGTCGGCCACCTCCACTTCCACGTCCTGGCCGGCCGTAATCTCGCCTGGCCCCCCGGCTGACGACGCGGCCGTAAGGCCCTGCGTCGGGCTTTGGTAGGCGCGCGACAGGCTGCGCGCCGACGATTGTCAACGCCCGCAAGAATAGCACCGCCTGTCCGTCAACACAAAAAAGTTTTCGGTCCAGCCTTTTCCCAAAAGGCTGGCGGGGTGGAGGGGCAGCGCCCCTCCTCGCTTTCCGCAGAAAGCGAAATCCCCCAAAATGATACCCAAAAGATCAGGAAGGGAAGGCCCGACAGCCCGGTGGGCTGTCGGGCCGAGGGGAACCCTATCAAGGGGTTCCCCAGGCGGCCCCCGCCGCCTCCCACCCTACCAAACCCGTACCCCGTACCAACCATATCGTAACCCCCCCGATTCTCCACCCTCTCTCACCCCCAAAAAACCCACTCACCCACCCACCCCTTCTGCCAAGGAGGCACCATATGCAGCAGTATTATACCCTGAAAGTGGCTGGCCTGACCCGCCAGCTGCCCCTCTGCGCTGTCAGCGATAAAATGGATATCGCCGCCTTCATCATGTTCTCCGACGTGGAGCTCACCGTGGCCTGCGCCAAGGAACTGACCAAGATCGCCCCCCTCTGCGACGTTCTCATCACCGCCGAGTCCAAGGGCATCCCCCTGGCCTACGAAATGGCCCGCCAGATGGGCATCCCCTACGTGGTGGCCCGGAAAAGCGTCAAGGTCTATACCATCGACCCCATTGAAGTCACCGTCAACTCCATCACCACCCAGAACACCCAGAAACTCTATCTGGGCCGGGATGAGGTGGAGATGCTCCATGGCAAACGGGTCCTGATCATCGACGACGTGATTTCCACCGGCGAGTCTTTAAAGGCTCTGGAAACTCTGGTGGAAAAAGCCGGCGGCACCATCGTCGGCCAGGCCGCCGTCCTTGCAGAGGGCGACGCCGCCGACCGGAAGGACATCTTCTACCTGGAAAAACTCCCCCTGTTCTTCCACGACTAAAATACGCAAAAATCCCCCGGACAGCTCCTTTGGAAACCGTCCGGGGGATTTTTCGTCTGCCTTATTCTGCTTCGGATTCCTTCGAGGGCGCAGCGTCCGCTTCTTCCGCAGGCGCTTCCTCGGCGGGAGCTTCCTCGACTTCCTCGGGGTGGAGGGGAAGGGTCTCCTCCTCGTCCTCCTCGGGAGCCTTCTCGCCGCAGCAATCGCAGCAGTCGTCGCCGCACTCGTCGTTTTCAAAGTACTCGTCGGGATCGTAATCCAGATGCTCGGAGAGCGCCTGGCTCTTTTTGCGGATGAACGCCGTTACTGCCACGGCCGCCGCCGCAACTGCCGCCGTTCCGGCCAGCAGAGAAACCCAAAAACCTTTTTTCATGGTGATCAATCCTTTCCTGAATGATTTCTAAATATCCCCAAGCAGACTCATCAAAATGGATAGCCCGCAGATTGGCGCCGTTTCGCAGCGGAGGATCCGGCTGCCCAGGGTGGCCGGGACCACGCCGTGTTCCCCCAGAAGATCGATCTCCTCCGGAGCAAAGCCCCCTTCGCTGCCGACAAAGACGGAAAGCTCCGAGTCGGAGGGGCTCACCAGCTCCGGCAGCCGGGCCCCGCCTTTTTCGTAAAAGACGATTCCCTTGCCGGATACCGCCTCCGCCGCTTCTTTTAAGGTCATCAGCCCGGAGACCTCCGGGAGGATTCCCCGGCCGCACTGCTTGGCGGCCTCGGCGGCGATTTTGTTGTAGCGCTGGACCTTTTTTTCCATGCTTTTCCCGTCTGGGCGGGAGACGCACCGGCTGGTCAGCACCGGGACGATGCGGAACACCCCCAGCTCCACGCTTTTCTGGATGATCCACTCCATTTTGTCCCCTTTGGGAAGGGCCTGAAATAAGGTGATCTTCCCCCGGGGCTCCGTGGAGCTGGGGAGCTTCTCCAGGACCTCCGCCTCCACCGTCTCCCCTACGGAGACGAGAACGCAGGAGTAGTCAAACCCGCTGCCGTCGCAAAGGGTGACAGCCTCCCCGGGCCGCAGCCGGAGGGATTTCGTAATGTGGCCGGCGTCCTCGCCGGAAATGACCGCCCGGTCCCCGGAAATGGGACCGGTGAAAAAACGGGGCACCGTCCTCCCTCCTTCCAACCTATCTTTATTGTGTCACAGAAATCCATTGGATTCCTAGCGGTTCTGTGAATCAATTGTGAATATTTCCAAAATCTTTCTTTTGCAAAAAGTCTTGACAGCCCCGGAAAAATCTTCTATCATGGAGAAAGACAGCGGGCCTTTTACCGGCCCCAAGATAGGAGTGAGCACAAGATGAAGCTCAGGAAATTCATGGAGATCCCGGAGGGCCGCCCTCTGGACCAGATCCGCCCCGACGGCGGGTTCTGCGGCATTTTCCGCACCATCGGCTGTATCGGCGACAGCCTTTCCTCCGGGGAGTTCGAGTCCCTGGACGAGGCGGGCAACAAGGGCTACCACGACGAATACGACTACTCCTGGGGCCAGTACCTGGCCCGGATCGCCGGGTGCAAGGCGTATAACTTCTCCCGGGGCGGCATGACCGCCAAGGAGTACTGGGACACCTTCGCCGAGGAAAACGACTTCTGGAACCCGGACAAGCTCTGCCAGGCGTACATCATCGCCCTGGGCGTCAACGACCTTTTCGGCCACAACCAGGAGATCGGCTCCGTGGCCGACATCTGCCCCGAGGACTGGAACCAGAATAAGGAGACCTTTGCGGGCTACTACGCCCGGATCATCCAGCGTCTGCGGTCCATGCAGCCCCAGGCCCGGTTCTTCCTCATGACCATGCCCCGGGAGACAACAGACCCGGCCAAGGAGGAGAAGAAGCAGGCCCACAGCAAGCTCCTTTACGATCTGGCGGAGTACTTCCCCTACACCTACGTCCTGGACTTCCACCGCTACGCCCCGGTCTACGATCAGGCGTTCAAGGAGCGGTTCTTCCTGGGCGGCCACATGAACCCCGCTGGGTACCTTCTCACCGGCCAGATGACCGCCAGCTACATCGACTACATCGTCCGCAGCAACATGGAGGATTTCGCCCAGGTCGGCTTCATCGGCAAGCCCTACCACAACACCGGCGCAAAGTGGTAAAACTTTCCGGCTCTGTTCAAATAGCCCCACCCCTTGACAACTCCTCCAAAACCATCTATAATAAAACTGTAAGGCGACACCGATAGACGGTTCGCCCTCTGTTAACGGAAAAGATAACCGCCGACAATTTGGACGTTGGGGCGGTTATCTTTTTTTATTGTTGCTTATGCGGATTATCTCCTTCATGAGAAAGAGGATGATGATAATAAGTACCAGCAACGTATAATCCATAGCAACGCCCCCTTTCGAGGGCAAGATTGAACCGCCTACCGTGTCAGGTATCACCTTACGTTACTATCTTAGCATAAATTGCCCGTTCTTGTCAAACAAACCTCCACCCCTTGACAACCCCGCCAAAACCGCCTATAATAAAGTTGTAAGGCGATACCGATAGACGGTTCGCCCTCATAACGGAAAGAGATAACCGCTAATCGTGGCAGATGGGGCGGTTATCTTTTTTATTGCTGATCCGGATGATTTCTTTCAGGAGAAAGAGAATCAGGATTAAGTAAATCAGATTCATCTCATCCATAGCAACGCCCCCTTTCGAGGGCTGATTGAACCGCCTACCGTGTCAGGTATCACCTTACATTACTATCTTATCACAATCTGCCCGTTCTTGTCAAAGAAAACCCCCGCCGCCCAGGGAACAGGACCGCCCCGCACGGACAAAAAGGGGAAAATTGCGTTTTTCTCTTGACAAACCCACCGAAATCCCCTATCATAAGAAGGAGAAAAGGGAGTAGCTGGCGGCATATTCTGCCGCAGCTGGATGCGCCAAACCCGATGGACCCCCATCCGCATCCAGCCTAAGGACCCGTCCGACAGCGAGACTTTTACCGCATGCACCTGCGGTAAAAGTCTCTTTTTTATGCCTCCCGAACACAGAAAGGAATGGAACTATGCAGCAGTTACTGAGTCTTTTCAGCAACGTCACCGAGCTGACCTGGCAGATGCCTGTGATGTGGGCCATCGGCGCTATCCTCATCTACCTGGGAATCGTCAAGAAGATGGAGCCCGCCCTCCTGGTGCCCATGGGCTTCGGCGCGATCCTGGTGAACCTCCCCCTCTCCGGGGCCGTGACCCAGATCGACAAGATCACCGGGGAGACCGAGGTGGGCGCTATCGACGTCCTGTTTAACGCCGGCATCGCCAACGAGCTTTTCCCCCTGCTCCTGTTCATCGGCATCGGGGCCATGATCGACTTCACCCCCCTGCTCTCCAACCCGAAAATGATGCTTTTCGGCGCGGCGGCCCAGTTCGGCATCTTCTTCACCCTGAGCATGGCATGTCTTTTCGGCTTCGACCTTACCGACGCGGCCTCCATCGCCATCATCGGCGCGGCGGACGGCCCCACCTCCATCTTCGTGGCCAACTATTTCAACTCCAAGTACGTGGGAGCCATCATCGTGGCGGCCTACTCCTACATGGCCCTGGTCCCCATCGTCCAGCCCCCGGTGATCAAGCTGGTCACCACCCGGAAGGAACGCCTCATCCGGATGCCCTACGCCCAGCGGCCGGTGTCCAAGACCACCAAAATCCTGTTCCCTATCATCATCACCATGGTGGCCGGGATCGTCTCCCCCAAGTCCGTGGCCCTGGTGGGCTTCCTGATGTTCGGCAACCTGGTCCGGGAGTGCGGCGTCCTGGGTTCCCTGTCCGAGACCGCCCAGAACGCTCTGGCCAATCTCATCACCCTGCTCCTGGGCCTCACCGTGGCCACCAAGATGCAGGCGGCCTACTTCCTCCGCTGGGAGACCCTACTGATCATGGGCCTGGGCCTTGTTGCCTTTGTCTTTGACACCGCCGGCGGCGTGGTCTTCGCCAAGATTCTCAACCTGTTCCTGCCCAAGGGCAGGAAGCTGAACCCCATGATCGGCGCGGCGGGCATTTCGGCCTTCCCCATGTCCGCCCGGGTGATCAACCGTCTGGGTCTGGAGGAGGACCCGGAAAACTTCCTGCTGATGCACGCCGTGGGCGCCAACGTCTCCGGCCAGATCGCCTCGGTCATCGCCGGCGGCCTGGTCCTGACCCTGGTCCCCATGTTTCTGAAGTAATGGAGAGGAGAAGGAAAAATGAGCTTCAACATCCCGCTGTTTCTGGATTCCCTGAAGATCATGGGCCTGGGAATGATCGGCATCTTCCTGGTCACATTGGTCATCATCGCCGTTATGGTCCTGCTGACCCGGTTCACCAAGGACAAACCGGAGGACAAGTAAGACAACCGCCCGGAGGCCCCGCGCTTCCGGGCGTTTTTGCGCCCGCCTGTTGACGGCGGCGGAAGAATCTGGTAAACTCTAACTAACAGATGAGAGTTTTGGGAGGCGAAACTGTGGAAAACCATCTGGTCGCCATCGGAAAAATGGCGAAAATGAACGGCCTGACCGTGGCAACACTGCGGCTTTACGATGAGCTGGGCCTCCTGCGGCCCAAGTATAAGGACCCGGATACCGGTTACCGCTACTACGACATCGCCCAGAACGCCCGGCTGGATATGATCGCCTATATGAAGGAACTGGGCATGAGCCTTACGGAGATCGGCAGCGTCCTCCGGAAGGAGGACCTGGTCCTCATCGAGACCATCCTGGCGGAGAAAAACGAGCAGCTCCACCGCCAGATGCGGGCGCTGCGGGTCCAGCACGACGCCGTGGAGCGGGCCATCGCCTCCATCGAGCGCTACCGCAAATCCCCCGCCCAGGGCACCATCGTCCTGGAGTACATCGACCGCCGCTACGTCTGGGGGGTCCCCTGCGCCCGGGACTTCTACCAACAGGGCTTCCGGGCCTTCGAGCAGGAGCTTTCCACACTCCGGAAGGCTCTGATGGAGCGGGGCTTCACCCACGCCCACTCCTACAACGTGGGTACCTCCATTTCCGGGGAGGACTTTTCCGCCGGCCGCTTCGTCCCCAAGGACACCTTCGTTTTCGTCGGCTACCGGGACCAGTCCCGGCTGCCGGAGACCCTGGTGGTGGACAGCGGCATGTACGCCTGTATCTACCTGAGCAGCTTCGACGAGGAGCTGGCCTGCGCCGAAAAGCTCCGCCGCCACTGTATGGAGCAGAACTGGACGGTCTGCGGCGACTATTTCTGCGAGATCATGACGGAATTCAACGTCTTTGACGACGACCGCCGCAGCATGTTCCTCCGGCTCCAGGTACCGGTGCGGTTCGATTAGAAGTTGATAAAAAATTCACAATTTCCTCTTGACTCTCCTCCAGGATGAGGGCCTATACTAAAATCAGAAACGGCGGCAGCGACCGCTGAAACTGAAGGAGGAATTCTTGTGGAAAAAATCAAAGTGGTGCAGTACGGCTGCGGCAAAATGAGCAAATATATTCTCCGGTATCTTCATGAGCACGGCGCACAGATCATCGGCGCCATCGATGTGAACCCCGCCGTTGTGGGACAGGACGTAGGCGACTTCGCGGGCCTGGGCCTGAAAACCGGCGTGATCATCTCCAACGACGCCGATAAGGTCCTGGACGAGTGCGACG
Organism: uncultured Oscillospiraceae bacterium; assembly: GCA_934539585.1. GTDB lineage: Bacteria > Bacillota > Clostridia > Oscillospirales > Ruminococcaceae > Merdivicinus. The sequence continues at coordinate 1,108 of CAKTCT010000051.1, read as the reverse complement.
CCGACGTGGCCATCGTCACCCTCTTCAGCTTCATCAACGACATTTACGACCACGTGGAGAAATGCGTCTCCCGGGGCATCAACGTCATCACCACCTGCGAGGAAGCCATCTACCCCTGGGCCACCTCCGCCGCCCAGATCAACCGCCTGGATGCCATCGCCAAGGAGAACAACTGCACCATCACCGGCAGCGGCATGCAGGACATCTTCTGGATCAACATGGTGGCCCTGGTGGCCGGCGGCTGCCATAAGATCACCAAGATCAAAGGCGCCTACAGCTATAACGTAGACGAGTACGGCCTGGCTCTGGCCAACGCCCACGGCTGCGACCTGACCCCCGAGGAATTCGAGCAGAAGATCGCCCACCCCGAAGCCTTCGAGCCCTCCTACGCCTGGAACGCCAGCGAAGCCATTGCCAATAAACTGGGCCTGACCATCAAGTCCATCGACCAGAAGCACGTCCCCTATATCATCGACCACGACATTTACTCCGAGACCCTGGGCAAGACCATCGAGGCCGGACGCTGCATCGGCATGTCCGCCGTGGTGACCATTGAGACCATGCAGGGCATCACCATTGAGGAGGAGACCATCGGCAAGGTCTACGGCCCGGATGACGGCGATATGTGCGACTGGAAGATCTCCGGCGAACCGGACACCGAGTTCCATGTGGTCAAGCCCGCCACCGTGGAACACACCTGCGCCACCGTGGTCAACCGCTTGCCCAGCCTCCTCCGCGCCCCCGCCGGATACGTCACCGCCGACCAGCTGGAGCCCAACCACTACCTCACCTACCCCATGGAGCTTTACTATTGACCTTTTGCGGCCGGATCCGCACCCAGGCATACAAAAAGCCGCCCCATTCGGGGCGGCTTTTTGCGTCGTTCCTATAAAAATCGAAGGGCGGGTTTGGGAGCAGATCAGCCCTCAACCTCGAAGGGGTTCCAGCCGGCGCGGAAAAAGTCTCCTTCCGCATCGTATACCCGGCGCAGAATGTGGGCGCGTTCCGGGGGATGGTCGGCCGCAGGCAGATTCTGCCAGAGATGCTCCGCAGCAGTAAAGATCTTCTGGAGATACCCGGGCAGGTGGTCCCACGTTGTCAGCAGGAC
>CAKTCT010000050.1 GCA_934539585.1 uncultured Oscillospiraceae bacterium | reverse complement strand
CGTTTCCAAAGCACTCAAAAATCCTTTGGAGAGAAAAGCAGGAGAGAAAGCTAAAAAATATTCGATTTGAATTTTTGAAAACCCAGAATTAGCAAGGGTTTTCGAGGAGACGAAATTCACAGATCCCGCCGAAATTTCGAGTGCGTCATGCCGCAATTTCTTTGAAATTGCGGCCGCGGGGACATCCGCGGGCGGCCTGCGGGCCGCCTTTTCCTTGTTTTGGGTTGCGCCCGAGGCGCAACGGGGGTGGAGTTTCGCCCTCTGCGGAGGGCGAGGAGGGGCGCTGCCCCTCCACCCTGCCAGCCTTTTGAAAAAGGCTGGACCGAAAACTTTATTTGTGGGAGGCGATGGAGAGGATCATCAGGTAGCAGAGGGTGAGAAGCAGTGTGAAATTTCCGGTTCGGCGGAACAACTGCCATCCGCCCCAGAGCAGCGGGAGAAGGGTCAGGACGCTGGCGGTCTGGCAGAGGATGGCGGCTCCCCGGAGGGAAAGGCGCTGCTCCGCCAGGAGCCGCAGGAGCTGGCCGCCGTCCAGGGCCGTCAGGGGCAGGAGGTTGAAGGCCCCCAGCAGCAGGTGAAATCCCGCCGCGTACCGGCAGTTCAGGGTCAGGAGGGCTCCGCCGATGAGAAGGTTCACGGCGCTGCCCGACACCAGGACCAGGGTCTCCCGGGCCGGGGAGAGGGGCTTCCCCGGGGGGACGATGCGGATGCCGCCGCAGGCAAAATGGACTTCCCGGGGGGCGGCCCCCAGGGAGGCGTAGGCGAGGATATGGCCGGTCTCGTGGAGCAGGCAGGCTCCGGCGCACCAGAGGCCCCAGTCGCTTCGCAGAAGCTCCGCCGTCAGCAGCAGAACGGCGAAAAAGGAAAAGTGGAGGACCGTCCGGGTCTTCCCAAAACAGAACTCAAGCATCGGGGAGCTTCAGGGCGACAGCCGGGTCCAGGCAGACGCCGTTCATCCAGACCTCCAAGTGGAGGTGGGGGCCGGTGGCGTCGCCGGTGGAGCCTGCCTTGGCCACCCGCTGGCCCTTCCGGACGGCGTCCCCCTCTTTTACCAGAAGCCTGCTGCAATGGGCGTAGAGGGTGGAGAAGCCGTTGTGGTGGTCGATGCGGAGGTAATTGCCGTAGCTGGGGTCGAAGCCCGCCTCCCGGACAGTGCCGGAGAGGACCGCCCGGATAGGGGTCCCCTGGGCGGCGGCCAGGTCGGCGCCGGTGTGGAAATCCAATGCGCCGGTGATGGGGTGGCAGCGCCAGCCGAAGGGGTCGTTGAGGGAGAGGGTCTCCAGGGGCGGGAGCAGGGGGACAGTCATCTGGTAGGGGGAGAGGTCGGCGTAGGCGGGCGGGGGGAGGAGGTCGAAGTCCGCGGCTCCGGCGGTGAGGAGGGGGAGAAGGAGGAGGGCGGCCAGGGCGCGGCGGAGGTTTTTGGGCATGAAATCGTCCCTTTCAGGCGGCTGTGGGGCGCGTTTTCAGGATTCAGGGGGAGAGGGCTGGTACCAGGCCGGGACGGGGGTGTTTCGATCGCCGTACCAGGAAAGGACTTCGTCGGCCAGCAGCTTCATCGTATGAACCTCTCCTTCCCCATAAGGGATCGCCCAGGGCAGGGAGGAGATGATGCCGAGGCTGGTATACAGCACGAGGAGCTTCCAGAAATCCATGGGCACGTGGTGGTCGAAATAGCCGTTGACCATCCCCGATGCAAACAGCGGGGATACCTGCACGCACCAGGTGATGCTCTTGAATTCCTTCCACGGGTCGCCGGAATCGTCGCGGTCAAAGTCGATGATCACGATGCTGCCGGCTTCCACCATCATGTTTCCGATATGGTAATCGCCGTGCTGGCGGCACTGGGGGCGGTTTTTGAGAAGATGCCGGTTGGCGTTGATAAAATCGATAAAAAGCTGGCCGTTGTCGTATTTCAGCGGACACTCCTGGTATTTCCGGATTTTCGAATCGGTCTTATCGTTGATGCGGCTTTCCCAATCCGGCTGGTTTTCCGGCGCGGGGATGGAATGGAGCGTTTTTAAGATTTTCCCGGCGTCAAGGCCCAGGGCGTATTGCTCCGGAGCCGGAAGGCACGGGACGATCTCCCGGGCGTCCCCGCCGTCTATCCAGGTTTGCAGCGAATAGACCCCTTCGTCGGATGTGCCGAACTCCAGCGGCCGGCACATGGGGATTCCCAGGGCCGCCGCCTGGCACATGAAATCGTATTGCCGCTTTTTCTGCGCATACTGCTCCAGGGGAGAAATCCGAAGCAGAAATTTCCTTCTGCGGTCGTCTGTGACGCAGTACTTCTGATCCTTTGAGTAGCCTTTAAGGATGGGTTGCCTGGAAACAAATCGATGGGGCATGGTCTTTTCCTTTCTGGCGGTCCTTGGCCGGGCGGCTTTTATAAAAGGCCCCTTTCCCGGCTGCTATCAGTCTATGGGAAAGGGGGCGGGAGTAGACCTTATTTCCGGTAGCGGAGGAGGAGGTAGGAGCCGGGCTGGTCCATGGACAGGGTGAGCCAGTCTCCGTCGCAGGTCACGGAGAAGCCGTCCTTGGGCAGGTTGGAGGCCAGGGGCCGGAGGGAGGCCGGGGCCGCCACCGGGCGGATGGGCAGGACGCCCTCTGCCGGGGCCAGGGGCTCCCGGAACAGCAGGAGGTAGCCGCCGCCGTTGCCGCAGTCGGCCTGGAACCCGGTGAGGGAGCAGCCGTCGGGCATCCGGCCGATGGGGAGGACCTCCGCGTCCTTCAGGTCCGCCCGGCAGTCCTTCCAGATTTTTAAGAGCTTGCCTAAGGCTGCCTGGTCCTCCGGGGCCAGGTGCTGGAGCTCCATCCAGAACAGGGGGTTGGCGAAAAAGACGCAGGCCAGCTCATAGCGGATGTCCAGGGCCCCCGGGGCCAGGGGGTCGCCGGGGTAGCGGTCGGGATTCAGGCGGTTGTTGAGAAGCTCGAACTGGAACTTCCGGGCGGGGAAGAACCGGGAAATGGTCCAGAGGTTCCGCAGGGTGTTGTGGGGGTAGTAGTTGCCCCAGGCGGTATAGCGGTTTTCCACGAAAAGGGTGCCGAACTGCTTCTGCCAGAGGTAGCCGGTGCGGTCCTCGGCGGTGATGTCCTGGTTGAAGGTCACACCACCCTTGCTTTCCGCTGTGACCCGGGATAAGAGGGCCAGGTAGTTCCGCTCCGCCGCCTTGGTGCGGAGCTTGACCCCGTCCAGCTTGAACCGCGCCACGCCGTAGCGCCGCCACAGCTCCAAGAGGTTGGCGGCGTCCCGCTTCCAGTTGCGGAAGTCCCGGGAGGAGTCCGGGGAGAACCAGAGCCCCAGCTCCACCCCCTTGGACCTGGCGTAGGAGGCGACGGCCTTCAAGCCCTGGGGGAACTTCTCCGGGTCGGGCTGCCAGAAGTCCGGGTCGGCGGCGTAATAGCCCTCCCAGACGCCGCCTTTCTGCCGGGCGGAGTTGGCGGTGGTGCCCTTCTGCCAGCCGTCGTCGATCTGGACCACGTCCAGGCCCATGGCGGCGGCGGTGTCGATCTCCCTGCGGATGAAGCTGTCGCAGACCGCCAGGTCCTGGTGGCGGTCGCCCCAGGTGTTGGACATGGTGAAGGCCGTCTCCGGGGAGAAGGTCCACTGGGCCATGTAAAACCGCTTATACTCGGAGAGGAGGCGGTTCCCATCTCCCACGCCCACGGTGGAGCCGAAGGAGCGCAGGTCCCGGCCGCCGCCGCCCTCGGGAAGACCGGAGCCCAGGAGCCGGGCGATCCTGCCGGAAACGGTCAGGTCGGCGGGGTACTGGTTCAGGATGTTTAGGCAGGTGGTGCTTTCCTTGATCAGCAGAAGCCCCCGGCCGGTGAGCCGGGCGGTGAATAGAAAGAGGTTGCCCCGTTCCCGGGTGGGGGCATTTGGATAGAGCGGCTCCCGGAAGGAGCGGGCCAGGGTGTCATGGCAGTCGGTCTGGTCGTAGAGCCGGACGGTTTCCAGGTCCCAGTGGGGGCCGGGGAGGGCCACGGCGTCCAGGACGTCCTCGGAGACGGCGGCGGGGCCGGCGGTCTCGATGCCGTCGGGGGCCTGTCCGGCGTCGGGGTCCTCCTCGGGGAAGGACCAGTCGCCCAAAAAGGTCCGTTCCAGGCTGCAGAAGGGCAGTCTGGGGGCCAGAAAGAACCGGTAAACGGCGGAGCAGTCCCCGTCGGTGTAGGAAAGGGCCGCGGCAAAGCCTTTTCCGGAGGGGCCGCCCTCCAGGCGGAGCTCCGGGGCTTCGTCGGAGCCGAAGCCGCTGGGGATCACCGGCAGCTCCTTCTCGCTCCGGTAGACCTGGCCGGTGCGGAGGTCCCGGACCTCCAGGGGGAGCAGGCCCTCGGGCCTTACGGCGAACCGGCGGCGGATCCGGCTGTTTTCCACGGTCAGCACCTGTTTTTCCAAAAGGGCGCGGCAGTCCTCCACGCAAAATTCCATCGAGATTCCTCCTTGAAGCCTGTCCGGCAGATACTCTTATCTTAACACAAAACGGGCCGGATGTACAGAAAAGTTCTTGACAAAGCGGCGGTTTTCTGATAAAGTAAGAACCAGGCTGCCACCGGGTAGCGGAATGTACGGCATTCGTTTGCACATCGTTAGGTCTTAGAAGATGTGCATGCGGGTGTTTTCTTTTTTTGCAGGAGGAATTATGGAGCGTTTGAAGAAGTGTCTGGACTATTTTTCCGTGGGAGAGCGGGTCCTGTGGGGAGCGTCGGTGATGCTGATCCTGGGGGCGTTTCGGGCCTTTGACCGGGGGAACGGACTGACTCTGGCGGCGTCGCTGATCGGCGTGACCTCACTGCTGTTCAACGCCAAGGGGAACCCTCTGGGGCAGTTCCTGTCGGTGGTGTTCAGTCTGCTGTACGGGGTCATCTCCTATACCTTTGCCTATTACGGGGAGATGATCACCTATCTGGGGATGACCATGCCCATGGCCGCCTTTGCGCTGATCTCCTGGCTGCGGAACCCCTATGGCGGGAACCGGGCGGAGGTCCGGGTGAACACCCTCCGGAAGGGGGAGGCCGGCTGGATGTGGGCCGCCGCCGGAGTGGTGACGGTGGGGTTCTACTTCATCCTGGACGCCTTCCACACGGCCAATCTGCTGCTCAGCACCCTTTCGGTGACGACCAGCTTTCTGGCGGTGTACCTCACCTTCCGGAGAAGCCCCTTTTTCGCCCTGGCCTATGCCGCCAACGATGTGGTGCTCATTGTTTTGTGGACCCTGGCCAGCCGGACGGATATCCGCTATCTGTCGGTGGTGGTCTGCTTTGCGGCGTTTCTGGCCAACGACCTGTACGGCTTCGTCAGCTGGCGGAAGCGGAAGGTCCGTCAGGCGGCGTAGGCTGCCGGAGCCGGTCCATGGCCCGGAGGTATTCGCCAGGGTCGATGCGGTTCTGCTCCAGCATGTCCCGGAGGACGGAGCGCTGGAGGGTCCGGAAGAACTCCCGGTTTTCAAAAATGGCGCACCGCTCCATGCCCCGGAGCGGGATGAATGCGGTATCGGTCTGCTGCATAGAAAAATCCCCCTTTCGCTGCTGGTTCCAGCTTATGCGGAAGGGGGATTTTTTAGGACCGGTTATTTGCCGGCGATGGAAACGTCGGTGACGACGGTGGTGGGCGCGCCGAGAACGGTGAAGCCCGCGGGAATCTCAAAAATCAGGTCGCTGGCCACGGCGGTGATCTTCTTCAGAAGGTCGAAGAAGTTATCCGCCATGGTGAAGCCCCGGACCGCCCGGCCCAGCTTGCCGTCCTCGATGAGGTAGCCGGCGCTCTGGAGGGAGAAATCGCCGGTGACGGCGTTGGCTCCGGCGTGGCCGCCGTTGAGCTCCGTGATGTAAAGACCGGAGCCGATCTGGCGGAAGACTTCCTCCTGGGAGGCTTCGCCGGGCTTCAGGTAGAAGCTGTACGGGGCGATGGAGACGGCTCCGGCGTAGCTGCCCTTGCAGGCGTTGCCGGTGCTCTTGCAGCCAGCCTTGGCGGCGGTGCTCAGGTTGTAGAGCAGGGTGTTCAGGACGCCGTTTTCGATGACGGATTTCTTCCGGGTGGCAACGCCCTCTGCGTCAAAGGAGGTCTGGGCGGTGCAGCCGGGGTAGAAGGGGTCGTCGATGAGGGTCACGGCGGGGGAGGCGATGACCTCGCCTTCCTTGCCCTTCAGGAGGGACAGGCCCTTCTGGGCGTTGTCCGAGGAGAAAACGCCGCAGAAGATGGCAAGGAGGGTGGACATGGCTTCCGGGGACAGGGCCACGGTGTACTTGCCGCTGTCGGCTACCTCTGCGCCGATGGTCCCGGCGGTGGTCTTGATGGTGCGGTCCACCAGCTCCTTGCGGTTGATGGCGGACAGGGTGTCGATGGTGAACTCCAGGCCGGAGTACTTCTCGCCGCCTTCCTCCATTACCGCCTGGACGTAGCCCAGCTGGACGCCGCTCTGGTTTTCCAGGTCCAGGCCCCGGGAGTTGGTCAGGTGAGTCGTCGTCCGGGCCGCGATAAAGACGGACTGGGTGCCGTCGCAGACCCGGGGGTCGGCGTCATAAGCCTTCCGCTGGCAGTCCAGGAGGAAGGGGGTGATCTGCTCGGAGGAGGGGAGGGGCTCGGTGTAGGGAACGGCCTCCTGGTAGTCGTCTCCGGCGCTGTGGAGAAAGACGGGGTCGGTGGCCTCGATGGTCCTGGCGTTTTCCGCGGCCCGGCGGACGATCTCCTCGGCCTGCTCCTCGTCAAAAAGCTCGGTGGAGGCGTAGCCCATTTTCCCGTCCACGATGCAGCGGAAGCAGACGCCGCCGCTGACGCTGTTGGAGAAGCTCTCCACCTCCATCTGGAAGGCGGAAAGCTCTACGCTCTCCTCCTCGACGCCGTAAAGTTCATAATCCTGAAGCCCCGCCTTTTTGGCGGCGGCAGTGACGGCTTCCTTGAATTCGGTATAAGTCATGATTCAGTCTCCTTTCCGCTTAGCGGCCGCCGACGGTGATGGACGACACCCGGATCAGCGGCTGGCCCACGTTGGTGGGGATGGAGCCGCTGGCGGAGCCGCACATGCCCTGGCCCATGTCCAGGTTCTGGCCCACCATGTCGATGTCCATGAGGATCTCGCTGCCCTTGCCGATGAGGGTAGCGCCCCGGACGGGCTCGCAGATCTGGCCGTTGCGGACCAGGTAGCCCTCGGTGACGGCGAAGTTGAACTCGCCGGTGATGGGGTTCACGGAGCCGCCGCCCATCTTCCGGCAGTAAAGGCCCTCGTTCATGGAGCGGAGGATGTCCTCGTTCTTGTCCGGGCCGTTGGCGATGTAGGTGTTGGTCATCCGGGAGGTGGGCTCAAAGGTGTAGCTCTGCCGCCGGGAGTTGCCGGTGGAGGCCATGCCCATCCGCTTGCCGTTGAGGCGGTCGATGAGGTAGCTCTTGAGGACGCCGTTTTCGATGAGGACGTTGCGCTGGGAGGGGTGGCCCTCGTCGTCGATGTTCATGGAGCCCCAGGCCCCGGGGATGGTGCCGTCGTCGATGGCGGTGACTTTGGGGTTGGCGATCTGGGTGCCCAGCTTGCCGACGAACTGGCTCCGGCCCTTGGCCACGGCGGTGGCCTCCAGGGAGTGGCCGCAGGCTTCGTGGAAGATAACGCCGCCGAAGCCGTTTTCGATGGCCACGGTCATTTTGCCGGCGGGGCAGTAGCCTGCGGAGAGCATGACCACGGCCTGGCGGGCGGCTTCCCGGCCCACGGCGGCGGGGTCGATGGTATCGAACATCTCAAGGCCCATGCGGCGTCCGGGGGAGCAGCTGCCCGCCTGGTTCTCGCCGTTCTTGCTGGCCACGGCGGAGGTAAAGAGCCGGGTGCGGACCTGGCGGTCGCCGGTAAACAGGCCGTCGGAGTTGGCGATGAGAATCTCGTGGTCCACGTCGATGAGGTTGGATTCCACCTGGGAGATGTCCTCGTGGTACTCCCGGGCGGCGGCGTAGGAGGTGCGGATGATGTCGGCCTTCCGGGCGTTGGGGGCGGTGCCGGGGACGATCTTCACCGGATGGATATCGCCGAAGATGCGCTCGGTGAGGACGATCTCCCGGGAGGCGGAGCCGCTGGCGATGGCCTGGGCGGCGTTGGCGGCGCATTTCAGGAGGCCGCTCAGAGAGAGGTCGCCGGTGCAGGCGTAGACGCTTTTCAGGCCCTTGCAGACGCGGATGCCCGCGCCGCTCAGGAAGTTATCGACGATGGTTTCGACCTTGCCGTCGATCATGGTCATACGGTTGGATTTGGTATGTTCCGCGTAGACTTCGGCGAAGTCCGCGCCGGTGGAAACGGCCATTTCCAGCACCTGCCGGACGGCGTTTCGGGTGAGTATTGAAGACATGAAATCCTTCCTTTCCGGGGTGATATACAATTTCATTATAAGCGTTCCTTGGGGAATTTACAAGGGAATCGATATTTTTTTACAAAATCTCCCCAAAATGGCGAAAAACGGCAGGGAAGCGGGGGGCTTCCTGCCGTTTCGGGGTCAATCCGGGTCGTTTTCGGGGAGGATGATGGGGCCGTTTTCCTGTTCGAATTTGCGGACCTTGCGTTTGATATACTGGACCAGGTCGCGGTTCGCGGAGCGGCCCTCATAGTCGGCGACGTAGCGGAATTTCTGGAAAAGCTCCCGTTCGACGCGGAGTCCAAATTGCTGCATATCAGGATTTTTCATGAGAAGGGCCCTCCTTTTTCGTTGATTTTATTATGCCAAAAGACATTGAAAAAATGTCAGAAAGGTACTACAATGGTATTACAACAGTACTGAAATGAGGAGATTGTATGAACGAAAAAGAGGCGTATTATCGGGCTTTCAACCGGATCAGCGACATCATTGCGGAGTTACAGGGGCTTCAGGAGGAGATGGAGGAGATTGTGATTCGGGGGGAGGATGGTGAAGCGGGGGCTTCGGATGAGTCGGAGGAGTAATTTTTAGGGTGTACCGGCCTGTGCGGCTTCGGACGTGTTTTGTTATCGATAGGTTTCTCGTTGCACCCATTCTTTTCCCGCGTGGGCCGCAATGTCGCTTCGCGACAAAGCTCGGGCCTTTTCCTTCGCGGGCATCGCCCGCGATTTTCTGGCGAAAACCGGAAAACGCCCAGTGCGTGGCTCTAACCGAGTAGCTCCCGCCCCCCGAGACCCCCTGAAGTCGCGCCTTGGGCTTCGGAGAGCCCCGATATTACCCCGCGGTGGACACGGCCGCCGCAATTGGTGGGGGGACAGTAGGCATACGCACACCACTTTCGGACGGTATCGTCCTCACGATGGGCTTTGGGGGGAGGCGGCGGCCTGACGTTGTACCAAACGGGGGCGCGCGGCTTTGCCGCCCGCGCCCCGTGCTGCGCACGTCAAGCCGACGCGTATCTCCGAAGTCTTATACAGGAATCGAAGCGTTCAAAAGTGCTGCACGGTTGCCTACTGTCCGAGCACCGATAGCGGCGGCGGGAAGTGTCGTGTGCGGATATGTCTATCCGGCGCCTGCCGCCATTGGGGTCTTTAGGGGCGCCAGCCCCTAAACGGACTTTTCTGCTTACTCTTTTCCTCCGGGGAAAAGAGTAAGTGCGCTGTGTAGGACGAAACAAATCTGTACAAATGTAGGAAGCCGCATAGGCTAGTAGGACGTATCGACTACAACACCCCCCTACGCCGCGAAAAACAATTATGTAACCCAAAAACCGCCCGGGACCTCGCCCCGGGCGGTTTTCGTCAGTTCTTCGCGCGGAAGGACTCGCAGTCCGTGCACTCCACCATGGTGGGATTCGCCTCGTGGGTGCCGACGGTGATGCAGTCCAGAGAACAGTAGTTTTCAGCGCCGCAGTGATGAGAACACTGGGTGACGCTGCACTTGATGCTCTTGTTGGCGTTGTTGCAGTTGCAGTTGGCCATTGCATTTTCCTCCTTCCCTTGAAATCTGCCTCTAGTGTGCCCGCCTTGGCCGAAAAATAATCGGAATTGCGGAAAATTTACGAAAAGATGGTAGACAAAACCGCCAAGGGAAGTATAATAAAAATAGGAAATCTGCACCCATAAGGAGGATTTGCAATGCTTTACGGGATTATCGATATGGGCTCCAACTCCGTCCGGCTTTCCATTTTCCGGGCGGAGAACGGGGTCATCACCCAGGTTATCGGGAAAAAGGTCATGGCGGGCCTGGCGGGCTATGTGAAAAAGGGCCGCCTGACCCAGGCGGGCATCGAGCGGGCCTGCATGGCTCTGGAGGCTCTCCGGGAAATCCTGGACAACTTCAACGTGGACGGCGCGGGGATATTCGCCACGGCGTCGCTGCGGAATATCTGCAACCAGGACGAGGTCCTGAACCAGATGGAGCGGGTCACGGGGATCACCCCGGAGATCATCACCGGCAAGGAGGAGGCCCGGCTGGACTTTATCGGGGCCACCCGGTTCTACCCCATGGAGCAGGGACTGCTGGCCGATATCGGCGGCGGCAGCACCGAGCTGGTCTGGTTCGGCAAGGAGGGGCCCAAGGAGCTGCTGAGTATCCCCATGGGGTCCCTGGCGCTGCACACCCAGTTCGTCTCCGGCCTGATCCCTGCGGAAAAGGAGCGGGAGAAGATGCGCAAGGCCGTCAGGGAGCAGCTGGACGCTGTGGATTGGCCGGTGGAAAAGGGCTGCACCGTCTGCGGCATCGGCGGCACCATGCGGATGGCTTTGCAGCTGAGCCAGGAGCTCCTGGGGCGGCCCAAGACCGACACGGGCTTCACCCCCGACGACCTGGACCGGCTGCTGAAAATCGCGTGCAGCGACGACCCCGACGTCTCCAAGCCGGCGTATAAGCTCATGCCGGAGCGGATGTTCAGCATGGTGCCGGGGCTGCTCATTGTCCGGGGAATCGCCCGGAAATTCGACGTCAAGGACTTCTTTGTCAGCCGGGCGGGCGTCCGGGAGGGCTATCTCATCACCCGGTTCCTGGAGACCGGCAGAAAATCGGAGGAATCACGATGAACGAAATGCAGGAAACGGTCCACTACCGCGACTGTATGCAGAACCGGGAGCTTTCCTGGCTGAAATTCAACCAGCGGGTGCTGGAGGAGGCCAACTGCGCCGACACGCCCTTGCTGGAACGGTTTCACTTTCTGTCTATCTTCACCAGCAATCTGGACGAGTTTTTCATGGTCCGGGTGGGGAGCCTCATCGATTACATGCTCTTTTCCCCGGACTACTGCGACAACAAAACGGGAATGACGGCGGCGGAGCAGCTGTCGGAGATTTACCGGGCCTGCGTGCCGCTGTACCTGCTCCGGGACGAGGCGTTTTCCCGGATCAACCGGGAGCTTGCCGAGGCGGGGCTGGTGTACGTCCCCATGGGCGAGCTGCGGAAGTCCGAGGAGCGGCTGGTGGAGGACTTTTTTGCCCGGGAGGTCCTGCCGGTGCTGTCCCCCCAGATCATCGACCAGAGCCACCCCTTCCCCCACATCGGCAACAAGCAGCTGAATGTGGCCGTTTCCCTCCGGCAGGAGGGGCACCGGGTCTTCGGGATCATTCCGGTGCCGCCGGTGGCGGGGCGGGTCTTTGTGGTGGACCCGTCGGAGCGGCGGTTCGTTTTGGTGGAGGACGTGATCCTTCACTTTGCCGACCAGGTTTTTGAAAAGTACAAGGTGGCGGAGAAGGCGGTGATCTGCGTCACCCGCAACGCCGACATCGACACCGATGCCGGGCTTATGGACGAGGACACCGACTACCGGCAGCACATGAAGCGAATCCTCAAAAAGCGGCTGCGGCTGTCCCCGGTCCGGCTGGAAATCCAGGGGGAAATGGGGGAGGACGCCCAGAAGTACCTCCGCTCCAAGCTGGAGCTGGAAAAGGCCCAGGTGTTCTTCTCCCATGCGCCCCTGGATCTGTCCTACTGCTTCGGTCTGGACGCCAGGCTGCCGGTGGACATGAAGCGGGCCCTGGTCCAGACCCCTTTCACGCCCCAGCCCTCGCCCATGGTGGACCCGGCCCAGCCCATTATCCAGCAGGTCCTCCGCCGGGACATCCTGCTGTCCTACCCCTACGAGTCCATGAAGCCCCTTCTGAGCCTTCTCCGGGAGTCCGCCGAGGACCCGGAGGTGGTATCCATCAAAATCACCCTGTACCGCATCGCCCGGCAGTCGGCGCTGGCGGAGGCCCTGATCCAGGCGGCGGAAAACGGCAAGGACGTCACCGTCCTTATGGAGCTCCGGGCCCGGTTCGACGAGGAGAACAACATCGAGTGGGCCCAGCGCCTGGAGGAAGCGGGCTGCCGGGTCATTTACGGCATGGACGGGTTCAAGGTCCACTCCAAAATCTGTCTCATCACCCGGCGGTGCCGGGGGGAGATTCAGCACATCACCCAGATCGGCACCGGAAATTACAACGAAAAAACCGCCAAGCTCTATACGGACCTGGCCATTCTTACGGCCAACCCCGGCATCGGCGCGGACGCCGCCGCCTTTTTCCTGAACCTGTCTCTGTCCAACCTGGACGGGTCCTACCACGACCTGTGGGTGGCTCCGGCCAACTTCAAGGAGAGCATCCTCCGGCTCACCGACGGGGAGATCGCCAAGGCTAAGGCGGGGAAGGAAGCCCGGATTATGGTCAAGTGCAACTCCTTCACCGACAAGGAAATCATCGAGCGGTTCGTGGACGCTTCCCGGGCCGGGGTGCAGATCCGGCTGATTATCCGGGGCATCTGCTGCCTGACGCCGCGGATTCCCGGACTGACGGAGAATATCCGCATCGTCAGCATCGTGGGGCGGTTTCTGGAGCACTCCCGGGTCTACGCCTTCGGCGTGGGGGAGGAGACCAGGGTCTTTATCGCCTCCGGGGACATGATGACCCGGAACACCCAGCGCCGGGTGGAGGTGGCCTGTCCCATTTACGACCGGCGCATCAAGGAGCGGCTGCTGGAAATGCTGGACGTGATGCTCCGGGACAACGTCAAGGCCCGGGAGCAGTTCGCCGACGGCCGGTACGTCCTCCGGACGCCCCTGGACGCGGAGCCCCTGAACGCCCAGGAATTCTTTATGCAGCAGGCCAAGGAGCCTCCGGCCCAGATGGCGGCTCCGGCGGAGCCTGCCGGGAAAAAGCGGCGGTTTTTCGGCTGGTTCGGCGGGAAGAAATCCGGCGAACGCCGATAATGCAGAAACCCCGTCCTTCACAGGAAGGACGGGGTTTGGTGTTTTTAGTACTGACGGCCCCAGTAGAGCATGTGCTTGGCGGGCTTGCCGCAGCAGACGCAGGTGTCGCCGATGTGCTCCTCCTCAAAGGGGATGCACCGGGACTTGATGCCGGTCAGGTCCTTGATCTTGTTTTCGCATTCCACGTCGCCGCACCACATGGATTTGATGAAGCCGTTTCCGGCATTGGCGATCTCCAGGAATTCCTCCCAGCTGCGGGCGGTGTAGGTCTTGGCTTCCCGGTTGGCCAGGGCTTTGGCGTAAAGGCCGTCGTGGACCGCCTGGAGGGCGGCGGGGATGGCGGTTTCCAGCTGGTCCAGGGAGACCACCTGCTTCTCCCGGTTGTCCCGGCGGACCAGGACGCACTGGTTCTGCTCCATGTCCTTGGGGCCGATCTCCAGACGGAGGGGCACGCCCTTCATCTCATACTGGGAGAATTTCCAGCCGGGGGAGTTGTCCGAGTCGTCCAGCTTTACACGGACGAACGTCTTCAGCCGGTCGGCCAGCTCTCTGGCCTTGTCCAGAACGCCTTCCTTGTGCTGGGCGATGGGGATGATGACCACCTGGATGGGGGCCACCGCAGGAGGCAGCACCAGGCCGTTGTCGTCGCCGTGGGTCATAATGATGCCGCCGATGAGCCGGGTGGATACGCCCCAGGAGGTCTGATGGGGGTAGGCCAGCTTGTTGTCCCGGCCGGTGAACTGGATGTCAAAGGCCCGGGCGAAGCCGTCGCCGAAGTAGTGGGAGGTTCCGGACTGAAGGGCCACGCCGTCGTGCATCATGGCTTCGATGGTGTAGGTGGCCTCCGCGCCGGCGAACTGCTCCTTCTTGGTCTTCTGTCCCTTGAGGACGGGCATGGCCAGGGAGTCCTCGCAGAAGGAGGCGTAGCAGTCCAGCATCCGGCGGGTCTCCTCCATGGCTTCCTCTGCCGTTTCGTGCATGGTGTGGCCTTCCTGCCAGAGAAATTCCATGGAGCGGAGGAAGGGCCGGGTGGTCTTTTCCCAGCGGACCACGGAGCACCACTGGTTATAGAGCATGGGCAGGTCCCGGTAGGAGTGGATCACATGGGCGTAATGTTCGCAGAACAGGGTCTCCGAGGTGGGGCGGACGCAGAGCCGCTCCTGTAAGGGCTCGGAGCCGCCGTGGGTGACCCAGGCCACCTCCGGCGCGAAGCCGGCCACGTGGTCCTTTTCCTTCTGCAGGAGGCTTTCGGGGATGAACATGGGCATGCTGACGTTTTCGTGGCCCAGCTCCTTGAAACGGGCGTCCAGGATCTTCTGGATATTCTCCCAGATGGCGTACCCGTAAGGGCGCAGAACATAGCAGCCGCGGACGCTGGAATAGTCAATGAGCTCCGCTTTCTTGACGATGTCGGTATACCATTTGGTAAAGTCCTCGTCCATGGAGGTGATTTCCTCCACCATTTTCTTCTGTTGTGCCAAAATCGATCGCTCCTCGCCGTACTTCATTTCCTTTGATTATAGCAGAAAATCCCGGAGATTGCAAGCATTATCCGGCGTGAACCCAGGGTTCTTCCATGGTGGCGATATGCTTGCGGTAAAGGGTCACGTAGAACAGGATGCTGACCGCCAGGGACACCGCTTCCGCAATGGGGAAGGCGTACCAGACGTTGGTGACTTCCCCGGTCAGGGAGAGGAGGTAGGCCACCGGCAGGATGAGGATCAGCTGCCGCAGAAGGGAGATGATCAGGCTCCGGACCCCCATGCCCGTGGCCTGGAAGGCCGTGGAGAAGATGATGCCCAGGGCCGCCGGGATGAAGCAGAGGCTGATGATCCGCAAGGCGGGGACGCCGATGCGCAGAAGCTCCGGATCGGCGCTTTGCTGACCGGCTTCCTTGAAGATGTCCAGAAGCTGCTCCGGGGCGGCCCAGAACAGGATGGTGCCCAGGGCCATAATGATCAGGGCGACGGTGGCTCCCACCTTCATGGCGGCAGTGAAGCGGCGGCGGTTCCGTGCGCCGTAGTTGTAGCCCAGAATGGGCATGACTCCCTGGTTCAGGCCGAAGACCGGCATGAAAACGAAGGACTGGAGCTTATAATAGGCTCCCAGAACAGCCACGGCGGTGTCGGAGAAGGTGGCCAGGATGCCGTTCATACCCATGTTCATCACCGAGCCGATGGCCTGCATGATGATGGAGGGGAAGCCTACGGCGTAGATATCCTTGATGGTCTTACCGTTGAAGCGGAAGCCCTTGAAGGTGATCTTCACCTGGTGGCTCTTGGTGAACAGGATGATCAGGCTGAACGCCAGGGCCACAAACTGGCCGATGACCGTGGCGATGGCGGCTCCGGCCACGCCCATGGCGGGGACGCCGAAGTAGCCGAAGATGAAGATGGGGTCCAGGATGATGTTGGTGATGGCGCCGGAGAGCTGGAACAGCATGGGGTAGATCATGTTGCCCGTGGCCTGGAGGGTCTTTTCCACTATGACCTCCACGATGCAGCCCACAGACAGGGCGCAGACGATAGAGAGGTAGTCCACGCCCATGTCCACCACCTGGGCGGTCTTGCTGAAGGCGGACATGTATACCCGACAGAAGAACAGGCCGAAGATCAGGAAGGGGATCCAGCTGAACACCCCCAGGACCAGGCCGTGGGTGGCGGCTTTGTCGGCGGCGTCCACGTCTTTTTCGCCCAGGCGCCGGGAGATCAGGGAGTTGATGCCGACACCGGTGCCTACGGCCACGGCGATGAGCAGCGTCTGGATGGGAAAGGCCAAAGACACCGAGGCTAGAGCGTTGACCCCCAGCCGGGAGACGAAAATGCTGTCCACGATGTTATACAGGGCCTGGACCAGCATGGAGAACATGGCGGGCAGGGACATGGTGAGGACCAGCTTCAGTACGGGGGCTGTGCCCATTTTGTTTTCATGGGTATGTTCCATAGAGACATCCTTTCTATTTTTTAGAGGGGCCCCGCTTTCGGAGCCCCTCGGTCACGCCTTCTGAAAAAGATAAGGCGCAAATCTTCCTATCATACAGTATAGCGCGGCTTTGGGGGAATTGCAACGGTTTTGCCGGAATTTGAAAAAATCCGCGCAAAAAGGACGGAACCCCGTGGGGCTCCGTCCGATTTTCTGGGTATCCTATACAAGGTCAGATGATCCGCACCCGGATCACGTCGGGGATGGCGCTGAGCTTCCCGGCGATGCCGGCGTCCACCTTCTGGGCCACGTCAAAGACACTGTATGCGTAGTCCTTTTTGGAGGCGTTGACCATGTTTTCGATGTTGATGCCGTCCTCGGCCAGGATGGAGGACAGCTTGTTGATGACGCCGCTGACGTTCCGGTGGATGGCGCAGATGCGGCAGACGGTGCTCCGGGGCTGGTTCACGTTGGGGAGGTTCACCGAATGGACGATGTTGCCGGTCTCCAGGTAGTTCATGATCTCGTCCACGGCCATTTTGGCGCAGTTGTCCTCGGATTCCGGGGTAGACGCGCCCAGGTGGGGCAGGGCGACGACGCCCTTGTGGCCCAGCATCTCGTCGCAGGCGAAATCGGTGACGTAGACGGTGACTTTCTTGTCGTCCAGGGCCTCCAGGAGGTCGGCGGTCTCCACCAGCTCGCCCCGGGCGAAGTTGAGGATGCGGACGCCGGTTTTCATGGTGGCGATGGAGGAGGCGTTGATCATGCCCTTGGTCTCGGTGGTGCAAGGGACGTGAAGGGTGATGAAGTCGCAGTTTTCATAGATGTCCCGGAGGGATTTGGCGTGGATGGTCTCCCGGGAAAGGCCCCAGGCGGCGTCTACGCTGAGATAGGGGTCGTAGCCGTAAACGGTCATCCCCAGAGAAGCGGCGGCGTTGGCCACCAGGACGCCGATGGCTCCCAGGCCGATGACGCCCAGCTTTTTGCCCAGAAGCTCAGGGCCGACAAACTGGCTCTTGCCTTTTTCCACCAGCTTGGGGACCTCGGGGCCCTGGCCCTTCAGGGTCTGGACCCACTCCATGGCGGGCTGGACCTTCCGGGCGGAGAGGAGGAGCCCTAAGAGGACCAGCTCCTTTACGGCGTTGGCGTTGGCGCCGGGGGTGTTGAAGACCACGATGCCCGCTTCGGAGCATCTGTCCAAGGGGATGTTGTTGACGCCGGCTCCGGCCCGGGCGATGGCTGCCACCGAGGCGGGGAGCTCCATGTCGTGCATGGAGGCGGAGCGGACCAGGATGGCGTCGGGGTTCTGGATTTCGTCGCCCCAGACGTATTTGGCCCGGTCGAATTTTTCAAGGCCCAGGGGGGAAATCTTATTCAGTGTCTGAATCTGATACATGGCGATCCTTTCCGCGGCTCAGGCGTTGTCCGCTTCAAACTGCTTCATAAAGGCGACCAGCTTCTCCACGCCTTCCACCGGCATGGCGTTGTAGATGGAAGCCCGCATGCCGCCGACGGTGCGGTGGCCCTTGAGGTTCACGAACCCGGCGGCCGCAGCCTCTTTGACGAACTTGGCGTCCAGCTCCTCGCTGCCGGTGACGAAGGGAATGTTCATCAGGGAACGGAACTCCTTCTCCACGGTGCCCTTGAAGAGCCTGGAGGAATCCAGGTAGTCGTAAAGCATGGCGGCTTTCTTTTCGTTGATGGCCTTCATGTTTTCCAGGCCGCCGATGTCGTTTTTGATCCATTCCAGCACCAGCTTGCAGATGTAGATGGCGTAGGTGGGCGGGGTGTTGTACATGGAGCCGTTTTCCGCGTGGGTCTTATAGGTGAACATGGTAGGAGTCCCTTCCCGGGGCTCGCCGATGAGGTCCTTGCGGATGATGACTACGGTGAGGCCGGCGGGGCCCATGTTCTTCTGGGCGCCGGCGTAGATCACGCCGAATCTGGACACGTCC
This sequence comes from uncultured Oscillospiraceae bacterium, assembly GCA_934539585.1. GTDB lineage: Bacteria > Bacillota > Clostridia > Oscillospirales > Ruminococcaceae > Merdivicinus. The sequence goes on along the minus strand of CAKTCT010000050.1, from coordinate 1,951 downwards.
ACAGGCTCGGAGAGGATGCTGGAGCTCATGTCCGCCACCAGGGGGACGCTGCCGGTCTCCGGAATCTCGGTGTAGCGGGTGCCGTAGATGGTGTTGTTCCAGCAGATGTGGAAATAGTCGGCGTTGGGGTCAAAGGCGGCGGGGTCCAGCTTGGGAATGTAGGTGAAGGTCTTATCCGCCGAGGAGGCAACCTCGCGGGCCTTGGCCAGCTTTTTGCACTCGGCAAAAGCCTTTTTCGCCCACTGGCCGGTGATGACGAAGTCGGCGCTGCCGGACTTGGTGGCCAGGTTCAGGGGCAGCATGGCGAACTGGGAGGAAGCGCCGCCCTGAAGAAAGAGAATCTCGTAATTCTCCGGAACGTTCAGGACTTCCCGCAGCAGTGATGAACAGCTGTCGATAATGCCCTGGTAAGTTTTTGAACGATGGGACATTTCCATGACCGACTGGCCGCTGCCCTGGTAATCCAGCATTTCCGCAGCCGCTTGTCTGAGGACTGCTTCCGGCAGCATCGAGGGGCCGGCGCTGAAGTTGTACACTCTGCTCATTGCGATACCTCCATTTTTTCCGGGTCCCGCTTTGGCGGTATTTCACCGGATAATAAGTTCCATTATAGGGCCTTTTTCAATAGAAGTCAATCGATTTTAAGCGATAATACTTTGCTTTACTAAAATATTTCACATTTTTTCAAATTCCGGTTATTTTTCCGGCGGAGTTTTAGCAGTTTATACAAAAAGAAAGTAAACGTTTCGTTGTAGTTGACATTTTTACAAGAAATGTCTGCGTGCAGAATACAACTGCCCGCAAATCGACGCCTCCCTTGAAAAAAGCCGGAGCACTTCGGCATAAACGGAGCCTTCCTGTGAACACTATATTTGAAACGACGCCCGGTGATTCCGGAACGCCTTGTTTCCTCGGCATTTTTCTCCACGAATCCGCGGCGGCCAGGGCCGCTGTACGAAATAACCCAAGTAAGAAAGGTATGGTATCCAAATGAAAAAACTCAGCTTCGGCAAATCGAGGGGCGCGTCCAGAGGGTTTTACATTGCCCTGGCCATCAGCGTGGCCGCAGTGGGGACTGTGACCTACCTGACCCTGTCCCGCCTGAACCGGACTCCGGATGCGGAGCCCTCCAACCCCAAGACCCTGGAGAACAGCACCAGCTGGTCCATTCCCGAGGTCAGCTCCACCACCAAACCGGAGACCGGCGTCCCCAAGGACACCCCCACGGTCACGCCGGAATCCTCAGAGCCGCCGGTTCAGGAGCTGCCTTCTTCGGAGCCGGAAAGCTCCGCGCCCACGGTGAAGCCCTCCCAGAACGTCCAGAAGCCTGCCGGGGCCTTTATGATCCCCGTCACCGGGGACATTGTGAACCCCTTCAGCAACGGCGAGCTGGTGAAGTCCAAGACCCTGAAGGAGTGGCGGACCCATGACGGCATCGATATCAGGGCCGCCGAGGGCACCCCGGTGAAATCCGCCAACGACGGCAAAGTGGCGGACATCCGGGAGGACTCCAAGTGGGGCGTGACCATTGAGGTGGAGTATCCCGAGGGCATTACCGCCATTTACTGCGGCCTGGGCTCCGACGTCAAGGTGAAGAAGGGCCAGGAGGTCAAGATGGGGGACGTTCTGGGCAGCGTTGGCAATAGCAGTATTGTCGAATCCGGGGAGGAGAGCCACCTTCATTTGGGAATGAAGAAGGATGGCGAGTGGATCGATCCGATGAGCGTGATTGTTACCGGGTGAGGTAAAGTTGCACTCATGAGCGATGACCCAAAACAAGTTTTGGGTCCAGCCTTTTTCCAAAAGGCTGGTGGGGTTCTTAGGGGCAAAGCCCCTGAGTCGCGCTCCGCAGAGCGCGAAATCCCCCAATGCCGCCAAAAGATCAGGAAGGGGAGAAAAAACGTCCCGGTGGGACGTTTTTTCGTGGGGGAACCCTATCAAGGGGTTCCCC
>CAKTCT010000049.1 GCA_934539585.1 uncultured Oscillospiraceae bacterium | reverse complement strand
AGGTCGGTTCATTCTTTACAGTATTGTTTAATTTTCAAGCTCCTGTGCTGCTTTCGGAAAAGCCCGGCTTGTCCGATAAAGCTTATTTATTATAGCACACTCTCTCGATCTTGTCAAGAGGTTTTTATCAGATTTTTGAACTTTTTTCGTCCGCCGTTCTGACATCTTGTGTGCTTTTTACAAGCTTCTCGCCGTGTCTCCCTTGACGGTTTCACGTTTTCCGTTTTTCGACAGCCTATTTATCATATCACATCTTTTCGCGTTTGTCAAGAATTTTTTCTTGATTTTCGATGTTTTCTGATTTTCGTCTGCCGTCTTTCCGGACAGCTTTGTTAGTTTACCACGATTTGCCGCTGATGTCAACGCTTTCCCCGGACTTTTTCCCCGATTTCCAGAAGTTTATGGATTATTTCCAATATTTCACCAAATCCGCCGCCATTTTCATAAAAACAGAAATTGCGCCTTTGGGAAACTTTCCCGAAAAGTTATGGTATAATAATAGAAACGATTTTTTTAAGGAGGTTCCCTTATGTCCCTTCATCCCATCGATCCCGCCGCCCTGTCCCTGAATCCCTTCACCCTCATCGGAAAGGACTGGGCCCTGCTCACCGCCGGCGACGCCGCCAGCTTCAACCCCATGACCGTCAGCTGGGGAAACATGGGCGTCATGTGGAACAAAAACATCGTCACCGTCTATGTCCGCCCTCAGCGCTACACCAAGGAGTTCATCGACCGCACCGACCGCTTCACCCTTTCCTTTTTTGACGAAGCCTACCGCGCAGCTCTGAACCTCTGCGGAAGCCGATCCGGCCGGGACCTGGACAAAACCGCCGCAGCGGGCCTGACCCCGGTCTTTGAAAACGAAACCGTCCACTTCGCCGAGGCCAAACTGGTCATTGAATGCAAGAAAATCTACACCGACGTCATCCGCCCGGAAGGCTTCCTGGCCCCCTACATCGCCGGATGCTACCCCAAAGAGGACTACCACGCGGTCTATATGGGCGAAATCCTCCGGGTGCTGACCAAGTGAAAACCTTTCGCTACACAGTACCGGCCAGCGCCGACGGCAAGCGGCTCCAGGACTTCCTCCGGGGGAGCCACCGCTACTCCCACCGGCTCATCGTGGAGCTGAAGCGGGGCGGCATGACGGTCAACGGCGCCCACCGCCGGATGGTGGACCCGGTCTTTACCGGCGACGTGGTGGAGATCACTTTCCAGGAGGAGCCCTGCGCCCTGGTCCCCAACGGCAGCCTGTCCGTTCCCATTGTTTATGAGGACGAGGACCTCATCGTCTTCAACAAGCCCGCCAACATGTCCGTTCATCCCGCCGCCGACGGCGTGGACGACTCCCTGGGGAACTTCTTCGCCTACCGCTACGAAAGCCGCCTGACCTTCCGGCCGGTGAGCCGCCTGGACAAGAACACCACCGGCCTCTGCATGTCCGCCAAAAGCACCCTCAGCGCCGGGCTCCTCATCGGCCATGTGGAGAAGGAGTATCTGGCCATCGCCGAGGGCCTCCTCCCCGACGACGAAGGCACCATCACCGTCCCCATCGGTCGGGTGGAGGGCTCCATCATCCTCCGGCGGCCCGACCCCGACGGCCAGAGCGCCGTCACCCACTACCGGGTCCTCCGGCGGGGAAACGGCTGCACCCTGGTCTCCGTCCGGCTGGAGACCGGCCGGACCCACCAGATCCGGGTCCACTTCTCCTGGCTGGGCTACCCCCTGGCCGGAGACGACCTCTACGGCGGTCACACCGGCCGCATCTCCCGCCAGGCCCTCCACTGCGCGGAGATGTCCTTCCTCCAACCCTTCACCGGGGAGCCTATCCGCGTTTCCGCTCCCCTCCCGCCGGACATGGCGGCCCTCCTGACCCCCTGATGCAAAAACGCTGCGGCAGACGCTTTTCCGTCCGCCGCAGCGTTTTCTATTTGGATTTCCGGAACCGCCCCAGCAAGGTGGACAGCACCTTCTGGCTCAGGAACCACATGGTCTCGTCCTTGGTCAGCAGCAGCACGCCGAAGTAGATCAGCACGCACACCGGCACCACCAGAATCACGTTGACCACATTGCCGAAGCCCAGCAGATGGACCCCATACGTCACCGGCAGAAAGGTCAGGGACAGGGCCAGATACTTCATGTTGGTCTTGGTGAAGAAGTAGAAGGGAATCTCCATCTCCTTCTGGATATACCGCAGCAGCACCGCCATGAGGACGATCTCCGCCAGAAAGGTGGTGAGAATGGCCACCGCCGGCGAAAACACCCCCGCCCAGACCGCCAGGCCGTTGAGCACGGCGTTCAGGATGCCTCCCATCAGAAGCATCCGCACCAGGAACTTCTCCTGGTTCTTGATATACAGAATCTGGTTGGCGCAGACCATGTACACCGAGGACTCGATGCTCCGGATGGCAAAAATCGCCAGCACCGGAATAGCCCCGTCGTAGCTGCTTCCGCTGTACAGCTGGATGATCTCCCGGGACAGGCAGGCCATGCCGATGCAGGCCGGGAACACCACCAGCATGAAGCTCCGGTAGCTCCGGTTCAGCAGCTCCAGGTACTCCTTGGGATGGTCCTCGCTGTAATAGGCCAGCCGCGGCACCGCCACCATGACGATGGAGGCGATGAGGGTGGAGATCATGTCCGTCACCGCCTGGGGAATGGAGTACAGGGGCACCAGGTCCGTCCCCAGCACCTGCCCCAGCATCACCCGGTCCAGCCGGGTGTACAGCAGGTTCACGTTGGAGATGACCAGCATGCTGCAAATGGGCAGGATGTGCTTCCTGATCTCCAGGTGCCGGAAGCACAGGGGAATCCGCCGGTTGATATAGACAAAGCTCAGCAGATTGTTCAGCAGGTCCATGGCCACGATGATGATGCAGTAGACCAGAATGTCCTCCGGCTTGTGGATGCAGGCAAAAATCAGCACCATGTAGATGAGCCGGACCACAATGGTCTTGATGGTGATGAACCGGTAGTTCTCAAAGGCTTCGTTGAGCCACTCCACCATAAAGAAGTTGGCAAAGACCTTGAGCCCCAGGATCAGATAGATGCCCCGCCCCACCTGGTCCACGGTCAGGAGCACCACGCCGCTGTACACTGCCAGAACCACAGCGTTCATCACCAGGTTGATGAGGAACAGGCTGGTAAACAGCTCCCGGCTCTTCTGCTTGTCGTCCCGGACCCGGGCGGCCTCCCGGATGCCGTAGGCGTAGACCCCGAAGATCAGGGCAATGGCCACCCAGGTCTCCGCGTCGGAAAAAATCCCGTACAGCGTGGGGTCCAGGGTGTGCAGAATATAGGTGCTGACCAGAATGGGCAGAATCAGCCGGAAAAACTTCAGGGCGAAGTTATAAAGAGAATTGGCCGCGATGGATTTAGCCATTAGCCCCTCCTTTCCCCACGTCCATGCCGGGATGATAGTCCCGGTCGGGAGAGAAGTAGTAGGGGTGGTGGTTGGACACCTGCTGCTCCGGAGGCGGCGGCGTCATATAATCGCCGTAGCAGACCCGCAGCGTGGCGTCGGTATCCGCCGGCACCGGCAGCAGTGCCCCCTCAAAGGGCAGGTACTGGGGCGTTCCCAGCCACTCCCGCCGGAAATCGTACTTGTGGCTGAAGGTAAAGGAGGTGATGTCGCTGCACATCTCCGGGTCCTTTTTGAGCTTGGGGTAGACCTTCCGGTACCACCACCGGTAGATGCCCCCCTTCCGGAAAATCCGGTTGGTCACCGCATACAGCGCCCCCCGCTTCCCGCCGGGGCGGTAATCCCGGACGGCGTTGTAGTCGAACATGGTGATCAGTTCCCCCACCCGCCGGAGGAAGGGGTTCTTCACATAATCGTCCAGGACGAACAGGTCCACCCACACCCCGTGGTGCATCTCCACGTCCTTGAATTTGGTTTCCACCAGAGCCGTATGGTCCTTGCGGATCTTGACGATTTTCTGGTTGTAATTGGGCTCGGTGTCGATGTCCTGGTAAAAGTATCCCGCCGGGGGATTTTCCATCCAGGCTTTCCGGAAAGCCTCAAAATCCTTCCGGAAAAGGATCACGTCCACGTCGTCGTCCCAGGGAATGAACCCCTGGTGCCGCACGGCCCCCAGCTCCGTCCCGTAAAAGAGGTAGTAGGGAATCCCATGCTCCCTTGCCACCCGGTCGATGACCGTAAGAATGTCCAAACTCTGCTCCTGCAGAGCCTTGACCAAAGAATCAGCCATGGTTCACGCCCTCCTGGCCCTTCCGCCGGAAGATTTTCGCCTCGACCCGTGCCAGCAGCGGCTGTCTGCTCCAGGCCGGGTCCCCGGCGGTCTGCTGCTCGATGAGGCAGAGAACCCCGCTGACGGCGCTCCAGAAGATAATGGAGGTGTAATAAACGCCGTAGATGAGCCCGGTCTCGGTCATGCTGCGGAACAGCATGGTCAGGATCAGCGCTCCCAGCGCCAGCACTGTGGGGCAGACGCACTTTTTCTTACAGGCCCAGATGGCGTACCGCACCAGCCGCCACAAAAATCCCACGGCCACGATGCCCATGAGCAGCAGGCCCACCAGCCCCGAGGATGCAGCGATCTGGAACAGAATGTTGTGCAGCCCATCCTGGATGCCGGGGAGATACGGCTCCGCCGTAGGGTCAGACACCGGCCGGGGCGCATACTCCTTGGCATAGCTCTCGATATTCTCCGCACCTACGCCCAGAATGGGATGGTTCTTGACGATAAGGGCCCCGGCCCGCCAGAGGTAGTACCGGCCGCCCAGCTTGGCGCCGAAGTCCTCCCGCTCCAGATTGGTAGGCGTCTCGTCCAGCTCCGGGTCCTCGTCGGCGTCAGGCATGTCGCTGCCGGGAAGCTGCGCCAGCTGCTGGCTGAAATAGTTGGTCCGGATGATGAAATGGGGCAGCAGGTCCTTGGCGATGGTATCCCCGCCGGTGTACAGCAGGATCGCCGCCGCGGCCACCGCAGCCGCCCGCCGGACCATGGTCTTCCAGGGCAGTTTTTTCCCCTGGAAGGGGTGGTCCTTCCCATACATCAGCCCCAGGAAAGGCACGATAAGCAGGAAGAAGTACACGCAGAGCCAGGAGCTCCGGGAGTTGGACAGGAAAAAGATCAGCGACTGCACAATAAGGTTGGCAATATAGAACCGCTTCCGCCCCTTGGTGATGTTCCGCCCCAGAATGGTCAGGCAGACCACCATCATCATCAGATTCAGCACCGCGAAGTTGCTGGCCGCGTTGGGATTGGTGAAAAATCCCCACAGCCGCCCGTTATAAAAGCCCAGCCAGCACCGCCGCTCGAATTCCCCTTCCATATAGGTGAAGCGGTAGCGGACGTTCATGACAAAGGCCAGCAGACTGATAATATGGCCGGAGAAGGTCAGGTACATAAAGGCGTGGCTCAGCCGGAGAATCTCCTCCTTCACCGCGCCGGGCTTCTTCTCCGGATCGTAAGCATAAACCACCATAAGGTTTGCGGTCATGTAAAAGAGCATGGCCACGTTCCGGGCCAGCTGATTGTGAAGCTGGGTGATGCAGGTCACGCCGTAAGCCAACAAGAATAAAATCAGCACCCCCCGGAACCGGTTCCGGAACAGCAGCCGCTTGGTAAACAGGTCCCGAACGAGAATGGCCGCCGCCCAAAGCAGCGTCCACTTGACCAGAGGCCCGATATAGGGGTTTAGCAGCTGGCAGCTCCGCAGGGTGACCAGCAGCAGCAGCCCGATCCGATAGGCTTCATGAGAAAAGAGAACGTCCAGGACGCTCCAAAGTTTACTGTGTCGTTCTTCCATTTACAAACTCCTCTCGCCGGTATAAATGGCCTCCACCTGCCGCTTCTGGGAGGCGAAGTCGTAACCCAGTTCCCGCAGCCGCTCCCCCTGTCCGGCCCGGACCGCCGGGTCCTGCCGCTGGGAGACGATGCGTTTGGCCACCGCTTCCGGCTTCTCCGACAGTGAGAAGGTCCGGACCAGGTCGCAGACCCGCGCTTCCTCCGGGATCACATCGGAAGCAAAGCACACCAGCCCCGAACAGGCGGACTCGATGACCACAAACCCCAGCCCTTCAAACAAAGAGGGCAGCAAGAAGCAGTCGAAGGCGCAGAGATAGTCCTGGGGATTCGGCACCTGGCCGGTGAAAACAATGTCCGGCAGGATGCCCAATTCCTCGGCGTGCTGCCGGATCTCCCCTTCCATGGGGCCGTCCCCCACATAGCAGAGGACGCTTTCCGGCTCCAGGTCCTTCACCGCCCGGAAGGTCTCCAGCAGATACCGGGGATTTTTCTGCATGGACATCCGCCCGATGTGTCCCACCACCAGCTTGTCCCCGAATCCCAATTGCTCCCGCATCCGCCGCCGGGTCTCCGGGGAGTAGGCGAAGCGGTCCAGGTCGATGGCGTTTTTCACCACAGTGAAGTCCGCCCCTGCGTACATGAACTCCCCGGCCAGCCTAGAACAGGCCAGGCGGTCGGTGGTGTATTTCTGAATCTTTCCCGCGTTTTTCCGGTGGAGCAGCCGGGCCAGGGCGTTCCCCTCCACCCCGGTGTTATGGGAGTGGGCAATGACCCTGAGGACCCCCGCCCGATGGGCCTCGATGAGCGGATCGATGTTGCTGGCCGTGGAAAGATGAATGTGGCAGACGTCGAAATTCCCCTCCCGGAGAATTTTCCGCAGCGCCTTTTTGTGGGCCAGCGGATACCGCAGCCGGGACGGAATATACGCCAGATGCCCGCCGTGGGCCAGAATTTCCTTCCCGAAGTAGGGCTCCGGGTCGTTGGTCAGAAAGGTGACGTCGAACTTTTCCGGGTCCAGCCGCTCAAAAAGCCCCACGGCAAACAGGGACATGCCGCCCTTTCCCTTCCCAATCACCCCCGTCAGAATCTTCACCTTACCCATTGGCCTTCTCCTGGCTCTCCAGATCGTGCTTGATCTTGGTGGTGGAGATTTCCGGCGTCCGGGGCAGGTACAGCACCTCGCAGTAGTCCTTCAGGAAATCGAACTTTCCCTTCCAGTCATCGCCCATGACAAAGACGTCTACCTTGAACTCCTTGACGTCGTCGATCTTCTGCTCCCAGCAGGTCTCGGGGATGACCAGGTCCACGTACCGGATGGCCTCCAGAAGCTGCTTGCGGACCTCATAGGGAAAATAGCACTCCTTGCCCTTGCCCCGGTTGAACTCATCGGTGGACAGAGCCACAATCAGATAGTCTCCCTGCTCCTTGGCCCGCTTCAGCAGATTGATATGGCCGTAATGGAGCAGATCAAAGGTCCCGTAGGTGATCACTTTTCTCATAACGTTTCTTCCTTTTCCCGCGCCGGAAGCTCCAGCCCTGCCAGAGCCAGAGCCCGTGCGCTGTCCTTGCCGTCGTCGTATTGGTTGGTCAGCTTTTTCACCCGCAGACGCTCCTTCCCGTAAGGGTCCCGGCCCTCCAGAAGGTCGGTGAGGAAGCCCCGGAAGTCCTCCGGCGTCCGGAGCAGCGGCCCCGGCATCAGCGTCCGGGGGTCGTCCACCACAAAGCCGCGGTTCTTCATGTATTCCTCCAGATCGTCCACGGTAAACCCGATGGGCCGGTCCAGCAGCAGATAGTCAAAGTACACCGAGGAATAGTCGGTGATGAGCCCGTCAGCCTGCCCCAGCAGCGCGTACAGGCTGCACGCCGTCTCCTGCATCTGGCCGTTGGTCACGATGCGGATGTTGGAGTACGCCGTCCGGTCGATGGCGTCCAGGTCCTGGGCCGGATGGATTTTCGCCAGGAGCAGGGCGTTCTTCTCCCGAAGGAGGCCGTTGACCCGCTCCATGTCCGCCTTATCCGTCAGAATGGGGAGCCCCGTTCCTTCGGTTTTCGCCGCGTCGGAAACTCCTAAAAATTCCGACTGCCGGAAGGTGGGCATCCAGAGGATCAGCTTGTCCCAGCCCTGGCCCAGCCCCAGCTTTTCCAAGGCGTTTTCGCCCCGGAACATGGCGTCGTTCCGGGGGTGGCCGCAGACCTTGACCTGCTCCGGCCGGCAGCCGAAGGCTTTCTGCATAATGGGCACAAAAAAATCCGACGCCGCCAGGACGTAGGTAAAAAAATTCTCGTCCTTGTCGTCGTTGTAGTTTCCGATGGTCTTTAGCGGAGAGCCGTGCCAGAGGTTCACCACCATCTGCTTTCTGGAGGGCTTCACCGGGTATTTCCCGAAGGAGTAGAAGAAGTACTTCCCCGTAAAGAAGTGCCGCACCCCGCCGGTCAGGCTGACAAACTCCACGTTGTCCGGGTGGGGCCGCTTCCGGAAGTCCTCCCAGTCGCTGACGGCGCAGATGATGCGGTACCCCCGGCAGTCCCGGGAGATCAGCTCGTCATAGACGGCCTTTACGTTGTCCCGGAAGCCCATGTTGCTGTAAAAAACGATCTTTTTCGGGTTCTTTGGCAGAATCCGGTTGACGGCGGACAAAACTCCGCTCATCTTCTCGATCAACGCCTTTTTATTCACCGTCCGCTTCCCCGTCCTTTCGCAGGAATTTTTCATAGAACCGCCGCCGCAGTCCGTTGGGCATCAGCCCTACCACGGCCTGCCCCCCGGCGGACACCAAAAAGTCCCCGAAGCCGGAAACCCCCAGCCGCCAGAGCTTATACTTCACCGCCACGGCGCTTTTTACATATTTCCAGCCGCCGCGGCGGCCGAACATGTCGTCTCCCGCCCGGAACCAGAGAAGCTCCTCGGGAAGGTTTTTCGCCTTGCTTCCCTGGGCCAGCATCCGGGCCCAGAGATAGTAGTCCTCAAACCACATGGCGTGCTGATAGCTCCCGGCCCGGAGGACCGCGGATTTCTTGTACATCACCGTAGGATGGTTAAAGGGGTTCCGCCGCCGGGCGTACCGCCGGATGTCCTCATCCTCCAAAGGCACCCGCTTCCGGGAGACTCCCGCCTCCGGCTTATCCCGGAACTCGCAGACCTGGGTTCCGCAGAGGGCCAGGTCCGGGTCGGCCTCAAAGGCGGCCAGCTGCTTTTCAAAGCGCTCCGGCCTGGCGATGTCGTCGGTGTCCATCCGGGCCACCAGCTCGAAGCTGCACGCCTGGAGCCCGGCGTTCAGCGCCTTGCCCAGGCCCACGTTCTGGGGCAGGGGCACCGCCTTCCACCGGGGGTCTTTTTTATATTCGTCCAGAACCGCGTAGAGCTCCGGCGTCAGCGGCCCGTCCTCCACCATGACGATCTCTGTGGGGGGAACGGTCTGATGCAGGACGCTGTCCAGGCTCTGGCGGAGGTACTGGGGCTTCTCCTTGCGGTAAACCGAAAGCAGAACGGAAAAATCCATGCGCATGCCTTCCTTCCAAAAAGGGATATCTCGTTTTATTATAACAAAACCCCTTCCTGGAATCAACCTAAAAATTCTGAATAATCCTTTCCCGGGATTTTTTCCGGAAAAAACGCCGCCCGCCGCAGGATCCGACGCTTTTTTCGCAGGCGCCGCGCTATTCTATCCATAGAAGCCCGGCTTGTCCGGCCATGCAAAGGAGGATTTCCATGCCCGTTACCTTTTCCGCCCAGCCGGAGGTCCTGACCGCCTACCTTTCCGGGGAGCTGGACCACCACAGCGCCGCCTCCATCCGGGAGGCTGTGGACGAAATGGTGGAAAGCGCTCTGCCCAAGACCCTGATCCTGGACTTTGAAAAAGTCCCCTTTATGGATTCCAGCGGCATCGGCCTCATCATGGGCCGCTACCGGACCATGGAAGCCGTGGGCGGCTCCCTGGCCGTGGAGCACGCCTCGCCCCAGCTGAAAAAGCTCATGAACCTGGGCGGGATCTCCCGCCTTCCCATTCCCATCCGCTGACGAAAGGACGGTAGGACATCATGAAGACCCCCCTGAACGAAATGCGCCTGACCTTTCCCAGCCGCTCCGCCAACGAAGCCTTTGCCCGGTCGGCGGCGGCGGCCTTTCTGGTCCAGCTGGACCCCACGGTGGAGGAGCTTTCCGACATCCGCACCGCCGTCAGCGAAGCCGTGACCAACTGCATCGTCCACGCCTACCGGAACACCCTGGGCCCCGTCCAGATGACCGTCCGCATCTGGGAGGGCCGCCGGATCACCATCCAGATCAAGGACCGTGGCTGCGGCATCCCCGACGTCAGACAGGCCATGGAGCCTGCCTACACCACCTGCGATACCGGGGAGCGCGCGGGCCTGGGCTTTGCCGTCATGGAAGCCTTCACCGACCGGGTGACGGTCCGCTCCGCCCTGGGGAAGGGCACCACCGTCACCCTGCAGAAGACCCTCCGTTCCCGGGAGGACCCCCATGAACCGCCCCGGGGATAAGGACGCCTTCGTCTCCGCCAACCTGGGGCTGGTCCACTCCCTGGCCCACCGGATGAAGGGCCGTGGCATCGAGTACGAGGAGCTTTACTCCGCCGGCTGCCTGGGCCTGGTCAAGGCCGTGGAGGGCTTTGACGAAAGCCGGGGCCTGAAGTTCTCCACCTACGCCGTCCCGGTGATCCTGGGGGAGATGAAGCGGCTTTTCCGGGACGGCGGCAGCGTCAAGGTCAGCCGTTCCCTGAAAGAATTCTCCCTGAAAGTCACCCGGGAGAAGGAGCGCCTTGCCAAGACCCTGGACCGGGAGCCCACGGTCCAGGAGCTGGCCCAGGCCATGGGGGAATCCCCCCAGCGGATCGCCGAAGCGGTCAGCGTCAGCATGCCCGCCCTTTCCCTGACCCAGTCCGAAGAAGACGGCGGCGGCCAGCTGGACCTGGCGGAGGAGGCCCCCGAGGAGAAGCTGGCGGACCGCCTGGCCCTCCGGGAGCTGCTGGCCCGCCTGGAGGGCCGGGATCGGGAGCTGATCATCCTGCGCTACTTCCGGAGCATGACCCAGACCCAGACCGCCCGGGTCCTGGGCATGACCCAGGTCCAGGTCTCCCGCCGGGAAAAGAAGATTCTCACCCTCCTGCGAACGCAGCTGCTGGAGTAAACAAAGAAAGTTTTCGATCCAGCCTTTTCCAAAAGGCTGGTGGGGATGGAAGGGGCAAAGCCCCTTCCTCGCCCTCCGCAGAGGGCGAAATCCCCCAAATGATACCAAAAGATCAGGAAGGGAGGTCCGACAGCCCACCGGGCTGTCGGACCGTGGGGAACCCTATCAAGGGGTTCCCCGCAGGACGCAGTCCTGCAAAGCCCACTACCCCAAAAGAAACCGCGCCGCGAGAAGAAACGACAAACGCTTCGACTCGCTGGCGCGGTTTTTCGCTTTGGATGGATTAGGAATGTGTCATGCCGCAATTTTTTCAAAATTGCGGCCGCGGGGACATCCGCGGGCGGCCTTCGGGCCGCCTTTCCCTATTTTTGGGTTGCGCCCGAGGCGCAACGGGGTTGGATTTCGCCCTCTGCGGAGGGCGAGGAGGGGCGCTGCCCCTCCACCCTGCCAGCCTTTTAGAAAAAGGCTGGACCGAAAACTTATTTGGGTCTTTCGTCGGTGTTTTACTCGAACACAACCTCCCGATGCTGCTCGGCAGAATCGTAAATTCCCTGCATGATCTTCGAGGTCAGCACCGCATAATCAATATGCGACGGCAGCTTCTCCCCGGTGCGGACGCACCGCACAAAAGCGTCGATCTCGTTCTGGAAATGGGGCCGGGAAATGTACTCCGGCGTGGACGTGAACAGCGCCCCGTCCTTGGAAGTGTACAGCGTGAAATTCTGGCCGTACTGGAGCCGGATGCCCCCCTTGTCCCCCATGAAGTCGATGTAGCACTCGTCCTCCTTGATGTTCTGGGCCCACGCGCCGTGAACCGTGATCACCGGCCCGCTGGTCCGCACCAGCGCCGTCACCGAGTCGTCCACGTCGTAGGTGCCGTCGTACTTGGGCGGACCGGCCCACATGCTGGTGTAGACGTAGTTCTTCATGTCCTTCCCCAGCTTGCAGAAGGTCTCGCCGGAAACGGTCTTAGGCGTGGGATCGCCGCAGCAGTACATGACGATGTCCAGGTAATGCACGCCCCAGTCGATGAGCGCGCCGCCGCCTGCCACCGCCTTGGTTGTGAAGTCGCCGCCCAGCCCGGGAATGGACCGGAACGCCCGGAAGCTGGCGTACACATGGAAGACCTCGCCCAGCTCGCCGCTGTCGATGATCCGCTTGATGGTGTTGACGCCGTCGTTGAACCGGTTGACCACACCGATGTTCAGCACCTTCCCCGTCTCGTGCTGGACCTTCTGCATCTCCAGCGCCTCCGGATAGGTCCGGGCGGCGGGCTTTTCGCAGAGGACGTGCTTCCCGGCCCGAAGGGCGTCCATGGCAATGACCGAGTGCATCCGGTTGGGAGTGCAGATCGAAACCACCTCTACCTCCGGGTCCCGGAGAATGTCGTGGTAGTCCGCCACGGCGGTGCCGCAGCCGTACTTTTCCACGGCGGCTTGGGCCCGCTCCGGGATGATGTCGCAGAAATACTTGATCTCCGCGTCAGGATTGTTGAGATACGACGGAATGTGGGCGCTGTTGGCAATGGTGCCGCACCCGATAATGGCGACGATAACTTTGCTCATAACAAAAACCTCCTATGAATCAATTGATGTCCTCCTGCTTCTGCAGGCGGAGATACTCGGTGGGCGGAACCCCCATGACCCGCCGGAACGCCTTACTGAAGGACTGCAAGGTGTCGTACCCCAGCCGCATGGCGATCTGGGTGACGGTGTAGCGGCCGCTTTTCATAAGTTCCACCCCGGCCTCGATTTTTTTCCGGGTGAGATAGCTTTGGAGGGTCTCCCCGGTGCGCTCCCGGAACAGATGGGAAAGATAGCTTCCCGAGTACCCCAGCGCCCCGGCGATCTCCCGGACCTCGCCGATATCCAGGGCGTGATTTTCGATATAACGGATGACCGTGTAGACGGTGTTCCCCGCCGCGTCCGCCGTCTGGGGCGGCTGGAAGCTCTTGGGCGGCGCTTCCCGGAAGTCCCGGTAGGCCAGCACCAGCACCTGACACAGCAGACTTTCGATGGCCAGCTGGGAGCAGGCCCCGCCGGTGTAGAACTCATTGACCAGCTGCATCAGCGGCGTGCGGATGTCCCAGCGGTCCTTCAGGAGCCGCACCGGCCCCAGGTCCGCGAAAAACCGGCTCAGCACCGCGTAATCCCCGTCCAGCCGGTCGTCCAGCAGGAACCCCAGGTACAGGTACCGCAGGTTCTCCCGGTCATCGGACCGGATGAAATGAAGGTCCCCCTCCTGATTGAGGAACAGGTCCCCGGCCTCCACCGGATAACTCCGCCCGTTGCACTGAAAGGTCCCTTTCCCGGAAACGATGTAGCTGATCTCCGCACAGGGCTGCAGATGGAGGGGCACCTCATACCCCGGCCCGCACTGCAATTCCCCGATCTGGTACAGCCGGATAAAGCCGTACCGCTTGGATTCCGGCATGACATTGTCAAAATGATAGACCTTCCCGAACCGCTCCAGGTCCCGCATCCGCTCCGCCTCCTGCGACTTTTTCAGCTCCATTATATACCAGAACCGCCCCGGAACGCAACGGTTTACTCCTGGATTTCCACCCACTCCCCGGGAACTTCCTCCGCCTTGCGGGCCGCTTCGATCATGGCCATGACGGAGATGGTCTGCTCCTTGTCCACGGCCCCCTCCCCGGTCTCAAAGAACCGGACCAGGTTGCCGATGAACCGGTCGAAATACCCCTCCGCGTCCGGGAGCCTCAGAATACTTCCGTCCGCAAACCGCACCGTCATGGAAAAAGGCGCGTCCCCGTTCCAGCCGAACAGGCTCACCGCCGCCGTTTTCCCGCCCCGGAAGGTGAAGCGGTAGTTGGCCGTGTCCCCCGCCGGCGTGTACAGCACCCGCTCCGCCGGAGCCTTCATGATCAGAGAAAGGGGCTCCAGCTGGTGGATGAGGTAGTTCTCCGGCACTCCGGGGCCGTAGCTGCTCACCCAGACCGCCTCCTTCTCCGGCAGCTCCGCCAGCCCCAACGAATAGCGCAGCGCCGAAGACGAGTACATGGGCGTGTGATACTCCTCCGCCAGAGCGAAAAGGTCCCGGGCGATCTTTGCGCTGGGAGCGAAGGTCTTGTCCACGTACACCCGCTTCCCGGAGCGCAGGGGCTTCTGGCAGAGCTCCCAGTGCATCTCCGGATTGTCCGGGGAAAGGACGATGATGCAGTCGCTTTTTTCCACCACCTCGTCGATGGTCCCGCAGCGCTCCATCCCCATTTCCGCGCACCACTGTTCCGTGGTCCGTCCTCCCAGCGGCGAATCGATGTGGCCATAGGCGTAGACCGCCGCTACCCTCCCGCCGGAAGCCTTCCGGAGAAACTCCGGGTAGTTGTTGGCGTGCCACTCGTCCAGATAATAGTCGATAAAACCGACCTTGCAGATTTCGGACATGCGTCCCCCTCCTGTCTTTGCTTTCTGTCTTTCGGACACCTCCATCATAACCCATTCCGCCCCAAAAAACGTGCCGATATTTTCGGAACTGATTATCCAAAAATGCGGTCTTTGAAAAATCCCCGCCCCCTGGAAATTCCCGGAGATTTGTGCTACAATGAGGAAAAGCCGGGAGCCCCCTCCCGGCGGACCCACCATACAGAATCGAGGCCTCCCCATGAACCTTTCCGCCCCCACCCACCTTCTTTTCGACCTGGACGGCACCCTCACCGACCCCGCCGAGGGCATCACCCGCTCGGTGCAGCACGCCCTGGCGGCCTTCGGCCTGTCCGCCTCCCGGGAGGAGCTCCTCTCCTTCATCGGCCCGCCCCTCATCGACTCCTTCATGGACCGTTTCGGCCTTTCGGAGGAGGACGCCCGCCGGGCCGTCGCCGTCTACCGGGAGTACTTCATCCCCAGGGGCATGTTTGAGAACCAGGTCTACCCCGGCGTCCCCGCCCTCCTGGACCACCTTTGCGCCAGCGGGAAAAAGCTGTACCTGGCCACCTCCAAGCCGGAGCCCTTCGCCAAGGAAATCCTCTCCCACTTCCGCCTGGACGGCTTTTTCACCTTCGTCGGCGGCAGCACCCTGGACGAGACCCGGACCCGGAAGGACCAGGTCCTCCGCTACGTCCTGGAAGAAAACCGCATCCCGCCGGAGGACGCCCTCCTCATCGGCGACCGCCTCCACGACGCGGAGGGGGCCAAGGCCGTGGGGATTCCCTGTATCGGCGTCCTCTGGGGCTATGGGGACCGGCAGGAGCTTTCCGCCGCCGGAGCCGCCGCCATCGCCCGGGACCTCCCGGAGCTGGAAGCCCTTCTCCGCACCGATCCCCGGTGGTTCACGCCCCCAACCAAGCCCCTGGACGCCTACGCCATCCGCCAGGCGGTCTTTGTGGAGGAGCAAGGCTTCCACGACGAGTTCGACGACCAGGACGCCTCCTGCGACCACCTGGTCCTCTACGAAAAAGGCCGCCCCATCGCCTGCGCCCGGATCTATCCCGAGGGAGACGGCGTCTGGCACCTGGGCCGCCTTGCCGTGGTCCGGGACTGCCGGGGCCGGGACCTGGGCCGCCGCGCCCTCACCGAAGCCGAGGAACGGGTGAAGTCCCTGGGCGGGACCGCTGTCCGCCTGTCCGCCCAGGCCCACGCCCGGGGCTTTTACGAAAAACAGGGCTACCGCCCCACCTCCGGCGAATACCTGGACCAGCACTGCCCCCACCTGGACATGGAAAAAACGCTGACCGACTGAATTCCCGCGGCGGAAGGAAGAAAATCCCCTTCCCGCCGCGGATTTTTTGTGCAGGAAGGGGATTTTCCGCCACCCCCTGGACACCGGGGGAAAACTGTGCTACAATAAACCCGAAAAGCAGAGTAGGGCATCGCGCGTTAAGTGCCGTCTGAACAGGGAGTTGTCAGACGGACGAAAAGCCGGCAGCGGCTTGCGGTGCGGAGCCCGCATCCCGCTGCTGCATAATTGCGGGGGAGCACTGGCGGCCTCCCGGGAGAAGCCCTCCGGACGTTATGCGGCACTCGAGTGACGCTGTATCGTGAAGGAGGAATTTTTATGTTATCAACCAACGCTCCCGCCCCCAGATTTTTTAAAACGCCCTTTACCCCTGCCTACTGGAAGCTCTCCCTCAAAGAGTTCCGCTCCCTGCGGATTCTGGCCATCGCCTCCCTGCTCATCGCCCTGGACGTGGTGGTGGCCCGGTTCTACATCCCCGTGGGAGTCAACCTGCGCATCTACTTCAATTACCTGATCACCAGCCTGCTCTCCCTGATCTGCGGACCGGTGGTAGGCGTCGCCGCCGGTTTCGTCCGGGACACCATCGGCTTTTTCCTGGACCCCTCCTACGGCTACTTTTTCGGCTATACCGTCACAGCCATGGCCTCGGGACTGGTCTACGGCCTGTTCTTCTACCGCGCCCGGCTCTCCGTGGCCCGGATCGCCCTGTGC
Source organism: uncultured Oscillospiraceae bacterium (assembly GCA_934539585.1). Taxonomy (GTDB): domain Bacteria; phylum Bacillota; class Clostridia; order Oscillospirales; family Ruminococcaceae; genus Merdivicinus. The sequence goes on along the minus strand of CAKTCT010000049.1, from coordinate 3,719 downwards.
AAGGCCGTCATCAACGTTTTCGTCAACATCCTCATGGGCTCCCTGTGGAGCGCCATGCTGTTCCAGAAAGGCTACCTCTACTACCTGAGCAAGAGCGTGGTGAAAAACCTCCTGCTCCTTCCCGCGGAGATTCTTCTCCTGGTGCTGCTGTACCAGGTCCTTCTGCCGGTGCTGACCCGGATGAAACTGATCCCCGCCCAGCCCTCCAGGCGCATCCCCATTTTTTAAACGAAAGGACCGATCCCCATGATCCGCATGATCGCCGCCGACATGGACGGCACCCTTCTGGACAGCCGGAAGCGGCTGCCCCAGGACCTTTTCCCCCTGATCCGCCAGCTCCGGGACCGGAACGTCCGGTTCGTGGTGGCCAGCGGCCGCCAGTACTACAACCTGGAGGCCCAGTTTGGGGAAATCGCGGATCAGGTGACATTTCTCAGCGAAAACGGGGCCCTCATCTGCGAAAAAGGCAAGCCCATCTTCGTGGACGAGATGCCGGAAGCCCACTGGAAAGCCATCCTGGAGGCCGTGGATGGAATTCCCGACGCCTTTCCGGTCCTCTGCGGCGTGAAGTCCGCCTATGTCAGCAGCCGCGATCCGGAGTTCCTCCGGAACGTGGAAATGTACTACAAAAAGTATAAAATCGTTGAAAATCTCCAGAAAGTCAAAGACCCCGTCTGCAAGATCGCCGTCTACGACCTGGGCTCCGCCGAGGAAAACTCCTGGAAAGCCCTTGCCTTCCTGAAGGACCGGTTCAACGTCTCCCTTTCCGGGGACCACTGGGTGGACGTCATGGAGACCCGGGTCAACAAAGGCGCCGCCCTGGCGGCCCTGGAAAAGCTCTACAACGTCGCCCCGGAGGAGACCATGGCCTTCGGCGACTACTTAAACGACCTGGAAATGATGGCCAGCTGCTTGTACAGCTTCGCCATGGCCAACGCCCACCCCGACGTCAAAGCCGCCGCCCGGTTCGAGGCCCCCTCCAACGATGAAAACGGCGTGGTCCGGGCCATCCGGCAGCAGCTGGACCTTCCCTTTCACCCCCTCTGCCGGAAAATCGACGTTTCCGACCCCGACTACCAGGCGGAGCTCGCCCTCCGGGACCAGGTCCTCCGCCGCCCCATCGGCCGGAGCATCGCCGACGACGACCTTTCCGAGGAAGGGACCTGCTGCCACATCGGCGCCTTCGACGGCAACTGCCTCATCGGCTGCATGGTCCTGCGCCCCGGCGCGGGAGCGGTGCGGATGTGCCAGGTAGCCGTCCGGCCGGAGTACCGTGGCCGCGGCGTGGGCCGGGAGATGGAAGCCTTCGCCGAGCTCTGCGCCCGGGAAATGGGAGCCGCCTCCATCACCGTCCACGCCCGGAAAACCGCCCTGGGCTTTTACGAAGCCGTGGGCTTCGAGGAGACCGGCGGCGAGTTCCTGGAGGTGGGCATCCCCCACTTCCCCATGCAGAAGGACCTGTAACGCCCAACCGCCCCCGCCGTACCCCGGCGAGGGCGGTTTCTTCATTTCCACACCAGGACCCCGGAGGTCCTGCACACCGTACACACCGCCTCCCTGCACCCATCTCCGCACAGACACCGGCGGCGGACCCCGCCCTTTGCGTCCCGGACCACCTGGATGCTGACGTTTTCCTTCCGCTCCGGACAGTATTTCACCTCATAGCTTTTCTGCTCCATTTTCATCCTTCCTTTCCATACAGCTTATGCGGCCCGGCGGCGGGACATGCGCCTTTGGTATAAATCCCGCATATCGTCCAATATTCTGTACATACGAATATACGGACAGATCGCGCAGCGCCCTCGGGCGCGGAAAGGAGCGTACCATGGAAATCGCCGCAAAGCTGCCCCAGCTTGCCCGGGCCCTGTTTGCACGGAAGGAGGCCCGGCAGGACGCCGCCCTGCTGGCGGAGCTCGCCGACCTTCAGATGCAGCTGGACGCGGCCCGGAGCCAGTTCGACATCCTCACCGAAGACGACCTCATCGACGCCTGCTGCTATCAGCTGAAATCCCTGACCACCCGCTACGGCCACCTGCTCCGGGAGGCCCGGCAAAAGGGTCTCCGGCGGCAGCCCTACGCCCCGGAGTCTTTTCAATCCGCCCCAAAAGGTGTATAATGGTTCTGCCGGGACCTCCCGGCGGAAAGGATGAGGGCCATGACTGCAAACCCCTATGTACAGGAGCTGGCGGACCGCATCGCCGCCCTTTGCTCCCCGGAAAAAATCTACATTTTCAGCATGAAATACGACCTTCGCCAGCGCGTCACCTCCTTTAAGCTCTGCGTAGTGGCAGACACCCCGGAAAAGCGCCGCCTGGAGCAGGACATCTACCTCCGGCTGGACTGCCCCCTCCCCTACGACGTGGTGATCTACACGGCGGAGGAGTGGGCGGAGTTCTCCGCCGACGAGGACACCTTCGCCCACAGCATCGCGGAAAAGGGGGTCTTGGTCTATGACAAGGCGCGGCAGTAACCCCTCCGACAGCCGCCGGTACCTGGACTGGATCAACGCCTCCTACGACGACTACCGGGCGGCCCGGCTCCTCTCCGGGGACCAGACCCTTTCCAACGCCACGGCCTTCCACTGCCAGCAGTGCGCGGAGAAGGCCCTGAAGGGCTTCATCCTGGCCAAAACCCGCCAGACCGTAGACGGCCACAACCTGACCTGGCTCTGCCGCCGGGCGGTCTCCATCGACCCCCACTTCCAGCAGTGGATGGACGAAAGCGCCGCCCTGAACCGGTACTACATCGAGACCCGGTACCCCACGGACATCCCCACCGTCATCACCGAGGAAGAAATCGGCAGGATTCTGGCCATGACCGAAGCCCTTTTCTACTACATCACCGACGCCCTGGACGCCACGGGGCTTCTGGACTATCTGGAGGCGTACTGAAATGGAGCTCCGCCCTCTCGCCGCCATCGACCCCGATTTTCTCGCCTCCTTTGCCCATGACCCGGAATTTTCCGACCCCATGCTGACCAGTGAAGACCAGCGTCGCCGGAACCTCCGGGCCGCTTTGGAACACCCGGAGCACCACGCCGTCCTGGGAACGTTCCGGGGCGGGAAGCAGACCGGGCTTTTCGTCTTTTTAGCCCTCCGGGAGGAGAAATATCTGGAGCTGCTGGCCGGTCTTTCCCGGGATTCGGAAGCCTATGAAGCCGTTCTCTCCCATCTTGCCAAAGCCTATCCGGGCTGGAGCGCCGACTTCGTTTTCAATCCCCGGAACCATCTCCTCGCCTCCGCCCTCCGGCAGCGGAACGCCGGATTTTACCCGGAACAGCAGAAGATGGTCTTTTCCGGCGCGTTTTCTCCGGTCAGCACCGACGGCATATTCCCTTTTTCCCAGGAACACGCCGCCGCTTACTTTGCCATCCACGAAAAGGACGCCTACTGGACGGGAGAAAAGGTCGCGGCCGCCCCGAACCAGTTCCGGATTCTGCTGGCCCTCTCCGGCGGAAAGGTCATCGGCTATCTGGACGTGACCCACGGCCTCCCGGAAAACGAACCCTACGACCTCTTTGTACTGGAAGCATACCGCCGGAAAGGGTACGGCAGAAAGCTGCTGGCAGCGGCGTTGGAAGCAAACGGCTCCGCCGGAATGTCCCTGCTGGTGGATAAAGAAAATCTTCCCGCCCGAAATCTATAGGGACCGTCCCCCGTTTAGCAGACAAATAAAAAAGCCTCCGGTCGCAGAATAGCGACGAATTACACGGCCTTGCT
>CAKTCT010000048.1 GCA_934539585.1 uncultured Oscillospiraceae bacterium | reverse complement strand
GAAAAGGCGGCCCGCAGGCCGCCCGCGGACGTCCCCGCGGCCGCAATTTCAAAGAAATTGCGGCATGACCCACCCCTACTCAATCCAAAGCGGAAAACCGCGCCAGCGAACCGAAGCGTTCCTCTCGCAGTACGTCCTAAAACACAGATGCGATACATGCAGGACTACGTCCTGCGGGGAACCCCTTGATAGGGTTCCCCGCGGCCCGACAGCCCACCGGGCTGTCGGGCCTTCCCTTCCTGATCTTTTGGGTATCATTTTGGGGGGATTTCGCCCTCTGCGGAGGGCGAGGAGGGGCGCTGCCCCTCCACCCTGCCACCCTTTTAAAAAAGGCTGGACCGAAAACTTGATTTCTTCACGCTTCGGAAGTTTCCGCACGGGCTGCTTGAACCGTCGCCGCGCAGCCTACCGCACAGCCCCCTCCCGCGCCGACAGCAAATCCTCCTCCGTAATCGCCCGGACCACCCGGCAAGGATTCCCAAAGGCCAGGCTATACGCCGGAACGTCCTTCGTCACCACAGCCCCCGCTCCGATGACGCACCCTTCCCCAATGGTCACGCCGGGCAGGATCGTCACGCTCCCCCCGATCCAGCAGTTCCGCCCGATGACCACCGGCGCGCTGAATTCCAGGTTCACCGACGCCCCGGTCTCCGGGTCCCTGAACACGTTCCGGTCCTCGTGGCGCAAGGGATGAATGGGCGTAAGAATGGAGCAGTTCGGCCCGATAAACGCGTCTTCCCCGATGATCACCCGGTTCTCGTCCAGCACGCAGAAGTTGAAGTTGGCGTAAGACCGGTCCCCCATGGAAATGTGGGTGCCGAAATCGAACTGAATGGGTCCCTGTAAGTAGACCCCTTCCCCGTGATCCGGCATCAGCTCCCGCAGAATCGCCTCCCGGCCCTCCTCGTCGCTCTCCGGAAGGGCGTTGTACCTCTGGCACAGCTCATGGGCCCGCCGCCGGGCCTCGGGCATCCCCTCGCAGAAGGGATTGTAAAGCTCCCCCGCAAACATCTTCTCCGTTTCCGTCATAACGATCTCCCTCCGCGGCTCACTTCACCGCCACATTCTTTTCCCCCAACAGCTCAGAAAGCCGCGCCGGAAGCCCGTCCCCCGTCCGGACCCGGATTTTCCCCGGCGGATAGTGGTACTTCCCGTCGCTGGCAAAGTAAAACCGTACTTCCTCCTCCCCGGGATACTCCCGGAGAAGCTCCAGCACCGCCGGAATCCTCCGGTCGTCTGCGGAGTTGAGCTTCACATATAAGCAAAACCCCTCCGTCCCCTCCGGAAGCTCCCGGACCCCGATGAGCCGGTTGACCAGCACCTTGGGCTCCTCGTCCTCCCGGAGGGAGACCGTCCCCTCCATCAGAAACGGCTCCCCGGATTCCAGCACCTTCCGCACCTCCGGATACACCGCCGGAAAGATCAGCGCCTCCAGGCTCCCGCTCCGGTCCTCAAACTGCATGAAGCACATGGTCTTGCCGCTTTTGGTGACGCTTATCTTCTTTGCCGCCGCCATCCCCAGCAGCCGCACCGGCCGCCGGTCGCCGTAGGCGGAGTCCTCCGCCACAATGTCCGCCGCCCGGTCGGCCCTAAGCCGCTTCGCCGCCCCCTGATAGGGGTCCAGAGGGTGCCCGCTGATGTAAAACCCCAGGGCTTCGTATTCGTCCCGGAGCTTCTCCCCAAAAGGATACTCCCCCAGCCGCCGGATTTCCGCCTCCGGCTCCTCCAGAGAAGCCGACGCGAACAGATTCATCTGCCCGCCCTCGTGGATCCGCGCGTAGTTCACCGCCGCGTCCAGCACCTGCTCGTGGGCCACAATCATTTCCTTCCGGGTGTACCCCAGCCCGTCCAGTGCCCCGGCCCGGATGAGGTTTTTCAGCGCCTGCTTGTTCAGGTCCTTCCCCGCCATCCGGCGGCAGAAATCGGTAAAGCCCCGGAAGGGCCCGTTTTCCTCCCGCTCCTTGACCAGATTGGCGATCACCGGCCGCCCCAGCCCCTTGACGGCCAGCAGCCCGAACCGGATGCCCTCCCCCTGGGACCGGAAAGCTCCGTCACTCCAGTTGACGTCCGGCGGCAGCACCTGGATGCCCCGGTTTCTGCACTCCTCCAGATACTCCATGAGCTTCCCCGTATTTTCCAGCACCGAGGTCAACAGCGCCGCCAGGTACTGCCGGGGATAATGACACTTCAGATACGCCGTCTGATAGCTGACCACGGAATACGCCGTGGCGTGGGCCTTGTTGAAGGCGTACTCCGCAAAGGCCGCCATCTCGTCGAAGATGTGCTCCGCCACCGCCGCCGGCACCCCGTTGGCCACGGCCCCGGGACATTCCAGAGACCCATCCTCCCGCCGCCGGCCGTAGAGAAAGCTCTGCCGCTCCGCCTCCATGACGTCCTTTTTCTTCTTGCCCATGGCCTTCCGGACCAGGTCCGCCCGGCCGTAGGAGTACCCCGCCAGGCTCCGGAACACCTGCATCACCTGCTCCTGATAGAGCAGACACCCCGCCGTCACCCGGAGAATGGGCTCCAGCGCCGGGGTCTCGTACCGGATTTTCCCCGGGTCCGCCCGGTTCTTCAGATAGGTGGGAATGGACGCGCTGGGCCCCGGCCGGTATAGAGAGGTGGCCGCCGTCAGGTCCTCGATGGACTTTGGCTTCATGGAGATGAGCAGCTGCCGCATCCCGGCGGACTCGAACTGAAAAACCCCCTCCGTCTCCCCCCGGGAGAACATGGCGTACACCGCCGGGTCCTCCAAAGAAATCTTCTGGATGGAAAATCCCGGCTCCTCCTTCTGGATTTCCTGGGAGCAGTGGTCGATGACCGACAGGTTCCGCAGCCCCAGAAAGTCCATTTTCAGAAGCCCCAGCTCCTCCAGGGTGGTCATGGTGAACTGGGTGACGACGGACTCGTCGCTTTTCGCCAGAGGAACGTACTCATCCACCGGGTCGGCGGTGATTACCACCCCCGCCGCATGAGTGGAGGCATGCCGGGGCATCCCCTCCACCTTCCGGGCCGTGTCCAGCAGCTCCCGGACCTGGGGGTCGTTGTCGTAGAGGGTTTTCAGCTCCGGCGATTCCTCCAGCGCCCCGTCCAGGGTGATTTTCGGCCGGTAGGGGATGAGCTTCGCCACCCGGTCCACCGCCGGATAGCTCATGCCCAGGGCCCGCCCCACGTCCCGGACGGCGGCCTTGGCGGCCATGGTCCCGAAGGTGGTGATCTGGGCCACATGGTCGGCCCCGTACCGCCGGACCACGTAATCGATGACCTCCTGCCGCCGCTCGTCGCTGAAATCGATATCGAAATCCGGCATGCTGATCCGCTCCGGATTCAGAAACCGCTCGAAAATCAGCTGGTACTTCATAGGGTCCACCCCGGTGATGCCCATGCAGTAGGCCAGCAAGCTGGCCGCCCCGGACCCCCGCCCCGGACCCACCGGGATTCCGGCGTTTTTGGCGTACCGGACAAAATCGTACACGATAAGGTAGTAGTCCACGTACCCCATGGACTTGACGACCCCCATCTCGTAGTCGAACCGCGCCTTCAGCTCCGGCGTCACCGCGCCGTACCGCTTTTTCAGCCCCCGGGAGCACAGGTCGGTGAAATACTCGGTGGAATCCCTTCCCCCCGGAGCCGTGAACCGGGGCAGCTTGGTCTGTCCGAAGACAAACTCCACCCGGCACCGCTCCGCGATCTTCACCGTGTTGTCCAGAGCGTCGGAAAACTCCGGCAGCGCCGCCTCCATCTCCTCCCGGGACTTGACGTAGAACTCGTCGGTGGGAAACTCCAGCGGCGACCCGTCAGACACCGTCCGGTTGGTCTGGATGCACATCAGCACATTCTGCATCCTGGCGTCCTCCCGGTTGAGGTAGTGGCAGTCGTTGGTGGCAGCCAGGGGTATCCCCGTCTCCCGGGAAAGCCGCCGCAGCAGGGACAGAATTTTTCCCTGCTCCGGAATTCCGTGGTCCTGGACCTCCAGAAAGTAATTCCGGGCCCCGAAGATGCCCCGGTACCGCAGCGCCGTCTCCTTGGCCCCGGCGTAGTCCCCCGCCGCCAGCTTCCGGGGGATTTCCCCCGCCAGACACGCCGACAGGCAGATGAGCCCCCCGCTGTACCTCCGCAAAAGCTCCTCGTCCACCCGGGGCTTTCCGTAAAACCCCTCGGTGAACCCCGCGCTGACCAGCTTGATGAGGTTCTGGTACCCCTCCTGATTCTCGCAGAGCAAAATCAGATGATAGGGCCTGGAGTCCACCTGATGGACCCGGTCAAACCGGCTCCGGGGAGCCGCATACACCTCGCAGCCGATGATGGGTTTTACCCCCGCCTTTTTGCAGGCTTTGTAAAAATCGACCACGCCGTACATGACGCCGTGGTCGGTAATGGCAACGGCCTCCTGGCCCAGGGCCCGGATTTTCTCCGGCAGGTCCCGGATGCGGCAGGCGCCGTCCAGAAGGCTGTATTCCGTATGCAGATGCAGATGAACAAATCCGGCCATGGCGGCCTCCTTCCCGGTCCCCCGGACTATTTTTTCACCACGAACCCCGTGGTCACAACCTCGGCCACCTGAGTCCCCACCTCGTCGGAGACCTCCACCCGGTAATACCCGGTGGACCTCCCTTGCCGGACCCGCCTGGCCACCGCGATAAGGATCTCCCCCCTGGCCGGACTCAGATAGGTAATCTGGCTGTTCAGCGAAACCATGGTCCCCCCGCCGCAGTTGGCCGCCACGGCGAAGGCAAAGTCCGCCAGGGTAAAGATGGCGCCTCCCATCACCGCCCCCACGGCGTTGCGGTGCTCCGGCCGGATGGCCAGGGTGCACCGGGAAAACCCGTCCTCCGCCTCCTCGATGACCGCCCCCAGCACCTCGGCGGCAAACCGGTCGGCCTTGAAAAACTCCCGCGTTTCTTCCAGATTCATACCGTTTCTCCTTTTTCGCTTTCCCGGAGCCTCCGGGCGGCCTCCCCGATGCGTTTCAGCCGGTGATTGACCCCGGACCGGCTCAGCGGCGTTTCCAGCATCCCCGCCAGCTCCCGCAAGGAGCACTCCGGGTTGTCCAGCCGCAGCGCCGCCACCTCCCGCAGGTCCTCGTCCAGATACGAAAGCCCCCGGCGCTCCTTGATGTACGCAATGTCCGCCACCTGGGACTGGGACGCCTCCACGGTTTTCCCCAGATTGGCGGTCTCACAGTTGGTGGCCCGGTTGACCTTGTTCCGCATCTCCTTGACGATCTTGATGTCCATGAGCTTCAGCGTCGCCCTGGTGGCCCCGGTGAGGGTGAGGAAGTCCTCAATCTGCTCGCTTTCCTTGAGATAGAGCAGCGCCGCCCCCTTCCGGTGGGTCAGCTTGAAGTGGATGCCCCTGGCCTGTCCCAGAAGCAGCACCTCCTCGGCCAGCTCGTCCCCGGGAGCCCCCAGCTCCAGATGGTACCCCTTCTCCGGATTGGTCACAGAGCCGTACAGCAAAAACAGCCCCCGAAAAAACGCCCCGGCGCAGCAATCCTTTTCCAGATACGCCGGGACCAATGCCGGAAACCGCAGAGAAAACCGGTCCGCCAGCAGTTCCCGCTGAGCCGGGTCCTCCACACAGAGGGTGTATCGGGGAGCCTCCTCCTTGAGCCGCCGGAGGTCCGTCCGCACCGTGGAAAAGGTCCCGGTCATCCCGGTGAGCCGCTGGGCGAAGGCGTTGGCCGCCGTCCGGCTCTCGGTGGTAAACACGGCCTCCTCCTCCGGAAAGGTCCGGCTGAACACCAGCATGGCGTACAGCAGCGCCTGCTCGCAGCAGGGCCGCCGGACCTCCAGCCGGCAGAGCTCCTTTTTCACTTCCTGATTGAATGTCACAGTCACCGCGCCCTTACTTGGAAATATCCCGGTGGACCACCCGGACGTTGTACCCCCGCTCCGCCAGGAACTGATAAAGCGCCTCGGCAAAGGTCACGCTCCGGTGCTTGCCCCCGGTGCAACCCACCCCGATGATCAGCTGGCTTTTCCCCTCTTTCTGATAAAGCGGGACCAGGAACCCCACCAGGTCCCGGAGCTTTTCCAGCAGCTCCCGGGAATTGTCCGAGTCCATCACATACTCCCGGACCTCGGCGTCCAGCCCGGTCTTGGGCTTTAACGCATCCACATAAAAGGGATTGGGCAGACACCGCACGTCAAAGACCAGGTCGGCCTCGCTGGGGGAGCCGTACTTGAACCCAAAGGACATGACGTTGATGAGCATGCTGTTCTGGATGCTGTCCAGAAAGATGTTGTTCATCCGCTGCTTCAATTCGTTGGCGGAAAGATGGGTGGTATCGATGACGTAATCCGCCCGCTCCCTGGCCGGCCGCAGCAGCACCCGCTCGTTGCGGATGGCCTCGGCGATGCCGCCGTTGACCACCCCGGCCAGAGGGTGCCGCCGCCGGGTCTCCTTGTACCGCCGGATCAGCTCCGCATCGGAGGCGTCCAGAAACAGCAGCTTGTAGGTCAGCCCCTTGTCCCGCATCTGGTCCAGCTCCTCAAAGAGCCCGTAGAACATGTCCCCGCCCCGCAGGTCCGTGACCACCGCCACCCGGCGGATTTTGCTGTTCCCCGCCAGACAGATTTCCGCCACCTTGGAGATCAGCTGGGGCGGCACATTGTCCACGCAGTAAAACCCAATGTCCTCCAGCGCGTCCACCGCCCGGGATTTCCCCGCGCCGGACAAGCCGGTTACGATCAAAAAATCCATGTCGTTCCATCCTTCTGGAAGTTGTAATCAAAAGGCCGCCTCACCGGAAGCTGCCCACCTCCGGCTCCAGCCGGTACCCGGTCCGCCGGAAGACCGCATCCTGCACCTGCCGGAAAAGCTCCTCCACATCGGCGCAGCTGGCGTTCCCCACGTTGACGATGAAGCCGCTGTGCTTCTCGCTGACCATGGCGTCCCCCACCCGGAGCCCCTTCAGGCCGCATTCCTCGATGAGGGCCGCCGCATAGGCTCCCTCGGGCCGCTTGAAGGCGCTGCCCGCGCTGGGATACTCCAACGGCTGCCTGGACCGCCGTTTTTCCATCAGCTCGTCCATCCGCGCCCGGATGACCGCCGGGTCGCCCTTTTGGAGCCGCAGCGCCGTCCGGACGATGCACAGGGATTTCCCGGAGTACACGCTGTGCCGGTAGGAAAACTCCGGCTCCTCCCCGCTGAGCCGCCGGAGATTTCCTTCTCCGTCCACGTGCTCGCACCAGAGGACCACGTCCTTCATCTCCCCGCCGTAGGCCCCGGCGTTCATGTAAACGCCGCCCCCCACGGTCCCCGGGATGCCCCAGGCAAACTCCAGCCCGGAAAGCCCCCGGTCCAGAGCCGTCCTGGCCGCCTTCATCAGAGGAGCCCCGGCCTCACAGACCAGCGTCTCCCCGTCCTCTAAAACCTCGATGCCGGAAAAATCCGGCCCCAGCAGCACCACGATCCCCGGGACCCCCTCATCGGGGATCAGAAGGTTGGACCCCTTCCCCAGAAACCACATGGGAGCCAGCCCCGCCAGCGTCCTCCGGACCCAGCAGACCTCCTCCGCGCTTTTGGGCTTCAGCAGAATGGCCGCCGGCCCGCCGATGCGGAAGGTGGTGTAGTCCCGCATGGGGGCGTCCAGAACGTAAGCGCACCCCTCCGCCTCGCAGAGGGCGCGGATTTCCTCCAGATGTTCCATGGTACCTCCAATTCGAAAATTCTGCCGCCCAAACCGGCCGGACCCCGACAGGCTTGGGCGGCAGGGCGGAGCCCCGCCTACCGTTTGCCGTTTTCACGACCACCGCAACCGAGAGCCGGTCTGCCCACAGACCGGCCCGACCCCGCCGCAGCCGGGAAACGCCTTTATTCCGCGATCTTCCAGAGGAACGCCGCGCCGATGGTCCCCGCGTCGTTGCCCAACGCGCAGGTGCCCAGCTTGGTGGCGGCATATCCCGCGATGCCGTAGCTCTCCCTGGCGATGATCTCCCGGAGCGGAGCCAGCAGGTTCTCCCCCTCCTTGCAGATGCCGCCGCCCAGCAGCAGAATCTCCGGCTGGAACACGTTGACGAAGTTGGAAAGCCCGCAGCCCAGGTAGCCGATGTACTCGTCCACCACGGCCTTGCCCGCGGCGTCGCCCAGCCGCATGGCGTCGAAGGCGGTCTTGCCGTTGACCTCGTCCAGGGTCTTGGCCACCTCCCACATTCTGGAGTCCTTGTGGGCCTCCATGGCCTCCTTGGTCATGTTGATGAGCCCCGTAGCCGAGGCGTAGGCTTCCAGACAGCCCTTCCGCCCGCAGGTGCACTGCCGTCCGTTGTAGACGATGACCTCGTGGCCCAGCTCTCCGCCGAAGTGGTTGAAGCCCGCGTAGATTTTCCCGTCGATGATGATGCCGCCGCCGACGCCGGTGCCCAGCGTCACCACGATGGCGTCCTTGTACCCCTTGGCGGCCCCGGCCAGGACCTCGCCGTAAGCGGCCACGTTGGCGTCGTTTTCCACATAGATTTTCTTCCCGGTCCGCTCCTCCATGTACTTCCGCAAGGGGGTGTTCCGGAATTTCAGGTTGTTGGCGTAGACGATGGACCCGGTCTCCGGCTCCACAGACCCGGGAGTGCCCACGCCGATGCTGTCCGCGTCGTCCATGGTCAGCCCCGCCTTTTCCAGGGCCTCCCTGGCGCACTGGACCATCCGGTCCGCCACCAGCTCCGGATCGCCCACCGCGTCTGCGGAGGGCACCATGGCCTTGGCCACGATCTGATAATTCTCGTCCACCACGCCGGCCTTGACGAAGGTTCCGCCCAGGTCGATTCCAATGTAATACTTCATGTCGGTTTCCTCACTTTACAGTATAGTTTTTTTCTGCCCGAAAAATGCTTCCGGGCCTGTCGACACAGTTAAAAATCCCAGTCCTTGACGATGTCGCCGCCGTCCGCCGGCATCCCCAGCTTCTTGAGGAGCTCCTGAGCGGCGTTGTAGCCCATCTTCTTCTGCCGGTTGTTCATGGCCGCCACCTCCAGGATAATGGCCAGGTTCCGCCCGGGCTTCACCGGAATGGTGAGACAGGGCACCCGGTTCCCCAGGATGGAGATGTACTCGTTCTCGATGCCCATGCGGTCGTAGGTCTTGTTGGGGTCCCAGTGCTCCAGCCGGACCACCATGTCGATCTTCTCGGTGGTCTTGACCGCGCCCATGCCAAAGAGCCGCCGGGCGTTGATGATGCCGATGCCCCGGAGCTCCACGAAATGCCGGATGTTCTCCGGAGAGGTCCCCACCAGGCTCTTGTTGGACACCCGCCGGATCTCCACGGCGTCGTCGGCGATGAGCCGGTGGCCCCGCTTGACCAGCTCGATGGCGGTCTCGCTCTTGCCCACGCCGGAGTCGCCCAGGATCAGCATCCCCTCGCCGTAGACCTCCACCAGCACCCCGTGGCGGGTGATCCGGGGAGCCAGCTCCACGTTGAGGTAGGAGATCAGCGCCGCCATAAAGCTGGACGTGGCCTCCTGGGTGCGGATCACCGGCACCTGGTTTTCCTTGGCGGAGTCGATGATCTCCGGGAAGACCTCCATCCCCCTGGTCACCACCAGCGCGGGGATTTTCAGGCTCAGCATCCGGTCGATGCGCTCCTTCAGGACCTCGTGGCTCAGGTCGCTTAAAAAGGCCGTCTCCATCCGCCCCAGAATCTGGATGCGGTCCGGGTCAAAGTAATCGTAGAACCCGGTGATGAACAGCCCCGGCCGGTTGACCTCGCTGGACGAAATCAAAATGGAGGCAGGCTCCGCCGGCAGGTAGACGCTCTCCATGGAAAAATCCTTGATCAGCCGTTCCAGAGAAACGGTGAAGTTGGATGGCATGTTCCGATTCCTCCTTGTTTTCGGGATAAACCCGTTTTTCCCATTATACAACATCCGGACATCCTTTTGCAAGAGACCCCGGCCCCTCCGAAAAAAAAGACGGGGCGGATGGAAAATGTCCGCCCCGGTTTTTGTCAATTTCCACGAATCATCGGCTTCCGGACCCGCCGCTCATGCCGGGAACCGCATCGGTAAAACAGCTCCCGGCGCCGGAAAAAGCAGTCCAGGAACCGCGCTCCGGCAGATTCCGGTGAAAAATCATCCGGCGCGCTTCATTCCCGCCGGTAAAAAGCCCTTCCGGAGCCTCCTCACGGCTCCTCCAGAAGGCTCCGGAACAGCGCCGCGTTTTCCTCCCGCAGCCGCCTGGTCTCCTCCGCATCGACCCGGTAGCCCTCCGGGCCAGGAACCAACACGTCTCCTTCCCGGACCTCCTCCGGCAGCTCCGCCAGGGAGATGTCCCGCATCTCCCCGCCGTCGTCCTCGCAGACGGCAAAGCCCCCTTCGATCCGATCAACGATCAGCATAAACGCCCTCCTTTCCCGGCCGCCGCCTCCCGACGCCCGGCCATATTTTCCCGCCGCAGAGCCGCCGCCCTCCGGCATTGACATCTTCCATCCGCGCCGGACTTTTCTCCGGCCCCCGGGATTTCCCGAAGCATCCCGCGAACCGCCCGTCTCCGAAGCGCCCCGCGAACCGCCCGGTCCTCACGAAAGCAAGCCCGCGCCCCGCCAAGCGCTACCCAGCAATCCAGCCACACCGAACCGCCCTGCGCTCCCAGAGCGTGCCAAACTGCCGCCAGCACCGCACGGCCTTCTTTCAACACCAAAGCCTGCTAAGCTCCACCGGCTCCAGCCGCACCAAATCCGCACCCTCCGGCACAAACCGCCCCGGATTTCCTCTCAAAAACTTTCCGAGCCTTAGCAACAAGCCCAACTCCGCCTACTTCTCCGTCTCCACACTGCACTCCGTCCCGTCGGTGGTAAAGACAATGCTTCCGTTCAAATCCGTGCGGTAGACCTGGTAGCCGCCCTCCTGCATCTTCTGGACCGTCTCCCGGTGGGGATGGTTGTAGGAGTTACCCTCCCCCACCTCCATGACGCAGATTTCCGGCCCCACCGCGTCCAGAAACGCCTGGCTGGTGGAGGTGGAGCTGCCGTGGTGCCCCAGCTTCAGCACCCGGGCGGAGACGTCGGTCCCTGCGTCCAGCAGATCCTTCTCCGCGTCGGACTCCATGTCCCCGGTGAACAGAAAGCTCCAGTCCCCAAAGGCAAACCGGCAGACCACAGAAAAATCGTTGAGGCTGTCGTAATCGTCCTTCACCGGCCCCAGGATTTCCAGGGTCCCAGCCCCGAACTCATAGGTTTTCCCCGGCTTTGCCAGGGTGATCTTCAGGTTCTGGGCCTGGATGGACTTCAACAGGTCCCGGTAGGTCCGGGTGGTGGGCGTCTTGTCCTCGGGCACCGAGGGCAGAATGATCTTCCCGGTCTTGTGGGCGTCCAGCACCACGTCCAGCCCCCCGATGTGGTCGGAGTGGGGATGGGTGCCGATGGCCAGGTCGATGGTCTCCACCCCGATCTTGTCCAGGTAGGCGTTGACCACGGTCCCCTTGTCATTTTCCCCGGCGTCGATGAGGATATTCTTCCCGCCGCACTGGATGAGCATGCTGTCCCCCTGGCCCACGTCGATGAAGTGGACCAGCGCCGTCTCCCCGGAGAGCTCCGGCGCGCTCCCCGCCTCCCGGGAGGAGCCCACGGTGTCCGTCACCGCCGATGTAAAGTCGTCCCACTCCGGGAACAGGTCGCTGATCTTGTTCCCCGTGGCCAGATAAATGATCAGAAAAGCGCTGACCAGCACCGCCGCGGCGATGATAGCCGGCCAGTTGTACCTGGGGTTCCCCCGCCGCGTCCTTCTCTTTGCCAAAATAATTCCTCCAAATCCACCGTTTTTCCGCCCTCGCAGAGCAAGTCCTTCCCAAAAGCGTTCCGGAACCAGCGGCCCGGATGCCCGTCCGGGCCATCCCCGATCCGCACCCCTCGCCGCAGGACCAGCGCCCGGCAGCCTTTCCGCCGCCGCACCGGCCCCCGCGGGGCCTTCTTACCAAAAGGCCCCGCTTTCCGCCTTCTGCAAGCCGGCTTCCCCATCGTGCCGGAACTGCCCGGACATGTTTCTTATCCGATGGTCCGGCCGGGTTCAATTTCGTACCAAAAGATTTCCGGAACGCAGAAACGCCTTCCGGAAATGCGGCTGTAATTTATCCCTGCTTTTTTCCCCCGGAATTCCGGGCCGGGACGTTCCCCTTCCGTGACCCGTAGGGAACCTTCGACGCACCTTTTTGTACCGGTTTTGCGCCATTCTGCCCCCGGGGATTCCGCCCCTTCCGGGAATCCGCCGTTCCCGGGCGGTCCCCCCGGGAACCATGAACGGACCCTTTTCCGTTCCGCTGGCCGGAAGCGACCTCCCCCACCGGCGCCGGGACCAGACACTCCGGCCCGCTGCCGATGAGGTCGGCCCGGCCCGCCTTCCGCAGCGCCTTGAGGACCAGCCCCCGGTTATGGGGCAGGAAATACTGCAAAAGCGCCCGCTGCATGGCCTTCTCCTCCGGGGTCTTGGGGACAAAGACCGGCTCCAGGGTATAGGGGTTCATCTCCGTGAAGAACATGCAGGTGGACACCGTCCCCGGGGTGGGGTAAAAGTCCTGGACCTGCTCGGGGTGGATGTGCTGCTCCTTGAGGAACAGGGCCAGCTCCACGGCGTCCTTCAGGGTGCTCCCGGGGTGGGAGGACATGAGGTAGGGCACCAGGAACTGCTTCTTCCCCAGCTTCTTGGTGATGCGGTAAAATTTCTCCGCAAAAGCCTTGTAAACGTCGATGTGGGGCTTGCCCATGGCGTCCAGAACGTCGCTGGAGCAGTGCTCCGGAGCCACCTTCAGCTGGCCGGAGACGTGGTACTGGACCAGCTCCTTGAAAAAGGTGTCGTCGGGGTCCTCCATCATATAGTCGTACCGGATTCCCGACCGGATGAACACCCGCTTGACCCCCGGCAGCTCCCGGACCTTCCGCAGCAGCTCCAGATAGTCCCGCTCGTCGGCGTCCAGGGCCGGACAGGGGGTGGGGGCCAGGCACTTTCTTCCCATGCAGAGGCCCTTTTCCTGCTGCTTTTTGCAGGAGGGATGCCGGAAGTTGGCCGTAGGGCCGCCCACGTCGTGGATGTAGCCCTTGAACCCGGGCAGCGTGGTCAGGAGCTTTGCCTCGGCCAGCACCGATTCCTGGCTGCGGACGGCGATTTTCCTCCCCTGGTGGAAGGCGATGGAGCAGAAGTTGCAGTTGCCGAAGCACCCCCGGTTGTGGGCGATGGAAAATTCCACCTCCGCCAGGCCGGGAACGCCGCCCTCCGCGTCGTACATGGGGTGCCAGCGCCGGGTGTAGGGCAGGGCGTAGACATGGTCCAGCTCCTCGGTGGTCAAAACCCGCATGGGCGGGTTCTGGACCAGCATTTTCTCCTTCTGGCGCTGTAAAATCATCCGGCCGTAGACCTCGTCCTGCTGGTCCATCTGGATTTTCGTGGCCTTGCAGTAGGCTTTTTTGTCGGTGCAGATGATCTTATAGTCCGGGCACTGGACCCCGCCGAAGGGGGTGTCCGCCGGGGCGCAGAGGTAGCAGGTCCCCCGGATGTCCGTCAGGGTGCGGATGTCCTCTCCGGCCCCCAGACGGCGGACGATTTCCCCGGTCTGGAGTTCCCCCATGCCGTAGGAAAGGAGGTCCGCCCCGGACTCCTCCAGGATGGAGGGATGGACGGAGTCGTCCCAGTAGTCGTAGTGGGCAAACCGCCGCAGCGACGCTTCCAGGCCGCCGATGACGATGGGGATGTCCCCGTAGATTTCCCGGAGCTTCCGGCAGTAAACCGTCACCGCCCGGTCCGGGCGCTTTCCCATGACCCCGCCTGCGGTGTAGGCGTCCACGGAGCGGCGGTTCTTGGCCACGGTATAATGGGCCACCATAGAATCGATGTTCCCGGAGGTCACCAGAAAGGCGTATTTCGGCCGCCCCAGCTTTTCAAAATCCCGGCGGGTCTTCCAGTCGGGCTGGGCGATGACACCTACGGTAAAGCCCTGGTCCTCCACCACCCGGGAGATGATGGAGACGCCGAAGCTGGGGTGGTCCACATAGCTGTCGCCGGTGATGCAGATGAAATCCAGCTGATCGATGCCCCGGGCGTCCATGTCCGCCCGGCTGACCGGTAAAAATTCGTTCATGTGTTTCCTCATTCAAAGGGGTCAGTCGTCCATATGATTCCGCATCTGGAACTCGGCCCACTGGTTTTTGTTGATGAGCACCTCCCGGGGCTTGGACCCGTCGGGAGGGCCGACGATGCCCCGGTTCTCCAGCTCGTCCACCAGCCTGGCGGCCCGGGCGTAGCCCACCTTCAGCCGCCGCTGGAGATAGGACGTGGAGCACTGCCCCGCGTCCAGGACGCACTGGACCGCGTCCTCGAACAGCTCGTCGGCAGCGCCGTCGGGATCGGCTCCGCCGCCGCCCTTTTTCTTGCCCTCGGCAGCGGCCTGGCGTTCGATTTCGTCCATAATTCCGGAGTCGTAGACCACCGGCTCGCCGCCGCTCTTCAGGAAGTTCACCACTTCCTCGATCTCGCCGTCGCTGACGTAGCAGCCCTGGACCCGGACCGGCTTGGGGAAGCCCATGGGATAGTAGAGCATGTCGCCCCGGCCCAGAAGCTTTTCCGCGCCGCCGGAGTCGAGTATCGTCCGGGAGTCCACCTGGGAGGACACGGACAGGGCAATCCGGGAGGGGACGTTGGCCTTGATGAGACCCGTCACCACGTCCACGGAGGGCCGCTGGGTGGCGATAATCAGGTGCATCCCCGCCGCGCGGGCCATCTGGGCCAGACGGCAGATGGCGTCCTCCACCTCGTTGGGGGCGGCCATCATCAGGTCGGCCAGCTCGTCGATGATAATGACGATGTGGGGCATGTGGTCCAGGGTATCGGAGCCCTCGGCCAGGCGGTTGTAGCCCTTGATGTCCCGGACGGCGTTTTCTGCAAAGAGCTTATAGCGCTTGAGCATCTCCGTCACCGCCCAGTTCAGGGCCCCGGCGGCCTTTTTGGGGTCCGTCACCACGGGGATCAGCAGGTGGGGGATGCCGTTGTAAATGCCCAGCTCCACCACCTTGGGGTCGATGAGTATGAACCGCACGTCCTTGGGGGAGGATTTATAGACCATGGAGATGATCATGGAGTTGACGCACACCGACTTACCGGAGCCGGTGGTGCCTGCGATGAGCAGGTGGGGCATGGAGGCGATGTCCCCCACGGCCACGTTGCCGGCGATGTCCTTGCCCAGGGCGATGGCCAGGGGGCTTTTGGCCGCCCGGAACTCATCGGAGTCGATGATCTCCCGGATGCAGACGGAATCGGTCTTGCGGTTGGGAACCTCGATGCCCACGGCGGGCTTGTTGGGGATAGGGGCCTCGATGCGGACCCCAGCGGTGGCCAGGTTCAGGGCGATGTCGTCGGAAAGGCCGGTAATCTTGGAAATCTTCACCCCGGCCAGGGGCTGGAGCTCATACCGGGTGACGGTGGGGCCCCGGCTGTAAGCGATGACCCGGGTCTGGACGCCGAAGCTTTTCAGGGTGTCCACCAGCTTGGCGGCGGTGGCCCGGAGCTCCTCGCTGACGTCCACGCTGCCGTCGTTTTTCGGCGGCTTCAGCAGGGAGACCGGCGGGGTGCGGTAGACCTCCTCCACCGGCGTGGGAGTTCCCACCCGGACCTCGGGGGCCTTGGGCGTTTCCCCGGGCCGGGAGGCAGTGCGGCTGATGTCCCGGAGGGCGCTGTCCATCCGGCGGTCCGGGGAGGGGCTTTCTCCGGCGGCGGCCCCCACGGAGGCGGCTCCGAAGGCGTCGGCGCTGGGCTTGGCCCCGTCCAGGACCGAATCGTGGATGGCGTCGAAGGCGGCGGTGTCCACGGGATTCTGGTCGGGCTCGTCGGGGTCAAAGGGCAGCGGCTCCTGGTCCTCCTGGGGCCTGGCGTCCAGCTCCCTGATGGCCGAGGGGGGCAGCGGCGCGCTCCAGAGGGAGTCGGGGTTCACGGGCTTTGCCGGCGCGGGAGCCGGTTCCGGAGCAGCCGGGGCCTCCTTGGGGAGAAGCTCCCCGGTCTCCGGGTCCACGCCCAGCTTTCTGGCTTCCTTTTTCCGGCGGCGGAGCTCCCGGGGGTCCTCCCGGAAGTTTTCCAATGCCTTATCAAAATTCTGGTTGGGGGAGAACACCGGGTGCTCCGGCATGGGAGCGTCGCCCTCCATGGGAATATCGATCTGGGACATCCGGACCCGTTCTTCCTCCTCCCGCTGCTCCCGGCGGGCGTTGTAACTCTCCCCCAGCTGCTTCACCGGCTTGGCGCAGGAGCGGAACAGCCCGATAAGGGTGCTCCCGGAGATCAGCATGAGGAACACAAAGACCAGGAGGATCTGAATCACAGCGGCGCCAACGGTCCCTCCGGCAAAGCGCATCAGGGGCCAGGCCAGGATGGCCGCGAACAGGCCGCCGCTTTTCAGCTGGATGCCGTTCAAGTAAAAGCTGAAGAGTTTTTTCCAGAAGCTGCTGCCCTCGGGCAGACCGAAAAACAGCTGGGAAATGCCGCAGAGCAGCACCAGAAGGGCCAGGGTCTGCCAGACCTTGCCCTCGGCGGAAAGATTTTCTTTTCCCAGGGTGATGATCACCGCCAGGTAGATGACGCAGGGCCCTACGCCGAAGCTGATGGGCCCGAACAGCCCCCGGAGGACGTCGTGGGCCATTTTCCACCCCGAGGAGCCCTCGAAAAAGGCCAGGACGGTCAGCAGGATTCCCAGGGCAAAGAGGATGATGGCCCACATCTGGTTCCGGCGCTCCCGCTCCTGGCGGGCCAGCTCCGCCGAGGAACGGCGGGGCGCGGAGGTCTTCTTTTTCCCGGCGCTTTTCCCCTTGGAGGAGGCGCTTGGCTTTTTGGCGGAGGTCGTTTTTGCCGCCGATGCCGGTTTTTTTGCTGCCATTCTCTCACCCTTGTCTGTCAGATTCGATGTCGTTATGTAAGGGGGACACTCCCCCCGGAAATTCAGTCTGCAAAAGGCGGGTACACCGCCGTTCCCGGCGCAAGGGCCGGGTCCAGATAGTCCGCCGGGTCCGTGGAAAGGACGCGCCGGACCGTATAGCCGTTCCCCTCCCGGACGCACTCGCAGAGCCGCCCGCGGATGGTGTGGAGCTCGGTCTGCACCGGCTCATCCGGCGGAAGGAGCGTCTCCTCCGGCAGGAGAAGATACCGGGTCTCCGGTTCCATGGCCGTCCCCTCCTTCCCCGTTCTCCTCAATGAGGCGGTACAGACACTGGATGGCGTCGGAAAGGCCGCCCAGATTGTCGATGAGCCCCTCGGAGACGGCGGTCTCCCCGTCGATGGAGGTGCCCACGTCCATGGCCAGCTCCCCGGTGGCCATCATCAGCTCCCGGAACCGCTCCTCGCTGATCCGGGAATTGTCCGTGACAAAGCGGACGATGCGGTCCTGCATCTTCTGAAAATAGGAAAAGCTCTGGGGGACCCCCAGGACCAGGCCGTTCATTCGCACGGGGTGGATGGTCATGGTGGCCGAGGGGACGATGAAGGACTGCCGGGCCGACACCGCCAGGGGCACCCCGATGGAGTGGCCCCCGCCCAGGACCAGGGACACCGTGGGCGTCCGCATCCCGGCGATGAGCTCGGCGATGGCCAGCCCCGCCTCCACATCGCCGCCCACGGTGTTCAGGATGACCAGCAGGCCCCGGATCTCCGGGTTTTCCTCAATGGCCACCAGCTGGGGGATCACGTGCTCGTATTTGGTGGTTTTGTTCTGGGGCGGCAGGATATAGTGGCCCTCCACCTGGCCGATGATGGTCAGGCAGTGGATGAAGTGCCGCCCTTCTGTGGTGACGGAGCCGGTGGCCTCGATGGCCTTGGCCGCCTCCGCCGGGGAATCCTCCCGGGATTCGTCCTCACAGTTGGGATCGTAGTCAGACATGTCCAATTCCTCCGTTCTGGATGCTCCAAAAATTCGGAATTAGTTTATGCCGTAACTTTTATTATATACGGTTTCCGGCGGAATGTCAAACAAAATTGACCATTTGTTCGCACTTTTCGACATTATACACGGGGTTATGAAAAAACGGTGAATATACGGTGAACCGCCGGTGGATTTGCCTGGCGGATTCCTCCCGAAATGTGGAAAACTCTGGGGAAAAGGTGGAAAACTCCCGAAAATCCCGGGACAGGACTTTTCCACAATTCCCTCCCCGGCGGGTCGATACCCGCTGTATATTCAAGGCCGTTCCGCAGATTATTCGCCGAAGTTCCGGGTGGTCAGCAGGCGGATGGCCCGCTCGATGGCGTCCCGGGAGTTGCCCCAGTCGCCGCCGGCGTTGCGGTAGTCGAACATTTTGCAGAAATGGGAGACGTCGCCGCTGACCTCGTCGAACTTCTTAGAGGCCAGGTCCAGGGCCGCTTTTTCGAAGGCGGGGTACTCCTTTTTGGACAGCTTGTCCGCCCCGGCGCAGAGGAGCTTTTCCAGGTGGGGCAGGCAGAGCTCCTCCTGCTGGGCGAACAGCTCCCGGAACCCGGCGTCCCGGCCGTAGAGCTCCACCACGGTGTCCAGCATCCGGGAAAGGGCCCATTCGATCTTTTCGCAGACGAAGCAGGTGTCGTTGACGGTGGTCATGCCCTCCCGCTTTTTGGCCTTGGCATGGGCCTTGTCCAGGATGGGCCTGAAGTTCTGGGCCTTCAGCTCCTTCAGATGGCTTTCCAGCATCAGGGCCAGGGAAAGGCGGTTCTTCTGATGGAGCATCTGCTCAAAGTGCTGGGCGCAGAAGCCCAGGCGGTTGGTCTCGATCCGAACGTCGGGCTCCATCATGGCCGCGCCCATGATGTACTCCACGCAGCGCTGCTCCAGGGTGTCCCGCATGGCGCAGATGGGGCAGCCCTTCCGGGGCTCGAAGACCTCGCTGATGGGAATGGTGTAAATGCTGTCGCGCATAATCGCTCCTCCAAATTCCTTGATTTACTTCCATTGTACCACAGTTTTTGGAAAAAGGCACGGCTTCCGGAAATTTCCCTTGCGGGAATCCGGGGAATCTGGTATAATGGGGCCAAAAACCGACAAAAGGAGCGTTCCATGAAGATCATTTCCTGGGGTCCGGACCTGGTGGCGGAGGTTCCGGGCTTTTCTTTGGCCGACACCCTGGACTGCGGCCAGTGCTTCCGGTGGGAGCGCCGGGAGGACGGCTTCCGCGGCGTCTGCCGGGGCCGGAGCCTGACCGTGGCCCAGGAGGGGGAGCGGCTGCGGTTCCGGAACACCTCCCGGGAGGAATTTGCGGAGGTGTGGGCCCCCTACTTCGACCTGGACGGGGACTACGACGCCCTGAAGCGGGCCTACTCCGCCGACCCCACCCTGGCGGCGGCCTGCCGGTACGCCGGGGGCATCCGGCTCCTGCGCCAGGAGCCCTGGGAGGCGCTGTGCTCCTTTATCATCAGCCAGAACAACAACATTCCCCGGATCAAGGGGATCATTTCCCGGCTCTGCCAAAGCTTCGGGGAGCCGGTGGGAGAGGACTGGGCCTTTCCCGGTCCGGAGCGGCTGGCGGAGCTGACCGTGGAGGACCTGGCCCCTCTCCGGGCGGGATTCCGGGCCAGGTACATCCTGGACGCGGCCCGGAAGGTGGCCGGAGGCGCGGTGGACCTGGAGGCGATTCCGGGGCTTTCCATGGAGGATGCCCGGGAAGCGCTGCGGAAGATCTCCGGGGTGGGGCCCAAGGTAGCGGAGTGCGCCCTGCTGTACGGGTTCCATCGGCTGGAGGCATTTCCGGTGGACACCTGGATCAGGAAGGCGCTGGCGCAGTATTATCCGGAGGGGTTCCCGGCGGTGCCCTGCGCCGGAGTGGCGCAACAGTATCTGTTTCATTATATCCGAACCGCCATGTCGCCGCGGCCAGTTGCCTCGCGTTAGGCTTCAGCAGCCGCGCGACAGGCTGCGCGGCGACGATTGGAGCAGCCCGTAGGATTGTTTCCGCAGCGTTGGCAAAGAAAGTTTTCGGTCCAGCCTTTTTTCAAAAGGCTGGCAGGGTGGAGGGGCAGCGCCCCTCCTCGCTTTCCGCAGAAAGCGAAATCCCCCAATGATACCCAAAAGATCAGGAAGGGCAGCCAAAACGTCCCGGTGGGACGTTTTGGCGAAGGGGAACCCTATCAAGGG
>CAKTCT010000047.1 GCA_934539585.1 uncultured Oscillospiraceae bacterium | reverse complement strand
TGCCCCATGGGTTCACCGGCATTGCCCTTGATCTTGTTGCTGATGCGCCGCTTCTTGCTGATGTCGCGCGCATACCAGGTAATTTCGCTGTTCGGGTGTCCTAAAACCATTGATATTACTGTGTTTTTTGAAAAATGCTGTATCACCACTCGCACCATGGCGAGTGTTCATAAGGAATCCCCCTTATGAGCACTCATTTTTTCACCCCAAATCCCCCTCCAGGAGCAGGCACCGCGCCTGCTTTTTTCTATTTTCCCTCCCCGGAAGATGTTTGTTTTTTATAAAAACCAGTTCCCTTTTCCCACGCTGCACGCCGGGCGGATATGCTATAATCCCATTGTTACGCGGTTACGGGAGGCGGTTTTTTGAAGCGGTCCGTTGGATACCAGCTGTGCGAAGACGACAGAATCCTGCAATGCATCCTGAATCACCGGGAGCAGATCGACGAAGCGTTTCTGTACCGGAACACCGGCGCCCGGGGGCGCATTTCCAACGTGGATGGCTCCCGGGCGAACCACACGGCGTCCCAGCTGATCCGCTACCTCCAGCAGCACTACCAGGAGCCCGTCAGCAGCGCGCTGCTGGCCGAGACCTTCAACTACCACGCCTACCACATCCCTCTCCTTTAAGAAGCGGATGGGCTGCGCCCCCAGCCTCTACCACAAGCTCCCCCGGGAATCGGTCTGAAAAACGCCAAAAGGATTGATATCTCTCCCAAATAGGTGTATAATAGACCTAAGGAGTTGAGAATATGTACAAAAACATCGCCAAAGAAACCAAACTATGCCTGGCCGACCTGGTGGATTACAGCGTCGGACAAGTCGTCAGCAAGACCCTGGTCCAGAACGAGCTGGTCAGCATGACCATTTTCTCCTTTGACAAGGGCGAGGAGATTTCCTCCCACTCCGCCGGCGGCGACGCCATGGTGACGGTGCTGGACGGCAAGGGCAAATTCACCGTAGGCGGCATCGAATACGTCCTGGAAAAGGGCGAGACCCTGATCATGCCCAAAGGCATCCCCCACGCCGTTTTCGGCCTGGAGCGGTTCAAAATGCAGCTCATCGTCTCCTTCTGACCCGCAAGGAACGATCCCGGAGCGGCGCTTCCCGGCAGCCGCCCCCACCCAACTTGACCGTCCTCCGGGCGGTCGGGTTGGTTTTTCTATGCCCGAAAAAATTCCCAGGAGGCCCTCATGACCCATCCAAAAACCGACACCACCGCCCAGCTGGAAAGCGGCCCCATCCTCCCCCTGGTGTTCAAGCTCACCGTTCCCGCCGTGGTGGCCCAGCTCATCACCTTTCTTTATAATATCGTGGACCGGATGTTCGTGGCCAAAATTCCGGGCTCCGGCATGGACGCCCTGGCGGCCCTGGGCGTGGTCCTGCCCATCACCCTGATCATCCAGGCCTGCTCCAACCTGGTGGGCCTGGGCGGCGCACCCCGGGCCGGAATCAAAATGGGCGAGGACAATTTTGAGGAGGCCAACCGCATCTTTAACACCGCCTTCATCCTCCTTTCCGCCCTGGGCGTCGCCATCGGACTGGCCGCCTTTCTCCTGGCCGAGCCCCTGGTGACGCTGTTCGGCTGCCCGCCCAGCGCCGTGGAGTTCGCCGCCTCCTACCTGCGCATCTACGCCTGCGGGACCCTGTTCGTCATGCTGGCCCAGGGACTGAACCCCTTCATCCTGACCCAGGGCTACTCCCTGCTGGCCATGGGCACCGTCCTGGTCGGGGCCGTGGCCAACATCGCCCTGGACCCCATCTTCATCTTCGTCCTGGATATGGGCGTGGAGGGCTCCAGCCTGGCCACCGTCCTGTCCCAGATGCTGTCCTGCGTCTGCATCCTCCTCTTTTACTTCTCCAAAAAGAGCCTGTTCCGCTTCCGCCCCCGGGATATGGTCCTCCGCTCCCAGCGGATCCGCAGCATCCTCTCCCTGGGGTTCACCCCCTTCATCATGACCCTGACGGAGTGCGCCATCCAAATCGTTTTCAACATCAACCTGAACCGCTCCACCGGCGGCGACAAGGACTACACCGCCGCCCTGACCATCATGCTCAGCGCCCTCCAGCTCATCTCCCTCCCCTTGAACGGCCTGGGCAACGGGATGCAGCCCTTCGTCAGCTACAACTACGGCAAGGGCAACGCCCAGCGGCTGACCAAGGGCATCCGGTACGTCACCGTCATCGCCCTGATCTTCGCCCTGGCCATGTGGGCGGTTTCCCTGGCGGTCCCCCAGATGTACGCCTACCTGTTCTCCGCCAGCGAGACGGTCACGGCCATCGTCAAACGCTACACCCCCTTCTTCCTCATGGGCTCGGTGATGTTTTTCGTCCAGATGACCCTCCAGAACATCAACGTGGCCCTGGGCCAGGCAAGGTCCGCCCTGCTCCTGGCCGTGACCCGGAAGGTGATCATCCTGATCCCCCTCTGCCTCCTCCTGACCCATTTTCTGGGCTTCCGGGGAGTCTACCTGTCGGAGGGCATCGCCGATTTCATCGCCGGGATCATCACCTCCATCGTCATTTTTACCACCTTCCCCCGCATCTTCCGGAAGCGGGAGGAGGAGGTCCGCCGGGCCGCCGCGGAAAAGCAGTCCTGAAACGCAAAAGCGGCGGCCCCGTTGGGAGCCGCCGCCGGACGCCTCAGTCGGAATTGTCCAGGACGTCGCTTTTCCGGAAAAACAGAGAGATGCACCAAAGGGCCGCCAGTCCTACAATGGCGAAAATGATCCGGCTGAACACCGCACCCTGCCCGCCGAAGATGGCGCCGACAAAGTCGAACCCGAAGATTCCGATGGAGCCCCAGTTCAACCCGCCGATGATCACCAGCGCCAGCGCAATTTTATCCAGCATCCCGTTGCCTCCTTTCCACTTTTCAGAGATTATTTACATTTGCCGGGCTGATATTAGTATGGAAACTATTTTCATTTTTATTCGTTTGTGCTATGATAGAAGATAGCTTAGTAAAAAATCTGGAGGGTATCATGACACCGATTCAATGGATCATTCTCAGCGCCGTCATCCTGGCGGTCATCCTGCTCCTTGTGCTGGCCGTTCTTCTCATCGGCTGGCAGAACCGCCGCCGGGGCGTGGACGGCAAAAAAAAGGTAGCGGCCATTCTCCGGCGCTTCACCGGAATCCGCAGCTTCCGGGTCCTCAACGACCTGACCATTCACACCGCAAAAAAAGACGTGACCATCGATCACGTCCTCATCGGCTTTTTCGGCATCCTGGTGGTCAACACCCAGAACCTTCCCGGCAGCGTCTACGGCGACGGCCGGGGCAAAACCTGGACCCACGTGATCACCAAAAAGGGCCGGGAGGTCAAGACCTCCTTCCCCAATCCCCTTCTGGAAAACCAGCAGGCCGTGGACGCCATCCGGGAAGTTCTCTCCGCCAACAGCATTTACAAAATCAACATCGAAAGCTGGGTGGTCTTCACCCGGCGGAAAGCCTCCCTGAACGTCCCCAAGGGCCTTTCCGTCCTGACCCTCAAAGGCTTCCGGAAGCTCCTGAAGCGCTCCAAGTATTCCGCCGACGGCCCCGTGGACGTGGCGCTGGTGGCCGACACCCTTTCCAAGGCGAACTGACCCCCTACTGCACAAAATCCCCCTGCGTTGCTGAAAACGCAGGGGGATTTGCTGTTTATTCGCGGTTTTTCGGCGCTTCCGCCAGGAGCTTATCGAAGGTCTCCTCCGCCAGCATCCCCCGGACCGACCGGGAGATCCGGTCAAAGGCACCGTGGATGGGGCAGACCTCCGCCATGTTCCGGGAGCAGCCCACGTCCGGCTTCAGGCACCGGTTGAGGCAATAGACCCCCTCGATGGCCGCAATGACGTCGCCCATGGAAATCTCCTCCGGCTTTCTGGCGGGCTCATAGCCTCCGGCGGCCCCCTTGAAGGACCGCACCAGACCCGCCGCCACCAGCTTCCGCAGGATTTTCAGCGCGAACCGCAGCGTCACGCCGGTCTCCCGGGCAATCTGGGCCGCATCCGTCCGCTCCCCCCGCTGAAGCAGGTAGTAAACGATGCGCAGAGCGTAATCGGATTCCAATGTAATGTGCATAGTTTCTCTGCCTTTCCAATCCGTGCTTAGTCCAGGAAGTCCTTGAGCTTCTTGCTGCGGCTGGGGTGCCGGAGCTTCCGCAGAGCCTTGGCCTCGATCTGGCGGATACGCTCCCGGGTGACGTTGAACTCCTTGCCCACTTCCTCCAGGGTCCGGCTGCGGCCGTCCTCCAGGCCGAAGCGGAGCCGCAGGACCTTCTCCTCCCGGGGCGTCAGGGTGCTGAGCACGCCGCTGAGCTGCTCCCGCAGCAGGGTGTGGGACGCTGCGTCCGCCGGAGAGGGCGCGTCGTCGTCGGGGATGAAGTCGCCCAGATGGCTGTCCTCCTCCTCGCCGATGGGGGTTTCCAGGGACACCGGCTCCTGGGACACCCGGAGGATCTCCCGGACCTTGTCCACGGACATATCCAGCTCCGCTGCGATCTCCTCGGCAGAAGGCTCGTGGCCGTTCTTGTGGAGGAGCTGGGAGCTGACCTTCTTCACCTTGTTGATGGTCTCCACCATGTGGACGGGGATGCGGATGGTCCGGGCCTGGTCGGCAATGGCCCGGGTGATGGCCTGGCGGATCCACCAGGTGGCGTAGGTGGAGAACTTGAAGCCCTTGGTGTGGTCAAACTTCTCCACGGCCTTGATCAGGCCCAGGTTGCCCTCCTGGATCAGGTCCAGGAACTGCATCCCACGGCCCACGTACCGCTTGGCGATGCTGACCACCAGCCGGAGGTTGGCCTCGCTCAGCCGCTTCCGGGCCTTTAAGTCGCCCTGAGCCATCCGCTCGGAGAGCTCCTGCTCCTCCTCGTTGCTCAGCAGCGGCACCCGGCCGATCTCCTTGAGGTAGACCTTCACCGGGTCGTCGATGCTGATGCCGTCGGCGGTGAGGATGCTGTCGTCCTCCACCTCCTCCAGAACGTCGTCCAGATTCAGGTCCAGGTCCTGCTCGGGGTTGTAGTCCTCGATGATCTCGATGTTGAGGCTTTCCAGGGAGTCGTAGAGCTTATCCATCTGCTCCACGTCAAAATCCAGTTCCTCCAGAGCATCGGTGATTTCCTTGGTGGTGAGCTTGCCTTTCAGCTTGCCCTGTTCCATCAGATCGCTGACTGCGCTTTTTTTGTCTGCACCCATAACACATTCTCCTTTATTTTCCGATGTTCCGCACGGCTATTTCTTTTTCTGCTGCCGGATGCGTTCCACCATATTCAACAATTCTTCCTCGGGAAGGTCCCCGGCGTGGCGGCCGGCGTCCCGGTCCCGGGATTCCAGCAAGGCCCGGACGTAATCGTCCAGAGCCGACGCCGCCGTGGGGATTTCCTGATTGACGATGGCGGTGAGCCTTGCCAGCTGCTCCGGAGAAAGCTCCCCGGTAAAATCTGACAGCGCGACACCGTTATTATTTTGTAGTTTTTCCTTCATTATGCGGAAAAGTTCCCGGTTAAAGTCGGTCACGAAGGCGTTTTCGTCGATTTTCTCCAGCAATCGGCCCAAATCGCCGGGATTCCGGAAGAGATAGGCCAGAATCCCCTCCTCGGCCCGGGAGGCCCCGAAGTTGGCGGCCCGCTGGGGATTGACCCGGTCGCCGTAAAGGTCCTTCTGGCTCTCGATGTCCTCCCATTCCTTCTTCTTTTCCTTGCGGTAATTGCGTTTGACGGCCTGCTCCAGGTTGGTGAGGACCGTCTCCCGGAGGATGCCGGTCTCGTTGGCCAGCTCCCCGGCGTAGACCTCCCGCTCCACGGGATTTCTCAGGGTGGCCAGGTATTTGACCCCCTCGGTAAGGTACTGGCTCTTGCCCTCGGGAGTGTCCAGGTCGCATCTGGCCCGGATCAGGGAGAGCTGGTAGGCCGTGACATTCCCCGCGTCGTCCAGCAGCAGCTTGAACCGCTGGGCCCCGAAGGTCTTGATGTATTCGTCGGGGTCCTTGGCCCCGGACATTTTCAGTATCCGGCAGGTGATCCCGGCTTCTTCCAGCAGGCCCACGGCCCGGTCGGTGGCCTTCCGTCCCGGCCCGTCGGAGTCGTAGGCAATGACCACCTCCTTGGCGTAGCCCGCCATGAGCCTGGCCTGCTCCGGCGTCAGCGCCGTTCCCAGGGTGGCCACCACGTTTTCGAACCCCGCCTGGTTGACAGCAATGACGTCCATGTACCCCTCGGCCAGGATCAGCCGGCCGTTTTCGATCTTGTTCTTGGCAAAATTCAGGGAAAACAGGTTCCGGCTCTTTTTAAAGACTAGGGTGTCGTTGGTGTTCAGGTACTTGGGCTTGCTGTCGTCCAGGACCCGTCCGCCGAAGCCGATGACGTTCTTCCGCAGGTCCACAATGGGGAACATCACCCGGTTCCGGAAGGCGTCGTAGTAGGAGCCGCTTTTTCCCTTGTTCAGCAGCCCGGCCTCGTACATCTGCTCGTCCCGGAACCCCTTGCTCCGCAGATAGTCCCGGAGGGTATTCCAGGTATTGGGCGCGTAGCCCAGCCCGTACTTGACGATGGTCTGGGGAGTCAGCCGCCGCCCGGAGAAGTACTCCTGCCCCGGCCTCCCCTCCGGCGACCGGAGAACGCCGTGGTAAAACCGGGCGGCCAGGCGGTTCATTTCCAGGATAATGGGCTTCATCTTAGAGGCATGGTCCTCCACCCCGTCGTCGGGGACCTCCAGTCCCACCCGCTGGGCCAGGAACTTCACCGCCTCCACGTACCCCAGATTCTCGATGCGCATGATAAAGGAGATCACGTCGCCCCCCGCCCCGCAGCCGAAGCAGTAGAAGGACTGGGTGTCGTTGTACACCACCATGGATGGGGTCTTCTCCGAATGGAAGGGACAGAGCCCTGTTTCGTTCCGCCCGGAGCGCTTCAGCTTGACGTAGGAGGAAACGATGCTCTCAATGTCGCAGCTCATGCGCAAAGTCTCGATAAAGCTTTTGGGAATGGGCATCCGCACCCTCCTTTCCTGTCATTCCTTGGTCCAGAACCGGGGGACGAACAGCTCCTCGTAAAGCCCCACGGCGTACTGGTCGGTCATTCCAGCGATGTAATCGCAGATGACCCGCTCCCGGGGAGCCGTTTCCAGCATCCCCTTGTAAAATTCCGGCAGACGGTCCGGGTCCGCCCGGTAATACTCATATAAACGCTGCACCAGCGCCTCCGCCTTCGCCTCCTGGCCCTTGGCCACGGGATTGGTGTAAACATTTTCAAACATGAACCGCTCCAGCAGCAGCTGGGCCTCCCGGACCTGGGGGTTCAGGGTGATGTCGCTGCCGCTGTTCTCCACAATGGAGGTGATCACCGTGGTCAGCCGGGCGGATTTCCCCCGGCCCAGGATGTACACCGCCTCCCAGGGCAGATCGGCCTCGGAAAGGACCTCCGCCCGGATGGCGTCCTCGATGTCGTGGTTCACATAGGCGATCTTGTCGGCGAACCGCACCACCCGCCCCTCCAGGGTAGCGGCCCGGACCCGGTCCCCGCTGCCCCGGGAGTGGCAGGCAATGCCGTTTTTCACCTCGAAGGTGAGGTTCAGGCCCTTGCCGTCCTTCTCCAGCTTTTCCGCCACCCGGACGCTCTGGAGATAGTGCCGGAAGTGGAAGGGGCAGACCGCATCCAGGGCCCGCTCCCCGGCGTGGCCGAAGGGAGTGTGGCCCAGATCGTGGCCCATGGCGATGGCCTCGGTCAGGTCCTCGTTGAGGTGCAGCGCCCGGGCAATGGTCCGGGCGATCTGGGAGACCTCCAGCGTGTGGGTCAGCCGGGTGCGGTAATGGTCCCCCTGGGGCGCCAGAAAGACCTGGGTCTTGTGCTTCAGCCGCCGGAAGGCGTTGCAGTGGAGAATCCGGTCCCGGTCCCGCTGATAATCCGTGCGGATGGGGCAGGGCTCCTCCGGCCGGACACGTCCCCGGCTCTCCGCCGACAGGGCCGCATAGGGGGAAAGGTACTCCTTTTCCCAACGGTATTGGTACTCCTTGGCGTCCATGGCATCCCCTCCCAGAAAGCGTTCTATAATATAGATACCGGAAAAAGGGGAAAAACCCTCTATTTTGGGGAAAAATTTTTCCCCGGGAGAACCGGCAGCGCCTCCCGCCGCGAAAACCCCGCAGCAGGAGGCGCCGTTTTCCCATTCAGGCCATGTCCTCGCAATATTCGTCCACGGTGACGGCAGCCACCGCGCCGTTGGTCAGCTCGGTGAGTTCCGCCTCGAAGGCCTCCGCCCGGGAGGTTTTGATCAGCAAGGTCAGGGTGACGTTTTCGGCGAAGTCCGCCTTTTCCGTCCGGATGTTGAATTTCGGCAGGATGTAGTTCACCTTCCCGTAAAGGCTGTAATCCATCCGCAGCCGCAGGAGCCGGCAGAGAGTCATGTGCCGCTTTTCCGCGGCCTCCAGGGCGATAGCCGCCCCGTGGGTGTAGGCCCGGACCAGCCCCCCGGCTCCCAGGAGAATCCCCCCGAAATACCGGGTCACTACCATGCAGATGTCCGTGACCCCCGCCTTCTGCAGCACGTCCAGCACCGGGACCCCGGCGGTCCCCTGGGGCTCTCCGTCGTCGGAGCAGCGCTTCTGCTGCCCCTCCCGGAGGACGTAGGCAAAGACGTTGTGGGCGGCGTCCCAGTGCTCCTTCCGCTTTTCCTCCAGGAACGCCAGGGCCTGGGCCTCGGTCTCCACATGGCGGCAGCAGCCGATGAACCGGGACTTCCGCTCGATGAACTCCGCCTCCGCCTGTCCGGCGATGGTCACATAATCCGTCACGGGCTCCACTCCTTTCCACAACGAAAAGGCGGTGCGCAAAGAACGGTTGATCCCGCATCTTTGGCACCGCCCCAGAGGGTTCGGGCTGAATTACTTATCCAGGCCGAAACGCTTTTTGAACCGATCGACCCGTCCGCCGGTATCCACCAGTTTCTGCTTACCGGTGAAATAGGGATGGCACTTGGAACAAACCTCAACGTTGATGTTGCCCTTGGTAGAGCGGGTTTCAATCACGTTGCCGCAGGCGCACTTGATGGTGGCCTTTTCGTATTTCGGATGAATTCCTTCCTTCATTGCTCGTTCACCTCTTTCAAACAAATCTCTCGAAGCAATATCATACCATATCCCGTCAAAAAAAGCAAGGGTTTTCCCGAATTTCTTCAAAAAAACCGCCTTTTTCCATAGGACCCGTAATCGCATCGCGCGGAGAAATGGCATTGGAGCGGTCAGACGACCACATGGATTTATTTTAGCACAAATTTCCCGGAAATGCAACTGTTATTTTCAAAAAAGCCGGAAAATCCTTTTCCTCCCCGCCATTCTCAGAAATTTCCGAAAAAAATCGCCGCCGCCCCTCCGGAAATCTTGACTTTCCGCCGGAAATCGTTTATGATAAATTGTGGTAAGCGTAACCGATTACAATCAGGCGTTTCCGCGCTTTTTGAAAGGATGGATTCCATGGCAACGATCAAGGACGTCGCCAAATTGGCGGGGGTTTCGGTAGCCACGGTATCCCGCGTCCTCAACGACTACGACAACGTCCGGGGCAAGACCGCCGAGGAGGTCAAAAAGGCCATCAAGGAGCTGGACTATCACCCCAACTTCCTGGGCCGCACCCTCCGCCGGCTGGAGACCATGAAGATTCTCGTCACCGTCCCCACCATCTCCAACCAGTTCTATTCCCGGGTGGTCAAGGGCATCCAGAACGCCGCCCTGGAGGCGGGCTACCACCCCATGATCGCCACCACCAACGCCGACCCCGCCGTGGAAAAGGAATTCATCGACATGGCCAAGCGGAAGCTGGTGGACGGCGTCATCTTCCTCCACACCACCATGGACGCCGAACGCCTTTCCAAATTCGCCGCCAATTATCCGGCGGTGCTTTCCTGCGAGCTGGTCCACAACGCCCGGATTCCCTTCGTCTCCATCGACAATCCCCAGGCCGCCCTGGACGCCGTCCGGTTCCTGATCCAGATGGGCCACCGGCGCATCGCCTTCATCGGCGCAGGCAAGCTCTACTACTCCTCCCAGCTGCGGGAGACCGGCTACCGCGCCGCCCTGGAAGAAGCGGGCCTCCCCTTCTCCCCGGAGCTGATCCTCAACGAAGGCTTCACCTTCAACGCCGGCCGCCGGGCCGCCGGCCGTATCCTTGCCATGGAACAGCGCCCCGACGCGGTTTTCGCCACCTCGGATTCCGCCGCCATCGGCGTCATCTCCGAACTGACCCACAAGGGTCTCCGGGTCTGCGATGACATTTCGGTCATGGGCTTCGACAACAACCAGGTTGCGGAGTACTACCTTCCCTCCCTGACCACGGTCTCCCAGCCCCAGGTAGAAATCGGTCAAAGAGCCTTCGGGCTTTTGATGAATAAAATTCAGGACCTCACCTGTGAGAACGAGCACATTCTCCTTCCCCACAGGCTGGAGCTCCGGGATTCTGTGAAAGACCGCAGAACCCCTGCAACGAAAGGATGAACATCATGGAAAAGAAAGTACGCGTCGGCATTATCGGCTGCGGCGGCATCGCCAACGGCAAACACCTGCCTTCCATCAAGAAGCTGGCGGACCGCGGCGTTCTGGAGATTGTCGCCTTCTGCGACCTCATTGAAGAAAAGGCCGTGGAAGCCGCCAAGAAATACGGCACCCCTGACGCCAAGGTCTACACCGACTACAAGGAACTCCTGAAGGACGAGACCATCGAGTCGGTCCACGTCTGCACCCCCAACCGCTCCCACAGCTTCATCACCGTGGACGCCCTCCATGCCGGCAAGAACGTCATCTGCGAGAAGCCCATGGCCATCAACTCCGCCGAAGCCAAGAAGATGCTGGACGCCGCCAAGGAAACCGGCAAAATCCTGACCATCGGCTACCAGAACCGCCAGCGCCCCGAGTGCCGCTACCTGAAAGCCACCTGTGAAGACGGCGTTCTGGGCGAGGTCTACTACGCCAAGGCCCACGCCATCCGCCGCCGGGCCGTCCCCACCTGGGGCGTGTTCCTCAACGAGTATGAGCAGGGCGGCGGCCCCCTCATCGACATCGGCACCCACGCTCTGGACCTGACCCTCTGGATGATGGACAACTACAAGCCCAAAATGGTCGTGGGCAGCGTCTACAAGAAACTGGGCGACCAGACCAACACCGCCAACGCCTGGGGCGACTGGGACCCCAAGGAGTACACCGTTGAGGACTCCGCTTTCGGCTTCATCACCATGGAAAACGGCGCCACCATCGTTCTGGAGTCCTCCTGGGCCCTGAACACCCTGGACGTGGAAGAAGCTGCCACCACCCTCTGCGGCGTCCTGGGCGGCGCGGATATGAAGAACGCCGAGGGCAAACCCGGCGGAGCCCGGATCAACGGCGTCAAGCACGGCCGTCAGTTCGTGGAGATTCCCGACCTCCATGCCGGCGGCGTAGCCTTCTACGACGGCGCTTCCGAGGACCCGGCGGAGATCGAGCAGATCATCTACTACAACGCCATCACCAAGGGCACCGAGCTCTGCGTGAAGCCCGAGCAGGCTTTCGTCGTCACCCAGATTCTGGAAGCCATCTACGAGTCCGCCAAGACCGGCAAACCGGTTTACCTGGACTAAGCATCACCCAAAACCGGGGCGGACAGGTTCCGCCCCTTTCTCTTTGAAAGGAGAATCCTCATGAAATTAGGCATCATCGGCACCTACGGCGCTTTCAATCCGGCGGATTTCGACGCCGCCAAAGCCCGGGGCCTTTCCTTTGTGGAATACTGCATCAACGTGGGCTGCGACTGGCAGGCTTTCGCCGCCTCCGCCGACGGGATCAACGCCGCCGCGGCCCGGACCGGCGTCGCCGTGGGCTCCATCGGACGCTGGGGGACCACCCGCATCACCGCCGACGGCCCCATCGCCGAGGAAATGGAAGCGGACAAAGCCTTGATCCGCACCGCCGCCAAGGTGGGCTGCCCCGTCTTCGTCTGCGGCTGCAACCGGGTGGAGGACCTTTCCGAATTCGAAAACTGCCAGCTGGCCATCCATTATTTCCAGGAGCTCCTGGACCTGGGCAAGGAAGTCGGCGTGAAGATCGCCCTTTACAACTGCCGCTGGAACAACTTCGTCTGCTGCGACCCCTATTGGACCCTGATCCTGGGCCGTCTCCCGGACCTAGGCATCAAATACGACGCCTCCCACTGCATCAACGAGTCGGACAACGACTATCTGACCGAAATCCGGGACTGGGGCCGCCGCTTCTACCACGTCCACATCAAAGGCACCCTGAAAATCGGCGGCCAGCACGTGGACGATCCCCCGGCGGGCCTGGACATGATCAACTGGAACGCCCTGATGGGTATGCTCTACGCCGTTGGCTACGACGGAAATCTGAGCATCGAGCCCCACTCCGCCGTCTGGCAGGGCGAGCTGGGCGAAAAAGGCGTGGATTACACCATCCGCTACATCCGGGAACGGATGCTCTGATCCTTCCCCCAAAACCGGCAGCGTGTCAAAGCGCTGCCGGTATTTTTCTGTAAAAATTCCGATAAAACAGATTTGTCAAGGGATTTCCACGAAAAAATCTTTAAAAATCCAACTTTGTTCGTCAGAAAATATTTGATTTTCTTTCCAATCTGTGTTAAACTAAACAAGGCTTTTCAAAATAGAAACGGTTTATCCCAACTGGAAAGGACGATTTTTTTATGGCTCGTTTATTTGGAACCGACGGCGTCCGCGGTGTCGCCGGAACAGAACTCACCGCCCAGATGTGCTTCGACATCGGCCGCGCCGCGGCCATGGTCCTGACGGAGGGCTGCTCGGGCAAGCCCCGGATTCTCATCGGCCGGGACACCCGGATCTCCGGCGACATGATCGAGGCCGCCCTGACAGCAGGCTTCTGCTCCGTGGGGGCCGTCGCCATCCCCGTAGGCGTCATCCCCACCCCCGCCCTGGCCTACCTGACCCGGGAGTACCGCGCCGACGCTTCGGCCATGATCTCCGCCTCTCACAACCCCATGGAGTACAACGGCATCAAGCTCTTCAACAAGGACGGCTACAAGCTGGACGACGCCCTGGAGGACCGCATCGAGGCCATTGTCCGGGGGACCACCCACACTATCGACCTCCCCAGCGGCGCGGGCCTGGGCACCGTCTCCCGAATCGACACCGCCGTGGAGGATTACGTCAGCTACATCCTCACCACCATCGACACCCGGCTGGACGGCATCAAAGCGGCGGTGGACTGCGCCAACGGCGCTTCCTCCCGGACCGCCCCCTCCGCCCTGAAAAAGCTGGGCGTGGACCTCACCGTCATCAACGACCAGCCCAACGGCCTGAACATCAACGACCACTGCGGCTCCACCCACATGGAAGCCATCCGCCAGCTGGTCCTGGACACCGGCGCCGATGTGGGCCTAGCCTTTGACGGCGACGCCGACCGGCTCCTGGCCGTCGACGAGCTGGGGAACCTGGTCAACGGCGACCAGATCATGGCCATCTGCGGCTGCTACTTAAAAAGCCAGGGCAAGCTGAAAAAGAATGCCATCGTCGCCACCATCATGAGCAACCTGGGCCTGTTCCAGATGGGCGAACGGGAGGGCATCACCATCCCTAAAACCAAAGTCGGTGACCGCTACGTCCTGGAAAAAATGCGGGTCGAGGGCTACATCCTGGGCGGCGAGCAGTCCGGCCACGTGATCTTCTTAGAGCACAACACCACCGGCGACGGCCTGATCACCGCCCTCCAGCTGCTGTCGGTCATGCGCCACACCGGCAAAAAGCTGTCGGAGCTGGCCAGAATCATGACGGTCCTCCCCCAGGTCACGGTCAACGTCCCCATGGACAACGAGCGGAAATACGACTACATCGACGACGCCGAGATCATGTACACCATCCACCAGGTGGAGCGGCTTTTCGAGGATTCCGGCCGGGTGCTCATCCGCCCCTCTGGCACCGAAGCCATGGTCCGCATCATGATCGAAGGCCAGGACCTCCCCCTGATGGAGGAGCAGGCCCGCCGCATCGCCGCCGTCATGGAGCGGAACCTGAAAAATTAAGTCAAAAAAATCCCCTGCCGCCGGCCGAACCCGGCGGCTTTTTCACGTTTTTGAAACAAAATTGCAATGATTCCTTCACAGTTTTTCCCATTTTCGCCAAAAGTTGACAAAACCGCAAGGGAGACCCAAAGAAATCCCAAAAATTTTGTTAGAATTGTATGGATACAAACCGCTTTTTTTATGGTATAATACTAGTAATTTCAGAATGGCACAGAAGGAGTCTCCCCTTCCCTGGCCGGAAAGGCGTGGTCGGAAACTTTGGCGGAACAAATCATTACACTCAATACCACTTCGGAGGGCGTCGCTCTCTGCGGCAGCTACGATCGGAACCTGGATATCCTCCGGAAGGAGTACGGCGTTGAGATCGTCCTCCGCGGCTGCGACC
This sequence comes from uncultured Oscillospiraceae bacterium, assembly GCA_934539585.1. Classification (GTDB taxonomy): domain Bacteria; phylum Bacillota; class Clostridia; order Oscillospirales; family Ruminococcaceae; genus Merdivicinus. Next base: position 6,322 of record CAKTCT010000047.1, on the reverse strand, counting down.
TGAAGATCATGGGCGACGAAGCTCCGGTGACGCTCTGCGCCAAGGCTGTCAACGCTCTGCTCCCCCTCATCGCCCAGGGCAAGGACGTGGACGAATTGAACGTCCGCTACGCCATCTCCCTGACCAACGAGGGCAGCGAGCAGGAGCTGAAGACCCTGGGCGGCAGCGCCATCTGCATCACCCAGAAGGGCAAGCCCGTCCACCCCAAGACCGTGGGCCAGAAGCGGTACATCAAAACCATCGAGGAAAACACCGTCACCCTGGGCATCGGCCCCGCCGGCACCGGCAAGACCTACCTGGCCGTGGCCATGGCGGTCAATGCCTTCCGGGCCGGGACCGTCAACCGCATCATCCTCACCCGCCCCGCCGTGGAGGCCGGCGAAAAACTGGGCTTCCTCCCCGGCGACCTGCAAAACAAGGTGGACCCCTACCTCCGCCCCCTCTACGACGCCCTGTTCGATTTTCTCGGTGCGGAAGGATTTTTAAAGTACCAGGAGCGGGGCAGCATCGAAGTGGCTCCTCTGGCCTATATGCGGGGGCGCACTCTGGACGAGTCCTTTATCATTCTGGACGAAGCCCAGAACACCACCCGGGAACAGATGAAAATGTTCCTGACCCGGCTGGGATTCGGCTCCAAAATCATCATCACCGGCGATATCACGCAAATTGACCTCCCCGACAACAAAAAATCCGGTCTGGTGGAGGCCATGCGGGTTCTGCGGAACGTGGAAGATATCGGCATTGTAAAATTTACAGACAAAGACGTTGTCCGCCACAAGCTGGTTCAGGACATCATCAAGGCATACGATCGATATTATGAGGAGGGCAAAAACAAACGCTATGAATAAGGTAAAAGTCATCATTTCCAACCGCCAAAACGACGTCAAGATCCCCACGGGCATCCGCCTGCTGGTCCGCCGCTGCTGCAACGCCGCGCTCCGGGAAGAAAACTTCACCGAGGATGCAGAGATTTCCGTTTCCTTCGTCAATAACGAAGAAATCCGGGAGCTCAACGCCAAGCACCGGAACAAGGACGCCGTCACCGATGTATTGAGCTTCCCCCTGGGCGAAGACGGCCACTACGACCGCAACGAGTCCACCGGTGCGCTGCTCCTGGGCGACATCGTCATCTCCATGCCCAAGGCCATGGAGCAGGCCGAGACCTTCGGCCACTCCTTGCAGCGGGAAGTGGGCTTCCTCACCGTCCACTCCATGCTCCACCTCCTGGGCTACGACCACGAGGGAGGCGGCCTCCCCGCCGTCCGGATGCGGGAAAAAGAGGAGACCATTCTGACCATGCTGGGCATCCCCCGGGGCGCCAGCTACGTCATGGAGGAAAATGAATAAGATCGATCAGGAAAGACGGGCGCTGTTCAAAAGCTTTCTCTATGCTTTTCGCGGCGTCCGCTTTTGCGTGAAGAACGAACGGAACATGCGGATTCATCTTGCGGCGGCGGTATTCGTCACCGCTTTTTCCCTTGTCTACGGATTGACCCCGGGAGAATACGCCGTCCTGTTCCTGACCATGGGAGCGGTCGTCGCCGCCGAAGCCGTCAACACCGCCGTAGAGGCCGTGGTGAACCTGGAAAGCCCCTCTTATAACGAGTTGGCCCGCATCGCCAAGGATGTGGCCGCCGGAGCCGTCCTCCTGACGGCCCTTTCCGCCTGCGCCGTGGGAGTCTGCCTCTTTTTCCGCTTTCCCCGGCTGACGGAGACGCTGCACCGCATCCTCACCACCCCCTGGATGCTCCTGCTCTTCCCGGCGCTGCTGGCGGGAGGCGTGCTGTTCGCCTTCTGCGGCCACCGCCTTTTCCGAAAATAACTGCCATAAAGGAGAACTTATGAATACCAAATCCGCATTCGTCGCCATTGTGGGCAAGGCCAACGTGGGGAAATCCTCCCTGCTGAACGCCCTTCTGGGAGAGAAGATCGCCATCGTCTCCTCCAAGCCCCAGACCACCCGTACCCGGATCACCGGCGTCCTCACCGAGGAGGAATACCAGTGGGTCTTTCTGGACACCCCCGGCATCCACAAGGCCAGGACCAAGCTAAGCGACCACATGAACAAAGTCGTCACCGCCAGCGTCTCCGACGTGGACCTGGCCCTTTTCGTAGTGGAGCCCATGGGCAGGCTCAACGAGGAGGAGACCGCCCTCATCGACCAGTTCCGGGCCCTGTCCCTTCCGGCGCTGCTGGTCATCAATAAGATCGACCTTATTGACCAGGAGCAGCTCCTGGCCCGCATCGCCGAGATCAGCCCCCTTTACGATTTCGCCGCCGTCCTCCCCGTCAGCGTCACCGAGGGCAAGGGCGTCCAGGACCTGATGGAGGAGCTCCGGAAAAATACCGAAGAAGGCCCCCACTTCTTCCCCGACGACACCCTCACCGACCAGCCCGAACGGGCCATCGCCGCCGAGATCATCCGGGAAAAAATCCTCCGGAACATGCGGGACGAGATTCCCCACGGCACCGCCGTGACCATCGAAAAAATGCGGGAGCGGGACAACTGCGGCATCCTGGACATCGAAGCCACCATCTACTGCGAAAAAGACAGCCACAAAGGCATGATCATCGGCCGGGGCGGAGCCATGCTGAAAAAGATCGCCTCCGAAGCCCGGGCCGACCTGGAAGCCTTCCTGGAGACCAAAATCAACCTGAAATGCTGGGTCAAGGTCCGGGACGACTGGCGCAACAGCGAAAACGCCATCAAGCAGGTGGGCTTGGTCTACGACGAATAAGCGCAGGATTTTCCATCGGTAAAATCTCCTCCTCCGGGCAACCTATCTGTGGGAGCCATCCCGAATTTTTTCGGCGGAGGTACGACTATGGAAAAGCTCACCCCGGAAAACGTCTGGCGGCGGTTCGAACAGACCGGCGCCATTCTCGATTATCTGAACTACAAAGCATTGGAAACGGGAGGAACCCCCTTTGACCGTGAAAACCCGTGGGATCGTCCTGGGCCAGGTCCCCTTGCGGGAGCCGGACCGGAAACTGATCCTCCTCACCGCCGACCTGGGGCTCATTGAGGTCGTTGCCCGGGGCGTGGGCGGAAAGAAATCCAAGCTTTCCGCCTCCGCCGAGGTCCTGGCGTACAGCGAATTCTGCCTTTTCGAGGGCAGAAGCGGATACATCGCCGATTCCGCCGACCTGGACCGGAATTTCTATAACCTCCGCCTGGACCTGACCCGGCTCTCCCTGGCCAGCTACTTCTGCGAGCTGACCCGGTTCATCCTCCCGGACAAGGACAACGCCCCCGGCATTCTGAAGCTGCTGCTGAACACCCTCTGGCTCCTGGAGCAGGACAAACGCTCCCCCGCCTTCCTCAAGGCGGTCTACGAGCTCCGGCTCCTGACCCTCTCCGGCTTTGCGCCGGACCTGTCGGGCTGTTCCTCCTGCGGCGCGGAGGACGCCGGGACCTTCTTCCCCATTGACGGCGTGCTCCTCTGCGACGACTGCCTGGGCCGGATGCCCCCGGACCGCCTCCGGATGCCTCTCCCCCGACCGGTCCGCCAGGCCATGCTCTACATCTGCCAGGCCCCGGAGGAAAAGCTCTTTTCCTTCCGCCTGACCCCCGACAGCGAAGCCGCCCTGGGCTCCGTGTCCGAGGCTTACGTCCTCTGCCAGACCGGCGGCCGTTTCAAGACCCTGGACTTCTTAAAATCCATTTCCTGACCCTTTTACGAGGTATCAACATGATCAAAGAAAAATATCTGAAAGCCCTGGAGCTGGACAAGGTCTTAGACATGCTGGCCCAGGAGACCTGCTGTCCCGCCGCCCGGGACCTGGCCCTTTCCATCCGGCCGGAAACCGACCTGGACGAGGTCCTGCGCTCCTTAAAGCGCACCGACGACGCCTTCAGCCTGACCCTGCGCTTCGGAACCCCCTCCTTCATCACCCTCACCGACCCCACTCCCCGGCTGAAGGTGGCCATGGCCGGCGGCACCCTCTCCCCCCGGGACCTTCTGAACGTGGGAGCCGTCCTGCGCCAGTCCCGGTCCCTCTGCCAGTGGGCCCGGCAGTTTGACGACGAGGAGACCGCCGTCTCCGAGGACCTGAACGCCCTCTACCAGAACAACACCCTGGAGCGGGAAATCTCCTCCGCCTTCATCAACGAGGAGGAAATCGACGACAACGCCTCCCCCGAGCTCTCCTCCATCCGCCGGAAAATCCGCCAGACCGAGCTGAAAGCCCGGGACCGGATGGAAAAGCTCATCCACTCCAGCACCTACCAGAAGTACCTCCAGGACTCCCTGATCACCATGCGGGACGGCCGCTTCGTGGTGCCGGTCAAGGCCGAGTACCGGGGTGAGATCGAGGGCCTGGTCCACGACACCTCCGCCTCCGGCTCCACCTACTTCATCGAACCCATGAGCGTGGTGGAGGCCAACAACGAAATCCGCGTCCTCCAGGCCAAGGAAAAGGACGAGATCGAGCGGATTCTGGCGGACTTTTCCGCCCGCTGCGCCGACTGCGGCGAGGATTTGCAGCTCCTTTTCGGCCGCCTCATGGACCTGAACGTCCTCTTTGCCAAGACCCGCCTGGCCTCCCGGATGAACGCCTTCTGCCCCGCCGTGGCCGAGGACGGGAAAATCGACCTGAAAAAGGCCCGCCACCCCCTCATCGACCCCAAAAAGGTGGTCCCCATCGACGTCCACCTGGGGGATACCTTCACCAGCCTGGTCATCACCGGCCCCAATACCGGCGGCAAGACCGTCACCCTGAAGACCCTGGGCCTTCTGACCCTCATGACCATGTGCGGCCTGCTGATCCCCGCGGGCCCCGGCTCCAAGGTCTCCACCTTTGAAAACGTCCTGGTGGACATCGGCGACGAACAGAGCATCGAGCAGTCCCTGTCCACCTTCTCCGCCCACATGACCAACATCGTCTCCATTCTGGAGGAAGCCGACTACCGCTCCCTGGTGCTGGTGGACGAGCTGGGCTCCGGCACCGACCCCGTGGAGGGCGCGGCCCTGGCCACCGCCATTCTGGAGCGGTTCCGCCAGCGTCACTGCCGGGTGGCCGCCACCACCCACTACGCCGAGCTGAAAATGTACGCCATCCAGACCCCCGGCGTGGAAAACGCCTGCTGCGAGTTCGACGTGGAGAGCCTGAAGCCCACCTACCGCCTGCTCATCGGCGTCCCCGGCCGCTCCAATGCCTTCGCCATCTCCCAGAAGCTGGGCCTGGACCCCGCCGTCATCGACAGCGCCAGGACCCTGGTCCAGAACGAGCATAAGCAGTTTGAGGACGTGGTGGACTCCCTGGAAGCCTCCCGCCAGCAGTACGAAGCCCTGACCCGGGAGCTTGCGGAAAAGCAGGCCGAGATCGAGCGCACCCGCCAGGAAATCCGGGAGCACAAGGAAGCCCTTTCCCGGGAAAAGGCCAAGGAAGTGGAAAAGGCCAAGGAACAGGCCATGCGCATCGTCTCCCAGGTCCAGGGCCAGGCCAACGCCCTCATGGACGAGCTCAATGAGATCCGCAAGGAAAAGGACCGGGAAGCCTTCTCCCAGAAGGCCCTGGCCGCCCGGAGCCAGCTGAAATCCCGCCTGGACAAGATCCACGATGCCGCCAACCCCATCGCGGAACGGGAAAACATCAGCTACACCCTCCCCCGCCCCCTGAAAGCCGGGGACACCGTCCTTCTGGTGGACATCGACAAGGAGGGCACCGTCCTCCAGCCCCCGGATAAGTCTGGCAACGTCCTGGTTCAGGCCGGAATCATCAAATCCCGGGTCAAGGTGGAGAACCTCCGGCTCCTGGACAAGAAAAAGGTCCAGTTCAACGGCGCAAACGTCCGGGGTTCCGTGAAAAAGACCATGAACATCGCCAGCCGCAGCGCCTCCACGGAGTGCGACCTCCGGGGCATGACCGTGGACGAAGCCCTTCTGACCCTGGATTCCTTCATCGACAACGCCGTCCTCACCCACGTCCAGCAGATCACCATCATCCACGGCAAAGGCACCGGAGCCCTCCGCGCCGCCGTCCAGGCCCACCTGAAGCAGCACAAGGCCATCCGCACCTTCCGCCTGGGCGTCTACGGCGAAGGTGAAGCCGGCGTCACCGTAGCCGAGCTGAAATAAAGCAGCCCATCACATCTGCCGTCCGTTCACTGCTAACCCCAATCTCACCCAAACGATCCCAGAACACAGCCGTGGACAGTCCCCCGAAATACCCCCACCTACTTCACCGGCCCCTGAAATCCATGCCGTCCCCAACTCCCCGCCAACGCCCCGCGGTACAGCCGCAGACGAATCCCCGCCGAAGCGTCTGCGGCAAAGACGCGGCCTCTGCCCGATTCACCGGCCTCCTGCCGTCTGCACCT
>CAKTCT010000046.1 GCA_934539585.1 uncultured Oscillospiraceae bacterium | reverse complement strand
CCTACGCTGCCGGTACTCAGTATTACACCGAGGCCAACGGTGTGTACACTGCTGTCTCCATCACGGAGTTCGCGTCCAGCACCACCTACTACACTATGGCCTGATGTGAGGAGGACGCTATGTTGTTTCGCAATTTGAAATCCGGCAACATCGTAGCGGCCACCGATGACACCAGCATTGAACTGATGCATCGGTCGGCCATTTACGAAGCTGTCAAACTCATTCCTGCTGTCGAACCTGCAAAGGCGGACAGCAAGCGGCGGAAAAGGTCTGCCGAAACCGAGCAGGATGCTACTGTCGAGGAACAGGAAGCCTAAGGAGGCGTGGATATGGCATATGCAGACTTTGCGTTTTACAGCACCGGCTATTTCGGCGACGTCCTAACCGAAGAAACGGCTCCAAAATGGCTTGAACGCGCCAGCGACGATCTGGATGCAATCACCTTCGGGCGTCTCACCTTTGCGTTTCCGAGCGTGGAAGCTCATGCTGTCAAAGTTAAAAAGGCTGTTTGTGCCATTGCTGAAGCCCTCTACTGGATTGATATTCAGCGGAGGGCATCTTCGGCACAGAAAGCGGAGGACGGAAGTTATCGTGGAGCTGTTGCGTCTATCTCGTCCGGAAGGGAGTCCATTTCCTTCGCGGTAAGCGGCGCAAACAGCTCCGTTTATGCTGCCGCTGCAGCAAGTGCGGAAGCGCAGGCAAGCCTTATCGGCAGTGTTGCTGCACAGTATCTGTCTGGAATTCCAGACGCAAATGGCGTCAATCTGTTATACGCAGGAGGTGTTGGCAGTGTACCACGACACGATAACGGTTTTTAACTATCACGCCGCATCCGGGCGCTGGTTCCCGTCCGTCATCTCTGACGTTGATCTGCTGACTACGAAATCCAAAAATGCGACAACTGTGGGATGCAACAACGCCGACGTCGTGGACATCATCATCCATTGCACGGTAGACAAGCACATTTCCACCGGTGCGGGGATGAAAAGCTACACGGGGCCGAAGGAATATGCCCGCTGCGACAATCCGGCACAGCACATCACCTTCGCCCCGGAATGCGATTTCATTTTTTCCGGTGCGTGGTCTGACACTGAACCGCTAACCGACGATGACTACGACGAGGGCTTGTACCACGCCATGAATACAGAACGTGACGGCATCTACCTGATAAGCTCGGCAAGCTTTTATAGCCTTCTCCCTCATTTTGAGATTGGAGGGCGCTGATGTCTAGTTTTATTAGGTTTTCATGCTCAGCTGACGGCTTACATGCTGTTGTGGATATTCAGGCGTTCAATGCACGAGTACGAGAAGCCCAGCAGTGGCTAGGCGATCGTGTTCTCGAAGATTGTAAAGCCTGTATGCCGCTGGGGTCTGGCAATACTGGTGGTTTGCAGCAGCGTTCCCACACGGAGGACGACGGAAAAAGAGTGGTGTTCCCCGGACCGTATGCACGGTACTTGTACTATGGGAAGGTTATGGTTGATCGTGAAACGGGAAAAGGCCCTCGCAAAATTCCTATGAGCTCCGGTGATTACATTCTGCGCTTTCGCAAGGGTGCAAAGCTCATCGCAACCAACCGGCCATTGAAATATTCTGACCCGCAAGCCGTCCCCGAGTGGTTTGAGCATGCCAAACGACAATACGAGCAATTTTGGATTGACGGTGTGAATGAAATAATTGGAGGTAAATAGTCATGCCACCCAAAGCAGTTATTGACATCGACGGATCAGATGCCGTCAGCAAAGTTTTACTGGATCTGCTGAATCAGTTTCCAGGACTGTCAGGGCAGAATCGAATCCTTTTTTCTACGCTTTCTGACGCTTCCGGAATCGGCTTTTTTCCGGTTTCCGGTGCCGCAATCCAGAAGCAGAAAACGGATATTACCGGTCATGTCATGCAGGTCTGTCAGTATCCGTTCAATGTAATTTATCGGGCCGCACCCAAATCAGAAATGCAGCGTATCCGAATCAAGGAATTCCTTGACACTCTCGGGAAATGGCTGGAAAAACAGCCGATTGAACTGAACGGTAAGGAATACCAACTTGATGCATATCCCGTAATGGCTTCGGGCAATCGCATTATCAAAACCATCAGCCGAACGAGTCCGGGCTACCTCAACAGCGCTTATCAAGATGGTGTTGAGGATTGGCTCATCGCTTTAAGGCTGGATTACAACAACGAATTTGACAAATAGGAGTTGAAATTATGGCAGATCTCGCCTTCAACACTGCCGCAGGCCAGACCATCGATCGGGAATTGATGATTGCCTACCTGAATACCGGCACGAAAGAATCCCCCGTATGGAGCGCCATCGGTAAGCGAGTGGAGGAATCCACCGCCGAATACGACTGGGGCACCGAAAGCAAACAGGACGTTTTGGGCAGCACCTACACCACCATGAAAAAGCCCACCACCACCCAGACCTATGACGGATACCCTCTTGATGCGGACGATCCTGCCGCCGTCAAACTCTGGAATCTGGCGATCAAGGATCGGGATGCGCAGGCTCTGGCGAATCAGGACATGCTCATTGTCCACTTTTACGCCGTTTCTGGGGAAACCAAGTCCTTTGCGGAGCGGTACGAATCCAGCGCCATTGCCGTGACCAGCATCGGCGGCGACGGCGGCGGCACACTGAACATCGCCACCGAGATCACCTATGGCGGCACCAGGACTCTGGGCACTGTCGCTAAGGGGGCCAACGGCGCTGTGACCTTTACCCCTGACGCAGCATAAAAACACAAGAAAAACGGAGGTACATCATGGCTTCGGTGAATTTTGCAAATGGCATTAAAACCTTTACTGTCAACGGGATTTGCGAGATTTCGTTTAACCCCACTAACAGCTTTTTCGTGGAAAGGCTCTACGACACATTCGATACACTGGATCAGAAACAGACGAAGTACCGGGAACAGGTAAACAGTCTCACCGATAATCGGGAGATCTTCAAGGTCTCCCGAGCCATGGATGAGGAAATGCGGGCGGACGTCAATGCTATCTTCGGCAAGGATGTCTGCACAGAACTGTTTTCCGACATGAACATCTATGCCATGGCCGACGGCCTGCCCGTGTGGGTAAACTTCCTGCTGGCCGTCATGGACGTGGTGGCTGATTCCACGTCGGAAGAACAGCGCCGCAGTAATGCTCGGCTTGATGAATATCTTGCCAAATACCGGAAGCAGCCAAAATGACGGACTACGATCTTCCGAAAAGTGTTCTGATTGATGGTCAGGAGTATCCAATCCGCTGGGATTTTCGGCCTGCGCTGGATATTCTCAATCTGCTGAATGACCCTATGCTGACAGATCGTGATCGTGGGCGAGGGTGCCTAAGCATATTTTATCCCACTTTTGACGTCTTACCTCCTGAGAATTATCAAGACGCTGTAACGCAATGCCTTTGGTTCTTGCGAGGGGGACAGAATGAAGTTCGTCAGGATCGAAAGCCCCTGCATCTGGTGGACTGGAAAAAGGATTTTCCGTACATTGCCGCTCCGATAAACCGTGTTTTAGGAAGGGACTGCCGAGCAGGATCACTGCACTGGTGGTCCTTTCTTGCTGCTTATTACGAAATTGGTGATTGTACCTTCGCTCAGATTGTCCGCATTCGAAGCCTGAAAGCAAAGGGAAAAACGCTGGATAAATTCGATCGGGACTGGTACCGCCAAAATCGAGATTTGGTTGACTTGCCTAGGGCTTATACACAGGCCGAAAGCGACTTGTTAAAGGAATGGGGTGGATAAATGGCGGACGGAAAAGTCGACGGCGAAATTATCGTCAAAGCACTGGTGGACAATTCGCAGGCTGAAAAAGAACTAAAAGATCTGGAAAAACGGATCGACGCAGTGGGAAAAGCAGCAGAAAAAGCACCCAGCAACGGCATTAAACAAGTCCTTGATGATGCCACTGATGCGGCGGGAGAGCTACAAAAGGTGCTCAACGGCGCCGGAAGAACCCGGGACGAGTTCGGCAGCGGCTACAACCGGGAGGCTATGGATTTCATCGAGAACTACCATGGGGCATCCCAGGCGGTCAATGAGATGAAACAGGCCCTGGAGGACGCTAAGGCCGTGATCAAGGACCTGGAATCCCAGGGCAAGTGGTTCGGGGATGAAGAGTATGACCAAGCCGCACGAAAGCTAAAAAACGTCATTCACGACATCAAAGTATACAAAAAAGAAGTGATGGCTCAACCGGGTGTGGATAAAAGAAATCCAGCTTTGAGCTCACACATGGAAAAAAAGGAACAAGAGGCTGCGGCTGCTGAAAAAGCAATGCTGGGACCTCTGGAAAAACAGGAAGCGGCTCTCCAAAAGCAGCTGGAAAGTCTTTCTCAGGCGGCCCAGAAAGCACGGGAGCACGCATCAGCGATGGGTCAGGACGCTCAGGCCCTCCAAAAAGTCAGAGACAGTGCTACTGTGGCAGACGAGTACATCGTAGCCTTGAATGCAGAGCTCCGTGAACTGCGGGGAGAACTTGCCACAATGCAGGCTGCCGGGATTGGATTGGGGTATGAGGAATATGACCAGGTCTGCGACCGCATCAAGGAGATCAACGCAGAGCTCTCAGAGTATCAGAATTGGGAGCCACCGGAACCGGACATTGGCAAATGGGACAAGGTCAAGGAGAAGGTTTCCTCCGTGCTGAAAACCGTCCGTTCCGGAATCTCGCAGACGCTGAAAGCCACCGGCTCCATGTTGAAAAGTCTGGGCTCCGGGATCGTCAACGCCGCCAAAAAGCTCAACGTGTTTTCCAGGCTGTCTGGCTCCCTCAGCGGGAAGCTCAAGCGGCTGGGCAGCACCATCAAAAGCGCTCTGGTGTTCAGCGTCATTTACAAGGGTCTGGGGATGGTCAAGGAGCAGGTGGGAAAGTATCTGTCTTTGAACACGGCTTTCACCGCTGCCGTGGGGCAGGTGCGGGGGGCCTTGCTGACGGCCTTCCAGCCCATCTATGATGCCGTAGTACCGGCGTTGACTTCTCTGCTGAACATTCTGGCAAGGGCCATCACCGTTGTTTCCCAGTTCACGTCGGCGCTTTTCGGGACGACGGGCAAACAGGCCCAGGCAAACGCCAAAGCTCTGAACGCTCAGGCAAAAGCCACCGAAAACGCCGGAAGCGCAGCGGACAAGGCTCAGAAATCCATGGCGTCCTTTGACGAGATCAACCAGCTCTCCACCGGTTCATCCTCCGGAGGCGGCGGGACAGCGGACGCAATGGCTCCGGCCTTCGACGCTCAAATGGACGACACCGTCTTTTCCTCCTGGGGTGCGGCGTTCAGCGCCTTTCTGGACAGCTTTCTGAACAACGGCCTTCCGAGGCTGAAAGCGGGAATGGATGCCTTTGCCGCAGGCGTCAATACCTTTGCTCAAAATCTCCTGGAAATGTTCACCTTCCCCGGCGTGTTGGACAAGGTAAAACAGCTGGGAACCGACTTAGGCCAGGCGTTCAACGACATGGTGAACAACATCGACTGGGCTACTCTTGGCGCTGCGCTGGGCTCCGGGCTGAATCTGGCGGTGCAGTTCCTGGTCAGCTACATCTACTCCATCGACTGGCAGAACCTGGGCTCCAGCCTTGCGGACCTATTCAACAGCGCCATTTCCAGCATTGATTGGATCGCCGTCGGGCAGCTGCTCTTTGCCGGGTTCAAGATCGGCATCGAGACGCTGGCGGGGTTCCTACTGAACTTGGACATGGCACAGCTGGCGAAGTCAGCAAGCAATCTGGTGATCGGGTTCATGGATTCTGCCTATGACACCCTGGCATCCATCGACTGGCAGCAGATCGGGCAGCAGGTCAAGACCTTCCTCGTCAGCGTGGACTGGGCAGGTGTGGCAGAATCCACATTCCGGGCCATCGGCGCAGCATTCGGTGCCCTTACAGCGTTTCTGTGGGGTCTGATAAAAGATGCGTGGGCGGAAGTCGTTAACTGGTGGCATGAAACGGCCTATGAGGACGGCGAATTCACGCTGCAAGGACTTCTGGACGGTATCTGGAACGTGATAAAAGACATCGGCACATGGATCAAGGACCACATCTTCCAGCCCTTCATAGACGGATTCAAAAACGTCTTCGGAATCCACTCGCCCTCCACCGTCATGGCGGAACAGGGCAAGTACCTCATGGACGGTCTGCTGGACGGGATCAAGAAGAACTTCCAGCCGCTGCTAGATGCGTTTAAACAAATCATGAGTGGCATTACCAATTTCATTTCCGGCGTTTTCTCCGGTGACTGGAAAAAGGCGTGGGACGGTGTGAAAGACATCTTTGCGGGAATCTGGAACGGCATCGTTTCGCTGCTGGAAGGAGCTATCAACGCCATCATCGACGGCCTGAACTGGCTGATCTCCCAGATGAACAAAATCAGCTTCGACGTGCCCAACTGGGTTCCTCTCATCGGCGGCAAGAGCATGGGTATCAGCATTCCCTCCATCAGCCGAGTGGAAATTCCCCGTCTGGCCCAAGGCGCGGTCATCCCTCCCAACCGGGAATTCATGGCCGTTTTGGGCGACCAGAAGCAGGGCACCAACATCGAAGCGCCCTTAGAGACCATCAAGCAGGCTGTAGCGGAGGTCATGGCACAGTACGGGAACCGTGGAACCGACCAGGAAGCCGTCATGGAAGTGGACGGCGTTCAGTTTGCAAAGCTCATTTTCCGGCTGAACAAATCGGAGCAGCGGCGCATCGGCGTCAGCCTGACGGAGGTGTAAGATGAACTACGTAAAGATCAACGGCGTTGCCTTCGACGTGACCGTAGCCATTTCTGACCTGGAGGAAAGCTTTGAGGTGCTGGACGGAAAAAACGCCGGGCGGGTCATGTCGGGGCGGATGGTGCGGGACATCATCGGCGCCTACATCGGCCACACCGTCACCTTTTTCAACGGCAAGAGCAACGAGGACTTTGACGCCCTCTGGGACTACCTGGTCGCCCACTCGGTGGACGATTCCGTCCAGCTGGAAGCGGCGGACGGTCAGAGCAGCATTACCTATGAGGCGTACTACACCAAAGGCAAGCGGAAGCTCCGGACCTCCACCGGCTCCAAAAACTACTGGGACGAGATTTCCGTAAACTTCATCCCCATGGAAGCGCAGGTGACGCCGTGAGCAAGACCACCATCCTATACAAGGACGTGGCTCCCGGGGCAGAGGAAGCGGCAGCGGTGACAACGGATTCGGCTTCTGCCTTTTCTGAACCTTCCCTGCTGCCGGCAGGGGTGTCCGTCTCCCCGGCGGCTACTCTGGAGTTCGGCTACTGGGGGCTTGACGGGCAGCACATCGCCGGGGACAAGCAGCAGCCTGCCTTCTGGTCCTCAACCATCAGCGGGGCGGACGGAACCTTTGCAGACCCGCCGGTCATCGACATCTCTTTCAATGCGGCGTTTGCGTCTCTGGGGATCACCATCCTTTTCGACACCGGAACCGGTGAATTCTGCGACCGCATCCACATCGACTGGTATCGGCAGGACACCGTAAAGGCCAGCGAAGACTTTTCCCCGGACAACGCATCTTACTACTGCGAGAAAAAGGTCATCGGCTACACCCGGATTGTCGTCACCTTAAAGCGCACCAGCCTCCCCGGGCGATACGCCAAGGTGGAGCGGATCATCTTCGGCACCTACCGATCCTTCGGAATGTCGGAGATCTGGGACGGCTCCATAACCAATCAGATGCACCCCATCGCCGCCGAGCTGCCGGTGTCCTCTCTGACGTGGACGCTGGAAAGCCGTCGAAATGTCGAGTATATGTTCCAGTTAAAGCAGCCGGTAGAGGTGCGGAACGACGGAAATCTCATCGGCGTATACTACATTGACACATCCAAGCGGTCGTCGAAAAATATCTATCAGATTTCCTGCAGTGATGCGCTGGGAGTGCTGGGCGGGGACAACTTCCCCGGCGGCGTGTACACGTCCTACTCGGCCAAGAAGCTCTTAGGGGAGATTATCGGCGGAGATTTTCCTTTGATCATCGAAGCAGAGGACGCCGCCCTGACCGGCATTCTCCAACCCTGTACCCGCCGGGAAGCTATCCAGCAGGTGCTGTTTGCCTGGGGCGTTTGCGTCTCTACTGACGGGACCGACGGCATCCGGGTCTTGTCCCTGGGCACCGTGCCAGAGGTCATCAGCCAGAACCGGGTCTATCTGGGAGCCACAGCAGAAACTGCCGCCATCGTCACCGAGGTCCGGGTGACGGCTCACAGCTACACCGCCTCGGCAGACGGAGGCGTGGAGATAAACGGGCAGAGGTACGCCGACACAAAAACGGTGTACACCGTCCAAAATCCCGACGTGACCGCAACGGACAAGAAAAACGTGGTCACAGTGGAGGGAGCCACCCTGATCTCCCCGGACATCGGGCAGGCGGCGGCTCAGAGGGTCTACGACTACTACCAGCGCCGGACCACCAACCGCACAACCTTTGTCTGGGCCGGAGAGCGGCTGGGCGGCTGCGTGACCGTGCCCACCCCATGGGGCACCACGGAGACGGGAAACCTCTTAAAAATGGAATTGAAGCTCTCCAACACCGTGGCGGCTGACTGTGAGGTGCTGTCATGAGCACAGAAGTCACCGTTTCGGTTCTCTGTCCGGCGGTCACGGCTGCGGCGGCGGCTCCCAACCCCGTTCCCATCAACACACGCTTTGTCCTGTCGCTCTCGGTCACGGAAATTTCGGTAATCTTAAAGCCGGAAACCCGTTACAGTGGCGAGGGCTACTGCGGAGAGGAGTAATCAATGGCAATCAAAACCGTTCGCGCCAAGGTCAACGGGACCTGGCACAATCTGACCTACAACAGCTCCACGAAGAAGTGGGAAGCATCCATCACGGCCCCCGGAGCCACGTCATACAACCTGCCCGGAGGCTGCTACAACATCGAAGTGGAAGCCACCAACGACGCAGGCACCACCGGGACGGCCTCGGCGGCCACACTGGACGGCTTAAAGCTGGTGGTCAGGGAGAAGGTGGCTCCGGTCATCACCATCCTGTCCCCCAGCTCTGGCGCTTACGTCACCAACAGCAAGCAGCCGGTGGTCTTCACGGTCATTGACGAAACCGGCGGCTCCGGGGTGGATCTGGACACCCTTGTGGTGAAGCAGGACGGTGTTTCCGCAGCTGCTTCCACCCTTGCAAAGACCGCTGTCACCGGCGGCTACAGCGTCACCTATACCCCAGCTGCCGCCTTGTCGGACGGCTCCCACACCGTGACCATCGACGTCAGCGACCACGACGGAAACGCAGCCGTCCAGAAGACCACCTCCTACACCGTGGACACGGTGCCGCCCACCCTCAACGTAACGGCTCCGGAAGCCGGGCTCATCACCAACTCGGCGAGCCTGACGGTCCGGGGCACCACCAACGACGCTACCAGCAGCCCGGTGACGGTCAGGGTGAGCTTAAACGGCGTGGACAAGGGCGCTGCCACGATCAGTGCAGACGGCAGCTTTACCAAAGCCCTGACCCTTGCCAACGGCAGCAACACCATCGTCGTGACGGCCACCGACGCCGCCGGAAAATCCAGCAGCGTCACCCGAACCGTGACCTTAGATACCTCCGTGCCGGTGATCCAGAGTGCAGCGGTGACGCCTAACCCCGTTGACGCCGGGGCTACCATGCTGATCTCCGTGGTGATTGCATGACCCGGACGCTGGATGTGTACCTCCCGGGGAACATTCTCTACGTCTCCGGGACGGTCAACGGGGAAAGCGTTACCTGGACCCAGGCAGGCGACGCATGGCAGGCCGTGGCTCAGCGCAGCAGCACGGAGATCTATCAGGTGGAGATTACCGCCGTCAACGCCCTGGGCACCTCTGCTTCCTACTCCATGACCTTGTATTACGGGCTGCATCTGGTCACGGATCGGACGGCTGCCGACGTTAACCGCTGGAAGGTGCTCCGGGCAAAGGGCTGGGCGGCAATGACCGAAGCGGAACAGGCGGAGTGGACAGCGGGAATGAAGGGCAGCTACAACTACACCGATTTTTCCCGGGTAGAGGACGCCATCGCCTACCTGAAAAGCCGCCTTGCCCGGTACGGCTACACCGTGGAGGCGGTGCGGCAGGTCTGGGTCTCCGGAGAGATTCCGGACAGCGGAAAACTCTCCCGGTATCTTGCAAGCCTGAAAGCCGTCCGGAATGCGCTGGGGGCGTATACTGCCTCCCTGCCCTTGCCGGAGACCATGGACAACCTTACCTGGACCGACGCCAACAACATGGAAAAGATGCTGCTGGCCGTGGACGAGACCCTCACCTATCTGCTTCAGCTGTACACCTATTCCGGCGAGGTGCAGGCAGGCGAATGGGGACTGATTTGATAGGAGTGATACCATGCCATTTACAAAAAAGACCTGGGCAGACCGCAGCGTCCAGTACCCGGGGCGGCGGAAGCTGACAGCAACGGGCACCGCCGATGTTTACGACGTGACCCGGGAGGAGGGATTGGTCAGCGCCGAAGGCGATTCCCTCAACGCCGCCAATTTCAACAGCCTGGAATCCCGGATTGCAAGCGCCTTTGCTTCGGACGGGGTCCACACCCTGACCCACAGCCGATCGGCGCCGGGGCGGTTCCACGCTCTGACGGGCTTAAACGGCGCAACGGGAGTGCTTTCCTGCCAGTTCAAGGCCACCGCCGCCTTTGCTGCGGGGGATACGGTGAAGGTGGACGGGACGGCGTACACCATCCAGCTTTCCAATGGAGAGACGGCTGACGATAACCTGTTTGTCTCCGGCGCTGTGGTAGCGGTCATTTTGGACACAGGAGCGAAAAAGGCAAATTTTAAGGCGGGTGGCGGGAAAAAGCGTCTCGTCACCGAAATCATCGTATGGGATCAAGACTGGGTTTGTCCCGCCGGAGTGAAGTCCGTCAACGTTCGCCTTTTCGGAGGCGGCGCAGCAGGCAACAATCAGGGCGGTGGCGGCGGAGGTCACATGGCCTACAAAGCCCTGACTGTAACCCCCGGAACCACATACCCAATCACCATCGGAAAAGGCGGCGATCGGGATTCTGCAGCCGGTGGCGTAACCTCTTTCGGTACACTGCTCAGTGCTTCGGGTGGTTCTGGAATCAATGGCGGCACCGGTGGAGGAAGCGTCAGTAACTCGAACGCTGGCGGCACTGGAAGCTATGGTGGCGGAGGTGGTGGCTGTGGCGGCGGCAGCATTGATCAGCAAGGTAGTAACGGAGGCGCCGGTGGCACCTATGGCGGAGGCGGCGGAGGCGGTGGCGCATACGGTACAGATGACGGCGCAACTGCTGGTTCTGGTGGTGCAAAAGGCACCTATGGCGGCGCTGGCGGTGCAGGCGGCGTCTATTCTGAATCCAAAGGCAAAGCTGGAAACGCTGGGACAAATACCGTTGGTATGGGATTGGATTTTGAAGGCACTGGCGCCGGAGGCGCTGCCCCCACCGAGGATGGTGGCGGAGGCGGCGGTGGCGGCTACGGAGGCATCGGAGGCGCAGGAGGCTCCGGAGGTGCTTCCGGAGGCGGCGGTGGCGGAGGCTACGGCGGAATCGGAGGCGCAGGAGGCTCCGACTATGGTGGTGGCTCTGGCGGAGGTGGCGGTGGCTATGGCGGCAATGGCGGCGCTGGAGGAAGCAGTACTTATGGAGCTGGCGGTGGAGGCGGCTACGGAAAAGCCGGAAATGGCGGAGCAGGAGCAACCTCAAGAACTACGCCCAACAACGGCGGGTTTGCCGCAGGAGGCGGAAGCGTCGGTTCCTATATTTCATCCGACGAGCATCATGGCTTTGGCGGATCTGGCGTCTGCATCATCACCTACTATGCATAAGGAGGCACGGCGATGAAAATTATACAGATCTTTGACGGGCTTTGCTACTGGGACGCCACGTCAAGGCATCCCACTCTGGAAAGCACTGTCGGGAAGTACTCCCCGGAAGTGACTTTTGTGGAAGCTCCCGACAACGTCTTTGAGGGCTGGGGCTATGACGAAACAGCGTCCGGGGACGCACGATTTATCAAACCTACACCGCCCAAGGGCTGGCTGTACGACGGGGAAACCGGGACGTTTTACCCGGAGGACACACCAAAGCCCGGAACGCAGCCCACGGTAGAGGAGCAGATTCAGGCGGCCATCGACGCATACACACTGGAACTTGTAGAAGGAGGATTATTATGAGAACATTGGTAGAATCTTTCAAGCGGCTGTATCGGGCCAACAAACTGACGGCGGAGCAGGTCATTGCCCGCTACGAAAAGGGCACCATCACCGAGGCGGAAATGAACTACATTCTGGAGGAGGCCTGACCATGGACAAAGCAATGCTCTCCCAGCCTATGGCCGGGAAAACCCAAGAAGAAATCGTTGCGACCCGGGAAAAGGCCGTTGCGGTCCTGACCGCCAATGGATACCAAGTCGTAAACACCCTGTTTACCGATGAATGGTACAGCAAAGAGAAGATGGAGGAGCGCGGCGTGGTGCAGATTCCCCTGTGCTTTCTCGCCAAATCCCTGGAAAACATGAGTCTGTGCCACGCGGCATATTTCTGCAAGGGCTGGGAGCAGGCAAGAGGCTGCCGAATTGAGCATGAGGCGGCGAAAGCCTATGGACTGACGATTTTGTATGAGGAGGATTGACCATGGACAAAGCAATCGGGACCCGGGCGGCGGTATGCGGGGGAATCGGAGCCATCGGAGGGTTTTTGTCTTCCCTGTTCGGCGGATGGTCGAACGACCTGACCACCCTCATCCTCTTCATGGCGGTGGACTTTGTGACGGGGCTGATTGCCGCCGCCATCGGGAAGTCGAAAAAGACCGAAAACGGCGGCCTTTCCAGCTCTGTGGGCTGGCTGGGGCTGGCCAAAAAGTGCATGACCCTGCTGCTGGTCTTAGTGGCTCACCGGCTGGACGTGACGCTGGGGGTGGACTGGGTGAAAACCACGGTGGTGGTGGCGTTTATTGTGAACGAAACCATCTCCATCATCGAGAATGCCGGATTGCTGGGCATTCCCATGCCTTCGGTGCTCAAAAAGGCGGTGGAGCTTTTGAAGGGGAAGGCGGAGCCGGAGGAATGAGGGCATAAAAAATCCCCCGGGAGGTTCCCGGGGGACGAGCGGGCAGGTAAACCAAGAAAGTGACAGCAGCACTTTGCATTCTGCCCGCAAATTTATTGTATTTCATTCGGTGAAAAAGGTCAAGAGGAAGGCGAACAAAATGACATTTCTTTTCAAAGGCCGGAACCGCATCACCAGCGGCTACCGGCTCCCGGACCGACCGGATCACAACGGAATTGACGTCGTGGGCGTGGATTCGGCGGACATCTTAGCCCCGGTGGACGGGGTGGTGACCGCTTCTATCATGATCACCAACCACGCAGACCGGACGTGGCAGTGGGGCAACTATGTTTGTCTTCGGGATCCGGAGGGAAACAAACTCTTTTTCTGCCACATGGCTTTCCGGGCGGTGGAAAAGGGCCAGACCGTCAAGGCCGGGGAAAAGCTGGGGGTCATGGGGAGCACGGGCTACAGCTTCGGGCGGCACACCCATTTTGAGGTGCGGAAAAACGGGGTCAACCTCGACCCCGCCGCCTATCTGGGGCTGCCCAACGAGAAGGGCGTCTACGCCGCCGACGGGTGGCAGGCGTTCGGCGGGAAGGTCTACTATTATCTGAACGGAAAGCCCATCATCACGGACAAGGAAGGAGCGATATTATGAGCAATTTTGAGCATGGCTTCGGTTTTGTGAGGGGTGAGACAGACCCCCGGGACTACGTTTTCGGGGTGTCGGCTGCGGCAATTCCGGAGGAGTATCTGCCGGAGGTGAAGGCGGCTGTCCACGATCAGGGGCAGATCAACAACTGCGCCACCCATGCGCTCTCGGCTTCGCTGGAGAACTCTCTGGGCGGAAAAATCGGCTTTGGCTGGTATTACGGAAACCGGCGGTACTCCGACCACAAGGGGCAGGGCACCATCGAGCGGGATCTCTTAAAAGCGGCGCAGAAGGACGGCGGCCTCAGCTGGGAGAAATACCCCTATGAAGAGGAGATGCCGGCGGCCATGGAGCGGTTCGAGAAGCTGGCGAAGAAGCTGCTCCCCGATTCCCGGAAGCTGGTCATCGGGAACTACTGGGCGCTGCGGAGCTTTGACGAGGTGCGGCGGGCACTGTATGAGAGAAAGTTCGTGCAGCTGGGGCTGCAGCTCTTTGCCGGGATCAAGAAGGTCACGGCGGAAAGCCCGGTACTCGCTGAGCCTTCCCTCTCCGGCACGCAGGTGGAGGAGTGGCTGGGCGGTCACATGGTCTGGGCGACCGGGTACTGTGTGAAAAACGGCGTCCGGTGCATCCGGTGCCGGAACTCATGGGGCGAAGGCTGGGGCGAAAACGGGGACTTTTACGTTCCGGAGGGGTATTTCACCTGGGCGGAGCGGATGGGGTTCCCCATGCCGCTGGCGGAGCCCTGGGCGTTCGAGCTGGGGGCGCATGAGGAGCAGCCCTCCGGTTGGTACAAGCAGGACGGGAAATGGAGATTCCGGAAGGACGGGAAGGACGTGACCGGCTGGGTCTTCGACAAAAACGTCTGGTACTATCTGGATCCGGACGGGTACATGGCCGCCAATGCGTGGCGGAGGGTGAACGGCTGGTGGTACTACCTCACCGGCTCGGGGGCCATGGCCGCCGGATGGCGGAAGGTCGGAAAATACTGGTACTATCTGAATCCCCAGAGCGGCAAAGAGCCCAAGGGCGGGATGCTCACCGGCCTGCGGGAGATCGGGGGTAAAAAGTATTTCCTGAATCCGGTTGGGGCGCATGGCGTGCCGGAGGGGGCGCTGATTGTGACGGATGAAGAGGGAGCGGTGAAGGTTTAAAGGGGTCGATTTCGACCAGTTTAAACGCTTCCTTTTCGACGCATTTAAAAGCCGCTTTCACTCCGGTGCTGCGGGGTGGTCTTAATTAAAATTTTGAATGGAATTTTTTAATTGGCGCAGCTGCAGGAGGATCATTTTCGTGGTTCAATTCAAAAAACGGGCAATTTTTAAGTTGTTTCAAGTCAACAGAAAGGATTGATGAAAATGTTCGTGAAAATTGAGAAGTTCGGCAAAGAGGAAAAGGCGGTCTGCACCAGCCTGGATGTGGCGGAGACCTTCGAAAAGGCTCACGATAAAGTTATCAGAGACATCCGGGAGCTAGGATGCAGTGAAGAATTTAATGCCGCCAATTTTGGCGATATCTTTTACACGGATTCCATGAATCGAAAACAGAAAGCCGTGCTTATGACCCGTGACGGCTTCACCTTGCTGGCCATGGGCTACACCGGCAATCTTGCCATGAAGTTCAAGGAGGCATACATCCGACAGTTCAACGCCATGGAGGCAGCGCTGCGCGGAAAGCTTCTGGAACGGGAGAAAGGTATTGCGGTCCGGCAGGCCCTAACCAAAGCTCTCCAGCAGTCTACGGAGAACGAGCGGATGCACGGCCACGCCTACGTCAATTACACCAACTGCATTTACCGGGCCCTGTTCGGGAAAAACGCCGCACAGCTGCGGGATGCCATGGGCCTCGGGCCCAGCGAAAACCTTCGGGACCGTTTGAGCCGGGAGGAGCTGGAGACAATTCAATCCATGGAGCGGCTGGTCAGCGGGCTGGTTGATTTCGGCTGGGGGTATGAGCAGATCAAAGGATTCCTTAATCAGAACCAGTTTAAGCAGCTATCTGCGTGAGTATGTTAACCTGGATCGATTTCGATCCAATTAAAGGCCGCTTTCACTCCCGCGCAGCATTTTAGCTGTAATTAAAATATTTACGGCAATTTTTTCACTGAGACCAGTCAGACAGCGCACATCGTAAGTGGAACTCGTCTTGCGCAGGTGAGATAACCAGACTACAGGGGTTACAGTCAGGCGTGTTATGACTGTAACCCCTGAATTCATGTAGGACTCGTGTCACTACGAAGCTGAAAATCGTAACCCCTGTTGTAGCACAAGCTGTAACCCCAAAAAGCCTTGAAACAAGGCACTTTTCAGCTAGGAGTTACAATGTTACATATTTTTCATATTGAATACCTAAAATATAGAAAAACAATGTGCGTACATCATAGCGCCTATATGCACGTATATTATAGAAATAAGGCTGTTGAGCGTAACCCCATCGCTCGGCAGCCTTATTTTTTGTGCCCCAAAAATGAAATTCAATTATTTGAATCTTGCCTCTTGACAAGTTCAAATGATTGCACTATAATCATGATTGTAAAGCAATTGTTTGAACTTTGTGATTGGAGGAATTAAACCTATGAAAGCAAAGGAAATGCGTTGGATGGATATGGATGACCTACGGGCGCTATGCATCAGTCATGAATGGTTCACCATAGGCACCAATGATGAGTACGAGAGGCTTCTAAATATGACCAAAGTACACAGCATCACGACGGCAAGACTTCTCAAAATGGCGAAAACAATCATGCGGTACAGTGACCCAGAAACTTACAACATTCTCGGTCTGGACGGCATCCTGTACTGCCTCGGCAAGATCTGTCATACCTGCTTTTCCATCGAAGATTGAAAGGGGTGCTAAAAATGTTTAACATCAACAGCTACACCGACCTGAAGGTCGCCTATGAAATCCTTGGGATTGCTTATGAGCGCGGCATGAGTCAGAAGGCCGCCGACCTCAAGCACGAAATGCGCAAGTTCTCATCCCGACCTGTCTCTGAGCGCCGCATCATTCAGGATGACGGCATTGACGGCTATACGGAGCTAATGCCGCTGCCAGAATGCATCGAGACGATGGACGATGCCGTCAGCTACTTCGAGGACCACGAATACCGGCCCTATTACCCGTCCGCCTACGACTGCACCGGTCAGGCGTTCACGAGCTGGTATAAGGTTTTCGTTCGTGGTGGTCGCTTCTGGGCGTACCACCGTGTCAGTGTGGATGTTTGAGAGGAGGATGGCGAGAGTGAGGTATCTGGTTCAGGCCATTCTGATTGATGGCGAGATCGAAACTGTGGTTGACAGCAGAAAGAGCGATAGCTACAGGGAAACAGTGCGGTCTTTGATGGCACGACACCGGCACAGCTATCACTACCTGTACCGCGCTATGGACCTTGAAAGCAGGGAAATCGTGCTGTCAACAATGGAAAACGAATTCCAATGAGTCGAAACGCCCAGATGGGCGTCTGCCGGAATTGCCCCACCGGCACTGAAGATGACAGGGCAACGGAGGTAAATTATGAACATCAACACTTTGGAATTCATCCACAAACTGCTGCAGGATGAGGCAGCTCGCACAGAGCAGGTCTATCGAAATGCTCGACGGCTTCAATACGATTATGAAAGCCACGACGAACCAGATGCAGAACTCTGTAAGCATCAGAAAATGGCTGCTGACGATTTCTGTAAACTTGCCATTAAGGCTAGCAATGCGTTGCTTGACTTTGAAGATCAGGAATGGTGAGGGGTAAATCATGAAAACGTATGTGGTATATTTTTTCATCAAGGCAAACCGGACAGAGTATCTGGCCGACGTCGCTGTCGAAGCACCCACGACCAAAGCCGCCTGCATGCTTTGCAAGGACTGGTATTTCAAGACGACCGGAAAGAACGCTTTCCGGCCCACAACGAAACTGAGCGACGAAGACCGAAAGAGGTATGAGGACCATAACCGCATCAAGCATTTCGACGCGACGCTGAATCAGAATGGAGGTGCTATGTATGGCAACCTATGAGATCATCCGTAAGACTGACGGCATACCAACCTGCTGGGAAACGACCCTCAGCGGTCAGCGCTGGTGGATTACCCGCACAGCGGAGTTTTCCTTTACCGTGGAAACCTGCCTTGAGATACAGTACGGCGACATTGAAGTTGTGGCCGTCAAGACGTGCCGCAGTCTGGCAGCCGCGCAGAAGTGGCTGGAACAGCACTGGCGCGACTGGGTGCCGGATGAACGGTGCCAAAGCTACACACAGGACTCTAAGGAGGCGGAAACAATATGCAATTCAACAACGTAAATTGCGGATATGCCTTAGTAGACAATCTTGTGTTCGACTCAATTCGTGCCGCCGAAAACTATTGTATCAGTCAAGGATATGACACGGCGTGGGTTGAGGCCGATAGTGACGACGCGCTTCTAAAATGCAAGCAGATCGCATCAACAGCGCTGCCGTGCTTACGCCATCTGCTTGATGAGCAACGAAAACTGTTTGAGACCCTTTGCAAGCGATCCAGATCAGAAGGTGCGGCACTGGATGCCGCTAAGGCGAAGCACGAGCTCGGCTGGGAGGTCCATGAAGAATGGGCAAATCATGCTGCCGGTAAAGTATCTGGATGCTATAGCAGTATGGAACTTCTACGCAAACACATCAATACGCTTGAGCGAATTATGCGGATTAGCCCGAAAGAAATCGGCCACCAAAAGAAAGGATGAGTCAAAATGAGTCAGAATGTTCAAAAAAGCCGTGTCTACACCGACCGGCCAGCCTATGCGGACTTCGATGCGCCTAAAAAGTTCCAGACCATCCAAAGCATCATTGCGGAACGGCTGGTGCAGCACCCCAACGCCATCTGCTCCTACTCCGGCGGCAGCGACAGCGACATCATGCTGCACCTGATCGAGAGCACCCGGGCGCTTTTTCAGCTCCCGCCGGTCCACTACTGCTTCTTCAACACCGGACTGGAGATGGAGGCCATCAAGCGGCACAAGGGGGACATGGAGAAGAAATACGGCGTGAGCATCCCGGAATACCGGCCAAAGAAAAACATCGTCCTGGCCACCCGGGAGTATGGGCTGCCCTTTATCTCCAAGATCATCTCGGCGGGGCTGGAAGGGGTCCAGAAGAAGCGCATTCCCCTGACCATCGCCGACGAATACGCTGAGGCCGAGGACAAGACCGCCAAGCGGGAAGAACTGCGGCAGCGGTATCCCAAATGCGAGAGCCAGATCAACTTTCTCTGCGGCTGCAACTCCAAGGGAGAACCCCGACCGGAGATCCAGCTGGTCATTGGCTCGTCCAAGTACCTGCTGGACTTCATCAAGGAGAGCCCCATCCCCTTTCGGGTGTCCAACCGGTGCTGCGACTGCTGCAAAAAGCAGCTGGCCCACTCGGTGCAGAAGGGGTACGACATGATCATCACCGGGGAGCGCCGGGCCGAGGGCGGCATGCGCTCCGTCCCCAAGAAGGACTGCACCAGCATGTGCTTCACGGAGACATCCGGCGGGCAGTACCGGCTCCGCCCGCTGTACTACGTCACCGACGCAGACAAGGCGTGGTACAAGGAGTACTACGGCATCCGGTACTCCGACGCTTACGAGGTCTACGGCCTGACCCGAACCGGATGCTGCGGGTGCGCCATTTCAGCATCGGCGGCAGCGGACTTAGAGAAAATCCGGCCCTTTGAGCCGAACCTAGTAAAAGCGGCGTGGCACGTCTTCGGGGCCAGCTATGAGTACCGCAGGCAGTACGACGAGTACCGCCGGAAGCGCATGGCGGAGGATCGGAAAAGGGCTGCGGATGATGGGCAGCTAAGACTTTTGTGAGGAGGAATGAGCATGGCAAAATCAAAACGGTATTTTGTTTGGGACACATGGGACTATGACTGCGACGGCGAAGCGTACATCATTGCAAAGGACGTATGCCCCAATAAGGAAGACGTTCCAGATTTTATTTGCCGTGAAGACCGAATACCTGCTAAAAGCAAGTCTGAAATGCGAGTGCAGGACGGCTGGTGCCGCTGGGAATTGCGTTCAGACTGGAACAACGACTATGGAGATCGGGGCGGTGGGTATTGTATATACGATCAAAAGGTTCCGAGGGCTTTCCCCGTCTGGATTGTACGTAAGGAAGAATGGTATTGAAGGTTACACGAAGGAGGATCACAAAAATGAAGTACAACAGTGTTGATGAATGGAAGGCAGAGGCGACACGCCGATTTGGTCCGGATATGCTTAAGTGGCGTTTCCGCTGCCCTATGTGCGGGCATGTTGCATCCGTGCAGGATTTCAAAGATGCCGGTGCGAAATCTCCGAACTGTGCCTATCAGGAGTGTCTGGGCCGGTACACCGGCAAGGGCACACCGAAGAAGGGCGACAGCAGCGGCTGTGACTGGGCGGCCTACGGGCTGTTAGGCATTCCCGCTGAGCATGACATCGTTGTCGTGGCTCCCGGCGATCAGGTGGACGTGTACCCGTTCGCAGACGACGAGCAGAAGGTTGACAATGGCGAAATACATTGAGTGCGAAACGGCGATTGCCAAACTAACCGCATTGGAGGTCACAGAGCCAATCGCCACAATGATAGACGCGAAGCGGCTGCTTGCGGAAATGCCAGCCGCTGACGTTGCGCCGGTGGCGCATAGCTACTGGGAGCACATGATTTCATCTGACGAAGAGAATATCGATGTTTGCCATAACTGCAAATATCCTGTTAGTCGGTTTTGGGGAATAACAAAATACTGCCCCAACTGTGGGGCTAAGATGGACGGAAAGGATGAGGAAGCGTGAAGATTTACATAGCCGGGAAGATCACCGGCGACGAGAACTACCGGGAGAAATTCCGGAAGCAGGAGGAACGGCTGCGGGAGGAGGGGCACATCGTCCTGAATCCCGCTTCCCTTCCGGAAGGGCTGAGACGGGAGGAGTACATGCAGATTTGCGTGGCCATGATGAGCGTGGCCGACTGCGTGGCTTTCCTCCCCGACTGGGAAGAGAGCCACGGGGCGCAGGCGGAGTATGACTGGTGCAAGTATGTCGGAAAGCCCATGATGGGGCTTCAGGAGGAGTAAGAAGCGTGAAAGCAGTGCTTATCAGCATCCGCCCGAAGTGGGTGGAGAAGATCACCAGAGGTGAGAAGACCTCTGCCAAGGCCGGTTATGTGAAGATCACACTGAAGGAAGGTGGGCAGTAATGACCGTTGAACAGATTGAACTTCGGAAGATTTTAACCCAAATGTTGGCGGATAACGGGATCAACCGTGAAACCATCAAAGGCTTTGTGGAAGAAATTGTTTCTGAAAAAGTTGATCGGGCGATTGACCGGATTATTCATGAAACCAACATGGATTCTCTTGTGAGAACAACGATTCAGAACACTATCAACCGCACCATTTCTGATGAAGTGAGCTGGAATGTTCGCCGGGTGCTTGGAAGGGTTTCAATTTCCATTGAAACCCACGGGAACTTCAGGGGTGAAGCCGATGGAAAAGCAGATTGATATTTGTGCCACCTGTGTTCACGATGAACCCGGTTATTGTTCCGTCATTGGCACCATTCCCCATTGCTGTTCCCGCCATTGGCATTGCGAACCGGGAAAAGCCGCAAAGGACTATGTTCCCAAACAGGAAGAAGGTGAAGCTGATGGCAAGGGATGAAGTATGGGATGCCCTGAAGAATCATGCCAAACAGGTTCATTCAGAACGGGTTGCAAAGAACCCCGACCGGATCGCCTATGCCATTCAGCAGTTTGAAGCCCACGGCATTGAATACCAACTGAAAAATGAGCAAACAGGCCACTTTCATTGTTGGCGAAAGTCTGATGATAAACTGTTCCAATTCTACGCTGGAACGGGTAAAATTCAGGGCTTCACCCAAGTCAGAGGTATTCACAGCCTGATTCAGATGTTGGAGGGGCGAGCCGATGGCCGGTGAAGAGGACTTGCAAAAGGCGGTTTGGTATATCAACAGACTTATTCAACGAGCGGGCGCAGACAGCGCCGCAG
>CAKTCT010000045.1 GCA_934539585.1 uncultured Oscillospiraceae bacterium | reverse complement strand
CGGGCCGCCTTTCCTTCTTTTTGGGTTGCGCCCGAGGCGCAACGGGGTTGGATTTCGCCCTCTGCGGAGGGCGAGGAAGGGGCGCTGCCCCTTCCATCCCTGCCAGCCTTTTGAAAAAGGCTGGACCGAAAACTTTCTTTGTTTACGCTGCGGCGTATTACGGCAGGACCTCGATGCCGTTATTTTCGCTGCGGACCTTCATACGGATCTTATCCGCGATCATGGCGATAAACTCAGAATTGGTGGGCTTACCCCGGCTATTGAGGATGGTATACCCGAAGTAGGACTCCAGGGTGTCCACGTCGCCACGGTCCCAGGCCACCTCGATGGCGTGGCGGACGGCGCGCTCCACCCGGGAAGACGTGGTGCCGAACTTCTTGGCGATGGTGGGATACAGCTGTTTTGTCACCGAGCTGATCATACTGATATCCTTGATGCAGAGCAGAATGCCGTAACGGAGGTAATGGTAGCCCTTGATATGGGCGGGGACGCCGATCTGGTGGATGATTTCGGTGATCATCAGCTCCAGGTCGTGGTCAGTGGGGCCTTTCTTGGCCTGGGCCCGGGCCTGGGGCATTTCAAAGCCGAACAGCATATCGATGCGGTCGTAAAGCTCCGTCAGCTCAAAGGGCTCCAGCATATAGGAACAGTTGGGAGCCTGCATGACCTCACGGGAAATCAACGGGTTGTCGAAGGCCGAGGTGACAATGAACCGCGGAGCGTCATCCCGGCCTTTCATGCTCCGGATGATGCCCAGGGCGTCCACATGGATCATCAGGGCGTTCATGACCACCAGGTCCGGCCGCTCCGAGGAAATCCCCGAAAGGACCTCGAAGCCGTCCTTTCTGCAGAGGGCCACATCGTAGCCCTTTTCCCGCAGCGCATTCTGACAAATCGCTCCGAAATCGGCAGAATCGTCGCCGATCAAAATCTTTTTGCGCAAATCCAACGTAATTCCTCCCGTCTGCTCAAGGTTCGTGCTGTTTTTGATTTATTCATATTTTAACACATATTATTCAATGTTTCAACATTCTTTCTGCACAAAAAACCTTGTGGAATTCGTCAAAAACTTTTCTCCCATTTTGTCGGATTTTCAGGAATAAACGGTTACGCGGCGGGATTGGCGGCAATTTCGGCTTTTTTGGAGTTCTCCAGCATATTTTCGGAGAAGATGCCGTAACCCCGGGTGGGGTCGTTGACCAGGACGTGAGTCACGGCTCCGGCCAGGCGGCCATGCTGGAGGATGGGACTGCCGCTCATGCCCTGGACGATGCCGCCGGTCAGCTCCAGGAGCCGCTGGTCGGTGATGCGGATGACCATGTTTTTGGTGGGGGTGTTGTCCCCGATGTTCACCTTTTCGATGACGATGTCGTAAAGCTCCGGCGTGGTCCCGGCGACGGTGGTCAGAATCTGGGCGGGGCCCTCCTCCACCTCCTGGCGGAGACAGAGAGGCACCGCCTCCCGGGACGGGGCGGGGTTCCGGGTGAGGACGCCGTAGACCCCGGTCTCGTTATTCAGCGAAAGGCTCCCGCAGGCGAAGCTGGACAGAAAGCTGCCCTGGAGCTCCCCGGGCGTGCCCACCTGGCCCTTCCGGACGCCGTTGATCTGAACCGGCACCACCTGGCCGCTGGACAGGGGCATGGTCTCGCCGGTGTCCACATCGCAGACGGCGTGGCCCAGGCCGCCGAAAACCCCGGTAGCCGGGTCGTAAAAGGTCACGGTGCCGATTCCTGCCGAGGAATCCCGGACCCAGATGCCGCAGCGGTATTCCCCATCGGAGGAAGCCTTGGCCGGGGTGACGCAGACGGTCAGCTCCGCCTCCCCCCGGCGCAGGGTGAAGGCCACGGACTTCCCGCCGCACCGGCGGATCTGCTCTGTCAGGTCCTGGTTGCCGGAGACGGCCCGGCCGTTGGCTTTCAGGATCACGTCGCCCTTGCGGATGCCGGCGTCCCGGGCGGGATAGAGGGTGCCGGAAGCGGTCTCCACCGGGTTCAGGCCCACCACCACTACCCCGTCGGTAAGCATTTTCAGCCCGAAGGGGGTGCCGCAGGGAACCACGTACTGTTCGTCCACCTCATGGAGATAGGTGGTCTTGATGGGGATGATGCCCAGGAGCTTCAGGGGCGTTTCCCGGGAACGGGAAGTGCTGGTCCCGGCGGGGCTCTCCTGGGGAACCGCGGGGTCCGCCTGGACCGACGGAAGCTGCTCCATGGAGAAATTCTCCGTGTCAAAAACGTAAAAGCTGTCGGGTATCTGGTAATTCAAGTAAGTAACGAATCCCATCACCGCAAAGGTCACAACGGCGGCGAAAAGGGACACGGTACGGACAAGCCTGCGCATAAAATCTCTCCCTCCGCGCCATGTAGGCGCAGTTATACTATGTGAGGGTCCGGGGAAGAATATCAGAGGCAAGAACCACCACTTCCCGAAAAGCCAGCGGCGGCGGGCTCTGGCAATTTCCGGCAAAAAAAGAGACGGAAGCTGCCTTCTGCGCAGTTCCGTCTCTATTCTTTGCAGTTATTCGAAAATAATGTAGTCGTTCAGACCGAATTCGTTTTTGAACTGGGGGACTTCCCCCTTGATCAGGGGCAGGATGTAGCGGCAGATCTCCGCCTGGACCCCGGCATCCTCCAGATCCCACCATTTTTCCGGGACCAGCTGCTCCCGGTTGGCCACGTCGGCCACCTCCACGGTGTTCAGGCGGATGGCGTAGGGGGTGTTGGACAGCCGCTGGACCGCCACCATCTTCCCGCTTTCCCCCCGGAGGGCGGCGGCCACGCTTTCCTGGCCGATAGCGAAGCCTTCCTCCAGGTCCTGGAAGGAAGCCAGGTGGGAGGAGCAGCGCTGCATCAGGTTCAGCTCAATGGACCGGACCTTGCAGCCGATCTTTTCCGTGACCAGACATTCCAGGTACTTGCCCACGCCGCTTAAATAGGTGTGGCCGAAGGTGTCCACCACGCCGCTTTTGGTCTGGCTGCCCACGTAGGTGCCGGACTTATCCCGGATGCCCTCGCTGACCACGGCCACCACGTTGGGGGAGCGGCGGTGGGCTTCCTGGACCTTGCGGAGGAATTCGTTTTCGTCAAAGGGGACCTCGGGGATGGCCACGATGTCCGGCTTGGCTCCGCCGACGAACCGGGGCAGCGCCGCCGCCAGGGTCAGCCACCCGGCGTTGCGGCCCATGATCTCCACGATGGTCACGGCGGGGACGGCGTAAATGGAGGTGTCCCGGATGATCTCCCCCATGGTCACGGCCAGGTACTTGGCGGCGCTGCCGTAGCCGGGGGTGTGGTCCGTAAGGGGCAGGTCGTTGTCGATGGTCTTGGGAGCGCCCACCACCACGGGGGCGTCGGCTTCCCCGGCGAAAAGCTCCGACAGCTTGCGGACGGTGTCCATGCTGTCGTTGCCGCCGATGTAGACGAAGGTGCCGATTTCGTATTTCCGGAGGGTCTCCCGGATGCGCAGGTAGTCCTCCGCCGCGGGGTCGGAGACCGGGGGCAGCTTATACCGGCAGGAGCCCAGGGCCATGGCCGGGGTGGCCTTGAGCTTTTCGTAGTCCGTAAAGCCGCTGAGGTCCACCAGCAGGCCCTTGATAACGCCCTCGATGCCGTGCTTCGCGCCGTAGACCCGGCCTACCTTGTCCGACTTCCGGGCCGCCGCGATGACGCCCGCCAGGGTGGCGTTGATGGCCGCGCTGGGGCCGCCGGATTGTGCTACCAACAGATTTCGTCTCATCATATCCTCCTATAAAGCAAAAAGAAAACGGACGCGCAGGCTGTCCACGGCGTCCGTTAAAACGATTCATTTGTTATGTTTTCCCGATTTTTCCAGGGAGATGGGTTCGTCAAAAGAGAGGGGCTGTCCCGTCAGGGCGTCCACCGGCCCCGGAGGAACTGCGGATTTACCGGTCAGCAGCTTCCACAGCAGGTGGATGAGGATGGTCAGTCCCAGCAGGAACAGGGTGATCCCAATGGTCCAGCCGCAGAAGATCATCCGGCCCTCGGAGGTCTGGAGGAAAATCACGGCCTTGCCAAGAGCGGTGCTCTTGGAGGTAGCTTTCCCCAGGATGCGGCAGGTATCCGCTGAAAGCTCCAGGGTCTCGTCGGCGTTGTCGGTCACGGTATAGGTGATGCCCTGGATGGACTGGATCCGGCGGACGAGCAGGTGCTCCTTGCCGTCCTCCTCCATATAGAAGGCCATCAGGTCCCCCTCCCGAAGGCTGGAAAAGGGCATATGGCGGACCACGATGAGGTCGTTTTTCTCGATATTCGGCGACATGGCCGCGCTTTTATTCAGGTGGTAGCTGCGGCCGAAAAGGTTGAAGGTACCCGTCTGGTCCGCGTTGCGCACCCCGGCGCTGAACAGGAAGATTCCGGTCAGGCTGGCCAGGATCAAGAGGATCAGCAGAGCGCTTATGACGATGCGGACAATCCGGCTGGTCTTTCCCGCTTTCATGATTTCATCCTTTCTGAGATGGTCTGTTCCTATTATATAATAGTCCCCCGCGAAAATCAAGAGATTTTGTCGAGCAAAAAATTTGGTTTTTTTAAAAAAACCGTTGACAAACCGCCCCGAAATGTGTATAATAGTTTTTGTTCACTGAATTTGACAGAAATGGCCTGCTAGCTCAGTTGGTTAGAGCGCTAGCCTGTCACGCTAGAGGTCGTGGGTTCGAGCCCCATGCAGGTCGCCAATTTATGCTTCTGTAGCTCAGTCGGTAGAGCAGAGGACTGAAAATCCTCGTGTCGTTGGTTCGATTCCGACCGGAAGCACCATTTTATGCGGACTTAGCTCATCTGGTAGAGCGCCACCTTGCCATGGTGGAGGTAGCGAGTTCGAGCCTCGTAGTCCGCTCCATTTTTTTGGCGTCATAGCCAAGCGGTAAGGCAGAGGACTGCAACTCCTTCACCCCCAGTTCGATTCTGGGTGACGCCTCCACAAAAAATCCCAACTTGTCTTCCGACAAGTTGGGATTTTTTGCGAGGTGTGCCATTTGGCACGAGAAGGGATGCTCCGCACCGAGAAGTCGCTGCGCGGTGAAGGGTCGCGGGCGTTCCCTACCTTTCCATCGTGAGAAGCACGATCCTTCGCGGCGGCGAAGCCGTCCCTTCTCTTGGCGAAGCCAACCTTCACGAAATGCCGCCGTTCCCCTCCGACTTACAACGTTGACTACTATGTTTTTCAAGGAGGCCCCATGAACTTCATCCCATCCACCGAAATGAAAATCAGCCTTCTGCCGGAGCAGGAGCGCTGGCTCTCCTCCAAGGAGTCCATCCGGAAGCAGTGTACCCGGGAGGACGTAGCGGCCTTCGACGTTTTCAAGGACGGCGTCTGCGTGGGCTTCGCCCTTCTCCGGAGGTGGGAGGACGGGTTCTTCCTCTGGGACTACGCCATCGACCACGCCTGGCAGGGCCGGGGGCTGGGCTTCGCCGCCCTGAAGGAGCTCATCGCCCTGATGAAGGAGCGGTACGGCGCAAAGTTCCTGACCACCACCTACATCTGGGGCAACGACCAGGCCAAGGCCCTTTACGAAAAGGCGGGCTTTACGGAGACGGATGTGGTGGACGAGCCGGACTGCCACGAGGTCAACATGCTCTATCGGATCGAATGAAAAGCGGACTCCTGAAAAGCATCAGGAGTCCGTTCTTTTATGCTTCCTCAAACATCCGGGCCAGGCGCTTGGCGGATTCCGCCAGGTTCCGCACCCCGTCCAGAGCGTTTTCCGCGGTATAGCCCGCGCTTCCCAGGTAGCTGGAGGCTTCCAGGGTGAACTCGCCAGAATAGCCGATCTCCTTCAGTGCTTTGACCACCTGGTCAAAGTCAATGGACATGGAGAACGGGATCTGGTGGGAGTCGCCGTGGAGGTCGTTGTCGTGGAGGTGGAGGGCCTGGAGGCGGCTGCCCAGGGCCCGGATCATGTTCCCCGCCCCGGAGCCGGAGGACCGCATTTCCGCGTGGCCGATGTCCAGGCAGGCCACGAAAAAGTCATCGTTCACCGCGTCCAGGTGGGCGTTGAAGCTCTGGGAGGTGGCGCAGGCGGCGAAGCAGGACTCGTCCTTCACCGGGTCCCAGTTGTACATGTTCTCCGTGGCAATCCTGACGCCGCAGGATTTGGCGAAGGGCAGGAGTTCCCCGTACATCTCGGCGTTTTCCTCCGGGGAGGCGTCGTTGCACGGGTGGATGATGCAGATTCTGCCCCCGGCCTCCGCCGTACACTCGATGGCCCGTTTCAGGCAGCTGCGGATTCCCGGGACCGAGGACGGGAAGGGCGCGTGGGACTGGTTGCAGAAAATGCCGTTGTCCAGGCCGATCTGCTTCAGCCGCCGGGCGAATTGCAGGTAGTTGGGCGATGCCAGGGGGTGGTCCGTTGGCAGGAGCCGGCCGGCGCCCCAATCGTAGGCGCACATGGCGAACATGGAGAAATCCCATGCGTCAAAGCCCGCCTTGGCCACCAGTTCCACGGCTTTTTCCTCGCCTGTCAGCAGGGCGATGGATTCGATTTCGGTTGAGATTTTCATAACTGCTCCTCCTATTTTCAGCGGCAGGTTCGCCGCAGGATGTCTGAGGTCAAGACGGGCGCTTTTCCTTCCGATAGTCTCCGGGGGTGGTCCCGGTGTTCTTCTTGAAGGTTTTGTGGAAGTGGATGTAGCTTGCAAAGCCGCACTGAGCCGCCACCGATTCGATGGGGTCGCTGCCGAAGGCCAGAAGCTCCTTGGCGCTTTCCAGCCGAAGCTCCTGGACATAATTGGAAAGCCCTCCAGGCAGGCGGCTTTTGATGGCCACGCCCACGGTGGAGTAGGAAACATGAAAGGCGTCGGCAATGCTCTGCCGGGAAAGGTCCGGGTCGCTGAAATGCTGCCGGATATACTCGACAATCCGATCGGAAAGCTCCTTCTGGCGGTTGGCCCGCTTTTCCTGGAGGATCCGCTCCAGGCCGTCGAAAGCGTTGTAGAAGATTCGACGGACGTCGTCGATACGCTCCACAAATTCAAAGGTGATATAGGGCATCAGCATCCCGCTGGGCACGGCGATCTGGTGATTGCGGAGGATGATCTGGACGTTCCGGTAGTAGCTGTATGAGAGCTGGGTGAAGGTGCTCTCCACCTCGTACTCTCCACGATAGCGGGTCAGGTCCACGATGCGCTCAAAATTTTCCCGAAGGCCCGGATAGTCCCCCATGAGCAGGCAGTCCATCATGGCCTTTTCCTCTTTTTCCGGATAGGAGTAGGGCTCGGTCCGGAGGCCCATTTCGTGGATGAACAGGCCGTATCCGTCAAAGACCCGGCGGATGGTAATCTCCTCGGACAGAGACTTGTATAAAAACGCCACGGACTCCATGGAATGGAAGGGCTTGCTGATGATAAGGGAGAACTGCCGTCCCGTCTTTTCCCGGATGGCCTCAAAGCAGGCGTACCAGCGGTCCTCGAAGGCTTTGAAATCCAGGCCGGCTTCCTCTTGCAGGAGCCAGACGAATTCCCCGTCCCGCTCCTCGTTGAGCATGTTGCAGCCCTCGATCTTTACCGGGGCGTCTGCGTAATACCGGCTCACCATCTGGATGATCTTCCGGTTGAGCTCTGCCCGGTCTGACTTCTGGAATTGGTTGAAATAGTCGTAGTAGTGATCGATCTTGCCGATGATCATGTGGAAGTTTCCCTGGACCCTAAGGGAGCTGCCGAATTCCTCCAGGCGCTGGCTCAACTCGGCCACATCGTACCGCCGCCAGCCGTGGAAAAGCTCCATCAGGAAATCCTGCTGGGAATAGTACCGGGTCAGTTCCTCTATCTCCTGCTGCTTCTGCCTTTTGGTGTAGCCCGAGGCGGTGATGGCAGAGCCGATCCCCACCAGCACGACAACGCCCAAAAGCAGCACCGTCAAAAGGACGCAGATGGAGTTTTCCCGGGTGATGTACCGGCTGGGGACCACGGTGACAAGGGTCCAGTCCAGGTTGTCCAGTCTGCGCTTGAGAATGTACTTGGATTCGCCGTTGATACGGCAGCGGGTCCCCTTTTGGACGCGGTCGTCCCGGAGGAACCGGAGCCCCTGCGGATTAAAGACCTCCCCGACGGAAACGCCCAGGGGCTGTTCCGGATCAGTGGAAAAAATCACCGTGTCCCCGGAAAGGATCAGAACGGACCCGTCGCCGTAGGCTTCGCTGCTGAAATAGGCGAACTCCCGGATCAGCTTCTGATAGGAGTAATTGACCACAATGGTGTTGTAATCGATGTAGTTTCCCCGGACGGCAGGCGTATAAAAGAAGGAAAAGACCGGGAGTTCCGTTTTTCCGTCGTAGGCCCAGATGTTCTCCACCGGAATCGTCCGGGGGACCGGCTGGGAGGCGTAGGAATACGCTGGCTGCCGGAGATAATTCCACAAATCCCCATCCGGAAAATCCTCCCGGCTGTGCTCGCCGAAGGAAAGGGTCCCGGAGGTGGAATAGACCTTCTGCTGCCGGGCGTTATAAAGGTAAAGGGCCTCGATGTCGCCGTCCACGGTACGGTAACGCTTGAGCTGGGGATAGTAGGTCTGAAATTCGTAAACGTCCAGGTCCTCGTTCATCAGCTTCCGGATGCTCAATTCGGTGTACATTTGGGAACAGAGGGTGTCACAGGAGGCGATCATCTGGTTCACGGCAGTTTCGTTCTGGTTCAGGTTGTTGGTCAGAAAGGCGTCTGCCTTCTGACTCACGATGCCCTGAAAGACATACCCATAACTCACCGAGACCAGGATCACCAACGCGGCGATGATACTGGTGGCGGATAAGATTTTCTTCTGGTTGCGAAGGGTCTCCTTGATCTGCTGGAACCACATAGCGCCCTCTCTTTCCGGTCGCACCCTATATGGACATTCTATCACCTTTCCAAAGGTTTCACAAGTCCATATTTCCGGGATTGTTGCGATTTTTTTGGATTCTAAAAAATCCGCCTGCGCAGTTTCCATAGCGGAGCGCAGGCGGGCAGCGTCATTTGCAGTATTTCCGGAGGACCCGGACGTGGGGGTGCTCCACGCAGTTCCGGAGCTCAAAGGAGTCTGCAAACATCCGGTCGATCTCCTCCAGGCTCATTTCCTCATAACGTTTGAAGTATTCGTAGGCCACGATCTTAGCGTAATAGCCGTCGTCCACCCACCGGGAAAGCATATAGTGGGACGCTTCGCCCACATAGGGGCTTTGGGCGGCGGTCATCAGGGCGTCCTCAAATTCCCGGCACTTTTTCCGCATGCTCCGGCGGGCCGGAGTCTCCTCTGCGCCCCAGTTCCCGCCGTAAACGGTGCCGAACCGGGAGATCAGGTCCTGGAACCGGAGAAGATAGGGGCATTTGGGGTGGTACCGCAGCGGGGAGGAAAAGCCGATGTCCTTATGCTGCCAGATGGTCCAGTGGGCCCCGAATTCTTCGAAAACGCCGATCTGGTCATCGATGATCTCGCTGTAACTCCGGGAGCCGAACTCTCCCACCCAAAGGGGAACCTGGTGATCCTGACAGAAGGCGGTGCCTTCCTGGCGGTAAAACTCCTCCCGGATGGCCTCCCGGTCACAGTAGCGCCCATCGGAGGTCAGGCCGGGATAGAACCGGGCCGTCACCGCGCCGGAGCTGAAGGAATAGTTGTGGGAGCTGTATACCAGGTTCTCGGCGAAGGGCGGCTCCATGCCGTGGAACAGGCTGGACGCCTGGTCCCCTTCCAGGAAGATGATATGCTCCGGGTCAATGGCCCGGATGGCGGCCACCGTCCGGCGGTGAAGGGCGTTGAGCTCGTCCCAGTCGTGGGCGACGGGGATGGGGAGGTTCCCGATGCGGTCCACGGTGACAGGCTCGTTCAAGATGTTATATCCCGCCACCACGACTCTCCCCCGGTAGCGCCGGGCGAACTCCTCCCACAGCCGGAGGAATCGCCGGTAAAAATACTCGTTGTGCCAGAAATGGGCCTCGCCGGTGGCGTTGTCGCTGCACCAGTTGCCGCTCTGGCAGCCGGGAACGGCGTGCATATCCAGAATGACGTAAAGGCCGTATTTTTCGCACCAGTCAAGGACCTGGTCCACCCGGCGGAAGCCTTCTTCCCGATAGGTTTCCGGGTGCTCCTCGTCCTCGAAATGCCGGTAATTCATGGGCAGGCGGAGGACGGTGTTTCCGATGCTTTTCAGGTAGGCCACATCGTCCTCGTTGAAGAAGTGGTCCATCATGGAGTCGAAAAGGAAGCGGCCCTTCTCCTCCCCTAAAATTTCCCGGGCCATTCTCCGCAGAATGTGCTCGGAGCCGTAGATGCCGTAGAGGTAATACTCCATGTTCATCCAGGAGCCGATGTTGCAGCCCCGCAAGGTCACGGGTGCGCCGTCGGTGTCCACGATCCGGGGGCCTTGGGTGTG
The DNA here is from genome assembly GCA_934539585.1 of uncultured Oscillospiraceae bacterium. GTDB lineage: Bacteria > Bacillota > Clostridia > Oscillospirales > Ruminococcaceae > Merdivicinus. The sequence continues at coordinate 11,462 of CAKTCT010000045.1, read as the reverse complement.
GAGCATTTTCAGCGGCGCGGCAGCCGACAGGGCGGCTTCATAGACCGGTTTCATATCAATTGCCATTTGGATTCCTCCCTTGCTGTTTTTCCATAGACCGGGTCTGGGCCATGCTCACCGCCAGCAGCACGGCGATGAGCAGCAGGTCCACCGCCGCCAGGAAGATGGCGGCGAACAGAGAAAAGCGCTGGGCGATCCGTCCCACCAGATAAGGGAACGCCATCCCGCCCACGGAAAGGGACAGGCAGATGAGTCCCGCCGCCGCGCCGGTATTCTGAGGATACCAGTCGCAGCCCAGACTGGTGAGGACCGGGTTCAGCGCACCGGTAAAAATCCCGGTAAAAAGCATGGCGATCAGAATGGCGGGGCCGGAGCGGATCAGCAGACCCGCCCCCAGAACGATGCTGCCCAGAATCGTGGCGGCCAGAAGAAAGTGCTCCGCCCGCACCCGGCTGGAGACTGCCGCATAGAGGACCCGTCCGGCCACCAGCCCGGCGGCGAACAAAGAGAGCACCACCCCGGAAAACCCGGCGCTTACCCCCAGGCTATCCCCCAGATAGGTGGGAAGCCAGGCCGTAAGGGAAATCTGGTGTCCCATATAGAGCAGCGCCATCAAGCAGAGCAGGACCAGCCGTCCGCTACCCTTTTGGAAAAGGAAGCGAAAGGGCGGGGCCGCCCCCTTTTCTGCCGGGGCTGCCGGTGTTTTCGGCGGGTCTTGGCGGCAGAAAAGTAGGGTCAGCATGAAAACCAGGGTGAAAATGCTGATGACCCCGGCCTCTGTTCCATAGACGGTCCACCAGCCCGCGCCTCGGTCCAACCGCCAGGTGGGATAATAGGGCGCGGCCATGCACCCGGCGCTGACGGAAATGTAGAAAATGGTCATGTACCGGCCCCGGTTCTCCGGGAACAGCTCTGCAATGTACGAGGCGGCGTAGTAGGTGAACCGTCCGGAGCAGACGCCGAAGGCCAGGAAGCACCACAGAAGCACCGGAAACGGAGGGTGGAGGCTCATCCCCAGAAGGACCAGAACCGTTCCCACAAAGCATCCGGCGATCCGCTTTTCCTTGGCGGCCCCCTGGGGAAGGAACCCCGAGATCACCAGGATCAGCGTTTCTCCGCCGTACTGCAAAGAGGCCACCATGCCGCTTTGGGATACGGTAAGGCCGTAGTACGCCGTCAGGGACGGGAGCATCAGCCCGGTGACGGTGTAGGCCATCATAAACAGCGTCATCAGCACCAGGATGCAGCCGAAAATCAGGGCGGGACGGGTCCTTTGCTTCATGAAGGTTCCTCCTTTCGGCGTTACAGTCTTGCAAACCCCTTGCGGTAAAATTCCGCCCGGCGGTCCAGCTGGGTCCGGTCGATGCGGCCGGCGGCCAGAAATTCCCGGACCATGGCCAGATCGGGAATCCCCGCCCGGCCCCCCAGGGCCGTACACTTGATGGCGGATACCGCCGACGCGAACCGGGCGCTTTCCCGGGCGTCCCAGCCCTGGAGCAGGCCGTAAATGTACCCTCCGTGGAAAACGTCTCCGGCGCCGGTGGAATCCGCTACCTCCACTGGAAAAATCGGAAGTTCAAAATAGCCCTCCCCGCTGAGCCCGGCGCAGCCTTTGGCTCCCAGGGTGACAATGGCGGTATGGGAACCTTGCCGCCGGATGGCTTCCAGGCCCTCTTTCAGGTCGCCGCCGGGGAACTTGTGGAAAAAGTACTGCTTGGCGCAGATGAACACGTCGATCAGGTCCAGGTGGGCCTGAATGGCGGGGTCGTATTCATCGGCATCCATGACCACTGTGCCGCCGCCTTCCCGAATGATCCGGGCGGCAGCCTGGCTCACCGGGGACATGTCCGCCAGATGGAGGACCTTGGCGTCACGGATGGCTTCTTCCGGCAGGTCCTCCAGCGTCAGGGGGCGGCAGGTGCCGAACTGCCGGATAATGGACCGGCAGCCGGTGCTCCGCTCCGCCAAAACGACGCAGTAATTGGTGTCCTTCCCGGGGTCGGTCCGGATTCCGGAGGTGTCCACCCCCTGAAATTCCAGGTCCTTCCGGCAGAAGGCCCCGTACAGGTCGTCCCCCGCCACTCCCAGCAGCTGGGCCCGGACCCCCAGTCTCCCCAGAACGGAAAGGGCGTTGGCTACCCGGCCGCCGCCCTGGCAGCTGTGCCCCAGGGCGTTGACGAACTGGTCGGAGCCAGGGAGTTCTTCGATCTCCAGAATCTCATCGACACAGACGGTGCCGATTCCGATAACGTCCATGGCGGCTCCTTTCGGCTCACTGAGCCTTGACGATTTGAATCCAATGGCGGACAAAGTCGATGACAACCTCCTTCATCACGCTCTTGGCGGGGACATAGTTGGTAATTTTCCCTTCGTCCACCACCTTTTTCATGGCGTCGTAGAAAGCCGCGCCGTAGCTGGTGCCCACATTGACCTTAGTCACGCCGATGCGGATGGCCGCCTTGACCTGTTCCGCCGGGATGCCGGTGCCACCGTGGAGGATCAGGGGCAGATCCAGGGCCTCCCGCAGCTCCCGGAGCCGGTCCAGGTCCAGTTTGGGCTCAAAGGGGTCGTCCAAGGCGCTGTAAGCCCCCTGGGAAACGTAGGTGGAGAAGAACACCGAGGAGCCCTGGATGATGTCCACCTGTTCGTTTCCCGCCAAAAGCAGGCCGTACTTGGTCATCATCTCCGAGTCAAAGCCCAGCAGATTATAATGAAGGGTGGCGTTGAAGTCCGCTTCCAGCTTTTCGTTGATGGCGGACAGAACATCTTCCAGGCCGCTGGGCGGGCTGGACACCATCCACATGACGATGTCCCGGTGGGCAGAAAGATCGATCTGGGACTCCGTCCCGCTGCTCTGGGCCCCTGACGGCGGCGCAGATGTGCCGGAAGATGCGCCTCCCGGCTTCTGGGAGCAGGCGCAGCAGCCTACCGCCATCAGCACGGAAAGAACCAGGGCCGCGATTTTCGTTGCTTTCATCTTTGTGACCTCCTATAAGTTTTTTCGATCCCGGAGCTTTTCCGGGGGTTATCCTTTCACAGCGCCGACGGTCAGTCCCTTGATGAAGTACTTCTGCACGAAGGGGTACAGCAGGATGATGGGGCCGGTGGCGATGACGGCGGTGGCCATTTTCAGGGACTCCGACGGAAGCTCCGCCAGAGCCATGCCGCCCATGTTGAAATTGGAGGAAGTTTTGTAGTACTCTGCCGTGGCCAGCTTGTTATAGAGCAGCAGCTGCAACGGGTACATGGCCGACCGGTCCACATACAGATAGGCGGAGAACCAGTCGTTCCAGTAAGAAAGCCCCAGAAAAAGCCCGATGGTAGCCAGCCCCGGCACTGCCAGGGGCAAGATCAGCCGCAGGAAGATGTAAAAGTCGTTGGCCCCGTCGATTTTGGCCGCCTCTGTGACCTCATGGGGGACCGAACGCATAAAGTTCTTCATCAGGATCACGTTGTAGGCGCTCATCAGCAAGGGTAGAATCAGCACCCAGTAGGTGTTCTTCAGCCCCAGCTTGGTGTACCACATATAGGTGGGGACCAGGCCGCCGTTAAACAGCATGGTGAAATAGATGTAGAAGGAAAAAACGTTGCGGTATTTGAAATCCGGCCGCTGCAAGACGTATCCGGCCATGGCCGTAAGAAACAGTCCCGCCGCCGACCCCACCGCCGTAATGAAAACCGTAACGGCGTAGGCGTTGAGAATCTCCTGGGGATATTCAAAGAGAAAACGGTACGCCTGAGTGGAAAACTCCGGAGGGATCAAGGCGTATCCCTTGGCGTAAATAGCGCTTTCGCTGGTCAGGGACGCAGAGATCACCAGAAGAAAGGGCAGCAGGCACATGAGGCTGACGATTCCGGTGAAAAAATAGCTCACGGTGTTGAAAGCGATTTGTCCGGCGGTTTTTTTGACTTTCATATGGAGGCTCCTTCCCTTCCGCTGGTCCGCATGTTCAGAACAGGGCATAGTCGGCGTCCACCTTCCGGATCACGGCGTTGACCGTCAGGACCAGAAGGAATCCGAACAGCGACTGATACAGTCCCGCCGCCGTGCCGAAGCCCACGTTGAAGGTCTTGGCAACGCTGCGGAAAACGTAGGTGTCCAGAATGTCGGTGGCGGCGTAAAGGGTGCCGTTATCCCCAACGATCTGGTAAAACAGGTCGAACTGCCCTTTCAGGATGCTGGAAAGCTTCAAAAGTCCCAATGTAACCATGGTGGGCACCACATGAGGGATGGTGATGTACCGGATCTCCTGGAGGATGTTGGCCCCGTCGATCCGGGCGGCCTCATACAGGGACTGGTCGATGTTGGTGATGGCAGCCAGGTAAATGACGGTGCCCACGCCCACGTTCTTCCACAGGTAGAAAAAGGTGAAGGCTTCCCATCTCCTGCTCAATGTGCTGGATCTTTCGGCGGATCGCTTCCGGATCCTCCTTCTGCTCCCCGATGAACAGCACCTTTTTCTCCGCTGCCTGCATTGCCTGGAGGATTTCCTCCCTGCTGTGGTACACCGACCGGATGCAGTTTAGGATGGCTTCATGCAGAATCGGCTCCTTGAGGCTGGGCGAGTGCTGGCAGTACTTCTTCCCGAACTCAAGCCGGTTGATGCACCGCCAGACGTTTTCTTTGGTTCCGTCCCGCTTGATCCACTGGGTCCGCCGGTACATGGCCCCGCATTCTCCGCAAACAAGCCTTTCCGATAAGGCAAACTTGCTGGTGTATTTTCCCTGCTCGGATTTCGTCCTCCGGCAGGAAACTTTCCGCTTGCTGTTCCTTCGGGCAATCTCCAATTGGACCTCCTGGAAGATTTCGCGAGGTATAATAGCCGGATGATTATCCGTTATGTAATACTGTGCCAACTCGCCCCGATTCTTCTTCACCTTCTTCTGCAGAAAGTCGGAGGTGTAGGTCTTTTGCAGCAGAACATCTCCGGCATATTTTTCGTTCCGCAGCATATTCAGGATGGTGCTCCGGGACCAGGTTTCTTTCCCTCTTGGGGTAAGAATGTGATCCTGCTCCAGCTCCGCCGCAATTTGCTCCAATGCTTTGCCGCCCAGATAACTGTAAAAGATGCGGGTCACAACGGCAGCGCCTTCCGGTTCAATTTCCGGCTCCCCATCGACGCCCTTGCGATAGCCTAGGAAGTGGCTGTAGTGAAAGGCAAACTTTCCTTCCTTGTATCGCCGCCGCATTCCCATCGTCACGTTCTGGCTGATGGATTCGCTTTCCGCCTGGGCAAAGGCGCTGAACCAGGTAAGGTAAATTTCGCTGCTGACGTCGCTGGTATTTAAGCCTTCTTTTTCAAACTCTACCGCCACATTCAGGCTTTTCAGCAACCGGATGTAGGTGATCGAATCCAGGGTATTGCGAGAAAACCGGCTCAGGGATTTGGTGAGGATCAAGTCGATTTTATGTTTCCTGCATTCCTCGATCATCTTCATAAACTCCGGCCGGATGGTGTCCTTGGTCCCGCTGATGCCCCGGTCGGCAAAGATGCCGGCGCATTCCCAATCCGGATTGCTCCGAATCAGGTTGGTGTAATACTCCACCTGATTCTCAAAGCTGCTTTCCTGTTCCTCCTGCTCGGTGCTGACCCGGCAGTAAGCCGCCACCCGAAGGCGTTTCCCCCGGTTTTGGTTTTGCAGGAAAGGATTTGCCGGGATTTCCCGAACTTGTTTGCGTCTGCCAATTTCTTTTTCCATTCTGCATTCCCCTTATATGACCACTTGATTATATAGCTGAATTGTTATCGTTTTAGGCGGTGCTATCAGGATTTTCCAAATAATCCGCTTCCATTGCTGCGGCTGAAAACTGGTGATTGGATTCATGGCAGAAAGCATCTGGAAAATCTCTTTGGTGCGCCAGGCGTTTTCAGCACTGCATACCCGGTATTTTTCCTGGGCGCATTCCTGAATCATTTGGAGCAGGCGGTTTGTATCTGCTTTGAGATTGCCAAGCTCTCGACGGATTTCATTTTCCAGCCGCATAGCGGTTATGGATAAAAGCCCGCGGTCCGTTTGAAATGCATTGACTTGTTCCGGGCGGCTGATTGCGCGATTTGCGGCAGTAATCAGGCCATCCAGCAGTTCCCGGTCCGGCAGGCAAATTTCTTTCCGGCATTCCGGACATTGCCAGAGGATAGCTTCCTGACTTCCGAGGTTGCGGCGATGCATGGTTTGACCGCAGGCATGACAGCATATTTGCGAACGAATCTCCTTAAGGGCCGGATTCAGGCTGCCGCCGTATGCTTGAGATTTTTCCGTCCGGAGTTTTTGTGCCTGCTGAAACAGGGAAGTGGGGACCAGCTGTGGGAATCCGTCATACCCTGCGTATTTTTTACAATCCAAAACCCTGGCAATCATCGCTTTATTCCAGCCTTCGGTGTTTTCCCGGTAGGGAAGTCCGGACATGGAGGCTGCTTTTGCAAGCGACTGCAGGGATTCTCCTTCCAGATACCGGGTGAATATCCGGATAACGAGTTCTGATTCCGCCGCTTCCGGTTGAATCTTTCCGTTTTTCATGCAATATCCAAAAGGATATGCGCGCTTCTTTTTCATGATACCTCGCCTTTCCTGCGTGATTCTTCCAATTCCAGCCCGTTACAGAGCTGGAACCGAATTGATTGGTGGGAAATGGTTGCCTGCATGACAATGCTGCGGAACAGGGAACCGTCAAATTCCTGGCTGGGTTTGGAAAGGACCCGGATCAGTTTTTTGGTCCCTTCGATAATTCCGGAATAATCGTTTCCATCCCGGTATTGCTGCAAGTCCTTTCGCAGCCTGACGATTTTTTGTTCCAGTTCGTTAGTCTGGGCGATAAAAAAAAGCAGAATCGATGCACTCCTTTGCCCACAGGCTGTGAAGCGCGTGATTCTGCTCTGATAATATGGCGATTTGCCGGTTCAGTTCCATGACGTCGGAATGAATCAGAAATTCCCGGCCTTTCAGTTCCTCCATTTGATGAAGATAAGTATGGAGGATACTGCTGTCCTCCCAAGCTAATTTCCTGCATAGAGTTAGAAAGCACTGCTGCAACTCGATTTCCGGGATGTTCTCCATTCCGCATAATTGCTTTCCCATAAAGTGCTTCCGACAGGACCAGACCACCCGGTTATTTTTTTCAATCCGCCTGCAAAAGCTGGTCCCACATTCTGCACAGATCAGCTTTCCGGTAAAGAAATGGATGCTCCCCTGGTCAGGACGCCCGTATTGCTCTGCCTTCTTTGTTAACAGTTCCTGCACCGTTTGAAAAAGCTCTCGAGAAATGATTGCTTCGTGCGAATTCTCCAGGTAATACTGCGGCAGTTGTCCGTTGTTTGCTTTTTTCTGAAATGGTACCGTATCAGTAGTACGGAATTTTTGAAGGCGTTCATCGCCCATATACCTTTCATTAGAGAGAATGTACAAGACTCCGGTATAACTCCAAACCGGCGCTCCATTCCGTTTGGGAATTTTCTCTGTTTCCAGCTCCAGTGCGATTTCCCGGATGCCTTTCCCCGACAGGAAACTTTCAAATATCCGGCGGACAATCTCCGCTTCCTCCGGCTGGATCACCAGCATTCCGCCCTCATCCAGCCGATACCCATAGGGCGGCTGCGATAGCCGGAAGGTTCCGTTCTGCATCCGCATGACAGCGCCTTTTCTCATATTTTGAGAGATGGAAAGGGATTCCTCCTGAGCGAAGGCGCTCATCATGCTGAGGAACATCTCGTTGCTCATAACAGCGGTATTGATCCGTTCCTTTTCAAAGGCCACCGTCACCCCCAGGTCTTTCAGCTCCCGCACCGCTTTGATGCAGTCCTGGGCATTCCGGGCAAACCTGGACACCGATTTGACCAGGATGCGGTCGATCTTTCCGGCCCGGCAGTCCCGCATCAGGCGGAGGAATTCCTCCCGTTTATCTGCCCGGGTGCCGGTGATGCCCTGGTCGGCGTAAATGTCCACAAACTGCCAGTCCTCGTGGGCCTGGATGAATTGGGTGTAGTACTTCACCTGGGTGGAAAAGGAATTTCGCTGGTCTGCGGAATCGCTGCTGACCCGCGCGTAGGCGGCCACTCGCAGCTTGTCTGCGGCCTGGATCGTGATAGGCTGAATCACCCGAACCTCCGGCATCCTACGTTCCTCCTTTCTTCTGACAGGTGTGCCGACCACTACCGGCAAGGACAACATTACCACAATCCTTCGTAGAAAGCTATCACGAAAACCACTAAATATGGGGCTTCTTCTTGCATCACATTACCCCTATTGACATAATTTTTGAAGTCTGGTATAATATAAACAATCGAACCCGCCACGCCTCTGGTTTACCATGCGCAACCCGGCGGGACTTTTCATTTAAGCGAGGAATGCTTATGACACCCTATCCGAAAAAGATTTTAAGTTTGGAAGAGCAGCTGCAGGCCCTTCGTGAAGCAAAGATGCAGATAGATTCTGTGGAAGAAGCAAAGAAAGCCTTAACCACAATCGGGTATTACCGGCTTCGCGGGTACTGCTTTCATCTGTATCGGAATGAATCAAAAGAATACAAACCCGGCACAAATTTTTCCAACATTTTAAAGCTGTACCACTTTGATACTGCCTTGTCGCATTTGTTGTTCAGTATGACTTCCCAAATTGAAGTCGCGTTAAGGGCCCGACTTTCGGAGGCGCTGCTGGTTTACCAGGATGCGCTGATCCTAATGGACTCCACTGTTTTCAGAAGCAAAGAATATTTTTGGAAAAATTTAGCCGCGCTTTCTTCAGAGGTTGCCCGTTCCAACGATGTATTTATTCTTCATCATTATGAAAATCATGAAGGGCAGATACCTTTATGGGCCGCTGTGGAAGTCATGTCATTTGGAACACTTTCCAAAATAATCAAAAACTTGAAAACAGGCTCCGGCAGCGCGTATTCCGTTCTGGCCGCTTACTATCCCTATCAAAGCATTCGGGGGAATATGGTGCCGCCGTCCCAAAAAATGCTTTCCTCCTGGATTCAGTCTGTTTCCGTTCTCCGGAATATTTGTGCGCATAATGGGCGCACTTATAACCGTACTATCAGTACCTTTCCAGAATTGCTGGACAGGGATAAGATTGTTCCTGCACCGCCGCGCAATGGCTTATATCAAATCGTATTAGCCATGAAATATTTGCGGCCGTCTGATCAGGTTTGGATAGAATTTACAGCCAGTTTGAAATCGCTTTTTGCAGAGTATGATGGATGTTTTGAATGGAAACGTATTAACTTTCCGCCAGATTGGGAAGCACATCTCCAAATTTAACAGGTATATCAGACCTGATTCCCGCATATACTATATTAGACAGAACTATCCACGCCTCTCTTACGATGCGCAACCCGGATAGACGTCACCGGAGGATTGATTTGAAATCATCCTCCGGTTTTTTATATTCTATATTCCCTCACCCCAAACCGTTCCGCCAGCAGAAGATTCATCTTCTTCGCGTCCTCCATCGTGATTTTTCCCTGTTCCACCATCTTTCTCAGCGCCGAGAAGGCCATGAAGTACTGGATCTCCGCTATCAGCATGGGAGACGGCTTGTCCGGCTGGTAGATCGTCTGCATTTGAAACACTTCTTTCCTCAAAATATTCCGGGCTTTTCTTCTCCCGGATGAACCTTGCCGCATCTTCGATCCTGCGGGTGATGGGCATAGGCGGCAGAGCGTCCAGCGCGGCATGGCAGTACCGTCCTTCCGGAACAGCGCGGCAGTCCAGAATACTGATGACGCAGGTGTCTGTTTCGGTGCGGATGGCCCGCCCGAATCCCTGCCGCAGCTTTTTCTGCATCTCCGGGACAACCACAGCTTGGATGTACTCCTGCAGGCTGGGATACTGCTCCTTTTCCACCTCGCTCAACGGGTCGGGGACGGGAAACGGCAGCCGCGCCAAAATCAAGGAGGACACCATATCCCCGGGGAAATCCACCCCCTCCCAGCAGGCTCCGGCGGCGAACAGCACCGCATTGCCCATCTCCTTAAACTGCCGGATAACGTCCTGGGCGTTCCGCCAGACCGCCAGCAGCGGAAACGGGAATCCGTCCTTGAGCTGATGGTACGCCGCGCCCATCAAGGAGTAGGAAGGAAACAGGGCCAGGGTGTGCCCGAAGGTGGCGCGAACCAGCCGGAGGATCTGTCCGGCCAGATACTGCACCTCCGGATTACCGCCCATGCGGATACCGGGCGGCAGCTCTGGCAGGTAGAGCAGGCAGTTTTTTTCGTAGTCGAAAGGAGAACCTGCCGAAAAGCATTGCAGTCTTGTGTTTTGCGAAAGGCCCAGCACCTGCTCCGTCCGATCGAAGCGTCCTCCGGCCAGCAGGGTGCCGGAGGTGAGAAGGACGGGAGTTTTCTGTTCCCACAGCGCCCGGTCCAGGAAGTCCGGAATCTTCCGGCTGGCGGCGCAGAGGGTGGGGGCTTCGTCTTTGTCGTAGTCAAGGTACAGGATTTTCCTCCGGTCCGAGTTGGCAAGGGACCGGAAAAGCTGCCCTGCTTCTTCCAGCCGGCGCCTGAGAATATGGGAAACGGCGCACCGGTGGAGTGCGTGGCTGAATACCTTGCAAATCTGCCGGAGGGCGCTTTCCCGTTTGGGCGTGAGGTGAAATGCCGTCCGTTCCGCGTCCTCATCCGGGGTTGGCAGGGTGTCCCACAGTGCCTCGCAGCCCTCTTTCAGCTGCGGGGCGGTGTAGGGGTACCCTTCTGCCGAAAGAGCGGCGCAGAATTCCTCCGCATCTTCCAGAGAGAAGCTCTGCCCGGTCATCTGGCGGGCGGCTTCCGGCAGCTTGTGGGCCTCGTCCATCACGAGGATTCCGAAATCGTTGAGCAGGGGCGGCAGCCCCCGCAGCCGGTGGATGGCGTCTGCCAGCAGGTAGTTGTGGTTGCAGATCTGGACGGCAAATTCTCCGCTGCGGGCTTTTTTCAGATACTGGCGGTAGCGGCAGGCTTTCCGCGGACTGCTTTTGGGGCACACCTGCGGAACACAGACCTGCCGCCGGTCGAAGCCGCTTAACTCCGGCACCTCGTCTAAATCCAGAATATGCTTCAAAGAATCCAGGGCTTTTCTCTGCTCCGGGTTCTTTTTCTTGTTTTGGACGGCAGAAAGCCGCTGGGACAGGCGTTCATCGCAGACAAAGCGTTCCTTGCCTTTGCGGATAATACCTCGGATTGGTATTTGAATCAGTTGATTCTCTAAAAACACTTTGGACAGAAAGGGGAGATATTCCCCCAGGATGGCGTTTTGCAGCGCGATACTGGAGGTGGAGATCACCACCGGCTTTGGGCTGCGGGTATATTTCCGCCACAGGATGCAGGCGGTCAGATAGGCGTGGGTTTTGCCGATGCCCACCCCCGCGTCGCAGAGGGCGATTTTATTTTGGAACAGGGCGTCCAGCATGGCATGGCAGAGGGAAATCTGTTCCTCCCGCACCGCCAGCCCCTTTTGGGGCAGAAGGGCGCGGAAGATTTTCTCCGCTTC
>CAKTCT010000044.1 GCA_934539585.1 uncultured Oscillospiraceae bacterium | reverse complement strand
GTCCTGCCCCTCCCGCCCACCAAACAAACCCCGCGCCAGCGAGAAGAAACGTAGAAATGCTTCGACTCGCTGGCGCGGGGTTTCGCTTTGTATAAATTAGAAGTGCGTCATGCCGCAATTTCTTCGAAATTGCGGCCGCGGGAACCACGGGCGGCCTGCGGGCCGCCTTTTTTCCTGTTTTGGGTTGCGCCCGAGGCGCAACGGGTAGAATTTCGCCCTCTGGGTCGGGCGACCAAAGGCGCTGCCTTTGGAAACTGCCAGCCTTTTGAAAAAGGCTGGACCGAAAACTTTATCTTTTTAGGCTGCGAAACTCACCCCACGGGCTGCTCAAATCGTCGCCGCGCAGCTTGTCGCGCGGCCATCGAAGCCCGACGCGAGAATGGTGGCCGCGTCGTCATGGCTGCGGCGACACGCCGCCCGCGCAGCCTGTCGCGCGGCCATTGAAGCCCGACGCGAGAATGATGGCCACGTCGTTATGACCGCATCGTCATCGGCATTTCCGTCATCCGCAGATTCGTACACCCATAAGGAATCAGCCGCATCATCTCCGGCGGAGCAATGGCCTTATCCGAACGGGGCAGTTCCTCGCAGGCTCCCCGGCCCATGGCCCACTCCACCTGGGCCATCTCCACTTCCAGCCACACCGGCGCGCCCTCCGGCGAGAAGGGGACCTCCCCCACTTCCCCGCGGACCAGCACCGGCTCCTTACCGGTAAACCCGTAGTTCCAAGGGGACATGGGCAGAATCTCATAGTCGCAGTAGGGGAACTTCCGGTCCACGCCGTTTCGGGTGTACTCCACCCGATGCCACTGCTCCTTGATGGGCAGAGAGTACAGCAGCGGCCCCCGGCGGAGGCAGAACATCCCGCTGGGACGCTGCTCGTACCGGGCGGAGAAGGCCATCTCCACGGTGAGGACCGTCTCCCCTTGCCACTCCTTTTCCACCCGGAAGGGAGCTCCGGGCTGGGCCGCCGCGCCGTCCACCCGGGCGCTTTCCGCAAAGCCGGGAATCCGCAGGTCCAGCGCAAACGTCACCGGCCGGTCCACCCGAACCCGGACCCGGTATCCGTCCTCGAAGGGATAGTTTGTCTCGATCTCGCACTCCACCTTGCTGCCGCCGATGACCACATTGGCCCGGACCGGCGCAATGGCGGACATTGCCAGCCCCTCCTCCGTCCGCATCAGTGCCGACAGGGCCAGCTTGGGCCACCCCTGGTTGAAGTTGGCCGTGCAGCAGCCGTAGTTGGGCTCCAGGCCGAAGATGTTGGCGTCGTTGCCGTTGGTGCCGAAGGGCTTCTCCCCCTCCGGGAACCAGGAGCACTGGACCTGGTTGGGCATCTGGTCGTACTGGTGGCTCCACATGTCCGGGCTGATGGCGGCGGGAAGGGCGTTGAAGGCCGCATCCTCCAGCCGGTCGCACCACTTGTCCTTGCCGGTCAGAGCCGCCAGCCACTCGTAGGAGTACATGGCCTCCACCACCGAGCAAAGCTCGCTGCCCCGGATGGGACTGGTCCCGGCCAGGCACTCGTCCCCGGAAAAATGCCCGCAGGCCATGCCGTGGTCCCGCATCAGGGTCTGCCAGGCCGCCTCGGCGAACGCGTCGGGGTCCCGGCCGTCCACCCGGGACATCAGGGCGGAGCCCTTCAGCATCATGGCCGTGTTGACCACATGGCTGAGATAGTCCCAGCGCCGGGCAGGCTTGTCGTAGATCCAGTTCCGGTACAGGGACTCGTAGTCCACCCCCTGGGCCTGGAGCCGGACCGCCAGGTCCAGCAGCCACTTCTCCGGCCGCCGCTCATAGAGCCAGTAAATTGGGATCAGGCACTCGAACCACCGGGCCGAACCCCAGTCAAACAGGGTCAGCCCGCTGATATGCTCCTCGAACTGCCGCAGCGCCCGGTAAAGGGCCCCCTCGATCCGGGGGTCCCCGGTGCAGTCGCCGTACAGCGCCAGGACCTTGCCGATGAGCATCAGCGCCCACATATCGTAGTCGGCCCGCTCGTCCTTGGTGCAGGGGCAAATCCAGCCGTCGGCCTGCTGCCGCTCCAGAATGGCATCGATGTACCGGATGGCCCGGGCCTGCATGTCCTTGTCGTCCAGGAGCCAGGCCAGGGGGATGAACCCGTCCAGCCAGTAGGGCACCCGCTCCCAGCCCTCCCGGTCGCCGCCGATCCAGCGGCTGTCCCGGACGTCGGGCCAGACCTTATCCAGATTGCCGCTGAGCCCGGCCGCCTGGATTTCCAGCTGCCGCCGCAGCCAGCCCGTAGGCTTTATCTCCCGGGTAGTGAGAAATTCTCGTTTTTGTTTTGCCAGCATAGCGCTCCCTCTTTTCTTGGAATCTACCAACAGCATAGCAAAATTTTTTCAGGAAATCCAGTGCAAATTCCGGCGGGATTCTTGCAAAAATCGACATTCCGTGTATAATGAAAGAGAAAGGAGGGAGGCGCATGGCCGCGAACCCAGGCAGCTTTCTGGACCTGGACCGGGAGTTTTCCTGCATCGTATCCAGTTTCCGCCGCTTCGATCCCGGGGAGTACCACGTGACCCGTCTTGCAGACTACGACGTCCTTCTGATGATGCTGGAAGGGGAGCTGATCTTCTACGAGGACGGCCGCCGGGTCTCCCTGACCCCGGGCCAATGGTACATCCAGAAGGCGGGGCTTTTGCAGGAGGGCGGCGAGCCCAGCCGCCTGCCCTACTATTATTTCCTCCACTTCCGGGGGAGCTACGGCGACGCCTTCCGCCACCCGCTGCCCCTGTCCGGGGAGTTCCTGCCGGAGGAATTCCTCCCCCTGTTCCGGCAGATGGACCGCGCCTGGCGCACCGACGCCTCCGCCATGGCCCGGCAGGCCGCCTTTTCGGCCATTTTGGCCAAGCTGGAGGAATCCGCCCCGGCCAGTCCCGTCTCCGGGGTCATGAGCCGGATGATGAGCTACCTGGCGGAGCATCTGAGCGACGGCGTCCGGGTCTCGGACCTGGCCCGGGCCTTCAACTATTCCGAGGACCACGTCATCCGCCTGTTCCGCCGCTGGCGGGGCGTGACGCCCCACCGCTGCATCCAGGACCTGCGGCTCCGCCTGGCCCGGCAGCTTCTGGAGGGCACCGACCGCAGCGTAGGCGACATCGCGGCTCAGTCGGGCTACGGCGACCCCTCCGCCTTCTACCGGGCCTTCCGCCAGACCACCGGCCTTTCCCCGGAAGAATGGCGGCGGCAGCGGAACAGCGCCCAATCGGCGCCGCCCGTCAAAAAATGACGTCCTTTGCAAAAAATGACGTCCTTTGCAAAAAATAACAGGTCCTGTGCAAATCTGTACCATTGACAGCCGCCAAAACCCCATGCTATCATGAAAGCAGAACCACTCGACCGCTGCAAAGGAGGAACTTTTCATGCAGAAACTGTGGATCGCATCCGCCCCGACCGGCTGGCAGGAAGGACTTTCCCTCCTGACCGAAGACCTGCATTTCACCCTGGACCCCATGGGCCTGCCCCTGACGGCAGAGCTCTCGGACCACCTCGCCGTCCGCTTTGACGGTGCCGCCGCCATCATTTCCTGCCGGGAAAAAGCCCACTTTTTCCGGGGAGCCGCCTTACTGCTCCACGCCTTGGCCCAAGGAAAGCCCGCCTTTTATCTGGAAGAAACTCCCGGCTTTGAGCGGACCGGAGCCATGTTCGACGTTTCCCGGAACGCCGTGCTCAGGCCGGAAAGCGTCAGGCTCCTCCTGCGGAAAATGGCCTGCATGGGTCTCAACGCCGCCATGCTCTACACCGAGGACACCTACGAAATCCCGGGCTACCCCTATTTCGGCTACATGCGGGGCGCATACACTGCCCAGGAGCTCAAGGACCTGGACGACTACGCCGACGCCCTGGGCATCGAGCTCATCCCCTGCATCCAGACCCTGGGCCACCTGAAAAACGCCCTCCGCTGGAGCAAAATGCAGCCCCTGGCCGACACCGCCAGCGTCCTGCTCTGCGACGACGAGGAGGTCTACCGGTTCATCGAAGCCGCCGTCGCCTCCATCACCGGCTGCCTGCGGAGCAGAAAAATCCACGTGGGCATGGATGAAGCCATGGACCTGGGGTTGGGCAGCCACCTCCGGAAGCACGGCTATGAGGACGGCTTCTCCATCATCCGCCGCCACCTGGACCGGGTCATGGAGATTCTCCGCCGCCACGGCCTCCGCCCCATGATGTGGAGCGACATGTATTTCCGCCTGGCCTCCGCCTCCGGGCATTACTACGACCTGGACGGCGCCGTCCCCCAAAGCGTCATCGACGCCGCCCCCAAGGACATGGACCTGGTCTACTGGGATTACTACCATGAGGACGAGGGCTTTTATAAAGAGTACATCCGGCGCCATAAGGAGTTTCCGGGCCGGGTGGTCTTTGCCGGCGGCCTCTGGACCTGGAGCACCCTGACCGTCCACAACGGCCACGCCTTCCGCACCTTCATCCCCGCGCTGCGCCAGTGCCGGGAGCAGGGGGTGGACGAGGTCTACGCCACCGTCTGGGGCGACGACGGGGCGGAGTGCAGCCAGATCGCCTCTTTGCTGGGACTGCAGCTCTACGCCGAGTACGCCTTTGCCCCCGACGTGTCCATGGAGCTTCTGAAGGACCGCTTCGCCGCCTGCACCGGGGAAAATATGGACGCCTTCCTGGCCCTCAGCCGCATGGACGTCCTGGAAGACGCCGCCCCCGGGGACCCCCTGCCCCCGGACGAAAGCTACGCCACCCGGGAGCTCCTGTACACCGACCCCCTCCTGGACCTCTACGCCGAGAATTACAAAGCCTATGACCTCCGGGACCACTACCGGAAGCTGGCCGGGGAGCTTGCAGCCTATGCCGCCCAAAGCCCCAGCTGCGCCGTGATCTTCCGCGCCGCATCGGTTCTGGCGGAGCTGATGGCGGACAAGTGCGTCATCGCCCGGAACCTCCGGTCCGCCTACGCCGCCAAGGACCGGGAGACCCTGGAGCGTCTTGCAAAAACCGACCTCCCCGCCCTGATCCGGAAAACGGAAGCCCTCCGGGCCGCCTGGCGGGAGCTCTGGTTCACCTTCAACAAGCCCTTCGGCTATGAGCTGCTGGACGTCCGCTTCGGCGGAATCGCCGCCCGGCTGGAAACGGCGGCGGTCCGGGTGACGGACTACCTGGAAGGCCGCGTCCCCGGCATCGAGGAGCTGGAAGCGGAGCACCTCCCCATGGACTCGGTCTACTACTGGTCCGGAGCGATCTCGGCCAGCACCACCATCGGCTGATTCCCGGATGTTACTGCCCGTTGCTTGCGGCAACGGGCAGTTTTTCGTATAATAAGGGCAGAAATCAGCAGAAAGAGGGAATTCCCATGCTAAGCGAAAACATCAGAACCATCCGGAAGTCCAAGGGCCTCTCCCAGGAGGACCTGGCTGAAAAAATCCATGTGGTCCGCCAGACCGTTTCCAAGTGGGAGCAAGGGCTCTCCGTCCCCGACGCCGACCTTTTGCTTGCCCTTTCCGATACCCTGGAGACACCCGTCAGCACCCTTCTCGGAGAGACAATTTCCGCCCCTGAGACAGACGAAATCAAGACCCTGGCCGAAAAACTGGAAGCTCTGAACCTCCTCCTGGCCCGGCAGAAAGAGCGGAAACGCGCCGCCCTCCACTGGACGCTGCTGGCCCTCTGCGGAGCCATCGTTCTGATTTTCGCCGTCCTGTTCCTGCTCCGCAGCCCCTATCAGAGCTGGGACTACTCCGACCCGGAGACCGCCGTATTCGGCGCGGCCTTCCACGCCTTTGAGTACGCCTTCATCCGCCTGGCCCCGGCCGCCCTGGCCGCCGCCGGGATCGGGGCCTTCCTGACCCGGAAAAAACGGTGATTCCCCAGCAGAAAGAAAGCCAGACCCATCAGAACCCATGGGCCTGGCTTTTCTTCTGCCGGAAATCGCCGCCTACAAATTCGTCAGAAGGATGGAGGCGCAGAGAAGCGCCACGCCGATTCCCGTATTCTTCGTGATCCTCTGCCGAAAAATCACTGCATCGCACACCGCCGTCAGGATCATGCCGACGCCGCGGGAAAGGGGATAATAAACCGCTGACGGCAGCGCAGCCGCCGCCTGGGTGGCGAAATACTGATTCGCGTAGATCATCACCGCCGCAACGGATACCAAAGCCCCCAGCTTCTTCCCCGAAACCCCGCCCTCCGGCCGCAAAGGTTTCTTCTTTCCGAGTTTCCCCGCCAGCAGCACCGCCGCGAAGCACAAAAACACCACACCGAAGGTCATCAGGTTAAAGTACGGGGTATATTCCTTCCCCACCCGCGCCGGATACAGCTTCTGGGTGACGCTCACCCCGACGTTGGACAGAATCAGCAGTGCGATACACCCCGCCAGCGCGAAACGGCCGCGTTTCCCTGGCTTTTTCCCGTCTGGACCGGCGGTTTTCGGCTTTGCAGAAAGCGCGGCCACCGCCGCCAGAAGACACGCCGCCCCCAGCCACTGCCCCGGGCTCACCCGCTCCCCTTCATACAACAGCGGCGCAAGGAGCATGGGGATTGCCACCGCCCCGATCATGCAGAAGGTCTCCACAAAGACCAGCCCGATCCTCTGGGCGCACAGAATCCAGACGAACATCATCACCGCATTGGAAAGACCGGAAAGGAGCCATATCCACCCGTGGCCCCTCCCCGCCTCCGCCCCGGAAAGCCAGAAGATCACCCCGCTGACCGCCACGCAGATCAGCCCCCGGAGCCCATTGACCCGCACGCTGTTGTACTCGCCGGGACATGCTTTCCCGACGCCCTTCATCACCGCCGCTTTGGTAATCCCCGCCAGATCGGCAAGGAGCAGAAACAGATAGCCCATCTCTTACGCAAACCTCACGCCCGTCTTGGAAAGGGCCGTGCGCAGAATCTCCGGATACCCCCGGAAAGGGTCGGCGATGATCTCCGCGCAAAGAGTCTCCGCCGCCCACATTCCGCCGTCGAAGCAGCCTGCCATGCCGATTTCCGCCTTCCCGCCGGTGGCGGCGCAGATCTGCTCCGCGATTTTCCGGGCGTTTTCCCCGCACTGGATCCACCCCGCCTGGAACACCCGCCAGGCGCCCCGCCGCAGTCCGCCGTCGTTTTCCGTGACCGCTTTGGGGTTTTCCCCCAGGACGAAGGGCCCTTGCTGATATTCAAACCGCGACCAGTCCAGCACCATAAACCCCTTGAACAGGAACCCCAGCTTCTTCCCGCCCCGGAGCTTCAGAAGCTCCGCCGTGGCCCTGGTCAGGGCGTCGAAAGCGCCGGCGTCGTCGTCCGGCAGATAATGGGACGGAAACGCGCCCCAGTCCTCCCACAGAATCTCCACTCGGGGGTCGGTCTTTTCAATATCCTCCAGATAGGCCTGGACGCTGGTGGCATGGAGGCCGAAGACAATGTTCAGCTGCGGATACCGCTCCAGCAGCGCCCCGCTGGCCTCGTTGACCAGCTTCACCACCGCCTCGGATATGCGCCAGCCGCCGATGTTGTCCTCCTCCCTTTCCGTAAAGGACTGGAAGTAGATGCCGTCCTCGGAAATGTCCCGGTATTCCCGTTCAAATTTTTCCAAAATCCGCCCCTTCAGCCCCTCCAGAAAACCGTCGTCCAGGGACCGGATGTGGGCGCTCCCCTCGACGCCCCAGCCCCACTCGAACCCCCACAGGACCCGGACGCCGAACTCGTGGGCGAAGTCCATGATCTCCCGGGCGTTTATGGGAGCAAAATCGTTCCAGATGATCAGCCGGTTCACCTTCAACCGGGCGGTGTCCCTGATGAACTGCCGGTAATCGTTGAGGGGGTGCCCCCAGGTGAAGATGCTGCGGGTCTCCGTTTTCAGCGCAAACGCCGCCGTGCGGTCCGGAATGTCGTACTCAAAAAACTTTTCGGGCATGGCAAGGGAGCCGCAGACCGGCGCGTACTTCACCAGAAAGTCGTCAACAAAGGACGCGGCGGCGTAATAGAGGTTCTCCCGCTTCCGCGCCGTGATGAAAATCCATTGGCGGCCGCAGTCCTTCCGGGTTCTGATCAGCCAGCCGTTCCGGGGAATTTCCTCCTCCGCCACGTTTTCCCGGACCGCGGCGCTTTCCTCGTATGCCGCCAGAACGATGGTGTTCTTCCCGGGGTCCGCCTCCCCTTCCCGAACGCAGGGCACCACATACAGGGTGTAAACCCCCGGGACCCGCGCAATGGATTTGCAGAGCTCGCCGCTCAGAAAGTTCACCGCCTGTTTTTCAATGCTCGAATACTCTCCGTATACAATCTGCCAGTTTTTACACAGATTCTGTTCCATGTTCCGTCCCCTCCCGGTTGATTTCCCCACTATTGTACCGATTTGCAGGAAAATGCGCAATTTCCAGAGCGAAACAAAAATAGGATTTTCCGAAACTTTTCCTTGCTTTCCTGCCTGGATCGTGCTATGATAGGACCATGAAAACCGTATCGATTCAACAGCTTTATCCGACCGATTTCGACTGCCGGGTCCTCAGCTGTCTCCGCCAGCAGTGGGCGGACGTGCCGAGCTTTTCCTGCCTCGGCTCGCCCAAAGCCGACGAGCTCCTTCTGTACCTCGCAGGCTACCAGGCGACCTATCGGTTCCCCGACGGGACAACCAAAACCGCCCGGGACGGAGCAGCGGTCTACTCCCCCTCCGGCAGCGAGTACCTGGTGACGTTCCAGAGAACCGCCGCCCCTTCGGGTGGCGCCCACACCGTCGGCATCCGGTTCTCCCTGTTCTCCGATGGGGAGCCCGTGCGGCTTTCCACCGGCGTGACCGTTTTCGAAAACGCCGCCGGAGCCGCCGTCCTTTTCGAAAAGGAGCAGTTCCTCTGCAAGCGCGCCGACAGCGTTCCGGCCGAAAGGAAGGCGGCTCTGCTGGAACTGCTGGCCGCCCTGGGCAGAGCCGCGGAAGCGCCCGCTGCAAGTCCCGGCGCTTCGGTAGGAAATTTCGAAACCATCCGCGCCTCCTACGACTTTTTGAACGCCCACTACGAATCCGATGCCTCCCTGGACGAGATTGCCGCCATGTCCTTCGTCTCCCCCGTGTGGTTCCGGAAGCTGTTCAAAGAGAAAACGGGGATTTCCCCCGCCGAATACCGCCAAAAACTGCGGCTGAAGCAGGCGGAGAGCTATCTGAAATTCGGCACCATGTCCGTCCGGGAGATCGCCGAAAGCGTGGGCTACCATGACGTTTCGCTGTTTATCCGGCACTTCAGGCGGCTTTTCGGCGTCACGCCCCTGGCCCTTCGGAAGCAGTTCCGCTCCCCGGACTGAGACGCCCCCGCAAAACATGCTTCCACCCTTGACATCCGCCGAAAAAGGGGGTACAATAAACTGTAAAACCAATTTCGCCGACCGGCTTTCGCGGAATTGGGCAATTTAAATGGAGGGATTTCGGAAATGGATTTCAAAAAAGTCCGCACCCGGTTCGCGCCCAGCCCCACCGGCTATATGCACATCGGAAACCTGCGCACTGCGCTGTACACCTACCTCATCGCCAAGAAAAATAACGGCACCTTCATCCTCCGCATCGAGGACACCGACCAGGCCCGCTACGTCGAGGGCGCGGTGGACATCATCTACAACACCCTGAAAAAGACCGGCCTGATCTGGGACGAAGGCCCCGACATCGGCGGCCCCGTGGGTCCCTATATCCAGAGCCAGCGCATGGGCATGTTCAAGGAATACGCCCTGAAGCTGGTGGAAAGCGGCCACGCCTACTACTGCTTCTGCGACAAGGACCGCCTGGAGGAGCTTCACAAAATCCAGCAGGCTTCCGGCATGCCCACCAAGTACGACGGCCACTGCCGCAACCTGACCCCCGAGGAGGTCCAGGAGAAGCTGGATGCCGGCATCCCCTACGTCATCCGGCAGAAATGCCCCACCGAGGGCACCACCACCTTCCATGACGAGGTTTTCGGCGACATCACCGTGGACAACTCCGTCCTGGACGACCAGATTCTCATCAAGGCCGACGGCATGCCCACCTACAACTTCGCCAACGTGGTGGACGACCACACCATGGGCATCACCCACGTCATCCGCGGCAACGAGTACCTGTCCTCCACCCCCAAGTATAACCTGCTGTACAAGGCGTTCGGCTGGGACATCCCCGTCTATATCCACGTCCCCCCTGTGATGAAAAACGCCACCGAAAAGCTCTCCAAGCGCAACGGCGACGCCTCCTTTGAGGACCTGGTGGCCAAGGGATACCTGGAAGAAGCCGTCATCAACTACATCGCCCTCCTGGGCTGGGCCCCCAAGGGCGAAAACGAAATTTTCACCCTTCCCGAGCTGATCCAGGAGTTCGACGTCAGCGGCATCTCCAAGTCCCCCGCCATCTTCGACCCGGCCAAGCTCAAGGCCATCAACGGCGTGTATATCCGCCGCCTGTCCAAGGAGGACTTCATCCGGTACGCGCTGCCTTATATCCGCCAGGCCACCCGGAAAGAGGACCTGGACCTGAACCTTCTGGCGGAGCTGCTCCAGCCCCGGACCGACGCCTTCACCGATATCCCCGAGCAGATCGACTTCATCGACGCGCTGCCCGACTACGACGTGGCCATGTACACCCATAAGAAGATGAAGACCAACTCCGAGACGGCCCTGGCCGCCCTGAAGGAGATTCTTCCCGCCCTGGAGGGCATTTCCGACTGGACCCTGGACAACATCAACGCCGCCATGTTCGGCCTGGTGGAGAAGCTGGGCGTCAAGAACGGCTACGTTCTCTGGCCGCTGCGGGTCGCCGTTTCCGGCAAGCAGTTCACCCCCGGCGGCGGCGCCGAGATCGCGGAGCTCCTTGGCAAAGAGGAGTCGATCCGCCGCGTCCGCACCGGCATCGAGAAACTTTCCCAATAAAACCTGCCCGCCAGCACATAAAAGTTTTCGATCCAGCCTTTTTCAAAAGGCTGGTAGGGATGGAAGGGGCAAAGCCCCTTCCTCGCCCTCCGCAGAGGGCGAAATCCCCAAAATGATACCCAAAAGATCAGGAAGGGCAGCCAAAACGTCCCGGTGGGACGTTCTGGCGAAGGGGAATCCTATCAAGGGGTTCCCCGCAGGACGCAGTCCTGCCCCTCCCGCCCACCAAACAAAACCCGCGCCAGCGAGAAGAAACGGTTAAACGCTTCGACTCGCTGACGCGGGTTTTCGCTTTGGATGGATTAGGGGTGTGTCATGCCGCAATTTCTGCGAAATTGCGGCCGCGGGGACCGTGGGCGGCCTGCGGGCCGCCTTTTTTCTGTTTTGGGTTGCGCCCGAGGCGCAACGGAATAGGAGTTTCGCCCTCTGCGGAGGGCGAGGAGGGCTCTGCCCTCCACCTGCCAGCCTTTTGAAAAAGGCTGGACCGAAAACTTTCTTTGTTCACGCTGCGGAACTTACCCCACGGGCCGCCCAAATCGTCGCCGCGCAGCCTGTCGCGCGGCTACCGAAGCCCAACGCGGGGAATTGGCCGCGTCGTCATGGGAGCGGCGACACGCCGCCGTCATGATTCTGCGCCCAACAGCAGCCGCAATTCACTCAACGCAGCCTCCTCCGGCGTAAAGGCCGTCCGCCCCTTATCCCAGCTCCCCGCCAGCGGCCGGACCTCCACCGTGCGGGTCCCGGACTTGAGAAAATACTCCACCGCTCTCTGCCGCGCGGTGCAGTCAAACTGGGAAAGGTCGGTGTCCGTGTTGTTCCAAAAAACCTCCCAAAGGTAGTCCAGCCGCTTGACCAGCTCCGGCTGGAACCGCTGGTCGCAGAGCTCCCGGAACATCCCGGCCCGCCATCCCTCCAAGGGAACGTCCTCCGGCGGGCTGGCGGCGATCTCGTAAAGCAGCTCGCCGTTCAACAGGTGGTTCCCCGCCGGGACCGACACCGCGTCGGTCTCGTATCCCTCGTCGAACCGGCGCTCCAGCCCGCCCAGGGCGTCGATGAGGTTCACCGCCCCGGACTTTGCCACCCGGACGTACCGGTCCACGTCGCAGAGAAACAGGCTCTCGGCGGCCAGCCGGGCGTTGGCGCTCCCGGCGTAGTCGTAATGCTTGCGGAAGCTCCCGGTCTTGGCCCCCACGGTGGTCACAGTCTCCGGGGGGATGGGGATGAGGATCAGCCGCTCCCCGACGGCGTCGAACCGCACCAGCGTGTACGCAAAAGGCGCGTCGCTGCGCTGGCGGCAGCTGATGAACAGCACGTTGATGGACTCCTTGATCCCCGGCTGGTACTGAAACGCCTCCGTAACCTGGCCGGAGGGCTCCTGCTGGGCCTGACGGGGGCTGACGGTAAGGCTGAGCACCACCATCACCAGAATCAGCAGCGCCGCCAGACTGATGGAAAAGGACAGGGCAAAGACCGCCCAGGGGGACCAATCGGATCTTTTTGGGTTCATGTCCACACCTCCCGGCATTTCGGGAAAGTATGGGCAAAAAAGGGCGGGTTATGCAGGGAAAGTCCCTACTGCTCTCTTACCAGCAAAAACAGCCGGTCCGCCCGGTCGGTTTCCCCGTAGCGGACCTCCCGGCGGTCCCGGATGGTAAACCCCTCCGAAAGGAGGGATTCCCACTGCGCATCGGTATTGTTCCAAAGAAGCATCCCATCATCCAGAAGATTGCCGCAAACGGTTCGAATTCCCCACGCACGAATCTGCTCCGGGGTCAGGCAGGGGTTCAGCTTCACCAGAAGCCGCCCGCCAGGCTTTAATATTCGCCGGACTTCCGCAAGAACCTGCTTGGCATCCTCCGGGTAAAGATTGTCCAGAATATTGGAGAGAATTGCGGCGTCCATAGCTGCGTCCCCCAGAGCTTTCAGACGCTCTGTGCTGCCCCGGAAAAAACGGAATGTTCCTTTCTCCGCCCGACGGCTGGCCGCCTCCGCATTCCGGACTGCCTGTCCGGACAGATCAATGCCGATGTGCTCCCGGGTGCCGTACCGGCTGCACAGAAAAAGCAGCGTCCCGTTTCCGCAGCCGAAGTCCAGAACCGACTCTGCCCCCTGGATCAGCCATTGAAGTCCCCGATCCAGTTCCGGAATGCCGGATTCCGGTGATTCGGGGAAGCTGGGCGGTTTTTCGGCAAAAATATTGTCCCACTGCCGGATGCATGTTTCGTATCGATCCATGGTCAGCCTTCCTTATCGTACAAAATGAAGCAATGCCCGGACGGTCCAAGCCATCGGGCGCTTTCTCAACTATTTTTTCAGGAGTTTTTCCCGCTGCCGGGCGCTGAAATAGGCCACGGCGAACAGAATCGCCATCAGTGCCAGCCCCACCGCCTGCAAAGCCGTATTGGACACCTGGGTCACGCCGTCCACCACCGGGCTGAACCGCATGACGATCCGCACGGTGATCATGGTCAGCGGCGCCGCGAACTTCTGGGACAGGGCCTGGAGCCACATGGTCTTCACCGCCGCGCCGTACTCCTGCCACAGATAGACTGCAAAGGACAGGATTCCCACGCTGTTCCCCAGCAGAAGGGCCGCCGCCGGATTTTTCACCCGCTTGCTGTAACGGAACCCCGCCCAGTACCAGCCGCCCAGAGTCAGAAACGTCACCAGGGCCGCCAGGAGCCCGTTGACTCCCGCCGCCAGTTCCCACAGCATGCCCAGGAGACAGGGCATCACCGCATAGGCCGCACATTCCAAGATTCCCAACAAATCCATCACCTCAAAGACCAGTGTACCATATCCGCCCGGGGATTGCAACCCCCGCTCACCCCTCCCCGCCGGGAAGAAGGACGAAAAACCGGGTGGCCTCCGGCTCGCTGGTGACGCGGATTTCCCCGCCGTGGAGTTCCACGATCTCCTTGGCAATAGCCAGCCCCAGCCCCGCGCCGCCGGTGCGGCTGGAACGGGCGCTGTCCAGACGGTAGAACTTCTCGAAGATGGTCTTCAGCTGGTGCTCCGGGATCACCGGCCCCTGATTTTCAAAAACCACCGCCGCCCGGCCGTCCTTCATCTGCCGGACTCCCACCCGGATCACGGAATCCGGAGCGCTGTAAGCCGCGGCGTTGCGCAGGAGGTTGTCAAAGACCCGGGCCAGCTTGTCCGGGTCCCCGAAGGCCCGGACCCCCTCCTGGGCCGCGACCTGGCACTGCAGCCCCTGGGCGGAGAGGATGGGGTAAAACTCGTCGGCCAGCTGCCGGAGCATCACGTCCAGATCGATGTTCCGCTTTTCCAGATGGATATTCTGCAGGCTGAACCGGGTGACGTCGAAGAACTCGTTGATCAGGTCCTCCAGCCGCTGGGCCTTGTCCAGGGCGATTTCCAGGTACTTCTCCCGAAGCTCCCCGCTGATCTGGGGCTCATCCCGGAGCAGGGTCAGGTAGCCGATAACCGAGGTCAGAGGCGTTTTCAGATCGTGGGCCAGATAGACCACCAGATCATTTTTCCGCTGCTCCGCCTCCTTGGCCAGCTGCTGGTTGCGGAGGGTCTCGTTGCGGATGGCGTTGAGCTTATTTTCGGTGTCCAGAAACTCCTCCGGGAGCTTCACCATGGCGTCTCCCTGGCGGAACAGCCCGTCGATGGAGTCCAGAATCACCTGGAGCTTCTCCCGGGTCCGCTTTTCCGCCCGGCGCTCCGACACCAGCCACACCAGAACCCCCACCAGCAGCACCGGAGCCGACACCAGCAAGAGCCCCAGGGCAAAGACCAGCCCCTTCTGCGCCACCACCAGATAGGGCAGCGTCTCCCCCAGGCGGAACATCCAGTCGATGATCACCCCGCCGGAAACGCTGTCCAGCAGCGTAAAAAGGACCGTGAAGACCAGAGACGCCGCCGCGGCAATCCCCAGCACGATCCAAAGTCCGATATAGCTGCGCCGCTTTTTGTCCACGGTGCTCCCCCGTTTCCCTTAATCGATTTTGTAGCCCACGCCCCAGACGGTCTTGATGAACCGGGGCTTGCCCACCGGCTCCTTCATCTTCTCCCGGAGGTGGCGGATGTGAACCATCACGGTGTTGTTGCTGTTCAAGTACTTTTCCCCCCAGACCTCCTCGAAAAGCCGCTCGGCGCTGATGACCTGCCCCCGGTTCTCGCAGAGCATCCACAGGATGTCGAACTCAATGGGCGTCAGGAGCAGGGGCCGCTCGTGGAGAGTACACTGGTGGGTCTTCCGGTTGATGACCAGCCCGGAAAAGTCGATGACGTCCCGGACGTCGGCCTGGGCCTCGTTGTACCGGGTGGACCGCCGGAGCTGGGCCTTGACCCTGGCCACCAGCTCCAGAGGATTGAAGGGCTTGGTCACATAGTCGTCGGCCCCGATGGTCAGGCCGGTGATCTTGTCCAGGTCCTCCACCTTGGCGGTGAGCATGATCACCGGGAAATGGTGCCGCTCCCGGATCCTCCGGCAGAGGGTGAAGCCGTCCATGCCGGGCATCATCACGTCCAGGATTGCCAGGTCCAGCGGCGTTTCCCCGATGCAGGCCAGCGCCTCCCCGCTGTCGTAGAACTTATAGACGGTGTAGCCCTCGTTGGCCAGATACAGCTCCACCAGGTCGGCGATCTCCTTTTCGTCGTCCACGACCAGGATGTTCATTTTCCCGCCTCCTGTTCCTGCGGGGTCAGGCGGACGGTCCCCCGGAAGGGCGAAACCGTCTCCGCCGCCGTGGTCCGGGGCTCCGTCAGAGCCGCAGACGGCGGCGCAAAAATATCCCGCAGCTGAAAATAGAGGCTGACCGTCACCAGAATCAGCACGGTCAGCAAAACGGCAAGCACCGCCAGGGCCCGCCCCAGAATCGAATGGCGGGAGCGCCGGCCCCGACGGGGATACGGCGTCATAGAAAGCATGGGTCGTCCCCCTTCACAAATTTCCTGTCACCTATTATAACGGAAAACCGGGGGAAATGCTTTCAAAAAACCTTTCGGAAGCCTTAATTCTTTCTTAAATTCACCGGGAGCTGTCCAGGGACCGCTGGATCAGCTCCGCCAGCTCGTCGATTTTGGAGGGGTCGCCGCTTTCCACGGCCTCCTTGACGCAGGACTCCATGTGCCCCTTGAGGACCTCCTTGTACGCCTTGTGGAGAAGGGCCTCCACCGCCAGAATCTGATGGGCCACGTCCATGCAGTACCGGTCCTCGTCGATCATCCGGAGGATGCCGTCCAGCTGTCCCCGGGCGGTTTTCATAAGGTTTGCGATTTTCTGATGATCCGCTTTCATACCGCTCCTTCTTTCAATCGGGATGCTCCAGAGATGTCACCTTGTACCCCGCGTCCTCCACGGCCTTCTGAAGGGCCTTGTCGGAAACGGCGGCGGGAGCCTTCACCCTGGCCATACCCGGCTCCAGAGTGACCTCCGCCTGGGCCCCCAGGTCCTCCAGAGCCTTTGTGACCCGGCCGGTGCAGTGGCCGCACATCATGCCGGAGATATGGAGCACCACCTCCCGCTCCCCGGCAGGAGCCGCCGCCCTGGGCTCAGCCGGGACCGGCTTGTGGTCCGCCTTAAAGAACCGCAGCCGCAAGGCGTTGGTGACGACGCAGACGGAGCTTAAGCTCATGGCCGCCGCCCCGAACATGGGGTTCAGCTTCCAGTGGAGCGCGGCGTAGAACACCCCCGCCGCCAGGGGAATCCCCAGGCTGTTGTAGCACAGGGCCCAGAACAGGTTCTCCTTGATGTTCCGGATCACTGCCCGGCTCAGCCGGACGGCAGTGGCCACGTCCCGGAGGTCGCTTTTCATCAGGACGATGTCGGCGGACTCGATGGCCACGTCGGTTCCCGCGCCGATGGCCATGCCCACGTCGGCCCGGGCCAGGGCCGGAGCGTCGTTGACGCCGTCGCCTACCATGGCCACCTTCCGGCCCTGCTCCTGCAGCCGGCGGATCTCCTGCTCCTTGCCGTCGGGGAGGACCCCGGCCACCACCGTCTCAATGCCTGCCTGCTTCCGGATGGCTTCGGCAGTCCGGGGGCTGTCGCCGGTGAGCATGACCACCTGGAGCCCCAGGGCCTTCATCTCGGCCACAGCCTCGGCGCTGGTGGGCTTGATGGTGTCCGCCGCGGCGATCAGCCCCAGAACGGCGGCTTCGTCGGCGAAGTAGAGGACGGTTTTCCCTTCCCCGGCCAGCTCCTCGGCCCGGGAGCCGGTGTCCTTCAGATCGACGCCCTGCTCCTCCATCAGAGCCAGGTTCCCGGCGAAATACCGGCGGCCGCCCACCTCCGCTTCAATTCCCCGGCCGGGGATGGAGCGGAAAGCGGACACCTCGGGAAGGTCCAGCCCCTTTTCCTCCGCGGCCCGGACCACAGCTTCGGCCAGAGGGTGCTCCGACCGGCTCTCCATGGCCGCCGCCAGCCGGAGGAATTCCTCCGGAGCCATTTCCAGGGGCAGCAGGTCCGTGACCCGGGGCGCGCCCTCGGTGACGGTGCCGGTCTTGTCCAGCACCACCGTATCCACCAGATGGGCGGTCTCCAGCGCCTCGCCGGACTTGATGAGGATGCCGTTTTCCGCCCCCTTGCCGGTGCCCACCATAATGGCCGTCGGCGTCGCCAGCCCCAGAGCGCAGGGGCAGGAAATCACCAGCACCGCAATGCCGATGGAGATGGCGAAGGCCACGCCCTTCCCCACCAGAAGCCAGACGATGGTGGCCAGAATGGCAATGCCGATGACCACCGGCACGAACACCCCGCTGACCCGGTCCGCCAGCTTGGCGATGGGCGCCTTGGAGGACGCGGCCTCCTCCACCAGCCGGATGATCTGGGCCAGAGCGGTGTCGTTTCCTACCTTCCGGGCCTGCATCTTCAAAAAGCCCGCCTTGTTGATGGTGCCGCCGGTGAGCTTGTCCCCGGGCTGCTTCTCCACCGGGATGCTCTCGCCGGTGAGGGCGGATTCATCCACCGAGGAGCTGCCCTCGCAGACTACGCCGTCCACCGGGACCCGGGCCCCGGGCCGGATGACCACGGTGTCCCCGGGGACCACGTCCTCGGCAGGGATTTCCGTCTCCTTCCCGTCCCGCTCCACAAAAGCGGTCTTGGGGGTCAGGGCAATGAGCTTGGAAATGGCCTCGGAGGTCTTGCCCTTGGACCGGGCCTCCAGGAATTTCCCCAGGGTGATCAGGGCTAAAATCATCCCCGATGTCTCAAAATAAAGGTCCATGGAGTAGCTGTGGACCATTTCCATATCCCCGTGGCCCAAGCCCCAGCCGATGCAGTAAATGGCCCAGATGCCGTAGACAATGGCCGCCGAGGACCCGATGGCGATGAGGGAGTCCATGTTGGGAGCCCGGTGCCACAGCGCCTTGTACCCGCCGGTGAAGTACTTGTGGTTCACCGCCACAATGGGCAGGCAGAGCAGCAGCTGGGTGAAGGCGAAGATCAGCGCGTTTTCGTGGCCCAGGAAGATTCCCGGCAGCGGCCACCCCATCATGTGCCCCATGGACAGGTAAAACAGCGGGATCAGAAACGTAAAGGAGACGATGAGCCGCCGCTTCACGCTGGCCGAGGCGGCGTCTGCGGCGGCCTGGGCGGTCTCCCCGCCAGATTTCTTCTCTCCGCCTTCGGGAGAAGCGCCGTAGCCCGCGTTTTCCACCGCCCTGACGATGGCGGCGGCGTTGGTTCTGCTTTCGTCGTATTCCACGGTCATGCTGTTGGTCAGCAGGCTGACGGCCACCTGGCTCACGCCGGAAACGCCGCCCACCGCCTTCTCCACATGAGCGGAGCAGGACGCGCAGGACATGCCCGTTACCTGAAATCGTTGTTTCATTTCTCTAAGGCCTCCTTCACACCCTACCCCCCCGGGGGGGAGGGGATGCTTTCAGTATACACCCGGTCCCCCGTCCTGTCAAGCCGCCATAACCGGCATATAAAAATAGTATGGCTGGCGTAAGCTCCGGTATCCTCTGCAATTTTTCCCGGGAATCCGCCGCCCCGCCTGCGGCATACTAATTCCGGACGCCACCCGTCCGGAAAGGAAACGCCATGAAAAATCAGTACCTGGGAATCACCGACCTGCTGGATCAGGACCTGACCAGCTACGAATACTTTTACTCCCTCCCCCCGGAGGTCCGGGAACGGGTCTTCGCCAAGGACGTCTCCTCCTTCGCGGAGATGCAGGCTTACGTCCGCCGCCTCCGGGAGCCGGAATAGCCCCTTTTTCCCCGAAAAATCAAGAAAACCCCGCCGAATGCCAAGAATTCACAAAATTCCCCTTGCAAGCCGCCTGGAAAACGAGTATAATAGACTGTAATTGGGTACTTCCGCCCGGAAGGCCAAAAATCACAGTCCGGCCCCACGGACCGGCAGAGTTTTGCCCACAAAACTCCGAAAGGAATGGTCAAGCAGCAATGGGACTCATTGAAAAAATATTCGGCTCCTACTCCAAACGGGAATTGAAGCGCATCAGGCCCATCCTCCAGAACGTTCTGGACCTGGAGGAGGAGTATAAGGCGATGTCCGACGAAAAGCTCCGAGGGCAGACCGAGTACCTGAAAGGGATGCTCTCCGACGGCGAGACTCTGGACACCATCCTGCCCCGGGCCTTCGCCACCTGCCGGGAGGCCACCCGCCGGGTCCTGGGCACCCCCCACTACCCCGTGCAGATCATCGGCGGCATCGTCCTCCACCAGGGCCGCATCGCCGAGATGCGCACCGGTGAAGGCAAGACCCAGACCTGCCTTCTCCCCGCCTACCTGAACGCCCTGTCCGGCAAGGGCGTCCACGTCGTCACCGTCAACGACTACCTGGCCAAGCGCGACTCCGAGTGGATGGGCAAGGTCTACCGCTACTTAGGGCTTACCGTGGGCCTGATTATCCACGACATGGACAACGACGCCCGCCGGGCCGCCTACAACTGCGACATCACCTACGGCACCAACAACGAGATCGGCTTCGACTACCTCCGGGACAACATGGTCACGTATAAGGAGCAGCGGGTCCAGCGCCCCTTCAACTACGCCATCGTGGACGAGGTGGACTCCATCCTCATCGACGAGGCCCGGACCCCTCTGATCATTTCCGGCCAGGGGGACAAATCCACCGACCTCTATAAGATCGTGGATCGCTTCGCCCGGACCTTAAAGATGAACAAGGTCGTGGAGCTGGACGACAAGGTGGACAACGACAACCTGGAGGGCGATTACATCGTCGATGAAAAGGCCAAAACCGCCACCCTGACCCCCCTGGGCGTCAAGAAGGCGGAGCTGGCCTTCGGCGTCGAAAACCTCATGGACCCCCAGAACCTGACCCTCCTCCACCACATCAACCAGGCCATCAAGGCCCACGGCGTCATGCACAACGAAGTGGATTACGTGGTGAAAAACGGCGAGGTCATCATCGTGGACGAGTTCACCGGCCGTCTGATGATCGGCCGCCGCTACAACGAGGGCCTTCACCAGGCCATCGAGGCCAAGGAAGGCGTGGAGGTCGCCCGGGAGTCCAAGACCCTGGCCACCATCACCTTCCAGAACCTGTTCCGCATCTACCATAAGCTCTCCGGCATGACCGGCACCGCCCTCACCGAGGAAGCCGAGTTCCGGGAAATCTACAAGCTGGACGTGGTGGAAATTCCCACCAACAAGCCCGTCATCCGTGTGGACCACGAGGACGTGGTCTTCAAAAACGAAAAGGGCAAATACCACGCCGTCATCGAGCAGATCAAGGAGTGCCACGCCAAGGGCCAGCCAGTCCTGGTGGGCACCGTGACCATCGACAAATCCGAGCTGCTCAGCAGCATGCTGAAGCGCCAGGGCATCCCCCACGTGGTCCTCAACGCCAAGTATCATGAAAAAGAGGCCGAAATCGTGGCCCAGGCCGGCAAGAAGGGCGCCGTCACCATCGCTACCAACATGGCAGGCCGCGGCACCGACATCAAGCTGGGCGGCAACGACGAGTATCTGGCCAAAAACGACATGCGCAAAATGGGCTTCGAGGAAGAACTCATCGCCGAAGCCGACGCCTACGGCGACACCGACAACGAGGAAATCCTCAACGCCCGGAAGACCTTCCACGAGCTGGTGGAGAAGTACAAGCCCGTCATCGCCGCCGAGGCCGACGAGGTCCGGAAGGCCGGGGGCCTGTTCATCCTGGGCACCGAGCGCCACGAATCCCGGCGCATCGACAATCAGCTCCGCGGACGTTCCGGCCGTCAGGGCGACCCCGGCGAAAGCCGCTTCTTCCTCTCCCTGGAGGACGACATCATGCGTCTCTTCGGCGGCGAGCGGATCCAGCGGATGATGGAGGCCCTGAAGATCGAGGACGACCAGCCCATCGAGACCAAGCTCCTGACCAACTCCATCGAGTCGGCCCAGAAGAAGGTGGAGGGCCGGAACTTCGCCATCCGCCGCAGCGTCCTCCAGTTCGACGACGTCATGAACCGCCAGCGGGAGCTGATTTACAGCCAGCGCGCCAAAGTCCTGGACGGCGAGAACCTCCGCAGCTACATCATGGATATGCTCCGGGACAACATCACCGAAACCGCCAACCACTACCTCTCCGATGAGACTGTCCACGACAACTGGAACATCACCGGCCTCCGGGACCACTACCTGGGCTTCTTCACCGAGCCCGGCGACCTGGAGTTCACCGCTGACGAGCTGGGCGGCATGGAGAAGAAGGACATCATCGAGCTCCTCTACGAAAAGGCCGTTGCCAAATACGAAGCCAAAGAGCAGGAGATCGGCCCCGACCGTATGCGGGAAGTGGAGCGTGTAGTGCTCCTCCGCAACGTGGACTCCAAGTGGATGGACCACATCGACGCCATGGAGGAGCTCCGCAAGGGCATCTACCTCCGGTCCTACGCCCAGCGCGACCCCGTGGTGGAGTACCGCATCGAGGGCTTCGACATGTTCGATGAAATGGTAGCCGCCATCCGGGAGGACACCGTCAAGATGCTCCTCACCGTCCGGCTCCGCAACCCCGAGGAGGAGCCCAAGCGGGAGCAGGTGGCAAAGCCCACCGTAGCCTCCCACGGCGACGACACCGTGAAAAAGCAGCCCGTCCGGAAGCCCGCCAGCAAGAAGGTGGGCCGCAACGACCCGTGCCCCTGCGGCAGCGGCAAAAAGTACAAGAAATGCTGCGGCGCAGGCCAGTTCCCCGACGAGAAATAATTCAAAAACCGGCGCATCCCACCTCCCCGGGACGCGCCGGTTTTTCAATTCCCCACCAGCACCAAGCGCACCCACTGCCGCGCCCCAAGCACCCACGTCAGGCCGCCGCCTACCCCCAAAGCCCATCGTGAGGACGATACCGTTCGAAAGTGGTGTGCGTATGCCTACTGTCCGAGCACCAATTGCGGCGGCCGTGTCCACCGCGAGGTAGGCGGGTAGGCCCTCCAAAGCCCAAGGCGCGACTTTAGGGGGTCTCGGGGGGCGGGAGCCACCCGAGCGTCCTTTTCTCCCCCTTCTTTTCCCACGCGGGAAAAGAAGGGGTG
>CAKTCT010000043.1 GCA_934539585.1 uncultured Oscillospiraceae bacterium | reverse complement strand
AGCAAGGCCGTGTAATTCGTCGCTATTCTGCGACCGGAGGCTTTTTTATTTGTCTGCTAAACGGGGGACGGTCCCAACACTAGGTTTATCGGGGATTTTACGTTTTCAATAACCCACATTATAACCCACTTCAAAGGAGGCCCGCAATGAAACTCACCACCCCGCGCCTCTCCCTGCGGGAAATGACGCCCGCGGATTTCGACGCCCTTTACGCCGTCCTGGCCGACTCCGACATCATGCAGCACTACCCCTACACCTTTGACGAGGCCCGGGTGCGGAACTGGATTGCCAGAAACATGGACCGCTGCCGCATGCTGGGCTTCGGCCTGTGGGCGGTCTGCCTGCGTTCCACCGGCGAAATGATCGGCGACTGCGGCCTGACCATGCAGAACATCAACGGGACCATTCTGCCGGAGATCGGCTACCACATCGCCAAGGCCCACCAACGCCGGGGCTACGCCTCCGAGGCCGCCCGGGCCGTCCGGGACTGGACCTTTTCCCATACCCCCTTCGGCGCGGTGTACTCCTATCTGAAGGCATCCAACCTCCCCTCCGCCGCCACCGCCCGGGCCAACGGCATGACCCTTTTGGACGAGTTCACAGACAGCGAGGGCGAGAAAACGGCGGTCTACGGAATCCGCCGCGAAGAATGGGCCTCCCTCTATTCGAAATAGCAGAAAAAACCAACGCCGCCGGTCCCCCAGCAGCGTTGGTTTTTTGATGGAAGCATCCGATCACTCCCGCCTCATGTACAGGAGCGGATAGGGATTCCCCTGTTCGTCCTCATCGGTACGTTTGTACGTCTGAAACCCCATGTGTCGGTAGAATTCCGCCGCCTGGGGATTCTGCTCGTTGACGGTGAGCTCCCGGACCCCGTACCGGTCCATGGCGTATTCCAAAAGCTGCCTGCCCAGGCCCTTTCCCCGCTCCGCAGAGGACAGGAACAGCATCTCCAGCCGGTCCCCCTCCACGCCCAGAAATGCCCCGGGATTCCCTGGCTCCTCCTCCGCCACCACCAGGTGGGCGACGCCCTCCAGAGCCTGGGGGACAAACCTCCTGATGTCCGCCACCTCCGGATCGGACAGAAAATCGTGGCTCCCCCGCACGGAGTCCTCCCAAACCGCCGCCAGCCGCCGGAGCATCTCCGGCGTCCGCTCCGAAAGCTCATAGATGTTCCACATAAACTTCTCCCTTTCCAAACGCAAAAAGCCCCGGGGCGGAAACCCGCGCCCGGAGCTTGGAACTTGCTTATTCCTCGGGAATCTCGATCATGACTTCATGGCCGCACTCAGAGGATTTCAGGATGCCGTCCAGGATGGCCTGGTTGTAGATGATCTGGTCGGAGGGAACAGGAGCCTTGCCGCCGGTCTTCACCGCATCCAGGAAGGAGCGGATCTTGCGCTCAAAGAGGTTGCCGTCGTCCTTGATGATCGGGATAACGGTCTGGGTCTGCTCGCCGGCCACTTCGTGGTAGAGGGTCATGGGGCCGCCCACCGTGCCGTTCCAGCACTCGGTGGAGGGAATCCGCAGGCCGCCCTTGGTGCCCAGGATGATGGTGTCGCCGGTGGTGTCGATGTTCATGGCCCAGGCGATGCGGAAGTCCAGGATGATGCCGCCCTCCAGACGGATGAAGGCCGCGGCGAAGTCGTCAACGCCGAACTTGGCGGCGTACTCGGGATGACCCGCATGGACGTAGCCGGAGTAGTTGGGATCGGTGCCGAAGGAAGCGGACTTGTAGCCGCTGACGGACAGAGGCTTGGGATAGCCCACCGCGTTGAGGACCATGTCCAGAGAGTAGCAGCCGATGTCGCCCAGAGCGCCGATGCCGCCGGTCTCCTTCTCAATGAAGGTGGTGCCGTAGGGGAAGGGGATGCCGCGGCGGCGGCCGCCGCCGGTCTGGATGTAGTAAACCTTGCCCAGCTCGCCGGACTCGACGATCTTCTTGATCATCTGCATGTTGGCGTCCAGACGGGGCTGGAAGCCGATGGACAGGATCTTGCCGCTGGCCTTCTCCGCCTTGCGGATGGCGACGGCTTCCTCGATGGTGACGCACATGGGCTTCTCCAGCAGGACGTTGACGCCTTTTTCCAGGGCGTAGATGGCGCAGGGCGCATGCTGGCAGTTGTAGGTGCAGATGCTGACGGCGTCCAGATCGGGCTCGTTGTCCAGCATCTCTTTATGGCTGTTGTAAAGGTGTACGCCCTTCACGCCGAATCTCTCGAAGAACGCCTCGGCCTTGCCGGGAACCAGGTCCGCGCCGGCCACGATCTCCACATCGGGCTGCTTCAGATAGTTAACGATATGGGCCTCCGCGATCCAGCCGGTGCCGATGATGCCGATTTTCACCTTTTTATTGGCGTCCACCGGGCCACCCTCGTGATGTCTTTCCATAAAGCGGTTCAGAATGTCGCTCATTGGGGTCACTCCTTCTTTGTTTTTTGAAAATATATCGAAGCGGCGTCAGATGCCGAGCTTCTTTAAGTATTCGTGGCTCATTTTTGCACATTCCAGGGAGTTCTTCTCCATAGAGGGCTGGTCCTGTTCCACCACGACCCAACTGCTCCCCGCTTCCTCGGCGGCCTTGAGGATCTCCGGGAAATCCTGGAGCCCATAGCCCACCGGACGGAATTCGAAAACGTTCTTGCCGCCGGCTTTTTTGTCGATGCCGATCAGCTCATAGAAGGGGCCGTCGCTTTCGGCGTCCCGGTCGCTCATATAAAAGTCCTTGAGATGGACGATGGGTGCCCGACCGGCATATTTCCGGACATACGCCGCCGGATCCTCCCCTGCCACGTTGACCCAGCAGGTGTCGATCTCCGTCTGGAGCAGGTCTGCGGGAATCACGCGGTAGAGCATATCCAAGGCGTACTCGCCGTCGATTTTCTTGAATTCAAAATCGTGATTGTGGTAGAGCATGGTCATGCCCTTTTCCTTGGCGACGCCAGCCAGCATCCGGATGTCCTCCACCGTCTGGGGGAACCGGTCGGTGCCAGGGCGCAGCTCCTCGGGAAGATAAGGAACCGCCACATATTTGCAGCCAATGGAGGCATACCCGGCCAGAACCCCGTCCGGGTCCGCCAGCATATCCGCCAGAGGAACATGCGCGGAGATGGGAGTCAGCCCCGCTTTTTCCGCCGCGGCCTTCACCTCAGCGTAGCTGTATCCGTAAAGCCCGGCCAGCTCCACGCCGTCATAGCCCATTTCTTTGATCTGCCGGAAGGTGCCCTCCAGGTCCTTTTCCGCAAAGTCCCGGACAGAATATACTTGCAGCGCAACTGGAAATTTCATCACACATTTCTCCTTTTGTTGGAAATGTAACCGTTTACATGCTCATTATACCCGATTGCCCCAGGATTGTCAACTTCCAATTATGCCAGACATTTCCGTGATTTTTTGTGCGATTCGCATAAATTTCCAAACAAAATCCCGCCGCAGCAGAACCCAAAAGGCTCCGCCGCAGCGGGATTCCGTCAAAAGAAGCGCCGGTTGTTCCCTCACCCCAGCCGGTGGATGCAGTGGGTGGGACACCCCTCCACGCAGGCCCCGCACTTGGTGCATTTTTCGTGGTCCACCGAAGCGTGGTTGTCCTTGACGTGGATAGCATCGTTGGGACACAGCCGTTCGCACTTCCGGCAGGCGATGCAGCCGTTTTTGCAGATGGCGATGGTGGCCTTGGTGTTGAACACGCTGGAGCAGATGACCTCCACCGTCTGATCCTCGGCAAAGGTCTCGATGAGGTGGTTGGGGCAGGCCTTGACGCAGAGCCCGCAGCCGGTGCAGAGGGCCCGGTCCACCACAGCCACCCCGTCCTTCACGGAGATAGCCCCGTAGGGACATACCTTGGCGCAGTCCCCGAAGCCCAGACATCCCGAGGTGCAGGCGCTGCGGCCGCTGTACAGGGTGTCGCAGGCGGCGCAGGTGGGCTCGCCGGTGTATACGTATTTGTTGGAGGTGACATTGCAGTTGCCGTTGCACCGGACGGTGGCCTTTTTAGGCGTCACCGCCTCAGCCGCCACGCCCATAATGGCGCTGACCTTCTCGGCCACGGCCTGACCGCCGGGGATGCAGGCGTTGGTTTTCGCCCCCTTGGCCACGGCCTCGGCGTAGGCGTCGCAGCCCGCGTACCCGCAGGCGCCGCAGTTGGCCCCGGGAAGGACCTCCCGGACCTGGACGGCGCGCTCGTCCTGCTTCACCGCAAAGACCCGGGAAAACACCGTCAGCAGGACCCCCGCCAGCAGCCCCAGCCCCGCAAAAAGCAGAATCGGAACCAGATATTCCATTTCATTCCATCCTTTCCGGCTCAGCCAAAGAGATTTTCCACGATGCCGCCGAAGCCCATAAAGGAGGCCGCGACGATCCCGGCCGCCACCAGCGCCGCCGGAACGCCCTTGAACATCTTGGGCACGTCAGCCCGGTCGATCCGCTCCCGGACGCCGGAAAACAGCAGCAGCGCCACCATGAACCCAAGTCCCGCTCCCAGGGCGTTGACCAGAGACTGGGCAAAGTTGTAATCCGAATCAATATTCAGGATGGTCACGCCCAGCACGGCGCAGTTGGTGGTGATCAGGGGCAGATAAATACCCAGGGATTTGTAAAGGGGCGGCATGAACCGCTTGATGAGGATTTCCACCAGCTGGACAAACAGGGCGATGATCAGGATAAAGGCCAGGGTCTTCAGATACCCCAGGTCCCAGGCCCCGCTTTCCGGAACCAGAATGTACCGGTAAATGGGCCAGGTCAGCGCCGTGGACATGACCATGACAAAGGTCACGGCAATGCTCATGCCCAGAGCCGAGCTGGTCTTTTTGGAAACGCCGATGAAGGGACAGATGCCCATGAACTTGGACAGCACGAAGTTGTCCACCAGCACGGCGCTGAAAAGGATGATGAGATATTCCTTCATTTACTTTTCCTCCCCTTCCCCGGCGCAGCAGCCGCCGGAGCAGCCGTGACAGTTCTGGCAGCCCATCTTTTTCCTGGAGATCTGGTAGTGGCTCAGCCGGTTGACCACCGCCACCAGCAGCCCGAAGACCATAAAGCCTCCCGCCGGCATGACAAAGAGCTTGATGGGCTGCAGGACCCCGAAGGTCAGGTCGATGCCGAACCAGCTCCCGGAGCCCAGAATCTCCCGGATGGAGCCCATGAGCACCAGCGCCAGGGTAAAGCCCAGCCCCATGCCCAGAGCGTCCGCCGCCGAGCGCCCCACGGAGTTTTTGCTGGCAAAGGCTTCCGCCCGCCCCAGAATGATGCAGTTCACCGTGATCAGGGAGAGGAACACCCCCAGGGTGCTGTACAGCTCCGGAACATACACCTGCAAAAGAAAGCTCACCAGGGTCACGAACCCCGCGATAATGACGATATACGCCGGAAGCCGCACTTGGTCCGGAATCAGCTTTTTCAGAAGTGAGATCACCACGCAGGACCCCAGCAGCACAAAGGTTGTGGCGATTCCCATGCCCAGCCCGTTGACGGCCTGGGTGGTCATGGCCAGAGTCGGACAGGTGCCCAGCAGCATCACCAGCGTGGGGTTTTCCTTGATCAATCCCTTGGTAAATTCCTTGAACCAGCTCATTGTCCCAGCACCTCCCCTTTCAGTTCTTCAAAGAGTTCAAAGGCCCGTCTGGCCCCGTTGATCAGTCCGTTGGAGGTCTTGGTGGCCCCGGCCACCGCGTCCACGGTAAAGCTGTCGGCGGTCTGCCCGCCGAAACGGCTCAGATAATCGGTGTCCTTGACCACCTTGTCGCCGATGCCCGGCGTTTCCTCCTGGGCAATGACGTGAACGCCCCGGAGAACGCCGCCGTTGTCGAAGCCGTACATCACGGTCAGCTCGTTGTAGCCCTTGGTGGTCACAACAATGGCCATCCCCGTGCCGTTCTGGGCCTTATAGACCGAGTGGAAGTCCTCGTCCTCCAGGGAAACGTCCACCTTTTTCAGCTCGTCCGCCTCCGGAAGGGCCGTCGATGCGAATTCCGCCAGCTGCTCCGCGGAGTACCCGGCGTTGGCCAGCTCCGCCACTCCCGCCAGATTGTAGGTCAGAGCCAGCAGCGCGGAGATGATCAGGCAGATCACCACCAGCACAAAGGTGGGCCGGATCAGTTCCCAGGTCTTACGCATGCTTGGCCACCTTCTTTCCGCCAAAGGGCTTGTGTACGAACGCCTTGTCGATCTGGGGCGTCAGAATGTTCATCAGCAGAATGGCGAAGGAGACCCCCTCGGGATAGTTCCCGTACCGCCGGATCAGCACCGTGATAATGCCGCAGCCCAGGCCGAAGACCACCTTTCCCCAGTTGGTGGTGGGAGTGGTGGCGTAGTCGGTGGCCATGAAGATAGCCCCCAGCATCAGCCCGCCGGAGAGAATCTGGGCCATCGGGTCCATCCCCAGGGCCCCGCTGAACAGGAACACCGTCCCGATAAAGACCAGAGGCGTAATGGGCTTGATCACCCGGCGGACCACCAGGTAAATCCCGCCCAGAAGCAGCGCGGCGGCGCTGACCTCTCCCATGGCGCAGGAGCCCTTCACCCCCAGGAACATCTGGAGCAGGGAAGGTGTTCCCTCCCCCGCCGCCATCCGGACCAGGGGCGTGGCCGATGCCACGGCGTCCACGGCTTCATAGCCCAGGGGCACGCTTTTCTCCGTCATCATCCCGGAGAAGGACATGAGGAGCAATATCCGGGCCGTCAGCGCCGGATTGGCGAAGTTCTGCCCGATGCCGCCGAAGAGCTGCTTGGCCATGGCAATTGCGAAAAAGCTGCCGATCATGGCCGCCCACAGCGGAATGGACACCGGCAGGTTCATGGCCAGCAGCATCCCCGTAACCACGGCGCTGAGGTCCCCGATGGTCTGGTCCCGCTTCATGACCAGCCGGCAGAGGTACTCGATGAGAACGCAGGAGCCCACGCAGACTGCCGTCACCAGCAGCACGCGCCACCCGAAGATCACCGCAGAGGCGATGATGCCGGGACATAGGGCGATGATCACGTCCAGCATGATCTTCCGGGTCGTCCGCCCGCTCCGGATGTGGGGCGAAGGAGATACGATATACGAATTCATGGAACTGTTTTCTCCCTTTCCTTATTTTTTGCGCCGCAGCAGGGCCTTGGCCAGCTGATTCTTCTGGGCCAGGTTCCGCTTGGCGGGACAGACGTAGGTGCAGCTGCCGCAGTTGATGCAAAGCCCCACCTTGAGCCGGGTCAGGGTCTCGACGTCCTCGATGTCATAGGCTTTTTCCAGGTTGGCGGGCATCAGGTTCACGGGACAGACGTCCACGCACCGGCCGCAGCGGATGCAGGCCGTGGTCCTGGGAGCCGCCGCCTCATGTCCGTCAAAGAGGACGATGGCGTTGTTGTTCTTGACGATGGGCGCGTCCAGATTTTCCATGGCCATGCCCATCATGGGCCCGCCCAGGATGACCTTTTTCACCCGCTCCTTGTCGATTCCGGCGAAATCCAGCAGATACTCCACCGAAGTGCCGATGGGGACCATGACGTTCATGGGATTCTCCACAAAATTGCCGTCGATGGTGACCCGCTTGTGGGTCAGGGGCATCCCCGTCCGGAGATAGCGGTTCAGATTGGCCACCGTGGTGACGTTCATGACCACCACGCCCTTGTCGGCGGGGAGCTCCCCCTCCTCCACGATGCGGCCGGTGGTGTTGTAGATGATGACCTTTTCCGCCCCCTGGGGGTAGATGCTTTTCAGCGCCTCCACCCGGATGTCGTCCCCCTGGATCTTCTGGTTCAGAAGGGTGATGGCCTGGGGCTTGTTGTCCTCGATGCCGATGAAGGCCCGCCGGATCCCCAGACACCGCATCACCGTCCGGACGCCTTCCAGAATATCGTCGGGGTGCTCCATCATTTCCCGATAGTCGGAGGTGATGTAGGGCTCGCATTCCGCGGCGTTGATGACCAGAGTGTCCAGCCGGTCCACATCCTTGTATCCCAGCTTGATGTGGGTGGGAAATCCCGCGCCGCCCAAGCCCGCCAGCCCGGCGTCCCGGGCCGCCTTGACCAGGTCCGCCTGATTTTCAGCAGCATGAGGCCCGCAGTCCATGGGTGTCTGAAGACCGTCGGTCTCAATGACCACCTTTTTGGCAGGAGCGCCTCCCATGGTCACGTAATCCTCCAGGGCCTTCACCGTGCCGGAGACCGAGCTGTGGACCGGCACCGCGAAGGCTTCCTCGCTGTCGCCGATGAGCTGGCCCACCTTCACCGTGTCCCCCACCTTCACCGTAGGGGTGCAGGGCTTTCCCATGTGCTGCTGCATGGGAATCCGGACCGTCCCCGGCAAGGGGACCTCCACGGTCCGGGCGTCCTGGGAATTCTTGAAGTGCAGCAGCTTCAATCCGTTGAGTTTGAGCATTTCATCCATCCTTTCCGGAATGTTTTTGATCGTTGATCGGAGCCGCGGCCACCCGCTTCAAAGCAGGCATCACCGCCCGGAGAAGCGCCGCCGTCGCCCATCCCATGAGAGCGCCTGCGGCAAGCAGAACCGGTAAATAGTAAAAGACTGCGGCGTTTTTCAAAAGGACCGCCGCCGCGCAGAGCTGGCCGATGTTGTGGAAAACCGCCCCGGCCATGCTCACCGGGAAATACCGCCCGGCAAAGAGCCGCCGGGCCGCTGCCATGGCGCATAGGGAGAGGACCCCTCCCGCCAGGCTCAGGGCCCCGGCAGTGGCCCCCCGGGTCAGAAAA
Source organism: uncultured Oscillospiraceae bacterium (assembly GCA_934539585.1). Lineage (GTDB taxonomy): Bacteria > Bacillota > Clostridia > Oscillospirales > Ruminococcaceae > Merdivicinus. Next base: position 15,183 of record CAKTCT010000043.1, on the reverse strand, counting down.
ACGAACCCGGACTTGAGGACCGCGATCCCCCAGGCCTCCCCGGACCCCAGATAAAACAAACAGTACACCGTGACCAGATTGGAAAGCCCCAGCTTCACCCCCGGCGGCAGGACCGGCAGGGGCGGAACCATGCTTTCCGCCAGATTCAGCGCCATGGCCAGAGCCAGCAGCAGCCCCATGGAGGCCGCCCGCCGGGCAGCGGCCCGGACCCGTTCAACCCGCAATGGCGTCCGCCTCCCTTTCCTCCGGCGCGGAGATCACCGTCACCACGGTTTTCCGGGGCAGACAGGCCGCCGTCTCCCCCACCCGGGAGAGAGCCCCCGCCTTCTCGCAGATTTTGTCCGGACAGGTGGCGTCCACAAAGGCGATGGCCCCGTTCTGCACCCGGAACCGCACCGTCGGGTCCTGCTCCAGGGCAAACTCCCCGTCCCGGCTCAGATCGGCCACCAGAACGGTCTCCCCGTCGTAGGTGATCCGCGCGGCGGCCCCTTTGGGCCGGGCTCCCCGCCAGAGCAGCAGTCCCCCAGCCAGAAGAAGGGCGGCGACCGCCCACCCGATTCGTTTTGCTTTCGCCATAGCGCCTCCTGCCGCCTCGTCAAGAGGCAAGGGTGTAACCGGAATTTTCCTTTAAAATAAAGCGTTCCCGCAAATCCTCGGAAATCAGGATCGTCCCGTCGTTTTTCACCGCGATAACGCTGAATTCGGAGCGGTTCAGGTTGTCCGCCGCCACCTCACTGCCCAGCATGTAAAGGGTGGTGGACAGATAATCCGCCAGCAGCCCGTCGCCGCTGACCGCCGTGACGCTGAGCAGGTCCGTCTCCACCGGATACCCGGTGCGGGGGTCCAGAATGTGCTCGTACCGCTTTCCGTCCTCCTCAAAATGCCGCTCGTACCCCCCGGAGGTGGCGATGATCCGCCCCTCCCCGGTGAGCACGCCGAAAATGTCGTTGGAGCCGCCCTTGGGGTCCCGCAGCCCGATCTGGAAGGGCGTCCCGTCGGAACGGGTCCCCACCGCCGCCACCGTCCCTCCCAGGGAGACGATCCCCCCGGTAACGCCGGCTTTTTCGTAAAGGTCCCGGCATTTCTCCGCGGCGTAGCCCTTGACCACCGCCCCCAGGTCCAGGGAAATCCCCGGCCGGGGCAGGAACACCGTATGGGCCTCCTCGTCCAGGACTGCCTGGTCCCAGCCGATGTAGCTTTGGGCGTTGCTGATCTCGTCGGCCCCCGGCACCCGGGGACTGTCCGTGGTGATGCCCCACAGCCGGACCAGGGGCGCCACGGTCACGTCAAAGACCCCTCCTGAGGCTTCCGACAGCTCCAGGCTCCGCCGGATCACGTCAAAGACCTCCGGAGAGACCTCCACCGCCGTGATCCCGGCCCCGGCGTTGATCTTGCTCACTTCCGAATCCGGCAGGTATCCGGAGTAGACCCCTTCCATCTCCTGCAGCAGCCGGTTGACCTGCCGCACCGTCTCCTCCCCGTTTTCGCCGTAGACCCGCTGGGTGACGAAGGTGTCCATCAGGAACTCCTCCCCCGTATAAACGATCTCCTGCTGGGGAACGCTAGAAGCGGCCAGCCGTTGGGCCTCCTGCCGCCGGATGAGAAGGGCCAGCAGCGTCCCCGCCGCCAGCAGCGCCAGAGTCAGCAGTACGATCCGGGATTTCCCCATGAAAACGCCCCTTCCGTTTCAGCCATACTGATTTATCGCAAAAATCTGCATACTATCATGATATTATGTTTCCACAGTTTTGTCAAGCTATCCGTCCCCATCTGGGAAAGTTTGCACAAGAAACTTCCGCAAAAATCCAAGAAAGGATGATATTCCATGAAAAAAACTCTGTTTCCCCTCCTGGCGGCCGCCTGCGCCGCCGCTCTCTTTTCCGGCTGCCAGAGCTCCGCGACCTATAAGGACGGCACCTACAAGGCCCAGTACCAGGACGCCGACGACCACGGCTGGACCGAGTACGTCACCATCACCGTCTCCGGCGGCAAATTCACCGCCGTGGACTTCGACGCCCTCAACGAGGACGGTGAGAAGAAGTCCCAGGACGAGGACTACAAGGCCGCCTACACCGGCGCAGGCTACCAGACCTACCCCGCCGATTACAGCAAAAAGCTGGAGGACAGCCTCCTCTCCAAGCAAAACCCCGACCAGGTGGACGCCGTGGCCGGCGCAACCAACTCCTCCAGGAGCTTCAAGGACCTGGTAAAACAGCTGGAATCCCGGATGAAGAAGGGCGACACCTCCACCCTGGTGGTAAAGAAGTCCAAATAGCCAAAATTTGCCGGAATTGCCTGAAAAATCGCAAAAAATACCCTTGATTTCCCCCAAAAAATCTGCTATCCTAAAGAAAATTGACGATTTGAGGTGTCATCTATGCTTCTCAAGAAAAACAGCACCATCCTCTTTCAGGGCGACAGCATCACCGACGCAGGCCGCACCAGCGCCGAAATCCCCGACGACAGCCTGGGCGGCGGCTACCCCAATCTGATCGCGAACCTCCTGAACGCCGCCCACCCCGACTGGAACCTGACCTTTTTGAACCGCGGCGTCTCCGGCAACCGCACCCTGGAAATGTCCGCCCGTTGGGAAAAGGACTGCCTGGCCTTAAAGCCCGACCTGCTCTCCGTCCTCATCGGCATCAACGACACCTGGCGGCGCTACGACAGCAGCGACCCTACCTCCGTGGAGGACTACTACGCCCGTCTCACCGCCATGCTCCGCGCCGCCAAGGAGGCCAATCCGGAGCTGAAAATTCTCCTCATCGAGCCCTTCCTCATCCCCGCCGACCCCAATAAGGCCGTTTTCCGGGAGGACCTGAACCCCAAGATTCTGGCCAACCGCCAGGCCGCCATGGAGCTGGCCGACGCCTACCTCCCCATGGACGGCATTTTTGCCGCCGCCTGCCTCCACCGGGAGCCCGCCTTCTGGTCCGCCGACGGCGTACACCCCACCCCCGCCGGCCACGCCCTCATGGCGGAAAAGTGGATCGAGCTGGCCCTCCGCGACTGAGCAAATCCCCCTTCGCACCCGGGAAACCACTGCGTTTCCCGGGTCTTTTTCTTTCCGGAACCCGGCAAAATTTACAGGCTTTTTACACAAAACCCAGCAAAATTATGAAAGCCTCCACACTTTTCCCAAATTCCCGGAATTGTCATGATTTTTTCATAATTATCTGCTATGCTCTTGGGTACAAACCCCGAACGGGGAGATTTCGTCTTTGTGAACCATCGAAAAAATCCAACTGCAAGAGCAAAGGGGACGTCTATGAAACAAGCTGTTCTCCGGCTGAAACAAAGCCGCTTTTTCGCATCCAAACACACCGCCTGGATCCTGGCGGGACTGTATCCCATCCTGATCTACTGCTTCGCCGAGCTGGGCCAGATGCAGAGCCTCACGCAGATTTTCTCCTTCACCTGGAGCCACATCCGGGTGGCGGCCTTCGGCTGCCTGGTAGTGGCCGCCGTCTTTTGGACGGTGAACTTTCTCTGCCGTCAGATCTGGATCGGCGCCGCCGTTACCGGCGTTCTGTTCATGACCATTTCCACCGTGGAGTACTACAAGTACTTCGTCACCGGCTGCCATCTGCTGTTCACCGACCTGATCTTCGTCAAGGGTATCGCCGACGTTTCCAAGTTCGCCCGGCTCCATTTTAACCCACTGCTGTTCTTCCTGATCCTCCTTATGGCGCTGCTGACGGTCTGCATCTGGCTCACCGGCGCGCGGCTGAAGGGCTCCCTGCCCAAGCGGGCGGTCCTGGCGGTGACGGTCAGCGGCGTCACGGCGCTGTCCGTAGCAGTCCCGGCCTTTTTCGCTCCGGTGTGTAAGGTTTTCGGCATCGACAACACCTCTACCTACAACATCTACGATGACGACCAGCGCTTTTCCAACAACAACCTCATCACCAACTTCGCCGTCTCCATCAACCAGACTATGACCAGCGTGGTCCAGGAGCCGGATGACTATTCCCAGACCGCCATCGACGACCTTCTCCCCTCTGTGGAGAAGGAACCGGCCGCCGCGGTGAAGCCCAACGTTGTCTACATCATGTCGGAATCCTACGGCGACTTCCGCCGCTTAGGAAACGTGGAAAACGGCGATACCATCTACGCCGCCTTTGACCAGGTCCTCTCCGAAAGCGCCCACGGCACCAGCGTGGTGCCCACCTACGGCAACGGCACCGTCCGTACCGAGTTCGAGCTGATGTTCGGCCTGCCGGTGAAGTCCTTAAACAACGCCGGCATCCCCCACCAGCTGCTGAAATCCGGCGTGGAGCAGGACACCTTCGCCAATATGTACAAGTCCCAGGGCTACCGCACCGCCTACATCCACCCCTACCGCTCCAATTTCTACGACCGGAAGGACGTGTACAGCGAATACGGCTTCGACCAGATGCTTTTCATGGACAACCTGACCGTTGACGTCAACTACTACCGGAACTTCATCGACGACGACACCGCCTTCCGCCAGGCCGAGTCCCTGCTGGAATCCACCGACGACCCCATCTACATCCACATCACCACCATGCAGAACCACCAGCCCTACCTGGACGACCAGGGCGAGGAGGTCAGCAACTACTTCGACGGCATCCAGACCTCCAACGAGGCGCTGCTGGATTTCGTAAACTTCCTCAAAGCCTTTGACGAGCCCACCATCCTGGTCTTCACCGGGGACCACTTCCCCTTCTTCACCCCCGAGTGCAACTACTACCGGAACCTGGGCATCACCGTGGACAACTGCGAAAAGCTCTACGAAAAAACCTGGCTGGTCTACAACAACTACGGCCTGGACACCTCCTCCCTCCCCGAGGAGACCTTCTCCACCTTCTATCTCCCCCACCTGGTCTACCGCCTGGCGGGCTTCGAGAGCCCCTTTGTAGACGCCGTCCTCAAGGAAATGGAGACCCGGCCCGTCTACTCCGTGGCAGTGAACCCCTCCACCAACTCCGAGCTCCTGGACCTGCTGACCTACGACCGCACCATGGGCAACAGCTACTCCGAACCGGAGCACATGGAAATGAACATCGACGACTGAATGATAAAGAGAACCGCCCCTGAACTCCCCCAAAAGGGTTCCAGGGGCGGTTTTGCGTCCAAAAATCAGAGCAGGCCCTTGAGTGCGTTGACCGCCGCGTCGAAAGCGTCCCGCTGGCTGGGATACTCAAACTCGCCGATCTTGGTCTTTTCGCCGTTTTCCAGAGCGTCCAGGCCCTTGAACACCGCCAGATGAGGCTCCAGGGTCAGCACCTGGCCGCCCATCTTCTCATAACGCTCCAGCAGCTCGGGGATGCGCCCGTGGCCCTGGCCCGCAGGGACCACCACGCCGTCCTCCCGGACGTCCTTGACGTGCATGTACGCGATGTAGGGCTCCAGCAGCTCCCAGGCCCGGATGGTGTCCTCGCCGCACTGGAGGAAGTTGGCCGGATCGTAAACCGCCTTGATGGCCGGGAAATTCCGCAGAATGTCCAGGCACCGGTCGGCGGTGTCGCCGTAGATGCCCTTCTCGTTTTCGTGGCAGAGGGTGATCCCGCTGCCCTGAGCGGCGGCGCAGAACTGATGGAGCCGCTCAAACACGATGTCCCGGCAGTAAGCCGCCTCCCCCTTGGGGCAGAAGAAGCTGAACATCCGGATGTTCCCGGCGCCCAGCACCCTGGAAAGCTCCAGGGTGTGCTTGAAGGTGTCCAGATGGGGGGCAAACTCGTCCCCCACGCTGATCTTGCCCAAGGGCGAACCGATGCTCCACACAGAGATCCCGGCGTCATCCAGGCGTTTTTTCAGTTCCTTGGCCTCGTCCATGGTCAGCGCGGTAATATTTTTATCCCCCACGCCCCGAATTTCCAGGCAGGGGATCCCGTTTTCCTGAAGGGCCCGGATCTGGACCTCTACGTCCGAACCGGCCTCGTCGGCAAAAGCCGCTAAGGTAAACTGTTTCATCGAATCGCTCCTTCTCACAGATAGGATTTCAGATTGTCGTGGAACACCCCGGCCACCAGCGCCAGCGCGTTTTCATCATCGGCAAACTCGCCGTCCTCGATCCAGCCGCCCAGCACCGAGCAGAAGATCCGCCGGAAGTAGTCGTGACGGGCGTAGGACAGGAAGCTCCGGGAGTCGGTGAGCATCCCCAGGAAGGTGCTCAGATCACCCAGTTGGGCAATGGTCTCGATCTGGTCGATGATCCCCTGTTTGTGGTCGCAGAACCACCAGGCCGCGCCGCAGATGACCCCGCGGTAGCTGCCCGCCGCCGTAGCCAGGCTGGGATACGCCCCGCCGTTGAGGGAGTACAGGATGGTCCGGGGCAGCCGGTCCTCCTGCTCGCACCGGTCCAGAATGGCGCAGACGTCGTGGATGGAGATGCAGTCCCCGGCACAGTCGCCGCCGCAGTCCGGGCCGATGGCCTTGAACAGCTTGGTGCTGGCGTTGCGCTTGGCGGCGATGTGCCACTGCATGGTCAGCCCCCGGGACTTGTACTCCCCGGCCAGCCAGACGTAGCTCCACCCCAGGAATCTGTGGTAGGCTTCGTCGCTGACCGCCTCGCCCTTCAGGGCCGCCTCAAAGGCCGCCGCAGCCTCCTCCTCGGTGCCGATGCACTTGGGGAACTCCTCGATGCCCACGTCGGTGAACCGGCAGCCCAGGGAGCAAAAGTAGTCCAGCCGCTTGGCAACCGCCGCTTTCAGACCGGCAAGGTCGGCGATCTCCATGTCCGCCGCCCCGGCCAGCTTCCGGATGTAAGCGCCGTAGCCGGGCTTCCGCAGGCTCAGCAGCGCGTCAGGCCGGAAGGCGGGGGTCACGACGGTGGCAAAGCTCTTGTCCGCCGCGATGAGCTTGTGATATTCCAGAGTATCCGCCGGATCGTCGGTGGTGGACAGGTACTCCACGTTGGAGCCGGAGATCAGCTTCCGGGGAGAAAGGTGCTTTTCCCGGATCACAGCGTTGGCCCGCTCCCGGATGGAGGCAGCAGTCCGGCCGTTCAGCACCGTGTCGATGCCGAAGAACATCCGCAGCTCCATGTGGGTCCAGTGGTAGAGGGGGTTCCCGGCGGCAGTGGCCAGGGCCTCGGCGTACTTCTGGAACTTCTCGCCCCAGGAAGCGTCGCCGGTGATGTACTTTTCATCGATGCCGTGGCAGCGCATCAGCCGCCATTTGTAGTGGTCGCCGCCCAGGAACATCTCGCCGATGTCGGAAAACTCCCGGTCCTCATAGATTTCCTTGGGGGACAGATGGCAGTGATAGTCGATAATGGGAAGGTCCTTGCAGGCGTTGTAAAGCCGCACTGCCGTCTCATTGGACAGCAGGTACCGCGGGCCCATGAATTCGCTCATGAAATCGCTCCGTTCTTTGATAGATTTTGCCTTTCGGTCGATTCTATTATACCCCACTTCTTTTTACAATCCAATTGCAGAAACCGGCAAGGGAGATTGTGATTCTTGACATCTTCCCCCAAAAATCCTTGACACTTCCCTTGCGTCAGGGTTTACCATAGAGGCACAAAGGAGGCGTTTTCATGCAGATCAAGGACGTCTGCCGCCGGACCGGCCTCACCGAACGGGCCGTGCGGTTTTATATCGAAAAGGAGCTTCTTTCCCCGGAAAAAACCTGGCGGAACGGCCGGGAATACCTGGACTTTTCCGAGAAAGACCTCCACACCCTGGACCAGATCGCCGGGCTCCGGCGGCGCTTTTTCACCCTGGAGGAGATCCGGACCATGCAGACCCGCCCGGACCGGATCGGCGAAGTCCTCACCGCCTACCGTGCCGGGCTCCGGACAGAGACCCAGGACCGGCAAAGGGCCCTTTCCCTGGCCGAAGCCCTCCAGGGCGAGGATTTTCCGGACCTGGCCGCCCTCTGCCGCCGCCTGGACCAGGAGGCCGGACGCCTGGACCCCGCTCAGCTGGACATCCGCCCCGACTTCCGCCGCCTGGACGGCGACTCCCCGGAGGAACGGGAAGCCGCCCTGTCGGAGTGGTCAAAACAGGAGCAGAAAAGGAAGAAAAAGGTGCGGTTCAGGTATGTCCTGGGTACGGTTCTGGCCCTTCTCCTCCTGACCGCCGCCCTGGGGAGCTATGGGGTCTGGCACTACAACAACCGCCAGGGCACCTCCATCTTCACCACCCTGACGGAAGTGGAAGTCGCCGCCAAAGGCATCGACTCCAGCCGGGAGCCCCTCTACTGGCTGGACATCCGGATTCCGGAAACCGAAGCCGCCGCCCTGGGCATCCCCGCCGCCTTCCGGCTGAACCTCTCCGGGGACTCCGCCGGAGCCGTCTGGGACGGCGCGGTCTACGATCACCCCTACCCCGCAGCCCGCCTGCAGATTTTCCTCCCCAACCGCTGGAAAAAGTCCGCCGGACTGGCCGGGACCTCCGACCTCAACGCCCTGATCGGGGCCGCCCTGAAGGACCCCGAAGCCTGGGCCGATTTCGTCCGCCTGGAAAGCTTCCAGGGCGAGGACCGCTGACCGCCAAAGGAAAATGTCCGCCAAAATGCACCCCCTTGTCTAAAATGAAACTGGACTTTTCCGCCAAAAACGTGTATAATGAAACCACTACTTCTTATGGAGGCACGTCTATGGATTGCAAACAAGTCCAGTCTCTGGCCGAAACCTTAAAACAGAACATTTCCACCGTCATCGTGGGAAAGGAAGCCGTCATCGACAAGGTGATCCTCTCCCTCCTCTGCGGCGGCCACATCCTTCTGGAGGACATCCCCGGCACCGGCAAGACCACCCTGGCCAAAGCGCTGGCCAAGTCCATCCGCTGCGGCTTCAAGCGGGTCCAGTTCACCCCGGACCTTCTCCCCTCCGACCTGACGGGCATCAACTTCTTCAACCAGAAGGAAGGGGAGTTCGTCTTTAAGGAAGGCTCCGTCTTCACCAACATCCTCCTGGGCGACGAGATCAACCGGGCCACCCCCCGGACCCAGTCCAGCCTGCTGGAGTGCATGGAGGAAGGCCAGGTGTCCGTGGACGGCGTCACCTATCCCCTGGCCAGGCCCTTCCTGGTCATCGCCACCCAGAACCCCATCGAGATACAGGGCACCTTCCCCCTGCCCGAGGCCCAGCTGGACCGGTTCTTCGTCCGGCTGAAAATGGGCTACCCAGACCAGGACAACGAGATCCGGATGCTCACCGGCCGGGTCTCCCGGAACCCCCTGGAAGCCCTTGCCCCGGTCCTCACCGGCGAGGACATCGTCGCGGCCCAGGAGGCCGTCCGGACCGTCCGGGTCAGCGCCCCGGTGGCCGGGTACATCGTCCGCCTGGCCGAAGCCACCCGGAGCCACGACAAGGTCAAGCTGGGGGTCAGCCCCCGGGGAGCCATTGCCCTGATGCGGGCCGCCCAGGCCAGAGCCGCCATGGACGGCCGGGATTTCGTCACCCCCGAGGACGTGAAAGCCGTGGCCGCCGACGTCTGGTGCCACCGGCTCATCTGCCGGGGATACAGCCTGTCCCAGGCGTCGGAGGCTCCGGCGGAAATCCTGGAGCAGCTTCTCCGCCAGGTGGAGGCTCCCACGGAGTCCGCGGCCCTGTGACGGCGGAGGGCAACGATCATGGAAGTAATCGCCCTGGCCCTGATCTGCCTTCTGGCGGTCTGGGTCCAGAACCGGCTCTACCAGAAAAACGCCTTCAAGGGCCTGACCTACCGCTGCTACCTCAGCAAGGACCAGGTCTTTGAGGGGGAGGAGATCGAGCTCATCGAGGAGATCGAAAACCGCAAGTGGCTCCCCCTCCCCTGGTTCAAGTCGGAGATCACCGTTTCCCGCTGGCTGGATTTTGCCGGGGCCCAGGCCCAGCTCACCGACCGCCAGCGGTTCGTCCCCAGCTTTTTCATGCTGAAAAGCTACCAGCGGGTCAACCGCCGCTGGAAGGTCAAGTGCCTCAAGCGGGGAGAATACTCCGTGGAGCAAATCGTCCTGGTCACGTCGGACCTCCTGGGAGCCTCCACCCTGTCCCAGGGAGCCCAGGCCGGAGCCACGGTGCTGGTCCTCCCCCGCCCCCTGGACGAGGACGAGGTCCGGGTGGCCCCCCGGAGCTTCACCGGGGACATTGTGGTCCGCCGCAGCCTGCTGGAGGACCCCTTCTCCATCTCCGGCGTCCGGGAGTACACCCAGCGGGAGCCCATGAACCGCATCCACTGGGCCGCCACCGCCCGGGAGCAGAAGATCATGGTCTACAACAACGACTCCACCTCCCGGCAGAACGTCACGGTCATTCTGAATATGCAGTCCCGGGAGTTCGAGCAGCACCAGGCCATTGACGAAGACGTCATGGAGCTGGCCATCCGCATCTGCGCCGGACTGTTCCAGTCCACCCTGGAAACGGGGATGCCGCTGCGGTTCATCACCAACGCCTCCACCGACGGCAGCCGGACCACCATCTTCACCAACGAATACTGGGGCCGGGAGCACGTGGAGAGCCTCTGGCAGCTGCTGGCCCGGCTCCAGCTCCAGAGCACCGAGGATTTCACCATTTTCCTGGGAGACAGCTACCACGCCGTGACCTCCACGGACATCCTCCTGGTCACAGCGTACCTGAACGACCGCATTGTGGAGTTCGCCGCCCGGAAGCGCGCCGACGGGGTCCGGGTGCGGATCATCCTTCTCGGGGAGGTCCCGGCGGGCCTGGACGCCTCCGGCTGCGAGCTCCTGGAGCTCCTCCCCCTGGAACTGAAAAAGGAGGCGGCGGCAGGATGAAACCCACCCTTTTCCGAATCCTGAAGGGCCTGTCCGTGGCCTGCGTGTCCTTCCTCTGGCTTCCGGGGCTCATGGCCGCGGGGCTTTTCGCCGGCCTGGAGGAAACCGGCCTGTTCTGGGCCGGAGCCGCCCTGATCCTGGTCCTCCTGGGCTGGATTGGGATGGCCTATAAAACCTTCCTGCACCCCCGCATCGAAAAAAGCTGCGGTCCGGGTCTGGCCCTGGCCAACCTGGTCAGCCTTCTTCTGGCGGCGGCCTCCGGAGCCCTGGGCGTTTTCCTCACGGCCCGGACCCCCAGGCTCCTGTCGGAGGACTTCTGGATCGAGCTGATCCCGCGGATTGCAACGGCGCTGATGTTCGCCGGAGCCTTCCTCGGCGGCAGCCTGGCCGCAGAGCGGCGGTACGGCGACATCCTCACCAACGTCTACTTCTGCGTCCTGGTGGGAGCCGACGCCATCTGCCTGATCCTGGCCCATTTCCTGAAGCTCCGCACCGGCGGGACGGCACTGGCGGTGTGCCTGCTCATCGCCGCCGGAGTGTCAGCCCTGGCCCGGAACCAGTCCGGCATCGACTTCCTCATGGAGCGCCGAAAGCACAGCCTGAGCCACCTCCCGGCCAGAATGCGCTGGTACAGCCTGGCCCTGACCGGCGGCGGCTTCGCCCTGGTGGCCCTGGGCTTCCTGCTCCGGGGGCAGATCGCCGGGGCGCTGCGTTGGTGCCTTGCCGTCCTCAAAAAGGGCGTCAGCCTCCTGCTCCAATGGCTCCTCCGGGATTCCGGCGGCGAGGAAGTGCCGGAGGAACCGGCCCTCCCCGACCCCGACGACATGACCCCGGATATGCCCCCCGCCGAAAACGGCAGCATTTTCTGGACCATCTTCGGCTATCTGGTCCTGGCCGCGGGCATCGTCCTGCTGATTTATTACCGGCGGCAGATTTTCGCCGCTCTGCGGGCCCTTTGCCGGAAGATCGCCGGACTTCTGCGCCAGCTGATCTTCCGGAAGGGAAACCGGGCGGCGGCCCTGGATTCCTCCGGGGACTACCGGGACGACGTGGAGGACCTCCCCCGGGAACCGGCTCCGGAGTCCGTCAAAAAGCGGCGCCCCTACGACTACCGCCGCTGGAAGCGGGACTACCGCGCCTACCGCGCCATGGCCGACGGCCCGGAAAAGGCCCGGGAGGGCTACCGGCTGGCCATGCTCTACCTCCTGCTGGCCCGGGCCCCCCTGTCGCCTGCGGACACCCCGGAGGAAATCCTGACCAAGGCCGGCTCCCGGCTGCCCCCGGAGCTGTTCCGCCAGGTAACGGAGTTCTACCGCCAGGTGCGCTACCGGGACGGCCAGACCTGCTCCCAGGGCATGGAGGCCCTGGCATCGCTGCTTTTCGAGTGCGCCCGCATGGTCTCCTGAATCCAAACTAGTAGGTTGACAAGCACAAAAAGGCTTTTACCGGCCCGCATCACGCGCTCCGCCGCCGGAAACGGGCACCGGGTTGTTCTTCTCAACGCCCTCCGCTCGGCGCTCAAAGCGAAGCCTTTACGAAATCCCCCCACCAACATAGCCGTTGGCTTGATTTGGCCCTAGAAGGACCTTTTACTGGCAGGCACCGAAAGCCGCACGGAATATTCTCCCGATTGCATGGATCGCCCCGCTGCCCGGAAACAAGCAATCCTCCTTCGGCTTTTGCCATATCATTTTAGTGCCTTTGCCGGTAACCCGCTTCACCGGGCGCTTGAAGCGAAAGCCTTTCACGAAATCCCCCCACCAACATAGCCGTTGGTTTCCGAATCCAACAAAAACGTCCCGGCGAACCGCGTTTTCGCGCAGGCCCGCCGGGACGTTTTTATATGTTTCAGCGTTTCCCCCGAAGCATTTCCACCGCGTGGAGGGCGGCGTCGTGGAGCTCCTTCTGCTCCGGCTTCAGGTTGTTGAGGATCCATTCCAGCTGGGAAACGGCGTGGTCGTTGCCCACCTTCTCCAGGGCGTGCATGGCCGCCAGCTTCACGGCGTCGCTGGGGTCCTTGAGGAGGTCGCTGAGCATGTTGCTGGTCTCGTCGCAGACCTTGGTGCCGCAAGCCTCAGCAATGAGGACCCGGACAGCCTCGTCAGCGGAGGCGCACTTTTTCTCCAGCTTTTCCCAATGGCCCTTCTGGACCAGCTTCTCAAATTCTTCCTTCTTGTCGATGCCAAACATGGCAAAACCTTCTTTCCAACGGCCGCAGAGCCTGAATTTCTGCACGGCATGCACAGGAAAGTGTCAAATTCCCCCGTGTATTTGTCGTACTTATAGAATACTCCTCTTTTCCGGCAATGTCAATGCCCCGAAATTTTTTTCTCTGACGCCAGAAAAACCCGCCGCCCCTTTTTGTGGATTTCACAGAAAATTTTGAACATTTTTTGTCACGGATGGAAATTTTCTTCCGGCCAACCTGTACTAAACTCCCGCCCCGGCACATAGGATGTAGCAAACAAGCGAGTGAGGGGCGAAGCACATGACCGAAAATATTGAAGAAAGAAGCGTTCTCTTCGGAGCCTATATCCTGGACACCCACGCCACCGTCCGGGCCACGGCCAAAAAGTTCGATTACAGCAAGTCCACCGTCCACAAGGACATCACCGAGCGTCTCCGCCACGCCAATCCCCAGATGTACGCCGAGGTCCGCAAGATTCTGGACACCAACAAGCAGGAGCGTCACATCCGCGGCGGCATGGCCACCAAGCACAAGTACGAAAAGCACCCCGCTGCGGAATAGAGCGGCTCATCCCATGGAAAAGGGCGGCAGGAACCTCTCCGGCCGCCTTTTGCTGCGGCTATTTCAGAAAATCGTAGACCGTGCTTTTGTATGTATCTCCGGCCATGAGATTAAGAACCGGACTGCGTCCCGCCGCCAATTCCCTTTGGAAGTAATCCCGAGTATCCCGCAGATACTGCCAGAACACCGTCATGTTTCGAAGATAGGTATATCGTACCGCCGGAAACCGTACCGTTTCCGCCAATGCCATCAACCGCTCCCGCTGGAGGATCAGTCGGTCCAGCTCTGTCAAAACATGGAAAGGGTCGCGACTTCCTTCCAAGCCGGTGAGGGTTTGATACTCGTCGGCCAATACAAAATAATGCTGAGCGGTCAGCCGCCATATCTCATTCATTCGGCTCGGGTTTTCCTCTTTTTCGAAATACTCTAAGGCTGCCGCCGAATTCCGCCGCAACAACTGCAAATAGGAATGGTATTCCTCCTTATTTTCCCGAATCCGTCGGAAGGCATTTCCGGGGAAATCCTGGGGAAAGGGCAGATCCTTATGATAGTAGCTGTAATGGTAGTATTCCAGCCGATAGCAAGCCCGGTTGAGATAAAGTTCCCCTGTCTCATCAATCAGAATGCCATGAAGGGAATCCAATGCCCTCTCCGCCGCAACAGAATTCCGCGGGAAACGGAAGCGGGCATACCGCTGGTCGAATTCTGAAAAGTCCTGGGCCCGCTCCGGGTCCCAGGCGGCTTCCGCCAGACAGAGGTAATTCTTATCATAGCAGTATTCAAAGGTACCATATGCCTCAATCCCTTCAAACCCCAGTTCTGCCGCCAATTTGGCACAGGCCCGAATATTTGCGTTATTCTCCGTTGGAATCACCCAATTGTAATATCCGGTAAACGGCTTGATCACGCTGCGAAAAATCCCGTTGACCTTCCCAGCCTCATCCCAGAAGAGATGCTTGGGGTCATCATAGCTCCACCAGTCCAGAACCACCGCATCGTAGATCCCTGCCTGGATAAACCGCTCCCTCAGCTCCTCATTCACCATGTGGAACTGATGAAAAAGCATGTCATGGTAAATGTAGATGTGCTTCATCCCCCGGCCCTTCAGATGCTGGCACAACCGGATGATATGCTCCACCATAATCTCAGAGTAGGAGGAATCCCGGCACTTTTCGCAGTGACAGTGATACAGTTCTCCAACTTCATCCAGGCCGATCTCAATAGAATCGATGCCATTTGGCTCCAGATACCGGTCGATGATCTCATCATAAATACGGAAAAGGATCTCATAGGTTTTGGGGTTCCGAGTGCAGAAGCCATAACCGCTGCTCCCGCCGGACTCGGTTTTTGCTGCGATCTCCGGAAACGTTTCCGGCAGCAGTCGATTATGGCCCAGGCTGTTGAACAGTGGTTTGACCGTGATGTTTTTACGCTTGGCGTAGGCAATGATTTCCCCCAGAAAATCTTCGCGGAACATGGCAGGAAGAACGTCCCGCTGGCAGATCCACCGCCTCTCCCGCACGGAATAGTATTTGATGTTCCGGGGCGTTTTCAATTCCGGATAGGCATGAATGGGGACGTACAGATATTGAGATACCCGACCATCGTACTGCACCGACCAGCACCCGTAAATGCCAATGGTCAGCTGGTTCAGCTTCATGCCGGCGAAGTAATCCACAGCGGCCTTCCAATCCGAAAGCGTCATGAATTCGGTGCCGTAGCGGCATTCCATGTAGTTCCCCCTCCGG
>CAKTCT010000042.1 GCA_934539585.1 uncultured Oscillospiraceae bacterium | reverse complement strand
TATAAGAAATGGTGCGTCGAGAACGGCCAGAAGTACTTCTCCGTCGCTTCCGGCGGCGGCACCGGCCGTACCCTGCACCCCGACAACATGGCCGCCGGTCCTTCCTCTTACGGCATGACCGACACCATGGGCCGGATGCACTCCGACGCCCAGTTTGCGGGCTCCTCCTCCGTCCCGGCTCACGTCGAGATGATGGGCCTCATCGGCATGGGCAACAACCCCATGGTCGGTGCCACCGTGGCCTGCGCTGTTGCGGTTGAGGAAGCCAGCAAGTAAGCTCCTTCCGGGACTTCATTGAAACATTACCGCCTGCCTTTCCATTTTGGAGAGGCAGGCGGTTTTTGTCTTTTCCGGAATTCAGCAGCCCGGGATCAGGCCCTTTTCCAGGCAGTAAAGGTAGATGCCGTTCTCCTCCGCAGAGGGACAGACGGCCTTGGCCCTTGCCTTGACCTCGTCCTTGGCGTTTCCCATGGCGACCCCCGTGCCCACGGTTTCCAGCATTTCGATGTCGTTTTTTCCATCGCCAAAGGCAATGGCTTCGTCTTTCGAAAAACCGTAGTGGCGCAGCACAGCGCTTACGGCCTTGCCCTTGCCGCCGGATAGGGGGATGATGTCCGCCGCCTTTTCCCACCAGGCGGTGATCTGGGTGCTGCGGGTCCCTTGCAGAATCTGCTCGTACTCGGCTGCATTGCATGCGCACATGATCTGGTAGATGTCCTGCTCGCACAGCCGGTCAAAGTTCTCCGCGACCACGGCTTTCTCGCTGCCGAAGGCAAAATACTGCTCCAGATCGGGGTCCGTGCCGTTGGCGACGATGAAATCCCGGCTGCTGACGGCAATGGCCCGGTTCATTTCCTTCAGGTTCCGGATGATGCGCTGCTTGTCTTCCCGGTCAAGGGGATTTTTGAGAATCACTTCGTCCTTGCTGCAAACGTAGGAGCCGTTGAAGGTCAGCAAAATATCAAACTCCACGCCAGGAAAATGGGAAATGGCCGGATAGCTTCTCCCCGTTGCCATGCATAGCAGCACGCCGTTTCTCTGCAAGGCTTTCAGGGTGTAGAGGGTCCTTTCCGACAGTTCCCTGTGCCCCATTTTCAGGAGGGTCCCGTCCACGTCAAAAAAGGCAATTTTTATCATAGGCCACCTCGCGGTTTTTCTTTATGCCAAAATCCTGCTGATGGTATTTTACCACGGTTCCCAGATGATTTCAACCTCCCGGCAAAAACCTGCGCCGCCCCGGAAACGGAACGGCGCAGCTGCGACAATTTTGAGTTCCTCAGAACCGGAACACCTTGGTCTCATAAGGGGCAAGAGGGAGCTGGCCGGATACGTCGGTTTCGGTGAGAAGCTCCCGGGCGGGGGCGGGGAGGGTGACAGTCTGCTCCCGGTCCTTCATGTTGACGGCGAACAGGAAGGTGCTGCCATCGGCCTCCCGGGAGGCCAACAGCACCCCGTCGTCGGCCTGGGCCAGGGGCTCCATGGGGCAGTAGGCGGCGGTCAGGTCCGCCAGGGCTTCGTAGAATTCCTCTCTGTTGCCGTCGGTGCCGAACAGGATGCAATGGCCCTTGCCCACGCGGCGGACGGTGACGGCGGAGGCCCCCTCCAGGCGGCCGCCGGAGTAGCAGGCCGCCACCTGGGCGTCCCTGGGGGCCAGGCAGTGAATCTGTGAGGTCAGGGGCTGGTCCCCGGCGGGGAAGCGGAGGGCGCAGGCGGTGCCGGTCTGGGCCTGGAACTCCTGGGCGGAAATGCTCTCCGCCGCCACAGCTCCGGCCAGGTCCGCCAGGAGCCCCGGCTGCCGCAAGGGAAGGGTCCGGTTGAACTCGTCCCGGGTGGCGCAGGCGAAGTTCAGCACCAGAGTGCCGCCCTCCTCCACAAAGGCCGTCAGCTTCCGGGCCTGGGCCGGGGAGAGGATCCGGCAGTTGACCAGCAGCAGGAGCTTATAGCGGGAAAGGTCGTCGTCCAGGGAAGCCACGTCCACGTTGGCCCGGAGGCGGTTCTGGAAGCCGCCGTAGAGGTTGAAAAACTCCTCGTCGTAGAAGCCGTCCACCACCCAGCCGGGGGTCCCCCAGCTGTTTTCGTAGGAATAAACGGCGGCGATCCGGGACCGGGTCCCGGAGTCGGCGATGTGGGGGTAAACCTTGCGAATCCCGGCGGCAAGGGATTCAAAGACGGGCCTGGTCTCCGGGCGGAAGCTGCCGTCGGGGTAGAGAAGGCTGCCGTAGCCCTGCTCCGCGCCGCCCAGGGGAGCGGCCCACTCGAAATAAAGGGTCCCGAAAGCGCCGTAGGCCACGTTGAGCCAGGTCTGGGCGGCAATGACCCGGGGATCGGTGTTGGCGTCCACATAGCACTTCTGCTCGGCCACCAGGAACTGGCGGCGGTTCCGGTCCAGGCGGCGGTTGAAGGCGTGCTCCATGGCGGCCCGGAGCTGGATGCGGTAGCGGCCGCCGTTGGGCTGGCCCACGTAGTTGTCCCAGGCGGAGCAGTCCAGGTATTCGCAGCCCTCAAAGCAGTTCACCGACCAGTTGGCCCCGGGCCAGTTGGTGTACAGGAAGCGGCCCGGGGAGTGCTTCCGGACGATGGCGGCCTCCATGGACAGCAGGCGGTGGAAGTTCCGGGAGAAGAACTTCCGGTAGTCCAGCTGAATCTGCTGGGTCCAGGCGGCTTCGCAGCCGTGGACGGGGAGGTCCACTTCTTCAAAGGAGTTGTAGCGGTTGGACCATTCCATGGTGAACCATGCGTGGTTCAGGGCGTCGATCCGGCCGTATTTCTCCCGGAGGAACTCCCGGAAGGCGGCGCTGCACACCGGGTCGAAGTCGTGGAAGGGGAAGCCGGGCTCGTTGTCCAGCTGCCACCCCACCAGGGCCGGGTGGTCCCCCAGGGCCCTGGCCTGGGCCTCGGTGATGCGCCGGGCGGCTTCCAGGAAGTGGGGGTCGGACAGGCACTGGCCCTTTCGCCCGCCGAAGTCGTAGAGACCCTCCCGGTTGCCGCCTTTGACGGTGGGATGCTTTTTGTAGAGCCAGGCGGGGCAGACCGCCGTGGTCGTACCCATGACCACCCGGATGCCGTGGCGGTGGGCGCAGTCCATGGCCCGGAGCATGGGGGCGAAGTCGTATTCGCCCTCCTGGGGCTCGAACCAGCTCCAGGCGAACTCCCCCATGCGGACGCAGTTGAGGCCCAGCTCCTGCATCTTAGTGAAATCTGTTTCCCATTGATCCTCCGGCCACCATTCCGGGTAATAGGCAGAGCCGAACAGAAACTCTTTCATGGCGATAATTCCCTCCTGCAACAGAATTTACTTTTAGTATACCGGAAGGAATGGGGGAATTCAATACTTTTTCGGAAAGAAAGGAAATATTTTTTACTATATACCGTCCCGGAAACGCAAAAACCCGGAGACTCCTGGGATGGAGCCTCCGGGCGGGGAAATGGCCGCTTATTTCAGCGCGTTGCCGGATTTGAAGGCGTCGCCGACCTTTTCGCCCAGAACGTGGTAGCCGTTGTGGACCGGTTCAAAGGCGATGGGGCGGAACTTTTCCATGGAGATGTTCCCGTCGGCGCCCAGGATGCGCTCATCGGCGCTGATGTTGACGATCTCGCCGATGACGTTGCCCTCCTCGGTGGTGCGGACGAAGCGGCACTCCAGGGTCAGGGGCAGCTCCTGAAAGAGGGGCGCGTCCACCACGGCGCTTTTTTCGGCGGTGAGGCCGGCTTTTTCCATCTTGTCCGGGGTGTTGTTGCCGGAGACCAGGCCCACGTAATCGCAGGCGGCCACGTTGGCGGCGTCGCCGAAGCTGACAGTGAAGGCTTTCTTCCCCTGGATGTTCTTGTAGGTCTTATGGCCGGAGCTGAGGCAGAGCTCCACCAGGTTGGCGTCGTAAAGTCCGCCCCAGGCGGCGTTCATGGCGTTGGGCCGTCCCTGGGCGTCATAGGTGCCGACGATGAGGACGGGCAGCGGGTAGAACCAGGGCTTGGAACCAAAATCTTTTCGCATGAAAAAACCTCCTTCAGGTTAATACCTTTATTGTGCCAGGAAAATGTGAAAAAAGATAGGGGAAGCCGTTGCCTTTTCCGGAATTTCTGCGTATAATGGAGGTTAAAAGCTTTCCATAAGGAGGACGTTTTATGAAAATCTATTCGGTTTTGGACCCGGAGTTCAAGCCCTACGGCAAGGTGCTGGAGGGGCTGGATACCGCGGAGCTGGTCGCGGCCATGAAGGGCATCGCCATGCCGGAAAGCGGCACGTCCTATGAGCCCGCCATCCCGGCCCTGGAAGCCTGCGGCATTTTCGGCGATATGGAGAACCGGGTCTACGGCGGCATGCCGGTGCAGATCGGCATGTGCTGGGGATATAACACCAGGCTCAACTGTCTGGAATACCATCGGGACAGCGAGGTCAACGTAGGGACCGGGGATTTCGTGCTGCTTCTGGCCCGGGAGGACGACATCATCGACGGCAAGCTGGACACGGCCAAGGTCAAAGCCTTCCGGGCCCCGGCGGGAGCCGCAGTGGAGGTCTATGCCACCACCCTGCACTATGCCCCCTGCCAGACGGCGGAGGACGGGTTCCGGGTGGCCGTGGTGCTGCCCCGGGGAACCAACACCGAAAAGCCTGCCTTTACCCCTGGCTCCGCCGAGGACGCCTGGATGACGGCCCGGAACAAGTGGCTGCTGGCCCACGCCGAGGCTCCCGAGGCCCAGAACGGCGCTTACGTGGGACTGACCGGAAAGAATCTGGACATCGCCAAGGACTGATCGTGGGAAACAGAAGCGCCTGGAAGCCTGCCGTTACGGCGCTTCCAGGCGGTTTTCTGCGTTCTGGGCGGGGAGGTTCCGGGCGCGGCGGTATTCCAGAGGGGCGGACCCGTATTTCCGGCGGAAGGCAGCGGAAAATTTGCTCTGGCTCTCGTAGCCCACCTGGGCCGCCACCTCCACCACCGGAAGGCGGGTGGACGAAAGGAGGGCCGCCGCCTGCTCCATCCGGCGCTGCTGGAGATACTGGGCGATGCTCTGGCCGTAGACGCCCCGGAAGTAGTTCTTCACGCTGCTCTCGCTGACGGCGAACTGCCGGGCCAGCTCCCCCACGGTGCGGGGCCGGGACAGGTCGGCGGAGATCATGGCTTCGATGCGCCGGGCGATCTCGATCTGGGATTTGGTGAAATAGGTCAGCGGGGCGGCCTGGGGCTGGGGGCTGCCGTGGAGCAGGAGGGCGAGAAGGTCCAGGACGGCGGTTTTCCGTCCGGCGGCGCAGAGGGGGTCCTCCGGGCCGGAGGGGGTCCAGAGGCGTTCCAGCAGGTGGTCCGGCAGGGACATGGGGGGCGATGAAGGTCCCGCCCTGGGGGCAGTAGCGGCGGCCCAGGGCCGTCAGGTCCAGGTCAAAGTGGTCCCAGAGCAGCGGAAGGCCGGCGGCGGAGACCTCCGGGTCGATGAACAGCTCGACGCCCTCGTAAAGGCGGCCGGGGTAGACGTAGGCGTTTTGGGCAAAGCGCTCGGTCAGGGAAATCTGGCCGGAGGTGAGAAAAACGCTGCGGCTGTCGTTGAGGACCAGCTCGCACCGGCCCCGGATGCAGTAGTTGACGATGAGGGGCCTTTGGCGTCGGGGGTGGGGCGGTCCGGCTCCGGCGCGGGCCAGGAGGGGGCGTGGACCTCGATCAGTGCCAGGGTGATCCCGGGGAACAGGGGGAGAAAGCACATCCGCTCCGTCCCTCCGTCGGTGGAGAGGCGGAGTTCGGCGCAGTTTGGCTGCATATGGACGGTGACTCCGGGGAGGGTCTGGCATTTTTCCAGGATTTCGGCGGTATTCATGGGAGGTTCCTTTCCGTTGGGAATTCGCTGCCGTTTTGGGACCAAAATGGCAAATGGGGATAGACGGTTTTTCCAGGGACTGGTATACTATTTATCGGTTAGCATGTGCTAACGAACATCCTTGGGAGGTAATGGTATGAACAACAAAATCCAGGCCAAAGACCTGATCAACATCGGCCTTTTCACGGTCCTTTACTTCGTGCTGGGCTGCTGCGTGGCCATTCCCATCGGCTTTGTGCCGATTTTCCTGCCGGTTCTGGGGGCGCTGTGGACGCTGATCACCGGGATTCCCTTTATGCTCTTTGCCGTCCGGGCCAAGAAGTTCGGCATGGTCACCATCATGGCGGTCCTGTCGGGGCTGCTCATGGGCTTTACCGGCATGGGCTTCTGGGGCGTTCTCACCGGGGCGGTGTTCGGCCTGCTGGGGGACCTGATCATGAAGTCCGGGAGCTACGCCAGCGTGAAAAAGACCCTTCTGGGCTACGGCGTGTTCAGCCTGTGGATGGTGGGCACCTACATCCCCATGTACTTTATGGCGGAGCAGGCCCGGGCGGACTTTGCCGCGGGCTTCGGCCAGGAGTACGCCGATAAGGTCATGGCCGTCATGCCCATGTGGAGCTTCATCCTGGTCATTGCGGGAATTTTCCTCTGCGCGCTGCTGGGTGGGCTCATCGGCAAGGCCATTCTGAAAAAGCACTTTGTCAAGGCCGGGATCGTCTGATGGAAGCCCTGAACTCCACGGCAGGACGGAAGGGCCTGCTGCTGGACCCCCGGACCAAGCTTTTGATGCTGATCACCGTAACGTCGCTGATGCTGTCAACCGGCAACAGCGGCGTTATGAACGTTGTAAAGCCGGTGCTGAGCATCCTGCCCTTTGTCCTGCTCCTTACGGAGGGACGGTGGAAAACGGCGGGGAAGTACCTGGTCCTTTACGGCGCGTGCTTTGCTCTGGAGCGGGCGGCGCTGCACCTGCTAACGGGGCTGCCGTCCTTTCTGCTCCTGGCGGTGTGCTCCATTATGACCCGGTTCGCGCCGGGGATCATGATGGGGGCCTTCCTCATCGCCTCCACCTCGGTCAGCGACTTCCTGGCGGCCATGAAGCGGATGCACCTTTCGGAGAAGATCGTCATCCCGCTGTCGGTGATCTTCCGGTTCTTCCCCACCATCGGGGAGGAAAACGCCGTCATCCGGGACGCCATGCGGATGCGGGGCATCCGTTTCGGCGGGAAGCATCCGGGGAAGATGCTGGAATACCGGCTGATTCCTTTGATGATCTCCATTGTAAAGATCGGGGACGAGCTCTCCGCCGCGGCCCTGACCCGGGGGCTGGGCGCACCGGTGAAGCGCACGGACATCTGCAACATCGGGTTCCACCTCCAGGATTGGGTCATGATCCTGCTGTGCATCGCCGCCTTTGGGGCGACTCTGGGAAGCAGGTGGCTGGGATGATCGAAATCAAGAACGTGACCTTTACTTATCAGTCGGCGAGCCATTCCGGCGGGGTCCGGGAGGTGAACCTGACCATTCCCGACGGGCAGGTAGTGGTGCTCTGCGGCGAAAGCGGCTGCGGGAAAACCACCCTGACCCGGCTGATCAACAGCCTGATCCCCCATTATTTTCCCGGGGAGCTCACCGGCTCCGTGGAGGTGGACGGCAAAAACGTCTCGGAGCAGCCCCTGTGGGAGACGGCGGGGCAGGTGGGCAGCGTGTTCCAGAACCCCCGGTCCCAGTTTTTCAACGTGGACACCACCAGCGAGCTGTCCTTCGGCTGCGAGAACCTGGGGATGCCCCGGGAGGAGATTTTCCGGCGGTTGGAGAAAACGGCGGCGGCGCTGGGACTGGAGCCTCTCCTGGGCCGGAGTATTTTTGAGCTCTCCGGCGGGGAAAAGCAGAAAATCGCCTGCGGCGGCGCGTTTATGATGGAGCCGGGGGTCTTTGTCCTGGACGAGCCCTCCTCCAACCTGGACGCAGATGCCATTCTGGACCTGCGGGAGCTGGTGGCCTACCTGAAATCCCTGGGGAAAACGGTGGTGTTGTCCGAGCACCGGCTCTACTACCTCCGGGGGATTGCCGACCGGTACGTTTATATCCGGGACGGCGGGGTTGCCGGGGATTATACGGCGGAGGAGTTCGCGGCGATTCCCCGGGAGGAGCGCCGGGAGATGGGGCTCCGGGCCAACGACCTGGGGGAACTGACGGCGAGAGAGAATCCCGGCTCCGGCCAGCGGGCGGCGCTGAAGGGCTTCCGCTTCGCCTACAAAAACGCGGCGGAGACGCTGCATATCGACGACTGCGAGATTCCCTTCGGGGGGATCGTGGCGGTGATCGGCCACAACGGGGCGGGGAAGTCCACCTTTTCCCGGTGCTTCTGCGGGCTGGAAAAGGAACGGTGACGGTGGACGGTACGGCCTTCCGGCCCAGGGACCGGCTGAACCGGTGCTATATGGTCATGCAGGACGTGGGACGCCAGCTGTTTACCGAAAGCGTCCTGGACGAGGTGCTGATCAGTATGCCGGAGGAGGACAAGGACGCCGCGAAGGAGATTCTTGGGCGGCTGGACCTGACAGCGCTGCTGGAACGGCACCCGGCGTCCCTTTCCGGCGGGCAGAAGCAGCGGCTGGCCGTGGCTTCCGCCATTGGTGCCCAGCGGTCGGTGGTGTTTCTGGACGAGCCCACCAGCGGGCTGGACTACCGGCATATGCTGCAGACCGCCGGGCTCCTGGAGGAGCTGCGGAGGAGCGGGAAGACGGTTTACGTCATCACCCACGATCCGGAGCTGATCTGCGCCTGCTGTACCGATGTGGTGCACCTGGAGGGCGGACGGGTGACTGCGTGCTATGGGATGGACGGCGGAGGCGTGGAGAGAATCCGAGAGTTTTTCATGTCGCCGCGGCTGATGAACCTCGCGCCAGGCTGCGCAGCGACGGATTGAGGCACCCCGCGAAATGCCTCCCGCAGCGTAAAAAACCCAAGTTTTCGGTCCAGCCTTTTTCAAAAGGCTGGCAGGGTGGAGGGCAGCGCCCTCCTCGCTTTCCGCAGAAAGCGAAATCCCCCAATGATACCCAAAGGTCAGGAAGGGAAGGTCCGATAGCCCAGTGGGCTGTCGGACCGAGGGGAACCCTACCAAGGGGTTCCCCGCAGGACGAAGTCCTGCAAGAGGACGCACACTCCGTAAGATACACCCGCAGCATAGAAACCCCAAGTTTTCTGACCATTCTTTTTCTAAAAGAATGGTAGGGATGGAAGGGGCAAAGCCCCTTCCTCGCCCTCCGCAGAGGGCGAAATCCCCTTAATGATACCCCAAGGTCAGGAAGGGAAGGTCCGATAGCCCAGTGGGCTGTCGGACCGAGGGGAACCCTACCAAGGGGTTCCCCGCAGGACAAAGTCCTGCAAGAGGACGCACACCCGCTTTTCAACACCAAAACTCGCCGCCATCAAAAGCGGCGAGTTTTTCATCTCCGTCAGACCGCGCCCACTACACAGTAGGTGTGCTTCCGGGTGGTGACGCGGACGTTGGAGAAGCCCGCGGCTTCCATCTGGGCGGCGATGTCCTCCGGGGAGTAGACCACCATGCCGGCCACCAGATTCTCCCAGTGCTTTTCCGGGTCGCCGGGGTCGTTGATCACGGCGAATTGACCGCCGGGCTTCAGGACCCGCTTGACCTCCCGGAAGCAGACGGGGAGGTTTTTCCAGAAATATACCGTCTCAAAGGCCGTGACCAGGTCCAGGGAGCCATCGGGGAAGGGCAGCGCGTCTGCGGAGCCCTGGTGAATCTCGCAGCGGCGGCCCAGGTCCTTTTTGTTCACGGCTTCGGACTTTTTCACGCTGACCGGGGAGATGTCCACGCCGTGGACCCTGCCCTCCCGGATGCGGCGCAGCAGCCGCCGGACGTTGTATCCGCCGCCGCAGCCGATGTCCGCGGCGTTGCCTTTCTGGGGGAGGACCAGCTGGGAAAGGCCCCACTCCGCCATGGGGGTGTGGCCCAGGTTCATGCCGGAAAGCATCATCCGGCCCAGAAGGCCCCGGGGATTGCCGAAATTGTCTTGCATTGCCATGTGTTACGCTCCTTTGCTTTGGATAAGACCGGTGTAGGACGCGGCCAGACAGGCGCAGCGCCCGCTGTACAGGGCCGCCGGAAGACTGAGAAGGTAGAACCAGGGACTGAGCCGGTTCACCAGAAAAAGGCTCTCCAGGAGGACCAGAAGCCCCAGCAGGACCCCGGCCGCCAAGGAACGGCGGATTTTCCGGCAGAGGGCGTCCTCCTCCTCCGGCGTGTAGAGATGGAAGGGGCTCTCGCTGCGGAAAATGGCCCAGGAGGAACCGCCGGAGACAAATTCAATGCCCCGGCCGGCCAGACGGCGCTTCCGGGAGTCCAGCTCCTCCCCGAGCAGCCCCCGGAGACAGCAGAGCCGGAAGGCGTACTGGCTGGGCTTGCAGGGCGCGAAGGTCCAGAGGCCTCCGGTCCGGCGGACCGCCGCCCAGCCTTTCTGGCACATCCGGGCCATGTAGGCTTCGGCGGCTTTGTAGTTCATGGAGAAGTGAACGCGTTTCATGGGACTCCTTTCAGAAGAGAAGGGCGAGACCGCCGGGAATGACGGCTCCCACCGCCCAGATCAGGGACAGGACCAGCCGCTTCCGGAGCATCTGGGGCCAGGTCTGGGCGTAGGGAAGGTCGATCCCCGGCAGCTTCCAGAAGGGGCTGCGGCCCACCCAGAGCTTGTCGATGACCAGGCCGTCGTACCAGTTCATGACCTCCAGAAAGAGGAGGGCCTGGAGGTAGGCGGTTTTCAAGTCCTCCACCCGGTTCCAGAGGCCCAGGATCAGGACCAGGGAGATGAGCATCACCAGGTAAAAGGCGGTCATGAAGATTTTCCGCCGCCGGACCATTTCCTCCCGGGAGATGAGCCCCGGCGGATGGCCAGGTCCTGGACGGCTTTGGGGTAGAAGTAGAGCCCCTTTACCGCGCCGCCCAGGACGGACAGCTTCACTATGACGGTGAAAATCAGGCAGTAAAGGACCAGTTCCAGGACAATCATGGGAAATCCTCCTTACCCCCGGGCCTTTTTCATGGCGGCCAGGAGACCGCCGAACATCCAAAGGCTGCCGATGGCGATCCAGGCGCAGGAAATGACGTTGACCGCCGGATGATTGCCGAAAACCGTCACCGCCATGGCCGCCGCCATCCCCACGGGCATGGAAAAGACCCAGCACCACCGGGGATACGGGGTCCGGCCCTTGGCGAAGGCGTGGATCTGGGTGATTTCCAGGATCAGGAAGAAAACCCAGAACAGCAGGAAGGCGGGCAGAAGGAAGTAGGCGGCGTATTTTAAAAGCAGCCCGTCGGCCAGGCCGTGCTTGTACAGAAAAGCCATGGCGCAGACGGGAACGTGGAAGCCGCAGCCGCAGAAAATGACGTAGCCGAAGATTCCGGCGCGGTAGCGGTGGGCGGATTCCGGGGACTTGGCCGCAATCAGGCGGTAGACGCCGAACAGGCAGAGCCCCTCCAGGGTGATGCTCACAAGGCCCAGCAGCGCCGCGGCGAACAGGGCCCCGTCCGGGGCGGCGGTGTAGGCCGACAGCATCCGGAGGACGCCGGAAAGGCTTTCGTCCTCCCTGCCCCAGGCCAGGAGGAAGTCGGCGGCCAGGTGGCCCAGGGAGGCCAAGAAGCCCATGGTCAGGAGCTTCTTGATCCGGGGCCAGTCCAGCTGGCGGGAGATGCCGATGTCGTTGAAATCAGCCATGCCGGACCCTCCTTTTGTAGCCGCAGTCGCAGTAGGGGCCGCCGGAGGCCAGGGTGTACTCCCGGACGAAATCGCTGGCGCCCCCCGCCTCGGCCATGGTGTAGTCCAGGCGGCACATGGCGGGGGTCAGGTCGTAGAGCCCCAGCTCCTTCGTCAGGGTGCAGATGCCGCAGCGGTAGAACCGGGCCTCGTAGCCGCTGCCGTCGGGGTAGGGGAAAAGGTCCATGTTCCAGGAATAGGGGTTCCGGTCGGCGGCCCTCAGGGCGGCGGTGGCCCGCATCCCGGCCAGGTCCTTTTCCGTGAACTTCTGCTTCCCGCTTTTGCGGCAGAACCAGGCCATGGGCTTGGTCATCATGGATTTGGCGTAGTATTCGGTCAGCGGGGCCACCTCCGGCCGCCGGGGCATGGAGAGGACAAAGGCGCAGAGCATGGCGCAGTTGACGATGTTCATCTGGAAGCGGTCGGCCTTTTCAAACTCCGGCAGCCTGCGGATGATCTCCTGATACCTGGGCCTGGCGGCCCGGGCGATGGACCTGGCGGTCCCTTCGTCGTAGTCAAGGACGGCGGTGAGCTGGGTCCGGAAGGAGCGGGCGAACAGGGCCCACATTCCAAAAGGCATCCCGGCGTATTTCATCTGGCGTCCCTCCATTCGGTGATGGCCTTGGTCATGCGGCGGTCGATGTCTTCCCGGGCAGCCTTGCACTCCCTGGGATAGGCTTTGGCCGCGGGAAAGGCCATCTTCACAAACAGCGCCGAACCGATGGGCAGCATGGTTTTCAGCATCCCGTCGGGGAAAACGAAGTGGGTGCCGTGCTCATAGACCACGGACTCCACGTCGCAGGTGTGGGGCTTTTCCGCCAGGCGCCTTTCTATGCGGCGGATGTACTTGGCCGCGTCCCAGAGGGTGTCGTCCTCGGCGGCCACCAGAAAGAGCTTGCCGCGGATGTTCTCCACGGGGATGGTCTCGGCCTCGGTGATGGGGTGGGCGGCTTCGGAGTCGTCAAAAATCTTCCGGGAGGACAGCATGCTGCCGCTGCGCTTGGTCTCCTCGGAGAAAACCTGCCAGTACTGGGGGTGCTGGTAGCAGAAGGGCATGTAGGGCAGGGGCTTCCCCCGGTAGGAGAACAGGGACTCCCCGGGAATGGGCCATTCCTTGCAGCCGTCCTTGTCGCCCTGCATGAAGCCCTGCCAGATAAAGTCGCTGGGGGTCATGGCGATGGTCAGGGTCAGGTCCGGGAACAGGGAGGCCGCCGTCAGGGCCAGGGTGCCGGTGGTGGAGGCCCCGGCAATGCCCACCTTCCGGTTTCCGTGGGTTTTGAGCCAGGCAATGGCGGCTTCGATGCGCTCCAGGGGGTAGTTGTGGTGGCTGTAATCCTTCTTGGCCGGGGACATGGTCAGGACGTTGACCCCCAGGCGGAGGAGCCATTTCACCGTCGAGCGGGCCATGTAGTCCTCGGGGTCGTCGCCCAGCATGGCGATGATGGCGCAGGAGGACCCGCCCTTGCAGGTCCAGTACGCGCCGTAGAAGCCGGAGGGCTCCGGGTCGAAATGCAGATGTTTCATACGATCACGCTCCTTTGAAGTCCAGACGGACGATCCGCATCTTCATCATGCCGTCGCCGACCATTGAGAGGAACCGGTAAAATCCCGGCACCGAGGGGTCCCGGAGGTCCGAATAGCCCAGCATGTAGCCCTTGCTGGACACCCGGAGGGCTTCACTCCAGGGGGAAAGCTCGGCTTTTGGGTCGGAAACGGCGAAGTATGCGCCAACGTCCTGAATTTTTGCGGTTTTGATCCAGGTTTTCAGCATCAGTTTGACGGCGCTTTTCCCGGCGGCGTCAAAGACCAGCTTCCCGCCGGGGAAGGCTGCCGCCATGGCCTGGACCAGGGCCTTCACCTGGTCCTTGGGGAAGTAGTAGAACACCCCGGCGGCGAAGAACACCGCGCCCTTGGAGCCGTCGATCTTTTCCATCCAGGAAAAGTCGTTGAGGTCGCAGGAAATGTTCTCCTCCCGGTCCCCGGCGGGGAGAAGGGCGTCCCGGACGGCGATGACCCCGGGAAAGTCCAGGTTGTAGAGCCTGCACCGGCCGTTGTCGCAGCTGCGGCCGGTGTTGTCCAGGCCGCAGCCCAGGTTGACCACGGCGGCCTCCGGGTGGGAGCTCAGGTAGTCCCGGACCTCAATGGCCAGGTCGTTCTGGCGCATGGCGGCTTCCAGGAAGCCGAACTGCTGCATGGTGCTTCTGGACCTAGCTTCCAGCTCGGAAAAGTCATAGTCGATCTTTTCCATGAGCTGAAGGGCGGTTTCGTCCCGGAAAAGGTTGGGGAACCGCTCCGTACACATTTTCCGGCCATAGAGAGGGATCACCAGGGTCTCCTGGACGGTGTTTTTTTCAATGGGATATTTCATGGGCGTCCTCCTGAAGGGTCAGGCAGAAGTCGCAGCAGCTGCCGCCTCTGCCCAGTGTCGTGGTCCTGCGCCACCGGAGCCTGGGGTGCAGGTTGTCGTATGTGATGTCGTCGCTGCCGCAGAAGCAAGGGCAGAGCTCCGGACAGCCTTGCCGGGTGCAGACGTCGTGGTAGGGACAGCGGAGCATATCCAGCCGCCAGGAGGTCCTGCTGACGTCCAGCTCCCTGGCGGAGAAGCCGGCCGCTTCCCCGAAGAATTTCCGGGTGCCCTTGGCGAACAGGGTGGGGACCAGGCGGTAAAGCCCCGGGAGCTTCATCAGTCGGAGAATGTGCTTCCGCATGGCCCAGGCCCGGTCCTCGATGTAGCCCCGGACGGTTTCCAGGGCGGCCTCCTTGGGCAGGACGGCTTGCAGTGTCTGGTAGACGGCGATGCCGGGGAGAATCTGGCTTTCCAGATGGAACTGCTGCTCCTTGGAGGCGTTGGCGTAGATTTCCCGCAGTTCCGCCATGCGGCGGTCCAGGTCTTCGTTGAGCCGGGGCGCGTCGGGGAGGGTCCCGGCGGTCTTCCGGAAGGCGGCGATGAGGTAGTTCTCTTTCATAGGGCCTCCTTTT
Source organism: uncultured Oscillospiraceae bacterium (assembly GCA_934539585.1). Lineage (GTDB taxonomy): Bacteria > Bacillota > Clostridia > Oscillospirales > Ruminococcaceae > Merdivicinus. Next base: position 9,430 of record CAKTCT010000042.1, on the reverse strand, counting down.
GCAGAAAGGGCAGGTCCGGCAGCCCATTGCCGTTGAGGATGGAGCGGAGCATCTCCGCATAGCCTTTGGGGTCCCGGATCTGGTACTCCATGTGATTGTGCCCGGCAAAAACCGGAAAGCACCCCTGGGGATAGGCGGCCCGGACGGCAGCGCGGTACTTGACATGCTCCTCAGCGCTGCCGAATTCAAAGAAGCACCGGCGCTGCAGCTCCTCCGGAAGGGGCGGGAATGGCTTGTCCTCCAGGCTGTCGGAAAGCTGGCGGCGGAGGTTCCCGTAGGTCAGGGCCTTCCCCGCAGCGATGAAGTAGGGCCGGATGCCGTCGTCGTCGCACCACAGGAGCTTTTTCAGGGTCCTTCCATTGGACCAGGCAAGGCTCTTGATGGCAAGGTAGAGGAAGGGGACCATGAAGCGGCGGGTCCCCCTGCCGATCCGGGCGAACTGGCCGCCGTCGAAAAAGACGTGGTCCACGGGCATTTTGGTCCGGGCCAGAAAGGCCAGAGCCAGGTCCGCGCCCAAGGAGGACGCCGTGACCAGAGCCAGCCGGGCCACCCCCTTGCTTTGGAGGAAACCCTCGATCTGGCGGAGCTCGTCGGCTTTTCCGGCGTAGCGCTGGCCGGGGCAGTACACCGTGGAGGTGGGCAGGATGCAGTAATAGCGGTCCTGGAGCCGCTTGGCCACCGGCTCGCTGCTGGCTCCGGTGACGCCCATGGCGTGGAAGAACAGCACGGCGGGGGAGGAAGGGTTCCCCAGAGTTTCAAAGAGCATGAAAAGGGCCTCCTAACGGTTCCGGCGGTATCCGGCGTCGTCCTTGTATTCCGGGTGATCCAGGGCGTAGGGGTCCCGGTCGCCGCAGATGGTGTAATCGCACCGGCAGCCGTTGGCGCAGGTGGTGGTGCGGATGAGCCGGGCGTGGATCAGCTCCATGGCGGTGTAATCCGGGTTGCAGAGAGCGGGCATGACCTCCAGAAGGCCATGGGACTTTGCAAATTCCGCGGCGGGGCACCGGGTGAATTCGTAGTAGATGGGCTTTTCCATGTCCAGGGGCGCCACGTTCATCTGGTAGTCCCCCCACTTGTCGCACTGGGCCTTGGCGTTCCGGAAGGAGCGGTACATGAGCTTTTTGAAGAAGGGCTTGTTGCAGTCCACAAATTTCAGAAAGCGGAAGGCCGGGAGGATCAGCGCCCCCTCCATTTCCTCGATCTCATCCAGACTGGTGACGTCCTTGCAGACGGCGTAGTAGGCCATCAGGGCGATGCAGTCGTAGGTGCCGCCTTTGCCGTTGTGGAAGTTCTTTGCGCCGCCCAGGTCCACGGGCCAGTCGGAGAGAAAAGCTGCGTACCGCTCCTGGACCTGTGTCCAGACGGCCTCCTGCCGGTCCTCGGGGTAGTGGAGGGCGATGCGCTTCTGAATTTCTTTTTTGCAGACCTTGGAGTAGAGGACGTGGCGGGTCCGGTCGAATTTCAGCTGGTCGTCGTTCATGAGGGTTCCTCCTAGCGCTTGAGAATGTCGGTGATCTTTGCGAAGTCCTCTTTGGCCTCCCGGAAACAGGGGAGCATGCAGTAGCAGTGGACCATGCCGGGCCGGGCGAAGGCGGTGTACGGGACACCCGCCCGTTTGCAGGCCGCTTCAAAGTCCGGCAGCGCGCCGTAGAGGACCTCGTCGGCGCTGTACAGGAAGCAGATGTCGCCGACGCCGGTGAAATCCCCCCGGGAGCCGGAGATCATGTAGTCCGGGACGTTGTCGGCTCCGTGGCGCATGAATTTTTCCACCGTCACCATAAAGGCGTAGTCGATGGCCACGTCTCTTTCGTTGAGGGCCTGCATCCGGGCCTTTTCCGCGTCGTTCCAGGGGACCTCACCGGGGGAGACGGCCACGATGTGCCGGGGCGGAGGGAGGGGGTCCGGCTTGGGCGTTGTTGTGGGCGGCCATTCCCAGGGCCAAGGCTCCGCCGGAGGAAAAGCCGCAGGTGCTGACGTTTCCCCCGCCGTAGAGGGCGGTCATCTGGCGGTAGCACTCATAGGCCATGGCGTAGGTCTCGGTGATGCAGTGGTCGGTGCAGAGGGGGTAGAAGGGGAACCAGACGTCGCAGCCGGTCTCCCGGCAGAGCTTCCGCATGACGAGAAGGTCCCCCTTGTCCGGGCCGATGACCATGCCGCCGCCGAAGAAGTAGAGGATGGCCCGCCGGGAGGGCTCCGGCCGCTCCCGGACGATGAGACAGGGAAAGCCGTTGACGGTGCGGACCTCGTAGCAGGCTTTCCGGTCCGTGGGCCGGAAGAAGCCGCGATGGCGGTTCTGCTTTTCGATGACCTTCAGAATAGCGTCCTCCGGCAGGGAAAAGGATTTTTTCGCGCCGGAGAGCTTATAAACGGTGCGGAGAAGGGCGGCAAAGGGGCTCATATACATCCTTCTTTCTGCCCGGAGCGCCGGGCGTGGGCGGCCTGGACTTCCCTGGAGAATTCCTCCGGGTGCTCCCCGGCCAGGCCGCCGTGGCCCATGTCGGGGAAGATTTTTACGGTGAAGGGATACCCCTTGGCCTTCAGGGCGTCCAGACCGGCGGAGAGCTTTTTGTCCACGGTCCCCTTGATGCCGTACCAAAGGTGCATGTCGGTCTTTTCAAAGAGGGAGTAGTCCGTTTTCCTGCCGATGAGGAAGTAATCCTGATTCTTCCAGCTTTTCCAGGTGGCCCTGCCGTAGAGGATGCGCTCGGCTTCCTCCAGAGTCCGGCCGCTGATCTTAGCCAGAAACTTTTTCCGCCGGGGGCCGGGGCGGCCCATGACGGCGTAGAAAATCCCGGTGAAAAAGAAGCAGTACAGGTCCTTCCCCCACTTGCTGCGGATATTGGGGTAGTCCTTTAAGCCCATGCCGTCGGCGATGGTGGTGGTTATGGTGAGCCGGGGGTCGGCCAGGACCTCCATCATCACCCGGCAGCCGTAGGAGATGGCGTAAAGGATATCGACCTTCCCGCCGTAGTGGGCGGTGAGGTAGTCTCCCAGACGCCTGGCCTCGTCGGCGGGGGACTGGAACTCCGTTTCCGGCTCGTCGGGGTTGAAGCCGTCGTAGGCTACCAGGACCACGTGGTAAACCTTGGCCATTTCCTTGGCCGCAGGCAGCGCTCCCAGGTAGCTGACGCCGCCGCCGTGGAGGATGACCATGAGCTCCGGGTGCTCCGTCCCGAATTCAAAGTACTTCATCGGCCAACGCCCTCCAGAAACCCGCTTCTGGCGGCTTCTTCGGTGTCGTCGGATTCATCGTAGGCGTCGTAGGGAGCCTTGGGGTCGTGGACCCGCTTCCGGAAGGGGGAGCAGAGCCGGTCCTTGTGGGCGAAGGCGAACTCGAAGTTGTCGGTCCAGCCGGTGTGGCCGGTGAGAAAGATGGGATGGACCCCCATCTTTTTCAGCTTGGCCTCCAGGACGCCCAGGGACCTGACCGCCAGCTTGTTGTCCTCGGCCAGGGCGGAGATGAAGCTGTAACCGCCGTCTGCGCCGAACCACAGGGTGTCGCCGGTGAACAGGTACTTGTCGTCGATGAGGTAGACCATGTGGCCCCAGGTGTGGCCGGGGACCAGGAAGCAGTGGACCTTGATGTCGCCGATGCGGAAGGTCTCGCCGTCCTTTAAGAGCTTTTTCCGGTTGCGGATGGTGACCTGGGGGAGCTTATAAAGGTGGTAGATCACCTTCCGCCGGACCTGGCCGGTAAGGTAGCGGTTCTCCGTCTCGCCGATGTAGAGCTTGGCCTTTTTGAAAAGGCCGGGGCTGTCGGCTTCCACCGCGCCCACGTGGTCGGTGTCCTGGTGGGTGATGAGGATGTGGAAGATGCTCTTGGGGTCGATGTCCAGCCAGGCCATTTTCTCGGCCAGCCGGTCGTAGTTGTAACCGGCGTCGATCATGATGGTGGTATCGCCCTTGCGGTAGAAGAAGATGTTGGCCACCCACTCCCGGACGCAGGCCACATGGTCGTCGATCCAGCCGGTGTTCAGGGGCTTGAAGATTTCCTTGCCCCGGTACATTTTGCTCATTTCTTTTTTCTGGAACTCTGTGGCTTTCTTGGACATGGGATTTCCTCCTTACGCTTTTTCCAGGACGACGATGCGGTTGGAAATGTTCCACACGGCGGGGATTTTCCCCAGGACCTTGTAAATGGGGGCAAAGGCGGCCATGCCCTCGGTGAGGCAGTGCTCCTCCACCAGCCGGAACCCCGGCAGAAGGGCGGCCAGAGCCTTGCCGTTCCTGACGCCCCAGGTGAATCTGGCCTTGCTGCCCTCAATGGACTTTTCCTTGAAGCTCCTGACCACCAGGGGGTTCATGGTCTCCGTCAGGACGACGGCCCGGGCAAAGCGGCGGGCGATGACGGCGAAAATCCGCTGGACGTCGGCCTGGGTCAGGTACATGGTCAGCCCTTCCAGGATGATCAGGGCCGGGACGCCGGTTTCTTTCACAGCGCCGCCCCAGTCCTCCATGGCGGACATGGCGATCTGGGAGATCGCGCCGGTTTCCGGCAGGAGCTTTTCCCGGAGGGCCATGGTCTCGGGGAGGTCCAGGTTGTACCAGTGGGAGTAGCCGGTCATCCGATAGCAGCGGGTGTCCAGGCCGCAGGCGATGTTGACCACCACCGCGCCGGGATGGGCATCCAGGAACTCCCGGACCAGCCGGTCCAGAACGATGGTCCGGGCGATGACGCCGCTGGACATGGCGGCGTCCTTGTCCGCCAGGGAGAAGTCGTAGTCCAGGCGGTCCACCAGCTCCACGGCTTTCAGGTCCTGGATGGCGCCCCGGGTTTTGGTCTCCTTGGCCCGGGCGTAGACGGTCTGGAGCATGGTTTCCGGCACGCCGGAAAGAACGGGGGTCTCATTCATGGGAAACAGCCTCCTCTGTGGAAAGATTTCGGGCCCAAAGGGCGTTGGCCAGCATCCAGATGGCCAGGGCGGCGTTTCCGGAACCCTGGCTCAGGACAAAGTCCCAGGTGGAGACGGTCGCGCCGAGGGCCTGGCGGATGTCGGGGATCAGGACGAAAATCAGCTGCCACGTCAGCATGTGGAAAAGGAACATCCGCCGGGGCAGGAAGGTCTTTTTCCCCAGGAGGGCCCAGGCGCTGGCCAGGATCAGGACGATCATCCCGGCGTAGGGGAGGATCAGGGTGGGGGCCAGCCGGGCGTACTTGGCGGCGATGAGCTCCTCCGTTTCCCGGGAGCCTAAGAGGGGAGAAAGGGTGCTGGTCCAGTCGGCCAGGCTCCCGATGAGCAGGTGGATGACTCCGGCAGAGGTGACGTAAACGCCGCCGCTGACGCGGATCACGGCCCGGAGCTTCCGGTGCTCCGGCCGGACCTGGGCCAATGAGGCCCGGACGGTGAAAATGCACAGGGCGATGCCGGGAAATTCCGCCCCCAGAAGCAGCGGCAGCCGCCAGGCGGGGTAGGAGCCGTTTAAGTAGGCTTCCCGGGCAAAGAGCCCGGCGTCGCCGGGGAAGGCCGGAATCCAGCTGAGGCACAGGTCCCCCACCAGCATGAGGAGGGCTCCCAGCGCGCCCAGAAGGCAGTCCCGGCGGTAGGTTCTGGCATTCATAAGTCCTCCTTTTCCGCCTTGCGGCAGACGAACCAGGCGATGCTTTTGACGCTGCCGGCTTCTACCTGGGCGTACATGGCTTTCAGCCGGTCCGTAAGGCTTGTCACGGTCTCATAGGGCGGGGTGAAGAAGTGCATGGGCTGGTACACCCGTCGGATCAGCCGGTCGGTCCGGGGGTGCTCCCCCTGGACGTAGAAGCAGCCGCAGAAGGTCCCGTCGGGCTTCAGCACCCGGAAGGTCTCCCGGTAGGCGGCCTCCTTGTCAGGAAAGGCGTGGAACCCGTTGAGGGACAGGACCAGGTCGAAGCTGCCGTCGGGGAAGGGCAGCACCCCGGTCCCCACCGGGAGCTCCAGCAGCCGTCCGGAGAAGTCCTCCGGGATGCCGGAAAAGGCTTTGGATTGATAGCCGTCGCAGTCGGCCTTGTTCATGGCCCAGACCAGGCGGCACACGATCTTTCCGGGCAGGGTGGAGCAGGTGATCATGCCGTCGTAGAAGCTGTTGCTTCCGGTGAGCCGGTAGGCGCTGCGGATGGCGTCGGTTCGTTCCATACAATTCCTCCGTTTCGCGGTTAGGATATGCTAACCGATGGGCTTTGAAAAAGCCGCCGGGCGGCAGCTTTTAATGGGTGCGGAACAGTTCCCGGCAGGCTCCCCGGACCAGGGTCTCCAGGACCTGGGGGTAAAGGGCACCGATCTGCTCCTGGTGGGAGACGGTCAGGATCAGGCCCCGGACGGTGGCGGCGGCCAGGGCCATGCCCCCGGGGGGGATAAGGCCGCCTTCCTCCAGCAAGGCCCGGATGTGAACCTCGTCGTCGTGGTAGTGCTCGGCTTTGACCTTCTCCGGCAGCCGCTGGAGAAGGGTCCGGGCGTCGTTTTCGATGAAGGTCATGGCCCCGGTCTCTGAGAGCTTCCGGCAGGCGGCCAGGATGGTCTGGGCGCCCCGTTCCACCGGAGGGAGGTCCTTGGTTTTCCGGAGGGTCTCCTCGGCCACCTGGTAAACTTCCGTGTGGACGTCCTCCAGGACGGTGAAGAATAAGAGCTCCTTGGACTCGTAAAACTTATAGAAGGAGCCTTTGGAGATCCCGGCCGCCTGGGTCAGCTGTTCCACGGAGGTCTTGCGCATCCCCAGGGTCACGGCACAGCGGCGGGCTTCTTTCAGCAGCGCCTCCCGGATCTGCTGGGATTCATAATTGGTAAATGCCAAATTCTTGCCTCCAATAGAAATGACTGAAACGGTTATCTGGTCATATTATACCACGGCCCGGGCCGCATTTCAATAGGAAATGCAGGTTTTTTCGGCAAAACCTGCGGGAATGTCCGGGAAACGCCCCTTGACAACTCCGCCAAAACCGCCTATAATAAAGTTGTAAGGCGACACCGATAGACGGTTCGCCCTCGTATAGCAGAAAAAGATAACCGCTACATTTGGTCGTGTGGGCGGTTATCTTTTTTTATTGCTGATTCGGATGATTTCTTTCAGGAGAAAGAGAATCAGGACTAAGTAAATCAGATTCATCTCATCCATAGCAACGCCCCCTCTCGGGGGCAGGGCTTTCCAAGGAAAACCCCGTCAACCGCCTGCCGTTCAGGTATCACCTTCCGCTTTTATCACAGCGCATATCGCCAATCCCCGTCAGCCCCCGCCGCCCAGAAACAGCCGCACGAAAACCCCGCTGGCCAGGATCACCGTCAGGTCCCCGGCCAGGGAGCAGGGAATGGTGTGCCGGCTCCGGCGGACCTTCCCGGCGGCGCAGTAGACCGTCACCGTGTAAAAGGTGGTCTCCGACGCGCTTTGCAGGACGCTGGCCACCCGCCCGGAAAAGCTGTCCGGCCCCCAGCGCTCCAGAATCTGCTGGAACACCGTCAAAGAAGCGCTGCCGGACACCGGCCGCAGCAGGGCCAGAGGAATCACCTCCCGGGGAATCCCCAGAACGTCGGCCGCAGGCCCTAACGCCCAGGAGAGCACGTCCAACGCCCCCGACGCCCGGAACATCCCGATGACCGTCATAAACAGCACCAGGGGCGGCACCATGGATACCGCCGTTTTCAGCCCCCGCCTGGCCCCCTGGGCGAAGGCCCCCGGCAGATCCACCCCCCGGACCAGCCCTGCCGCCAGGAACCCCGCCGTCACCACCGGGACGACCCACACCCCGGCACTCACGGCCGCCTCCGGGAGGACAGCCGGGAAACGACCAGCGAAAGCCCCACCGCCACCAGCAGCGACGCCCCCGACGCCGCCAGGGTGGGCAGCAGAATCTCCATGGCGCTCCCGCTCCCCGCCGCCAGCCGCAGCGCTGCCGTGGTGGAGGGAATCAGCTGCAGGGAGCAGGTGTTCAGCACCATCAGCGTGATCATCTCCCCGGACGCCGCCCCCGGCTCCGGAGCCCTCCGGGCCAGCCGCTCCATGGCGTCCAGCCCCAGAGGCGTGGCCGCGTTGCCCAGCCCCAGAAGGTTGGCGGTCATGTTGAGGCTGATGACCCCCAATGTGTCCGGGTCCTCCGCCGCAGCCGGGAACAGCCGCTGGGTCACGGGCCCCAGCAGCCTTGCGATCCACCGGGTGATCCCGGCCTGCTTCGCCACCTCCATGAGCCCGCTCCAGAAGCAGAGGGAACCGGTCAGGGCAATGACCAGGGACACCGCCTTGCCCCCGTCCTCCAGAGCCGCGGCGTTCACCGCCTCCATCCGCCCGCTGCCGGCCCCGAACACCACGGCCAGCAGCGCCATTCCCGCAATCAGCACCTTCATCCCATCCCGTCCTTTCTGGTACATTCTATCCCCGGGGACGGCCCCTTAGAACGCCCGCCTCCGGCGCAAAATTTCCCCGGGACCGGAAGAATCTTAAAACGTGGTTCACATTCTTTTCGTATAATAGAAAAATCTTATTCAAAGGAAGGTAAAACGGCTTATGCGAAAGCTCCTCCAGTACCTGAAGCCCTTTGCAGGCGCCATCGCCGCCGCCGTGGCCCTGGTGTTCCTCCAGGCCATGTGCGACCTGAAGCTGCCCGACTACATGTCGGACATGGTCAACGTGGGCATCCAGCAGGGCGGCATCACCGACCCGGTCCCGGAACAGACCAGCCCGGAAACCATGGACAGGCTCCTTCTCTTTTTCACCGAGGAGGAAGAAGCCCTCCTGAACCAGGATTACCGCCGGGAAGACTCCCTCTGGACCCGGACTGGCAAGCTCTCCGCCCCGGACCGGGAGACCCTCTCCGCCGCCTTCACCCGGGCCTTCGCCGCCGTGGGCAGCATTGAGACGCTTTCCAAGGACCCGGACTCCCTGAAAGCCCTCCTGGCCCAGCTCCCCGCCGCCCCGGAAAACGCCGCCGGAGCCGAAGCCGCCCTGTCCGGGGACCTCTTTTCCCTCCTGGGGGCCATGCCCCGGGAGCAGCGGCTGGAGATCGCCGCCAAAGTGGCGGAGCAGTACGACTCCGCCGGGGAGAACATGAGCGGCCAGGCCGCCGTCGCCTTCCTGAAAGCGGAATATGAGGCCCTGGGCGTGGACACCGCCGCCATCCAGCGGAGCTACATCCTCAAAACGGGCCTCAAAATGCTGGCTGTGGCCCTTTTGGCCGCCGCCTGCACCGTGACGGTCTGCTTCCTCAGCGCCCGGGTCGGCGCCGGACTGGGCCGGGACCTGCGCTCCGCCGTCTACGGCCGGGTCACGGACTTTTCCAACGCGGAGTTCGACAAGTTCTCCACCTCCTCCCTGATCACCCGGACCACCAACGACATCTCCCAGGTCCAGATGCTGGTGGTCATGGCCATCCGGATGATGGCCTACGCCCCGGTCATGGGCGTAGGTCGGCTAAACCCCGGCGCGAGAGTTCGAGTCTCTCCAACTCCGCCAGACCCCAAGAAACCGCATAACT
>CAKTCT010000041.1 GCA_934539585.1 uncultured Oscillospiraceae bacterium | reverse complement strand
GCGCTGCCTTCCCAGACGTCGCCGATGAACTGGTTGGGCTGGAGCCAGGTGCCGGATTTCCGGTAGTTGGAGGTGGTGGCGTCCAGGCCGTCGGCCCAGGTGATGATGTCCTGGCCGTTGGAAGCGCCGCCTTTTTCCACCACTTTGTAGTGGGTGCCCTCGATGCCGTACATGTAGAGGTTGCCCAGCTCGGGGTTGGTGTACAGCTCGTTAAGGACCTTCATGGCCGCCTCGGGGTTCTTGCAGCCGCTGGAGATGGCCCAGGTGGCCCGGGAGACGTTGTTGGTGCAGCCCAGAGCGGGGATGATGTCCACGCTGGCAATCTCATAGCCCAGAGCGGAGGAGTTCTCGGCGTCATAGCCGGGCTTGAGGTTCGTGAAGTAGCCGAAAGCCGTGCCGGCGCTCATCAGGGTGGTAGCGGTCTCGGTGGTGTTGACGGCGTCGGCCTGGATCAGGCCCTCCTGCATCCAGGAGTACATGGTCTTGGCCAGGTCCTTGTACTGGTCGGTCTCATAGAGGTTCACAACGGTGGGATCGGTGGCCATGTTCGCCAGAACGCCCAGGTTGACGGTGTCATCGCCCAGGGGGTCCCAGCCCCAGTTCCGGATGTTTTCACCGGCGGAGACCGCTACGGGCCACATGTTGGGATTGGCCTCTTTGACCTTTTTCAGCTCTCTTTCCAGGTCGTCCAGGGTCTTGATGCTGGAGGCGTCGAAGCCCACCTCATCCGCCACGGACTTGATGTAGGCGAAGCCCTGGGAGTTTGCCAGGTCGCGGGCGGTGGTCACGCCGTAGATGCTGTCGCCCACCTGGCCGCACTTCACGTAGTCGCCCAGCTGCTCCTTGATGCCCTGGCCGTATTTGTCCAGCAGGTCGTCCAGGGGGATGATCTGCCCGGCGTTGGCGCAGGTGGGCAGCGGGACCATGTAAATGGCCAGAAGGTCGGCGTCCTGGCCGGAGGAGAGCATCAGAGAGGTCTGCTCCACGTAGTTTGCGTAGGAGATGAAGGTCAGGTTCACGTTGCAGTTGAACTTTTCCTCCAGGATTTTATTCATCTCGTCCTCGACCATGCCGATGTCCGGCTCGTTTTTGCCGGAGGACATGGTGACGACGTCCAGGGTCACAAGCTGGGATTCGCGGAGGTCGTTTTCCGCGGAAGAATCGCTTCCGGCGCTGCTGCTGGAGCTGGAGGAGGAGCCTCCGTTTCCGCAGGAAGCCATCAGGGACACGGACATCGCGGCGCAGAGCAGAGCGGCGAACAGTCTCTTTTTCATTGGTATCATCCTTTCGGGCGGTGGAAGGCGCGGGCCTTCCCAAGAAGTCTTCCGGCTGCGCCGCCGAGTGGATCCGCCCCGGTGCCGTAACCTGTTTACAATGTCAGTTTAACAAAAAAAACGGAAATTGTCTGCAACTATCGTGACCCGAATTGTTGAAAAAATGACTTTTCTGCGCGAAATTCCTTGTATCCACTGCATTTTATTGGTATAATAGGGTCAGAAGGCAACAGTTATGCTTCTGGGAGGGCAAATATGAGAACGAAAACCCAGCCGTCCGCGCCCCGGACCCATTCCATCAAGACCCAATCCGTGGCCCTGTTGACCAGCGGCCTGGTCCTGCTCATCGGACTGCTGATTTTTTCCAACCTGTACGGCGCGTACGATTCCAACAAAAAGATCGCCGCCTCCAACGAGCGGACCCTGGTCTACTCCGCAACCCAGATCGAGGAAAACCTGACCAACGTGGACCGGATGCTCCTCAGCGTCCTTGCCTCCGACACCGGCTTCCACACCCTTGCCGCCGGAACGGACCCTCTTACCGCCCACACCGTCACCCAGGAGCTGGTAGGCCGGTTCCAGAATTTCCTCCGGGCCTACCCCTCCTGCGATGCCTTTTTTGTGTACAGCGTCCCCAGCGACAGCTACCGGGACCTGTTCCGCAGCACCTTCCGCTATAATGAAAAGCTCCAGATCCGCGCCTGGCTGGAGGACGCCGTCCGGAACGACGCCGTCCGTTATAGTGACGGCTGGATCACCCGGGAGATCAACGGCGAAAAGTATCTCCTCCGCTTCTACGGCGGCCGGGGGACCTACCTGGCAGCCCTCTGCTCCTTCCCCTCTCTGGCGGAGACCGACCCCTTCCCCGAGGACGACGCCCAGACGGTGTTCTGCGGCCAGGACGGAACTCCCATCACCCCCGGCTACGAGGACATCGACCTCCAGAAGGCGTTAAGCTCCGACCGCTTCGTCCTGAGCGGCTCCCCCCGCCGGATGGTCCTCCACCGGGACATCGCCGGCACCGATGTAACGCTGCTCCTGCTCATCAGCAACCAGGATTACTTCAACGGCCTTTCCCCCATGCAGCTGTTTCTGCTGGCCCTCTCCCTGCTGACCATCCTGCTGATCCCCCTGGAGCTTTTCTGGATTCACCGCTCCGTGACCAACCCCCTGAACCAGCTGGAAAGCGCCATCACGGAGATACGAAAAGGCAGCCTGGACGTAGAAATCCCCTCCTGCGACATCGTGGAGTTCCAGGAGGTGGGCCTCACCTTCAACGAAATGATCCGCCAGATCAAGGACCTGAAAATTGAAGCCTACGAAAACGAGCTGGCCACCCAGCGGGCCCAGCTCCAGTACCTGCAGCTCCAGATCCGCCCCCACTTCTATCTGAACTGCCTGAAGGGCCTTTACGCCGTGGCCCAGCAGCAGGACGTGGAAAAGCTCCAGCGCATCATCCTGAGCATCTCCGGCCACCTCCGCTATATGTTCCAGGACCAGCTGGAAATGGTCACGCTGCGCCAGGAGATCGAACACATCCGGAACTACATCGACATCCAGAACCTCTGCATCGCCCACCCGCCGGAGTGCCGCATCGACGTTCCCCGGAGTCTGGAAAACTTCATGATCCCGCCTCTGTCCCTTTCCACCTTTGTGGAAAATTCCTTCAAGCACCGGAGCGACGGCCAGTCCATCATCCACGTCAAGGCCGCGGAGCTGGACAACGGCGACCAGCGCTTTCTGGACCTGACCGTCCAGGATAACGGCGACGGCTTCTCCGAAAAGACCCTGGAGGAGCTTTCCAAAGACGATCAGACCATGTACGCCACGGACCACGTGGGCATCCGGAACATCCGCCAGCGCTTCCGGCTGATTTACGGCAAGGACGTCCTCTTTGCCTTTTACAACACCCCCCAGGGACCGGTCTCGGAGATTCTGATCCCGTTAAATCCCAAAAAGAAGGAGGAAGATGAAGATGACGGTCCTGATTGTGGATGACCAGCCCGACGTTGTCCGGGGCGAAGAACAGGGCGTTGATTGGAAAAAGCTTGGGATCGACACCATCCTCACCGCTTACAGCGTCCCCGAAGCCGAGGAGCTCCTCCTGTCCCGGCGGGTGGACGTCCTCCTCTGCGACATCGAAATGCCGCCCCGCAGCGGCCTGGAGCTCCTGGAAAAAATCCGGGAAAAGAAGCTCCGCACCCGGTGCATCTTCCTTTCCGCCCACGCGGAGTTCACCTACGCCCAGGAGGCCGTCCGCCTGGGCGGCTTCGACTACATCCTCCAGCCCGCCCCCTACCGGGACATCGAACAGGCGGTCCTCCGGGCCCTGGACGACATCAGGGAAAAGGACGTCCCCCTGGAGGACCCTCCCGCCCCGGAGACCCCCGGGACCGGCTACACCGGCTCCTCCAGCCCCGTGGCCAGCGCCATCGAGTACATCCGCCAGAACCTGGACCGGGACATCTCCCGGGCGGAAATCGCCGACGCCGTTTTCCTGAACCCCGAGTACCTTTCCCGGCTGTTCAAGAAGGAGACCGGCGTTTCCCTCAACGAGTTCATCATCAGCGAAAAGATCGAGCAGGCCAAATCCATGCTGGAAGGCACCGACATCCCGGTGAGCCTCATCGCCCTCAAGACCGGCTACGCCAACTTTTCCTACTTCTCCCAGGTTTTCCGCCGCCACACCGGCTGCTCCCCCCTGGAATACCGCCAGCAAAAGGGAAAGCGGTGATTTTCCCGAAGCCAAAAGCCCCTCCGGACGCCCGGAGGGGCTTTTCTTTGACCGGATTTTCCATGGAATTGGCCGTCTTTTCCCTGGAAGAAATTCCCGGCGCAGCGTATAATAAAATCAGTCCTCCTGCCGGAAGTAACGCCGGTACTCCGTAGGCGGCTGCCCGTAGGCCCGGCGGAACACCTTGGAAAAGTAGAGCGGATCGTCCATGCCCACGCTCCCGGCGATCTCCGTCACCGTCTGGTCCGTGGTCTGGAGGAGAAGGGCCGCCTGGGAAAGCCTCCGGCGGGACCAGTACTCCGCCGGGGTACACCCCAGCTCCTTCCGGAACAACCGGCACAGCCCCGAGACCGAGTACCCGAATCTCCCCGCCACCTCCCCGGTGGAAAGGGGCCGGTGGTACTCCTCGTCCAGGTACCGGAGGACTTCCGCCAGCCGGGGCGACGCCCCGGGCCGCTCCTCCCCCACGGAAAGCAGCAGCTTCAGGATCGGAAAGAGAGCGGCGTACCAGTCGCAGGCGTCCTCCGCAGCCGCCAGAGCGTCCAGCAGCGCCCCGGCCTCCCTCTCCCTCTCCTTGGGGAGCAGCACCGGGAACCGGCGGCGTTCCTCCAAAGGGACCCCGTCCAGCGTCACATCCAGAAAGACCCACCGGGCCCGCATCACGCCGGTTTCCGGGTCCACCTGGTGGGTAATGGTTTGCAGAAGGTTGGAGGGCGCGATAAAGCAGCCCCCGGTCCCCGTCTCGTACACCGGCGAATCCTCGATCTGGATTCCATAGGAGCCTTCCGTGGCCTGGACCAGGGAAAGGCAGGGCAGGCTCTTTCGATGGACCAGCCGGTCCGTTTTCAGCACCATTCCATCGTCAAAGCTGGCGTAGCGGATCTGAATCTGCGCAAATCCCATCGGTATCCCTCCATTCCCCTCCATTATATCGGCCCGAACCCCATCTGTCAATTCCGGAAAGGAGCATTCTGCATGAAATTCGATTCTGCCATCGGCCTGGACCGCCCGGTCCGCCTGTCCCAGGCCACCCGGACCTTCGCCTGGGAGTCCCTCAACGCCAGATACGGCAAGGAGGCCCTGGAAAACGGCTCGGTTCCCCTGGACGGCATCCCCGGCGTCGCCGGCATGGCCCCCCTGGACCAATACGACCTGGCCATCCGGGAGATCGCCCAAAAGGCCCCCCTCCGCCTCTGCCCCGGGGAGCTGCTCTCCGGCGCGGCCACCCTGGGCGGGGCCATCTTCCACGACGTCCCCGCGACCCTCAATGGGAAGCGCATCCTCTACGGCGTCAGCCACCTGACCGCAGACTTCGCCTGCGGCCTGGAGCACGGCCTGGACGCCCTGGAGGACCGCATCGCCAGCTCCCGGCAGGCGCACCAGGGCCAGCCGGACCGGCTCCGGTTCCTGGAAAGCGCCCAGTCCTGCCTGGAGAGCTTCCGCATCTGGCACCGGCGGTATCTGGACGCCCTGAACGGCCCCCTCTGGACGGAAAACCGCCGTGCCCTGGAGCAGGTCCCCTTCCGCCCGGCCCGGAGCTTCCGGGAGGCCGTGCAGAGCATCTGGTTCCAGTTCGCCTTCCTGCGGCTGTGCGGGACCTGGCCGGGTATCGGCCGCATCGACCTCCTTCTGGGCAAGTACCTGAAAGCCGACCTGGAATCCGGCGTCCTGACCCTCAATGAAGCCCGGGAAATCCTGGCCCACTTCTTCATCAAGGGCTGCGAGTGGATCACCGGCCAGCCCCTGATGACCGGCGGCGACGCCCAGCACTACCAGAACCTGGTCCTCTCCGGCGTAGACTCCGCCGGAGCCGACGTCACCAACGACGTGACCTACCTGGTCCTGGACGTGGTGGAGGAGCTTGGCATCAGCGATTTCCCCATCAGCGTCCGGATCAACGCCAACACCCCGCCCCGGCTCCTGACCCGGATGGCGGAGGTCATCCGCCACGGCGGCGGGATCCTTGCGGTCTACGGCGAGGACACCGTCCTGAAGGCCATGACCGGCATGGGCTATCCTCTGGAGGAAGCCCGGCGCTTCGCCAACGACGGCTGCTGGGAGGTCCAAGTCCCCGGCTCCACCTTTTTCGGCTATCTGCCCTTCGACTCCCTCCATCTGCTTCAGGAAACGACCCTCCACGGCTATGACCCTGCCGGGGCAGACTATGAGACCTTCGAGGACCTGTACCGCCAATACGTCCAGGACCTCCGGGACCAGGTCTGGAAAGTCACCGGGGATTTTCTCCGGGATTACGGAATCTTTTCCCCCGACGGCAGCTGGGACTGGACCCCCTCCTTCCCCCCCACAGCGGTCTCTCTTTTCGAAAACGGCTGCATTGAGTCCGCCCGGGACTACCGCGCAGGCGGACCCAAATACAAGGTGATTTCCCCCCACATCGGCGGCCTCCCGGACACGGTGAACAGCCTGTACGCCATCAAAAAGCTGGTCTTTGACGAGAAAAAGCTCTCCCTGGCGGACCTCCTTGCCATCCTCCGGAACAACTGGGAGGGGGAGGAGCCCCTGCGCCAATACGTGTCCAGCCACTACGAATACTACGGCAACGACAGCGATGAATCCGATGCCCTGGCCACCCGCCTCCTGGAGGATTTCTCCGCCATCTGCGGGAAGCTGTACCCTCAGGTCCCCATCCGCTTCCCCGCCGGCGTCAGCACCTTCGGCCGCCAGATCGAGTGGGCCCCCGGACGGCTGGCCGCCCCCTTCGGCCGCAAGCAGGGCGAGATTCTGGCCGCCAATCTCTCCCCCACCCCGGGCAGCGACGAAAAAGGCGCAACGGCGGTGATCCGCTCCTACTGCAAGATCGACCTGCCCCGCCTGGCCTGCGGGGCCGCCCTGGACGTGACCCTCCTGCCGGGGACCGTCAAGGGCCCCCACGGCGTGGACGCCATCACGGGGCTGATCCGGGGATTTACCGCCCTGGGCGGATTCTTCATGCAGATGGACGTTACCGACCCGGCGGTCCTCCGCAAGGCCCAGGAGCACCCCGACGAGTACCGGAACCTGTCCGTCCGGGTCTCCGGCTGGTCCGCCCGGTTCGTCACCCTGAGCCGGGAGTGGCAGCAGATGATCATCGAACGGGATGCCCAGGGGAGGATTTCCTGATGGGCGTGCTGGTCACAGACATCCAGCGGTTCTGCATCAGCGACGGCCCCGGCATCCGGACCACGGTGTTCTTCAAGGGCTGCCCCCTGCGGTGCCGCTGGTGCCACAACCCCGAGACCCAATCCGGCAAAAATCAGCTGCTTTTCCAGGAAGAGCTCTGCATCGGCTGCGGGGCCTGCGCCGCCGTCTGTCCCAACGGCGCTCACCGCCTGGAGCCGGACCACCACGTTTTTGACGCCGCCCGCTGCCGCCAGTGCCTGGCCTGCACCCAGGTCTGCCCGGCCAAGGCCCTGGAGCCCGCCGCCCGGGAAATGACCCCCGACGGAATTTTCCGCCAGGTCCTCCGGGACCAGGCCTTTTACGGCCCGGAGGGCGGCATGACCCTCTCCGGCGGCGAGCCCCTGTCCCATTGGGAGGAAAGCGCCGCCCTCCTGGCCATGGCCAAAGAGGCGGGCCTCCGCACCGCCGTGGAGACCTGCGGCTATTTTGACGCCTCCCCCGCCGCCCTGGCAGACCAGGTCCGGCACACGGACCTGTTTCTCTGGGATTACAAAGATTCCGACCCCATCCGTCACCGGGAGAACACCGGCGTCTCCCCGGAAAAAATCCTCCGCAATCTGCTGCTGGCGGACTCCCTGGGAGCCGCCACCCGGCTGCGGTGCATCCTGATCCGGGGGATCAACCTGGAGCCCGCCCACGCCCAGGCCATTGCCGGGCTTTTCCGGCAGCTCAAGCACTGCCAGGGGGTGGACCTGCTGCCCTACCACACCTACGGCAGCGGCAAAGCCGTCTCCCTGGGCCGAAAGGACAACGCCATGCCCCAATGGCTCCCGAAGCCGTCCCAGATCGAGGAATTCCAGACCCTCCTGACAACCCAAGGAATCCCCACCCGAATCGAAGGCTAACCGCAACAGCGTCCCGATGAAAGCACCAATCGGCACCCATGTCAAGCCGACGCACCGATGCCCACGTCAAGCCGACGCGTATCTCCGAAGTCTTATACAGGAATCGAAGCGTTCAAAAGTGCTGCACGGTTGCCTACTGTTAGAGCACCGATAGTGTCGGCGGGAAGTGTCGCGTGCGGATATGTTCATCCAGCGCCTACCGCCATTGGGGTTTTTAGGGGCGGGAGCCCCTAAACGGACTTTTCTGCTTACTCTTTTCCTCCGGGGAAAAGAGTAAGTGCGCTGTGTAGGACATAACAAATCTGTACAAACGTAAGTAGCCGCATAGGCTAGTAGGGCTTGCCGATTACGAATCGAAATCAGCAGCACTACCGGCCTATGCGGCTACGTTCGTTTTTTATTATCGATAGGTCCGTCATAGCACCCCTTCTTTTCACGCGCGGGAAAAGAAGGGGGAGAAAAGGGCGCTCGGTGGGCTCCCGCCCCCCGAGACCCCCTAAAGTCGCGCCTGGGGCTTCGGAGAACCCCAATACTACCCCGCGGTGGACACGGCCGCCGCAATTGGTGCGTGGACAGTAGGCATCCAGCTGCCACTTTCGGACGCTCATGTTCTCACGATGGGTTTTAGGGGCAGGCGTCGGCCTGACCAGGTGCCAATTGATGCACTCAACCAGGCGTTTTCCGGTTTCCGAAGGAAATCGCGGACGATGTCCGCGAAGGAAAAGGCCAGAGCTTTATCGCGTAGCGATATTGCGGGGCAGGCGGCGGCCTGACGTGGTACTATTTAAGGGCTACGCCCTTTTATTTCTCTGTGATGACCACGTCATCCACAGCCACACTTCCACTGCGGTTCAGCCCCCATTGAAGGGTCCAGCCTTCGGAATCCGGCGTGAAACTGACGCGGTACTGCCGCACCTCCCCCGCCGCGCCGCCGGGGACCTCCTCCAGCACCACCTGGCCGCTGCCGTCCAGGACCCGGAACTGGAACCCTTCCTCCTCGCTGGCAGCCTCCTCCAGGATGCGGTAGGCAAACTCCACCCGATAGGTCTTCCCGGCGGCAAAGGGCACCTGCCTGGGCACGGTGCTCAGGAAGTTCACCCAGCCGTCCCGGGTCTCCCACGCCTTGCCAAAGGCTGAACCGTCCCCGGAAATGACCTCCCCGGGCGTCCAAGTGAACCGCCCCTGATAATCGGTCCCGGGATTCAGCATGCTGGAATGGAAGGAGCTGCCCTCAAAGTCCGCCGTCACCGGATACCCGGCAAATTTCGGCCGCCGGACCTGGTTCCGCTGCTCCTCGGGGACGCTTTCCGCCGCAACCGCCGTCCCGGCCGCGTCCTCCACGATCAGCAGATCGTCCACCTGGAAGCTGCCGCTGCGGTAGCAGCCGAACGCCAGGTACTGCTCCCCTTCGCTGCCAGTGACAAAGTGGAAGGTCTTGTTGACCGCCCCGAAATCCTCCCGCTCAAACCAGTTGGAGAGGGTCCGGGTCTCCTCCCCGGACCGCAGGTCCAGGAAGTCGTAGTTTCCGGCGCTGGTCTTGCCGCCCCAGGTGGAAAAGCTCACGTAATAGGCGGTGTTGGGCTTCAGCGCCGCCGTCCGGGCCAGAGCCACCCGGGGCTCTTCGCTTTCCAGACCCACCGAGGACACCTGGAACCGCTTCACCCCAGGCTCCGGCTGAACGATTCCCGTTTCATCGCCGTTGGCCAGAACCGTCAGGCCGTTTCCGTCCTGGAAATCCTCCGCCGTCCATTCCCCCGGGAGCCGCTGGACCGCGACCTCCCCCAGGGTGATGGGAAACGCGTCCTCCAGGCTCCACACCAGCTTGCAGCCGCCCTCCTCTACGGAAAAGAGGAAGGTCCGCTCCGCCGGTTCATTGGAAACGTCCCGCCAGCGATACTGCCGCACCGTCTCTCCCGCTGCATCCCGCAGCGCCACGGTATACCGCTCATTGCTGGTGATCCGGATTTCCTCCGCCGGAATCTCCGTGGTATAGGAAAACCGCACCAGATACGCGCCCTTTTCCAGGGCAAAGCCGCTTTCCAGCACGTCGCCGGTGAACCGCTTCCCTTCTTCCCCGGCATAGAGGGCGTCCTCCCGGACCTGGCCCTGCAAAACCGTCAGGCCGTTCTCCCCGCCGATTTCCGGCCGGAGGAGCCCCTCCGGAGCCTCCGTTTTCCCCCGCTTTTTCACCTGGATACGGTCGAGGAAATACCGCCCCGCCTCATCCCGGTTGGCAATGGGGAGCTTGAGCCAGGGCTCGCCGGTCTCCGGATCGGTGAGGGCCAGCCGCAGGTCGTATTCCCCGGGAGCCAGGTCCTCGGGAAGGGCAAATCCGCTTTCGTGCCAGTGCAGGTCCCCGGCGGTAAAGACCACTGGGTCGAAGCTCTTGTCCGTGCCCCTCCAGACCTCCGTTCCGTCGGCGCCGGTGAGGAAAACCGTCAGGTCCGCCTTCTGCCAGGCCCGGCCCGCCGCCGTGTTGCTCCACAGCTGGGAGAGCCGGAGGGTGCCGCCGGGGCAAATCTCCGTGTCGTATTCCAGCCGGTGGGGCACCAGGCGGTAGCCCATCTCCCGGTTGCCCCAGTCCACGATCTCCGGGGAGCCGCCGTCCTCCTTGGCCGCCGTGACCTCAGCAAACCCCTCGGCCACCCAGCCGATGGCGGTCATGTAGTTGGAGTGGAGCTTATACAGCGCCTCGCTCATGAAGTCCGTCAGATCGTAGCCGTTGACCTTGTTCAGAAAGACGTGGTAGCCGCCGAAGTGCTCCCCCAGGAGGGGCAGGCGATTGTTCATTTTGAAGGTGTCCTCCAGCAGCTTTTCGTCCCAGTAGTGGAGGGCCGCGCCGATGCCGTCCCGGCGGAAGGTCATCCCCTTCTGCACCGTGTAATCGAAGGCGGAAACATAGGCGAAATCGTCCATGGACGTCATGGAGGTGTCCAGGACCTCGTAAGGCTCATACTGCTGGTTGTATTCATAGGAGGCGCTGACCACCATCAGCTTGTCCCCCCAGGCTTCCTGCCAGACGTCCAGCATGTGCCGGAGGGTGGCCACCCGCTCCTCCACGGATTTGAAGTTGCCGGAGCTGTGCCATTCCCCCCACCAGCCGTAGGACCGGATTTCCACCACGTCCACCATGGGATTGTCCCGGTAGCGGTCCGCGAAATCCCGGACGAACCGGTCGTGGAGCTGCAAAAACGTGGGATTGGCCAGATCGTAGAGCCGCACCCCCACGGAGCCCACCCCGGGCTCCACGCTGTAAGGTACGCCGTATTTGTCGCCCACCCAGTCCGGCGCGCTGGCCAGAGGGTAGCCGATGGTGTTCAGGTCCGTGACCAGCCGCATGTTGATTCTCTTCCCCAGACCGGTCCAGTAATCGATGGCCTTGTCCATTTCCGACCAGTCGTACCGGCCGTCCTCGGGCTCCACGTTGCCCCAGGAAAGGGAAAGGCTCACGCTGTCCACTTCGGGGAAGTCCCCCTGCCAGCCCAGAGTGGCCCGGCCCGGATACAGCGGCTCCTCCAGAAGGACCCAGCCCATGCCGGGGTTGTGGAGAATCTCCGTACTCTCCTGGGGATAAATCACCCGGCGGCCGCCGGAGATGACGGTTTCGTTTGCTGTTTCCATGTACAACGCTCCTTCCATCTTGGTCAGGGCGGACTCCTGGGAGCCGCATCCCGCCGCCAGCCCCGTCAGGACCGCCGCAGCGCAGAAAATCGCCGGGAACCTCCGTCTCATGGCGCCCTCCTTATCGGTGCTGCTTTTCGTCGGCGTCCAGGAGCTGGTCCAGGAGCCGCCGGACCTCCTCGATGGGCGCTTCCTCCACCAGGAAGGTGTGCCGTCCATCCGGGTCCTTTTCCCAGGAGGTGACGCCGTCCTCCGCCGTCCGGATGCGGCCGTATTCGTGGAGCTTCCAGTACCCGGCGTCGGGCCGGATGGCGTAGAGCATGGTGGCAAGGTCCCAGCTTTCCCGGCCCACGTCGCCGCTTTCCTTCCCACAGACCTGGTAGGAGACCCGCACCGGGCTCTCCGGATTCCCCTGGGTCTGGAGCCGTGCGCCGGTGTGGAGGGCCAGGCCGATCTCATAGCTGCAGAAGACCAGCTCCCCCGGCCACCGGCCACAGACCTTCCGGGCGGCGGGAACGTCGCAGAGGATGTTGAACTCCGCGTCCACCCGGTAGTTGTCGCCGACGATAATGGGCTGAGGCCACTGGCTGTGGAACCGCCCGCCCATGACCACCGCCCGGCGGACCTTCCGCCGGATCAGCTCCTCGCCGGACAGGGGACTGATTTCGTCGGCCCCGCTTTCCAGCAGACGGGCCATGGAGTACATGGAGCCGGTGGCCACAAAGGTCACTTCCCCGTCTCCCGCCTCAGCCAGGGCCTTCCGCAGGACTTCTACCGTTCCGGGATACGCCTCCCCCCGGGAGAACCGGTTGGGGAACCGCTCCGCCACCGCTCTGGCATAAACGTCCCGCCATTGGGTGACGACGTTGTCTTCAGGATGAAAGGCCCCCACCGGAATGTCCGGCCGGCCGAAATACCGGTTGATGGCGTCGATGCAGCCTGCGTTATACGGCCCCGCGCAGCAGTGGGTCACGGCCAGGATGTCGCACTCTCCCTGATTTGCCAGCTCGTGCATCACCGCCATGGCTCCGGCATCGTCGCAGTCGCAGCCGATGTCCGTGTCAAATACGATCTTGATTTTATCGCTCATGTAAGGTCCTCATTTCTTGGTGGATTTCCGGCTCATCCCTTGATGCCGGTGGTAACGATGCCCTGGACCAGATATTTCTGGAGAATGAAGAACACCACCACCACGGGAATGGTAAACAGCACACAGGCCGCCATGGTAACAGGCTCCAGGGTGACCTCCGGCTTGTTCCGCAGGAAGTAGACGCTGCCGAACAGCGCGGTGGCCAACGGATACCGCTCCGAAGTCAGGTACATCTGGGGCCCCATGTAGTCGTTCCAGGAGGCGGTGAAGCCGTTGAAGAACAGCAGCCCCAGCAGCGGCTTGGACAGGGGGACGAAAATCTTCCAGATGATCTTCACCCGGGAGCACCCGTCGATTTTGGCGGCCTCCTCGATCTCCAGCGGGAAGGAGGTCAGGAACTGCTTGACCATGAAGATGGAATAGGCCCCGCCGCCCACAGCGTTCAGGATGAACACCCAGTAGGAATTCATTATACCGATCTGGTTATAGAACACGAACTGGGGAATCTGAATGGCAATGCCCGGGATCATCAATTGGAGCAGCACCAGCTTGAAAATGAGGTTCTTCCCCGGCGCCCGCAGCCGTGCAAAGGCGTAGCCGAACAGGAAGTCGAAAATCAGGGTGCCGGTAATGGTAATGACCACCATCTTCATCGTGTTCAGCAGATACTTGGTGAAGGGGATCATGGCCACGGCGAAGTAGTAGTTCTCAAAATGGGACTCGGTGAAAAACAGCACCGGCGTCTTGGAAATATAAGGCCGCAGGGAGTTCGCCAGCAGGAAGAACAGCGGGTAGATAAAAATGACGCTGACCAGCACCATCGCCGTGTAGGAGATGATGTTGCTGAGGAGCTTGTGCTTCTGTACCATATCAGCCCTCCGTTCCGCCGTAGAACACCCAGTACTTCTGAGTTTTCAACACGATCACCGTCAAAACGTTGATAAGAATGACCAGAATCCAGATCATCGCCAGGCCGTACCCGAACCGGGAGTACCCCAGAATCTGCTGGTACGCGTGGACCATGTAAGTATACGTAGGCTTCAGCGGCAGGTTCAGCACGCCGTTGGTGCCGGGAGCCAGCAATACCGGCTGTCCGTACAGCTGCAGGCCGTTGATGATCCCCATCAGGAGGTTGAAGAACAGCACCGGCGAGATCATGGGAATGGTGATCTTCCAGAACTTCTTCCACCCGTTGGCCCCGTCGATGGAGGCCGCCTCATAAAGCGCCTCCGGGATGTTCTGCAGGGCCGCCAGGTTCAGCAGCAGCGTGCCCGTAGAGCTCCAGGTCATCATAATGATCAGCGCCGCCAGAATGTGCTCATACCCCAGCCAGTTGATGGGCCCGATGCCGAAGGGGGCCAGGAGGAAGTTCAGAAGGCCCTCGTTTTTGTTGAAGATGATCTTCCACATCAGACCCGTGGCCACCGTAGGGATAATGGCCGGCAGATAAACAATGGTCCGGAAGACCGACAGCCCCCGCCGCGCCTTGTTCAAGAGCATGGCGCTGAACAGGCCCACCATCAGTCCCAGGGGCACCGTGATAATGCCGATGAGGAAGGTCTGGCCCAGGGCCTGCATGGCGTGGTCGTCCCCCAGGACCCGGACGTAGTTTTTCAGCCCGACGAAAGCCTGGCGGCCGTAGTTGTAGCCGGTATAGTTGGTGAAGCTCAGATACAGGCCGTTGACAAAGGGCACGACCTTAATGGCAAAAAACATAATGACAAAAGGCGCGATGAGGACGTAGAAAAAGATGGCCTCCCGCTTCCTTTCGTTGAGCCGGATGCCCTTGGGTTTCCCCGATTTTGGCGTTTGCATGATGCGTTTCTCCCTTCTGCACAGGCACTGACGGCCTTTACCGGGATCGCGTGGCGATTCACGCGGTTCCGGTAAAGGCCGCCGGCCCCGGCGGCAGAAACCGCCGAAGCCGACAGACCTTCTGGATGCAGTTACTCAAGTCCGCAGATTTCCAGGCCCTCCTGGATCATGGTGTTGAACTCGTTCTGCATGCCGGCGATGGCATCGTCCAGGGTCATCCGGTCAAACAGCACCTCGTTGAAGTACTGAGAGAAAGCGGAGGACATGCCCTGGCTGGTCACAAAGGGGTTGGTCTTCAG
The DNA here is from genome assembly GCA_934539585.1 of uncultured Oscillospiraceae bacterium. Lineage (GTDB taxonomy): Bacteria > Bacillota > Clostridia > Oscillospirales > Ruminococcaceae > Merdivicinus. Next base: position 9,256 of record CAKTCT010000041.1, on the reverse strand, counting down.
GGTGATCATGTTCTGGAGGCCGAAGGCGTTGGCATCGTAGGTCTGCTTCTGGAAGGAAGTCTCCTGAGGCAGGAGCTCGACCAGGTCCAGCTGCGCCGGGTTGCCGTAGCCCCGCTTGGCCATCTTCTCGGCCCATTCGCCGCCCAGGTACAGCTCCAGGAGCCGGAAGGCCGCGTCCTTGTTCTTGCTGCCGGCCCAGATGGAGCCGCCGACGCCGGCCAGGCAGGCGTTGGCCTGTTTGGAAGCGTCCAGGCTGGGGGCCTGGATCAGCATGTAGTCGTCCAGGTGATCCTTGGCGTTGTCGTTGAAGGCCAGGGTGCCGTTGCCGAACCAGTAGCCCAGGTTCATCATGCCCACTTTGTCAATGGCGAAGGAGTCGCCGCCCCAGTCGCCAGGGCCGCCGGTGACGCCGTTGACGAAGGCGTTGGATTTGTACATATCCACCCAGTACTCAAAGGCCGCCCGGACTTCGGGGGTATCGAGGTTGGCGGAACGGAGGTCGTCAGACCACAGGCTCTTGCCGATGGAGCCCAGCTGAGCGGCGATGAGCTGGTAAAGGTCGTTGGAGCTGGCCAGACCCCACCGGATCTGATTGCCGTCCTCATCGAACTTTATCATCTGCTTGGCCCAATCCCGGATCTGATCCCAGGTGTAGACGGTCTTGTCGTCGGGGATCGGGATGCCGCAGTCGTTGAAGACGTTCTTGTTGATGAAGAGCTGGTTGTCAAGGCTCCAGTCCTTCACGATGCCGTAAGTGGAGCCCTTGCCCACTTCCTGGCCGTCAAAGCGGTACAGGCCCTCAACGTCGGCCAGATTGTCCATGTCGAAGACGTCGCTGTTGGCGATGTAATCGTCCAGGGGCTCATACAGGCCCCGGGCGGCGTACATAGCGCCCATGCTGAAAGCGGAAAGCACCCACACGTCCGGCGCGGTGCCGGAGGCCACCATGGACATCATCTTGACGTCGTCAGCCTGGACCACTTCGTACTTCATGCCGCCGGCGTTCTCTGCCCAGAAGGCTTCGAAGTCGGGGTTGTTCAGCAGGTCGCCGCCCCAGACCTTAACGGTAACGCCGTCAAAGTTCTTTTCGGTGACTTCGGGGGTGCTGGACTCCGCCTTGGAGCTTTCCGCAGGGGTGGAGGAGGAGGGAGTGCTGCTTTCCTCGCCAGGAATGGAGGGGGTGCCGTTGCAGCCAGCCAATACGCCGCAGGCCATGGTCAGTGCAAGGAGCATCGCTGTGAGTTTTTTCATGAGACTCTTCCTTTCTGGTAGTGGTATTTGAACTTGCGCGCCTTATCCGGCGTTCCCGCCGGACGTTGCCCGCTATTTTACCCGCAGCGCCGCCACGGGATAAAATCCGTCGTTGGTTTTCCCCTCCAGGGGAAGGAGAATGGTCTGCCCGCCGTATCCCCGGAGTCTCAGCCCCAGGATACATTCCCCGGGAGCCGCCTTTTCCGGAACCTGCAAGGGAGTATGGAAGGAGCGCCGCTCCCCCTCTCCCAGAGAACCGGCGTCAAAGCCGTCCTCCCGGGACAGGTCCCACCGGCGGCCCTCCGGGTCCCGGAGCCGGAACTCCAGAGAACTGCCGCCGCAGAACCGCCCCGCCGCCCGATTGGTCCAATCGTGGCGGAGGAAGAAGAACTCCCCGGCTTTCACTTCGTCCGGGACCTCTACCCGCTCCGGCAGGAGCCGGTAGCCCATGCGTTTCAGCCCGTGGACAATGAGGTCCGGCCGTTTTTCGTAAAAGTCCACGCTGTCCCACATGAGCATCATATAGTTGGGATGAAGCATCAGCGCTTCCTCCACGGAGTCTTCCACGTTATAGCCTCTCCGGCCGCCCAAGGGGAGCTTTTCGTTGTATCCGCCGAAGTATTCGCAGATCATGGGCTCCCGTCGGCCCGATGCGTAGTAGTCCTTCATGATCCGGGCGTCCCAGAGCTTCACCGCCCCGCCGATGCCGTCCCTCCGCAAGGAGATTCCGGGCTTTGCCAGGGCGTAGTCAAAGCCCGACCAGGCCAGGTATTCTTCATAACTCTCCGGCGCGTGAAGGGCCGGATGCAATGTATTCATCCACTCATAAGAGCAGGAGAGGATCAGCGTCTTTTTCCCGCCGAAGGCGTCGTACCAGGCGTCCAGGATTCCCCGGAGGGCCGCCGCGTGTTCCGCCCGGGTGGGGTGCTGGAACCCGCTGTGCCACTCGCCCCAGGCCCCGTAGCCCCGCAGGTCCACGGTTTCCAGGTCCGGATGATCGCCGTACCGGTCCGCCAGCGCATTCAGGAAGTTTCGCAGCTTTTCCAGATAGGCCGGGTTCCGGTAATCCGGGTATCGGGCAATGTAACCGTCCTCCACCGTCTGGAAAGGAACTCCGTACCGCTCAAACACCCAGTCCGGGACCCCATCCCCCTTGCCGTCGTACAGCATCGGGTCCGTGGAGATGCGGAACTGCAATTTCTTCCCCAAGGCCGTCCATTTGGCAATGGAAGCGTCCAGCCGCTCCCAGGCAAAGACCCCTTCCTCCGGCTCCAGCGCGGCCCAGTAGGAGAGAAGGGCCACGTTGTCCAGGTTTTCGTAGCTGTCCGGCTCGTTTACGTCCTTTTTCCCGGAGATGGCGCTGTGGTGGATGACCCACCCCATGCCGGGATTGGAGAAAACCGCGCCGTTGTCGTCCAGATGAAAGATCATAGGCTCCTCCTTCTCAAAGAACCTCCAAAGCCCGCCCCATGGCCTCCGCCATTGCAGAAGCGTATCGGGGACCGGAAACCTTCAGGATGTAGCGTCCGGTATCCGCTTCAGCGTACTCCCACCGGGTCACGCCGCTGTCGTCACAGGAGACCCGGATGGGTTCAAAGGTGAACACCGGCTCCCTGGCCTGGGCCTCGGGGACCACGCTGCCGTCGGGCTCCACCTCCAGGCCCGCCCCGTGAAAGATGCTGGCCGTGGAATAAAACCGCCTGGGCAGCCCCCGCTCCTCCTCCAGCGCCGGAGAAGGCGCCTTCCGGTCCAGCCAGGTCAGCCACATGGGGTCCGTGGAACATTCAAACATGTAAGCGAAAAAGTTCTGCATCCGCCGGGAGAGCCGCCCAAAAACCGGCGCCTGCTCCGCCAGAAAGACGCTGCCGTTTTCCCCCTGGTTGTTGGGGCCGAAGTACTCCGGCTCGTCGTGGATGATGTGGAAGCACGGGCACCAGTACACCGGACACGGCAGATCGAACAGCGCCGCGTAGACCGGGCGGTTCAGCGCCACGTTCCATTCCCGTTCCTTCCCCTCAGTGATCCGGCCGGTCCCGGCGTTGACGTAGACCCGGCCGCACTTTTCCCGGAACAGCTCCGGCTGGGAGCGAAAGGCCGCGGCCACGTCGCTGCAATCCCCCACCACGATGATCCGCACCGGGGAATCCGCCTGCCGCAGCGTTTCCAGAATCGCCTCCACGCCGCCCCGCTCCGCCGGAGACAGCCCCCGGAGATCGTCGTTCCGGGTCCCAACGCCCTGGGGGCATCCCACCCGGAAGGGGACGTTTCTGCCGGTGATCACGTTCATCTGGGCCATGGCCACCGCCGCCGGAGCGTATTGCTCCTCCATATGGGTCCGGGCCGGGTGGTCGATGAGGACCTGCCGCAGCACGGTGTGTCCCTGGGCGTACAGGGCAAACTGCAAAGCCAGGTCAAAGTGGTCGTCGGGGTCGCAGTGGGGATGGAAAAGGTCGGTGGTATGTAAAATGGAAGGCTGCATGAAATATCTCCTTGAATGAAATCACCGGTCCGTCCGGGAATCGTCCTCGCCGGTAAGGATCAGAACGTCCAGCCCCGGGTTTTCCCGGACCATCTTCCGGTACTGCATGGGCGTCACCCGGACCTTTTTATGGAACATCGTCACGAAGTTGGACACGTTCTGGAACCCGCAGAGCATCCCCACCCGGGAAAGGGGCAGGGCCTCGTTTTCCAAAAGCTTTTTCGCCGCCGCGATCCGCAGAGTCAGCAGATACTGGGACGGCGACACGCCGGTCTGCTCCCGGAACAGGTGCCGGAACCGGTCGTAGCTGTACCCCACGCTTTCAGCGATGATGTGGAAATCCACGTTTCGGCCGGGGTCCTCCTTGAGCATCCGCTTGACGTAGTCGATGATGCCCCGGTTGTCGATGCGCTGGTCCTCCAGCCGCCGGATGACGATGAGCAGCTCCCGGAGCAGCAGGTTCACCCGCTCCTCATAGTGGATCTGCTTCAGCCGCATTTCCGACTCGATGCGGCACATGAGCTCGTAAATGTCTGCCGTCACCGGTCCCTTATCGGGGTAGAAGGCGCTTTCGATGCCTGCGGCCCCCTCCCCCGCCTCAAAGATGCAGAAAAAGACTTCCGAGGGGGTGCCGGTGGTCTCATCGTGGATGGTGTCGGGCGAGATCACCGCCAGGGAGTTGGGCCCGTACTCATAGAGCACGCCGTCGATGATGGTGGTGCCGGTGCCCTCCCGGTAAAAGACCAGCTCCGTGCCGGAGTGCCTGGCCGGCATGACATAGTCGCCGGGGGTATGGGAAAAGCGCATGATGGTGTTGAGAATGGCCATTTCTGACATTTCGGTTCCTCCTTTTCCCATCCCTTGCCGTCGTTTTTATTATAGCATGGATGGGTATTGATAAATGGCTGACATTGCCCTGGAAAAATTGCCGTTTTGGCCCACTTCCAGACGAAAAATTTTGTTGCTTTTTGTCGCGGCGGGTCATAATAGCATTTTACACAAAATCCGCTTAAATATCAACCTTCTTTTATCAAAAAGCGTTTTTTACAGGATTTTCTAGCAGATTTTCCCGCCCATCCTCCCAATTTTTTCCACATTCTTGTTTTGAAGAATCTATGAACATTCAATATTTGGCTATTTCCAGGCATCCCCCAGCATCCCTATTTGCATTTCTGGCTGCAAGGCCACACCCGTAGAATCCTTACAGAGCCCCCAAAACGCCCAGATGAGCGCCCGATCGCTCCACCGCACCCAGCCATCCGCCATGTCCCTGCACGACAGAATCCCCGTAAAAACGTCCAGCCGTATGCCCCAACCGCACCACGTCAGGCCGCCGCCTGCCACAGAAGCCCATCGTGAGGACTTGAATGTCCGAAAGTGGTAGCTGGATGCCTACTGTCTGAGCACCAATTGCGGCGGCCGTGTCCACCGCGAGGTAGGCGGTCAGGCTCTCCAAAGCCTACGGCGCGACTTTAGGGGGTCTCGGGGGGCGGGAGCCACCCGAGCGTCCTTTTCTCCCCATTCTTTTCCCACGCGGGAAAAGAATGGGTGCTATGACGGACCTATCAATAATCCAAAGCGAACGTAGCCGCATAGGCCGGTAGTGCTGCCGATTTTAATTCGTAATCGGCAAGCCCTACTAGCCTATGCGGCTACTTACGTTTGTACAGATTTGTTATGTCCTACCAGGGCACCCAATCTTTTTTACGGAAAAAAGATTGGGGAGAAAAACCGTTTAGGGGCTCCCGCCCCTAAAAACCCTAAGTCGCGGGGGTTGACTTCGGAGGACCCCAATACTACCCCGCGGTAAACACGGCCGCCGCAATTGGTGCTCAGACAGTAGGCATCCAGCTACCACTTTCGGACGTTTCGTTCCTCACGATGGGCTTTGGAGGTAGGCGTCGGCCTGACCAGGTACTCTAGGTGCGTCGCCTTGACGTGGTACTTTCTATAAATTCCCCCTTGACAAAAGTACGAAATCAGACTATAATAAACTTCGTTTGATAGAAAATCACCCCGGAGGAACCTATGCCTGAAATTTATAGCCCCCTTCTGAAAGAATGGAACTCCCTGTGGCGGGAACAGGACGAGCTTTACCATGCCATCGCCGCCGCCCTGGGCCTCTCCAACAGCGCGTTCCTGGTCCTCTACGGCCTCTGCGAGTTCGGCCCCGGCTGCCGCCAGCGGGACATCTGCGCCGCCTACTCCATGAGTAAGCAGACCGTCCACTCCGCCCTCCAGAGCCTGACCGCCCGTGGCCTTCTCCGCCGGGAAAAAGGCTCCGGCCGGGACGCCCCCCTCTTTCTCACCCCGGAGGGAACCCGCTTCGTGGAGACCTCCATCGTCCCGATTATTCATGCCGAGGACGCGGCCTTCGCCGCCATGACCCCCCAGGAGGGCGCGGCCCTGATCCGCCTCACCCGCACCTACGTCCAAAAGCTCCGGGAGCAGACCCAAAAGCTCCCCATCTCTGACCCAACCCCAACCAATCCCAGACCCGGAGGAACCGACCTATGAGAATCCAGCTGTCCGACCACTTCACCTACCCCAAACTCCTGCGCTTCGTCCTCCCTTCCATTATTATGATGATCTGCACCTCCATTTACAGCATCGTAGACGGCCTGTTCGTCTCCAACTACGTGGGCAAGACCCCCTTCGCCGCCGTGAACCTCATCTTCCCCGCCCTGATGGTCATGGGCACCGTGGGCTTCATGATCGGCACCGGCGGCAGCGCCATCGTCGCCAAGACCCTGGGCCAGGGCGACCGAAAAAACGCCAACCGCTACTTTTCCATGCTGATCTACACTGCCATCATCTTCGGCGCGGCGCTGTCCGTCCCGGGCTTCATCTTCATCCGCCCCATCTCCATCGCCCTGGGCGCCACCGGGGAGATGATCGACTACTGCGTCCTCTACGGCCGCATCCTCATCGCCGGACAGACGGCCTTCATCCTCCAGAACGTCTTCCAGAGCTTCTTCGTGGTGGCGGAAAAGCCCCACCTGAGCCTGGCCCTCTCCATCGCGGCGGGCCTCACCAACTTCGTCCTGGACTTCCTGTTCATCGCCGTCTTCCAGTGGGGCCTGGCGGGAGCCGCCGCGGCCACCGTCACCGGCCAGGCCGTGGGCGGGATCATCCCCCTGATCTATTTCGCCCGGAAAAACGACAGCCTCCTCCGCCTGACCCGGACCAGACTGGAGGGCCGCATCCTCCTCCGGGCCTGCGGGAACGGCTCCTCGGAGATGCTGACCAACCTCTCCGCCTCCCTGGTGAACATTCTCTACAACTTCCAGCTCATCAAGCTGGCCGGCGAGGACGGCGTAGCGGCCTACGGAGCCATCATGTACGTCTGCTTCATCTTCGCCGCCATTTTCATCGGCTACTCCATCGGCAGCGCCCCGGTAATCAGCTACCACTACGGCGCCGGCAACCACGACGAGCTGAAGAACCTTTTCCGGAAAAGCCTCATCCTCATCGGCGCTTGCAGCGTCGCCATGACCCTGCTGGCGGAGCTGCTGGCCTTTCCCCTGACCAAAGCCTTCGTGGGCTACGATTCCGCCCTCCACGCCATGACCTGCTGGGGCTTCCGGCTCTACGCCATTTCCTTCCTTTTAAGCGGCGTCAACGCCTTTGGCTCCGCCTTCTTCACCGCCCTGAACAACGGCGTGGTGTCCGCGGTCATTTCCTTCATGCGGACCCTGGTGTTCCAGTGCGTGGTAATCCTGATCCTCCCCATCTTCCTCAAGCTGGACGGCGTGTGGCTGTCCCTCCCCCTGGCCGAGACCCTGTCCCTGGCCGTCACCGTCTTCTTCTTCGTCCGGAAGCGGAACCAGTACCACTACGCATAATCCCAAAAACAGCAAAAGCCCCCGGATTTTCCGGGGGTTTTCTTATCGCGTTTATCGATTCCCGCCATCACCCACAGCGCCCAATCACTTCCCACCGCAATCTGATTGAATCATAGCGATACCGATACGAATACGATTCGGCGGGGCCGGTACTATATTTTTCTCCGTTTTCCGTCCAAATCTGCATAGTCGTAACATTGATACGGTATATTCCCGGGCTCAGGTCTTCAACGGAAACACTGACACTTGAAAAATAGTGTTGGATCGGCGCTTCTTCGTTCACATGAAAGGTGTATTCTTTGATTGGCGTCAGCCGCTCACAGATTTCCTCCTGCAGCTCCGGCTGATCCGCAATGCTGCATCGGGTAAAATCCACCTCCACATCATTTCCAAAGCGAAAAAACACTCCCGTGGAAAAAACGTCATAGAGCATGCTGTAATACCGCATCGGCGACGATGCCTGCGATTTTGCATACACACCATGTGCAACAATAAGCCCCAGCGCCAACACGCCACATGCAATTTTCCATAAGGTCCTGCGGGAAAACTTCTTGAAGCGTCCCCACGGGGATAACGCTTTCTCAACCGCACTCATTTTCCGAATTCCTTCCCGTATTCAATGGTTCTGCGGCCAAACCACCCGCCACCTCAACACAAACGGGTCATAGCGATAAACGCACGTGTACCCCCTGTCCATGCAATAATCCAGCCTCCCATCTACCATTTGCACCCGCGGAGCGATCATGTCAATGCGGTAAGAACCACGGCCAATGTCCAGAATGGTAACGGAAACGCCCGGAAAAAAGCGGGGTTCCAGCACTTCTTCCTCGATATGGAAGGTATGCCCCAGGGCCGATGTCAGCTGTTCGCAAGTCTTTTGCTGCAATTCCAGTTGATCTGCAATGCCACTCTGAGTGAAATCCACGCGCGCTTCTTCCCCTTCAAGGAAAATCCATTCTGTGGAAAAAACGTCATAGAGCATCCGATAATACCGCACCGGCGATGATGCCTGCGCCCTTGCATACACACAATATGTAACGATGAGCCCCAGCGCCAACACGCCACATGCAATTTTCCATAAGGACCTGCTGGAAAACTTCTGGAAGCGCTCCCATGTGGATAATGCTTTCTCAACCTCACTCATTTCCCAAACACCATCTCTTCGCAATAGTATCGTCCATTTGCGTCACGGTAGATAAGATTGCCACCCGGCGGCTCAAATGAGCCGCCGAAAACATACTTAATGCGGCCTCTCCTTCCAACGCATCAAAAATGGATTGTAGTAATAGGTAAAGCTATACGCAGCCATGGGCCCACTGCTGACTGTTTGGCCGTTAAGGTCGTGAATGTTCATAGTTATAATATGAACCGTATATCTTGTGCCTTTACCTTTTGTGACCGATGCACACGCTCCCGAAAAATAGTGCATAATTGGCGCTTCTTCATTGATGCGAAAAGTGTAATCTTTCGTCGGAGTTAACCGCTCACAGATTTCCTCCTGCAACTCCGGCTGATCCGCAATATCGGTTCTAGTAAAATCCACTTCCACATCTGATTGCTTTCTGTAAATTGGATGTTCTGAAAAAGAATCATGAAGAAATATATAGGGCAACACCGCACAGAAAAAGGAGCGAGATAGTGCCAAATGTGATATAATGAAATTATGGATAAACAGATGACA